>JBFWRI010000017.1:0-43507 GCA_050248995.1 Bdellovibrionales bacterium
GAGGTGGGGTAACGAGATCGGGGCCTCTAAAAGCGATATACGCATCATCAGATGCGTTATAGGCCGCGAGATTGTAGGTAAAAGGTGTTGGTAGTGGCCGTTGTTGAGAAATGATGTTTGAGGAACTTTGCAAGATGCACTATTGCAGCAAGGTTTATCTGACGTATCGATCTTTTTCTCTTCTTGCTTTTTATGCATCGGACAATCGCTGTCCACCGTGCTTTCCTGCTTTTGCTTTTCCATGTGTGGGCAAGCAAAGGCGAGTGACGGTGCAATCGCACTTGCAGTGGCGAAAGCCAACAACAGAAAAAGGAAGGCTAATCGACGTTTAAGCATTGGGCTAGTTTATACCATATTGGTTTAGACTTTCCTAGCCTCGGTTATGCTCGGATTTAGCTTGCCGAATGATCTGGAAGGCCGAGCTAAGGAACAGACCCGCCATGATGACTGCCACCAGCAGATCGGGCCATGCCGTGCCCGTGCCGAATACACCCACCGCTGCCAGCATGACAGCCACGTTACTGATCGCGTCGTTGCGTGAGCATAGCCACACCGAACGCACGTTAGCATCGCCCTGGTTCCATTTCCGCAGAATGAGAACGCTCGACAAGTTAGCCAGCAGGGCAAGGAAAGCGATAGCGCCCATCACGGGAGCTTCGGGCATACCAGGCGAGAGAACGGAGTACAGGGTGCTGCCCATGACCCAGAGGCCCATCACAAGCAAGCTGATACCCTTTGCCATAGCCGCTATGGAACGAATACGTAGCGAAGCGCCGATGACGGCTAGGCTGATACCATAGGTGACACCATCGGCAAAGAAGTCGAGAGCGTCAGCTTGAAGGGCTTTTGATCCTGCCATCTGGCCCGCGACCATTTCGACAAGAAACATAACAATGTTAATGGCGATAACGATCCATAAAGCCCGCTTGAACTTCGGGTCTTGGCCGTCAAACTCGCAGTTGCTGCCGCAGGATGCACTCATTTTATTCTCAAGTAGTTAGGTCTATAAATGAGCCTAAAGCTAAACTACCCCTTATCAAGTATTGTCTTGTTAACCAACGTAGATTACATTGTTGCCCAATGAAGTTCGTTTCATACATCCGCAAAAACCTCATGGGCTGCCTCATCATGGCGGCTTTCATGGTGTCAATTCTTGCGCCTTGTATGGCTTCCGCTGCCGATATTTGCTGCACTTCTGACGATGCTGCTATTTCTTCAGATATGTCATCAAACACCAGTAACAGCACTCAAAATGATGCCCCGGATGCTGACCACTGCGCCAGCCATTGTGGTTTTCAAACGAGTTTCTCGATCAATCAAGGTGCTTTAGTTCAATACGAAACCTCGGTTGCTTATCTGCCTGATGTACAATCAGCCCTGTCGGGTGATTGTACATCAGGCTTTCTTCGTCCTCCCCAAGCTTAATCCCGTAAAACAGCACAACTGCGCGGCGTGATGCCGTTCGCTGTGCGCTTTGTTCTGCGTTACTGCATGCCAGTAGCGCGAGGCTCGATTAAGTATGGGATTTTGTGATGAGAACTTACCGTTATGCCGCCGCTTTTGCGGTTCTGGCTGTTGCCTTAGCTGGTACGCCGAGCGCTTTTGCTAAAAACTCGGATGCTGCCGAGCCTGTTAAGTTGGAAAAGGCTGTGCCTTCGACAATCGGGCTTCAGGAAGCCATCACAAAGGCTCTGTCATCATCACCGCGCCTGAAAAGCGCCGATGCTGCCGTTGCGGGGGCCATCGGATCACGTAGCCAAGCAGGCGCATGGGCTACGGGGAAGAAAAACACCTCCATCGTCTTACTGAACTTAGTGCGTACTTCGCGGGCATCCTGATACACCCGGCGCTGGGCAGGCGAAACGTGTTTGAGTTTCAGACTAATCAGGGCGGCATCCCGTATGCCTGTTACCGCCGTGAAGGCCAGCAGGGCGCGGTCTCGGCGTTCGGCATCCGTGTTGGCAGGCATTGCAGCCAGGGTGGCGTGAACCTGCTCTAGGGTCGGATAGGCTTTCTGGTTGGGTGTATTAGCTTCCCGCCGTTCCTTGGCGCTGATGTTCAGGTATGCAATGTCAGCAGGGACAATGCGCTTATAGCCTTGGCGTTGGCACAGCCAATGAAAGAACTCGCGCAGTACATGCAGCGTATGGTCGATGGTGGACAGGCTGATCGGTCGGTCAGACTGTTTTGCCTTCGTTTTGGTCAGGCTCTTTTTGAAGCCCATAGCCTGGTCGGCGTTGAAGGTGGCGAAGTCCTTATAGCCAGTGTACTCCTCGAACCTGTCGATGGCGCGACGGGCCTGTTCAGCCGTGCTTTTGGCCCGCTGCTTGGCCTCGGTCAGGTACAGCAGGTAGTGCCGCTTGGTGCGATCATTGGCAGGGTTACTTTTGGCGTTCGGCATCTTGCTCCTCTTTCTCAACTTCTAAACGGGGGTCAGTGCAGTGGGATAAGTCGAATCCTGTCCGCTTCTGAACATCGAAGGTTTTTTCGATAGCGGGCAGATTGTGCAGCGCTTGGCTCTTGTTGATGGGCGTTCCACACACCTCGCAGACTGCCTTCACGCGCATGAGCCGTGTACTTTCTTGGACAATATCCACCATGTTGCCAAAAGGTCGCCGTGGGGCGCGGCACTTAAAGCAAAAGAACTCATCAGGCTGGCACTTAGTCTTACGGGCACCTTGCCGTGCTTTAAGGAAACGGGCCAATTCATCCCCGCGCACTAGAAGCGGCCTCCGGCCATCATCCAATGGCCGCAAGCCTTCCTTGAACCAGCGCAGCACCACGTTTTTGTGCAGGCCATACACCTCGGCCACTTCCTGCGCCGAATACGACAGGGTGGCTTTCAGTAGACGGGTGTTATAGACGCACTTGCCCCTGGGCATGTTCTCTTGCCTAATCTGGCTGTCCAGCTTGCGCTGTTGTTTAACAATCGCCGGATCATGTCCTTCGGCCAGCCTTTTGCGAGCTTCTAGGGCCATCTGGCGAGCTTCGGCCAGCGTAATGGTGGGATAGACCCCGTGTGCTAAGCGCTTTTCCTTACCAAAGAAGCGGTACTTCTGCCGCCAGTAACGGCCACCGTTTGGCAGGACTTCAAGATACAGGCCGTTCCCATCAGCCAGCTTATACGGCTTGGCCTTGGGTTTGGCATTACGGCATTTCGTTTCAGATAACAACATGGGCGACCTCCAAAGTGGGGGCACATTTTTTTGTGCCCGTGGATTTATGCCCCCAGATGTGCCCCCACCTTTCCCTGATGTAAAGAAACCGGCGTGAACGCCATTGGACGATAACGCCAATGGCATCAGCGTTTTCATCGCTTCTCTAAATCGCACTGGACTGTGTTGGAAAGGATAGTGGTGCCCAGGGACGGAATTGAACCGCCGACACAGGGATTTTCAATCCCTTGCTCTACCAACTGAGCTACCTGGGCAAACCGTAAGATGAAGCACGTTTTTAAAGGCTAACTTGCTCTGGGGCAAGGTTAATTTTGCGGCTCGGATTCGCCACTTTCCGCTGTTTGCGGTGTTTCAGCGGTTTCCACACGATAGACACCGCGCAGCCAGCGGCCCAAATCAACATCCGCGCAACGCTGGCTGCAAAACGGTGCCATTTCCTTCATCGCGGCTATGCCGCATACGGGGCATACCGTGTTTTTCTTCACAGTATCTCCAGCAGGCTGGGGCCCATGCGCGGGCGGATGATTTCAATCAACCCCATCTTGGTAACACTGATAACTTTGGGTTGCAGCGGGTCGTCGGCCAGCTGCTTTGAAACTTTGTCGGCCAGCCCGCGGCGTGCGCTGGGTGCCAGAAACGCCGCATCAATCACGATCATGCCGCCAAGGTCATACCGGCGCAGGGTTTCCGCGATACCACCGCCACATTCACCGATGATATTGGCGGCACCTAGCAGGCGGCCAGTATTGATATCGATGGTCGTCAGCGCCACTGTTTGTTCAATCACCAGCGACGCGCCGTCTTTCAGGTTTTCACGGCCCTGGTGCAGCGCCAGTGTGTCCACAATCAGGTCGTCATCCTGCGACATCATGCTGGTATCGATGTTATAAAGCTTGGCGGCGCGTTCGGCAACGCTGGGGGCTGCATCGTGCCATGCCACAACGCCAGCGGGCGCACCGTTGTCCAGCACCTTCAGCGGCCATGCCTTGCCGGGCACCACATACGCGCCAACGCGCACAGCCAGCCGGTCGCCGCCCTTGATGTTCTTCTGCTTTTCCAGCCAGCCTTCCTCGCCGTCGGGCAGGGTGGCAAACGCTTGCGGCCCGCGCACTTCATTCACCTGAACGGTGGCGATGGCGCCTTGCAGGTTCGGGCGGTTCAGCGAGTCATAAAAGCCGGCGACAAAATGGCGGTCGTCGAACACCAGCGCGGCCTGCCAGGAATCAACGGTGCCGAAGACAAGCGAAAGTGTCATTTCTCGCGGAAGGTGATGCGGCCCTTGGTCAGGTCATAAGGGGTCATCTCTACCTTCACCCTGTCACCCGCCAGCACGCGGATGCGGTTTTTGCGCATTTTGCCCGATGTGTGGGCGATGATGATATGTTCATTATCCAGCTTAACGCGGAAAGTGGCGTTGGGGAGAAGCTCGACCACGACGCCGGCAAATTCAATTAACTCTTCTTTTGACATGCAAACCCTTGATTATTGCGAATGTGGGAAATTTACGCGCCTGTGATTGAAGGTCAAGCTTTAACGGTGCTCCGGACACTTATCGCAGGGCCATTGTGGGCCGAAATCCTCAAGATAGGCGCGCCAGTTGCCGCCTGTTGATAACTTGATGGCTTCGCCGCCGGCAAAGTGTAGCAACAGGCTGGTGTCGTCGGGTGTAATCGCCAGAAGATCCAGCGCCGCTGCTGCATCGGCGGCGCGGTGCTGCACGGCATTCACACCATCAATCCAGAAACGGCAGTTGATACGCGTGCGTGCCGTCTTATCTTCCCAGCGATAGCGCTGGCCGATGAAACCAAAACGCTTACCCGATGGTTGCCAGATGATATCGCTGCTTTGCACGGCGGCATCCTGCAGGCATGCCGACATCACTGAAAGGTCTTCAAGGTCGATGGCTTTCAGCTTCAGGCGATCCATGGCAAAGACCTAGGCCCGCGCAGGGATGATTTCCTTGATACCCTGAAACTTGGGATTGATCTGGTCATACAGCTTTTCAGGGATATCAGCCGCTTTATAGAACAGGAACTGGCAGATGCCTTCGTTGGCATACACCTTGGCTGGCAGCGGCGTTGTATTTGATACTTCGATCGTCACATGGCCTTCCCAGCCGGGGTTGAGCGGAGTCACGTTCACAATCAGGCCGCAGCGTGCATAGGTCGATTTGCCGATGCACAGCGCCAGCAGGTCTTCGGGGATCTTGAAGTATTCGACCGTCTTGGTCAGCATGAAGCTGTTGGGCGGGATGATGCAGAAATCGCCGTCACGCACCACAAAGCTGCGCTCGTCAAACTTCTTGGGGTCGATCAGTGCACTGTCGACGTTGGTGAACACGCGGAATTCAGGGGCAACGCGGGCATCATAACCCAGCGGCGACAAACCCGACGAGATGATGCCGTCGCCCGACTGGCGCTCGATGAACGGATAGATCATGTGGTCTTCAAGGGCGCGGCGGCGGATTTCGTGATCGGGCAGAAGTGACATATTACTTTTCCTTACTATCGTTGCGGGCCTTTTGCTGTGCCTTCCGCTTCTGCAGGTTGTTGCGCAGGGCGATGGCACGGCGGGCCAGTTTATCGGCGCTCATGCCGGGTGTTTGTGGTTTATCTGTAGCTGATTCTTTAGCCATATGCATTGTTTTGCCGTAAAAGCGGGGCTGGGTAAAGGCTTGAAAAAGCTTGCGATAAACAGCTGCTTTTGGCATAAAGCCCCGACCTGTTGATAAGTTTGCTGCCGTAGCTCAGGGGTAGAGCACGTCCTTGGTAAGGACGGGGTCGGAGGTTCAATTCCTCTCGGCAGCACCATTACTTTTAATATTGCCCTGTATAGTCCCTGCATGACCGAACTTAATGAACAGCAGTGCAAGAAGCTGCGAGATGCACTTTTCTTCGGCAACACATGCGTGGCCGGCGCTGGCCATGTACGCTTTCGGCTTCCGGAAGGTGGCTTTCCTGTCGAACTGATGCTGATGAAAGGTACAATCTCTGGCGGGCTACCAGCGACAGGTGTCGCGCGTCGCTCGTGCGTGCCGGGATCTGAGGCACAACTTGTCACGGGCAAGGGCTATACGTTCGGTTTAAGTCTTGACCTTGTACGGGAATTCTTCGATGCCGCACAGCAACTGGTAAATGAAGGATACGTCGTAGATTTCTCTTATCAGAAGGAAATCATCTACGATCAATACGGTACGGGGAACTTTGGCTGGGGCCGCCGCCGCTGCAAAGGGCAGGGACTCAACTGGACACTGAACGAAATGCTTGGCCTAACCCCGCCGCCTCTCGAACTTGTTCCCTAGAACTTATACCCGACCCGGACGCTCAGCTGATCAAGGCCTTCGTTGGGTTCGCCCGTATCAAAGCCGTTCAATATCCAGCCGTGCGACAGGTGGGCCCATTGGCCGCTGATGCTCCAGTTGTTGTCGATGCGATAGCCGATTTCCGGCCCCAGGCGGAACAACACGCGGTTGCCCAGCAGGCGGGTGTTATTGTAATTCGGGTTAGCCGGGCTCATGTCGGTTGTGCCGTCATGTAGTGCAAGGCCAAAGAAGCCAGCAACAAACCACGTGTCACAAAAGTCGCGGTCCCAATACAGGCCGGTGTAAACATAGTTGGTTTCTCCGGCAAGGCTGGCGCTGCCGCCCAGCTGGATACGCGGTGTCCAGATATGGCGCAGGTATGCAGGGCCCTTGAAAAGCAGCTCGCCATTGATGGCAAGGCCGCCTTCGTCATGCTGCAGCCACGGCTGCAACGGCTCGTCAGCATCGACAACGGCAGAGGCCTGCGTGCCGAAGCCAAGCTTGATTTCATCAAGCGACATGTTGGCGTGTGCAGGCAGCGAAAGCAGAAGGGCGGCGATAAGCGCAATATAACGCATGAATTTCCTCTCTTGCGGGTTGGCGTGATTATGCGGAAAATCACCCGCATGACAATCCTTATCACCGGCGCGGCGGGATTTATCGGCTTTCATGTGGCGCAAAAGCTGCTGGATGCCGGGCACGACGTTATCGGTTTAGACAATCTTAACGCTTACTATAATCCTGCGCTGAAAGAAGCGCGGCTTGCGCAGTTGCAGACGAACCCGCGCTTTCGTTTCTTCAAGGTTGATATTGCCGACCCGAACGCAATGGCTGCGGTATTTCGTGGCATGCCATGGCTGCGTACGGTCGTTCATCTTGCTGCGCAGGCGGGCGTGCGCTATGCGCGCGAGAATCCGTATGCCTATATCGATAGTAACGTCAAAGGCACGACCGTATTGCTGGAACAGGTGTACAATCTGGAAGACGCGCCGCGCATTGTATATGCAAGCAGTTCGTCAGTGTATGGCCGCAATACCAAGTTGCCGTTCAGCGAGGAAGATCGCGCCTATAAACCGTCGTCGCTGTATGCTGCCACCAAGCGCGCGACCGAGCTGATTGCTGATGCCTATGGTAGCATGTACGACATCGACCTGATCGGCCTGCGCTTCTTCACCGTATACGGCCCGTGGGGCCGCCCCGACATGGCGTATTATGCGTTTACCGAAAAACTGTACCAGGGTGAACCGCTAACCCTGTTCGATGGCGGGCGCCTAAAACGCGATTTCACCTATATCGACGATATCGTGGCTGGGGTGGTGGCGTCTGTGAACCTGCCGAAGGCCGAGCCGCTGCATCGCATATATAACCTTGGTAATAACAACCCGACGGTTGTGAACGACTTTGTGAAGATATTGGCCGAACTTACTGGAAAAATACCCATAATCCATGACGAGCCAGCCCGCAGTGATGAGGTTGAGGCCACCTATGCCGATATCACGCTGGCCCGTCGCGACCTTGGTTTCGAGCCCCAAACCGACCTGCGCACCGGTCTTAGCCGTTTCGTCGACTGGTACAAGACATGGGCGAAAGTCTGACATGCTTGCCGTGCTGACCATCCTGTTCATCGGGTCTGCGTTGTTGGCATGGGCCGCTACCGGCGCGGCGTATGCGGCTATGCAGCGGCGTAACATCGTCGCCGCAGTTAACGAACGTTCACACCATACAACCCCGGTTACGCTGGGCGGCGGCTGGGGCGTCATAGCGCCAGTACTGTTAGCGTTGGCCTTACTGGTTGTCTTTACGCCGCACGCCCCCACCGCGCTGCCGTTGGCTGGGGCGATGCTGTTGCTGGTTGCGGTATCGTGGGTCGATGATCTGGGTAACGTCAGCGCCTTGCTGCGCTTCGGCGTGCAGATTGTGGCCGTTGCTATCGGTTATCAGGCGCTGCCCGAAGGCCAGATTTTGCAGGGCCTTGTCCCGCCGTGGTTGGAAACGGTGCTGGTTGCCGTCGGCTGGTTGTGGTTCATCAACCTCTATAACTTCATGGACGGCATTGATGGTATTGCGGGCGTTGAAACATTTTCAATCGGCGCCGGCATTGTGGCGATTGCGCTGCTGGTCCTGCCGCTCGACGGGATGACGCCGGTGCTGGCTGCTGCGGTCTGTGGCGCCGCCGTAGGGTTCCTGAAGTGGAACTGGCATCCGGCGCGTATCTTCATGGGCGATGTAGGCAGCATTCCGCTGGGATTCCTGCTGGGGTTCCTGCTGCTGTCGGTGGCTGCACAGGGCTATCTGGTCGCTGCGCTTATCCTGCCGCTGTATTACCTTGTCGACGCCACATACACCCTGCTGCGCCGCGCCGCCCGCGGCCAGAAGTTCTGGCAGGCCCACCGCGAACACTTCTATCAGATTGCTTGTGGTGGCCCCGGCCGTGACCATGACCGGGTTGTTATACAGATTGGCATCCTGAATATGGGGCTGGTTGTGTGCGCGGCCGCAGCGCTGAATATCGGTCCGGCCATGCTGGCCGTGGCGCTGGCACTGGTTATCCTGCTTTGCGTCCGTTTTCAGCAGTTGTCGCAGCGAACTCCCTGATGCCTTCGTGCACCGAATAGCGCGGGCGCCAGCCCTGCAGGGTGTTGCGTACGATTAACTCCTTGAACAGCCCCGAATAAACCTTGCGCCGCCCGGCCAATTTCAGCATGAACTTCGCTAGAAAGCGCGGCACCGGCAACAGGATGGCAGTGCGGCCGATCTCGCCAGCCAGCCGCTTGCACAGGTCGCGTGTGCTGATAGGCTGCTCATCGGCGATCTCATGGATAAAGGTGTTGTCCGGGTGTGCCAGCATATGCCGCACGGCATCCACCAGATTTTCAATGTAGATGTAGTGACGTGGTGCAGTGGCAAATCCTAGCGGCAGAGGCACGCAGCGCTTGATGGCCCTGAAAAGCTTGGGCAGGTTACCGGGGCAGTGCGGTCCGTAGACCATCGGTGGGCGCACGCAGGTGACACCCACTCCTGAAACCTTGGCTAATCCACGTTCGGCCATCAATTTGCTGAGGGCATAGGCATTGCGGCGTCGCGCTATTTCCTCGTCGTGTACCGACGTAATACGGCGTTCGATTTCACGCGCGGCAATCGAGCTAAAGAAGATCAGGCGTGGCGGTTTTGGCAGGTCAGCCAGCTTGCGACCCAGCGCCACTGGCAGCTCAGCGTTGGCAGTATAGAACTTGGCCGGGTTGGCGTGCTGGTGAGCCAGCCCCGCGCAATGGATAACGACGTCGGCATTATCGTACAGGGTACCGGTCAAATAGTTCGACACCACAGTACAGCCGGGCACGCGCCGGCGGGCATAGGCGATAACGTTATGGCCGTCACGCTTGAGTGCCACCGCCAGATGCCAGCCAACATAGCCGCTGGCCCCCGTAATGGCGATAGTCAGGCCCTGCATGGCCGGCCTATGGCTGCTTCGCCTTGTCCGACGTCAGCGGAACGGGGGCGTCGGGTGTCGGCATGGTGCGCGGTTTAGGATAATCAGGAGCCATAGATGCGGGCACGCCCAGCTCTTTGGGTTTTGATGTTGCGGTTGGGGCTACTGCGGGCGATGTCGCTGGGGGCGGGGCGGAAACAGGGGGCAGGGCCGGCGCCTGTTCGACCGGGGCAGCGGCCGGGGCCGGTGGTGCTGTGTCTGTGGCGGGTGCTACGGCTGGTCCTGGTATCGACGCTGGTACAGCATCTTCATCCGGTATTTTTTCTGGCTCCAGCGCTACGACCGGGCCCAGATTGGGCTGCGGCGCGGCAAAGCAGGAAATTTCACCAAGGGTCTGATAGCAGAAACGGGCGGCCTCGGCTGATTTCTGGTAGATGGGATCGCGGTCCGGGCCGGCCATCGCGCATTGCCCAAGGGTGCCGCCTAACGACGCAAGGCTGAGCGCGGTGGATAACATCATCGTACGCGGAAAGTAATATTTCATACGCAAAGAATACTATGTTTTTTATCCCATACCAGACCTATATTTCGTCGTATGGACCTTTTAAACCGCGCACTTATCGAAGTTACGGGTGCGGATCGCATTGCGATGCTGCAAAAACTTGTTACGCAGGATCTGTTGGTTGATGCTCCCGCGCATTATACCCTGCTGCTGACGCCACAGGGCCGCTATGCGTTCGATTTCTTTGTTGTTCTGGGATGGGGTGGGAATTCAATATTCCTGGATGTGCCAGCCTTGCAGGCTGATGGGCTGGCAGCAACACTGGGTAAATACAAACTGCGCAGCGATTTTGTAATGAAGCGCGTAGCCCCGGCAGCGCTGGAGATCAGTCTAGACCGGCCGGCTGGCAAGCTGTTGCTGACCTATCCCGATCCCCGGCACCCAGCTTTGGGGTGGCGTACATGGCGTGCTGGTGAACGGTTTTCAGACAGTGCACCCCCTGCCGCCTATAAAAAATTGCTGACCGAGTGTTGCATTATTGAACCATCCCTTGAACTGACTCCGCACGACTTGCCGTTGGAGTTCGGACTTGATAACGCACATGCGATCAGCTTTGCCAAAGGCTGTTATGTAGGGCAGGAGTTGACTGCGCGCACGCATCATAAGGGCTTGGTAAAGCACAGGATTTTGCTTGTTTCCGATGACCGCCTGCATGCGCGCGATACGCCCGTTGCCAACACTGACGGTGCAGTGATCGGTGCTGTTGTGCGCAGCGACCCACCCCTTGCTCTTGTGCGTGTTGGTAAGTCGGCGCCTGTGGATGGTCATGTGATTATCAGTGGACAGCTTGTGCCGACTCAATCGACTTTAACAACTCCTTAGGCATTTTCGGCGAAAGTCGGAAGCTGTCTAACCAAACCAAGAGGAGACAACCATGGCTGCTAAAAAGAAAGCTGCAAAGAAACCGGCTAAAAAGACGGTGAAGAAGGCTGCTGCTAAGAAGACCGTTAAGAAGGTCGCCAAGAAGAAAAAGAAGTAAGCTTTAAGCTATTCAAAACGGCCCGCCATTTTGGCGGGCCGTTTTTTTTATGCGCATGATTTCATCTAGGTGGGTGCGCGGTTAAGGTACGCTTCAATCCACATCTTATGCAATGCAAGCCATGTTGGAAGTTCGGTCGTGTAAAACAGAAGCAGCACGTAAACAGTGAGAACGACGAGAATGCCTAGAAAAGCCAATGGACTGAAGAAAGGTGGTCGCAGGCCACTCTGGTTCAACCGCTTTTCAAGCATGCGTTTCATCCACCAGCGCTGGAATATAACAAAACCGGCGGCTAGCAGGACGGGAAAGCCAAGATCGATCTGCTCCAGCGTGACCGGTCCCGTAATAAGCAGGTTACGGATTCCGCTATGCAGGTAGAAAAAGCTGGCCAGTATGGCAGCGCTAATGCCGATGCCGAAGGCCTGCCACCGCAGGTCGCGTGTGCTTGTGTGAAGTTTGTGGCCTGCCTGCTGCAACAGACGGTCGGCTGCATTCTTGCTGAGGCCGGCGGGATAGAATTTCATCAGGTCGGCAACCTTTCCACGCCGCGCACGAATAACCTGTGCTTCATGAAATATACGCAGGGCGGGCAGGGTGTTTTGCTGTTCAGCTTGTTCAATCTGCTTATCAAGGAAATCGGGCAGTTCAAGAATAGCGCCCTTTAGGCCCAGCAACTGAGCCGTGTGCTTGCTGCCATTGATATCAAGCTGTGTCGTGGCAAACGGCAGAGTGGCGGTATACGGGATGCGAGGTGGGCCCTGCAGGTTGTCCTCATCGATATCGCCACGTTTGATGGTAGCATGGCCACGGGCCAGGCGATCAAGGCCGGCGCGGTCAACTGAGCGGCGCAGGGGTGTCGGCAGGTCGGTGCCGTCGGTGGCCCAGGCAAAGCGGGCGTCGGCATACAGCTTCAATGCGTAAACCGTGGCTTTCTGGCCCTGCCCGCGGCAGGTGGGGCATTGGCGGCTACCATTACCGTTGCAGGCGGTGCAGCGCGTCATCAGGGTGCCGTTGCATTCGGGGCAGGGCGGCGTGCCCGGATCGTTCGACCCCCCCGGGGCGCGCGGGTCTTTCCCGGTGTTCTGGCAGAACTGGCACGGCATCTGGCCGGTGCCGCGGCAGGAGCTGCAAGTTACCGCGCCGTTGCCGGTACAGGCTGGGCAAGTTTCCTGAATGTTGAAAAGGCGGGTTTGCTGGTCAAGGCGGATAGCCTTCTGGTCAAGACCCCAGCCTTCGCCGGGCATGGTGCGCAGCTCGTCGATGGCATCCACCCACCAGCGGCTGGGATATCCTTCGCGTCCTGCTTTGTCACGCAGGGCTTCCATACCGGCCAGCGGCTCGCTGGGCATCGATTTCATTTCCTGCGGTGTGGCGACGCCCAGTTCCCACCGTGGTGTGAGTGTTAGCTCGGCCCGTATAGTGTAAATCGACTCGTCGGTGCGCAGCACGTTGATGGCTGCCGGGTCGATACCGTTGCCTTCCGCCAGCGTGCGCAGGCGGCTTAAAGCCTTGTCGGTTAAAGGCGTGGCAGATAAGGGCGTGGCGGATGTTTCGGCCATGCCATCAGAATAAAGCTTTTCGAGCTTATGGCAATCGTTCTGGCTGCTTTATCGGGGCCGCGCCGGTTGCCATTCTTCAGCCCGTTCGCCTTACGCGGGTTTAGGCTGCATCCAGCTGTGCGATACCTGTGCCGCTTTGCGGGCCCTGCACGGCAACCGAGCGATCGCCGGGCGTCAACTCGGCTTCATCGTTCGCCACGTCAGCGCCTTTCGGCTTTGCACCCTGCATTGTGGCCATCACAGCTTCAACGGCCACCCGTACATCGGGGTTGCTGCCGCAGCAGTGTGCCAGTGCAAGGTTCAGGGCTTGCATACGCAGTTCAGCTTCGCGTGCGGCAGGCAGCTTACCGGTTGCCGCCGTACCGTCGGTCTGCGCATTAGGTTCCGCTGCGTCGCTGTCGTTCGCGACATCTGGCGTACGGGCTAGTTCGATGCTGATCAGGTGCTTGGCGACGTTATCGGCCGTGGTTAGTACTTTCTGCAGTGCATCGGCCTGCCCGTCGGTGATCTGCATCGCATTACTGCCAGCCAGCGCGCCTGCAATCTGGGCTGCCAGTTCAGGGTCGGGCGTTTCTTCGCCATTCATGTACTTAGCGGCCAGTTCCGTTTGTGCACGCAGAGTGATGATCTGGTGCACGGCCAGCGTATCTTCGCCGGTCTGGGCGATGATATCCAATGCTTCGGCGTCGGCGCGTGCCGCAGCAAGGTTGGCTTCGGCAGCGCGCTGGCTTGATTCAGCGATGCGTTCGTTGGCGTCGGCCGCAGCCAGCGCCGCCGCATTCTGGGCATCGCTTGATGCACGCAGGGTCGCGGCTTCGCTGGCGGCTTTTTCGGCTAGGCTCTTCGCAATCGCAGCTTCGGCGGCAGCGGCGCGTTCGCGGATGCCGGCTTCAATCGACTGCCGTGTGGCTTCGATCCGGCGTTCAGCCAGATCGCCGGCGGCACCCGCATAAGCCTTCTTGGCTTCGTCCTGCATGCCGCGCACGAACGTCAGATAGATCGACTCGCCAGCCTTGGCGGCCGCGTCACTGATCACGCTGTCATCCACCTGTGCCTCGGCTCCGGCCAGCATCTCCTTGATGCGGGTTTCGGCATAGGCCATCGCGTTGGTGCGCGCTGCGGCCATGATCTGCTTGTTGGCAAGGTTCTTGCCCAGCAGGTTGGCGCACACGGTGCCACCCAGAAGCGATAGCAAGGCCACGGTGACGTGCGCTGCGATGTACTCGCCTTCGGCGCGCTGATAGGCTGGCGAATCCTTGAGGGCCATGCCCAGTGCGGCTGAAGCTTCGTTCAGCTGGCTTTTGGCGGCTGTCAGCGCTTCGGCCAGTTCAGGGCGTGCTGCGATTAGATCTGGGTAGATACGCTCCAGATAATCGTTAGCAGGACCGGCGCGACTGGCGCCCAGGAAGCCCGGCATGCCGCGTGTTGCTTCTTCGATGTTGGCAGCGTTAGCGTCAGCAGCAGCTTGGGCTTGTTCAACCAGCGCCTTGGCCAGTGTGTATTCCTGGCCGCTTTCGCCCATGGCGCGTATATCGGCGGGGCTCAGCTGCGAAAGGGCGCGGCTGATATAATCGTAGTCGCCGCTCTCAAGCGCACTTTGGAACTCTGTGCCAAAGCCAAGGCTTTCCAGTGCACCGTTGTGTGCCGCCATAAAGGCCGACGCGACAATGATGCTGGCAGCAATGCCGCTAAGGCTGTACTTAACAGGCGCCGGCGTGCCTTTAACCGCATACGGCAGCAGTGCAAGAGATGTTGCCACAAGACTCAGCGTCACGGCTGATGTTTGGGCGTTGGTTGACAGGTTCAGACCTAGCAGGTCACCGGCCAGCGAGCCTTCAACCGGTGCATCAGGGTCAATGCCTGCCCAGCCTTGTAGGCCACTAGCGACCTGCGACATCACTGGCAGGCCGGCGTTGATATCCATATACGCAGCGCCCAGCATGCCGCCAAGCGTTGCCACCGTGATAAGGTGGTTTGCGCCGGTGGCTTTTTTGTATTCGGCCACGACCTTCTTTTCCAGCCACGAAGAAACCTGGGCGCGGTCGTCAAGATTCACTTTCCCTGCGTAAACTGCTTCATCAATCTCGGGGATAGGTTTCAGTGCGTCGCCAACAGCACCAGCAAGGTTACCAACAACACGGCGGGCGGCCTTTGCAACGCCGCGAATGGCTGAGGGGCGGGGCTGTTCAGCGCCGGTGATTTCGAAATCTGCATCGATGGTTTGATCTTGGGTGGTCATTGTTGTTCCCCCTGAACGTGAAAAGCACGCAGCCAAACGGTATCGTGGATAATTAGTTAATGTCAAAACCGCTAAATACTTTCATGCGTGCACCCCAAGGCCGGGCACATTTCAATTACTTTCATCCACCCGGGTTAGGCTGGTTTCAGTCAGTCATAGTCCTAGGTGGTTTTAACCCGTGTCAGGCGATAAAAAAACATTCACTGGACCGTGGAATTCTGCACAGAAATCCGCGCCACAGGACGAAAAGGATATTCTTTCCGACCTGTGGCACAACCTTGTCGATAATTCCGAAAAAACATTCGCAATTACCGAACAGTTCCGGCGCGCGGGTTTGGCGCTGCTGTGGCGGCCGGTAGACAAAGCATCATCGAAGGCCATCTTCCGCAACCGCGAGATTTTGAAACACGCCTATCGCGGGATGCGCTTTGCCGGAACGCCCTTGTTCCTGGCCTGCGGCCTTACGGGCGCCCTGCTTTATAAAGTCACCAGCGCTGCAACCGGCAGAAAAGATATTGCAACCGCCGTAGGCCTTGGAACAAACATCGCCGGATACTTTGCTGCCATGCTGGCCATTCTACCGGCTGTTGTCCCGGGAGCCGTTGCAGCGATCAGCACGCTTAAGGGCTGTGCTGTATCTCTGGGGGCGGGGTTTGGCGCGGCACAGAAGTTCAATAGCCGTGGCAGCAGCGTGTTGCGACAGAAGCTGCATAACAACATCAGCTTTGCTTGCGAAGCATACAAGAACGGCACCTTCATACGCGAACAGGCAGATGAAGCCGGGTTGGATTCACGCTCGATTGTGGCGTCGTTGGCCGGTGCCACCACAGCGGCAACCTATGGTCTTGCCAAAGGTGTTGTTGAAAGCCTGTTCAAGCGAAATGCAAAATACATCAAGCTGAGCGTAAGCAATGCTTATAAAAACGTTGCTTATGCCATCGACCCGGGGCAGGACGAACACGCACGCATCAATAAAAAAGATACGCCGAGCCTATACTGGGTCGGTAAGGTGATTGGTGCCGTTGCCTATGCGCCGGGCTTTGTTATCGGCGCCGGTATCGGGTTTGCAGGCAAGAAAGCAGCGTTTGTGCGTAACGTGCTGGAGGCCAGCAATGACGGCAAGTTCCGCCCGCTAAAAGAATTCGCAAAAATGTACCGCAAGATCCGTGCTGGGCAAAATCCCTTGGTGCGGGGCGTTGCGCCGGCAGCTGCACTCCCCTAAGCGCTGACCATTACTTTGAAGCCGCCGTAAGCCATGCGCTTCGGGTCAAACGGCATCTTGCCGTCCTTGCACATGTCGTTCAGGCGCTTGTCTTTCATGACCTTCTTCAGCGTGGCGTCGCGGTGCGCGCGTGACTTGTAGACGATGTAAGAAAACACGATCGTTTCGCCGGTTTTCGATTTTGCGAGTTTGGGGAAAGCAAGGCAGCCTTTGGCACGCCCGTCATCCAGCACACATTCCTTGTAATCAACCGCACCGTATTCACGCCATATCTTGCTGGCCTTGGCGGCCATCTTCTTATAGGCGGGTAAGTTCTTCTTGGGTACATTCAAAACAAATCCGTCGACATAGGGCATGTGGGTCTCCTTTGGGGTTGTCAGCCTGAAAGCTAGCTATCCTGCCGGTTTCGTCAATTCCACAGCTGAAAACCGAGGCTATTCTGATAAGAATTGCCGTTTCCGGCCGGCTTTGGTAAAACCACCAGCTACGGAAGGGTGGTCGAGTGGTTGATGGCTCCGGTCTTGAAAACCGGCATGGGTGCAAGCCCATCGTGGGTTCGAATCCCACCCCTTCCGCCATACTTATGAGGTAATAGATGAGCAATGCTAAAAGTCTCAATGCCCTTGAAGCACAATATCAATATGAGACTGATGAGGAGCTTAAAAGGAAAAGAGAGGTCTATCGCGCCTTTATTGTTGGGCAGACTAGAGATCAAATTGTAGAGCAATCAGCTAATCTAGATTATAATGAAAAGGCTTATGAAGTTCTTTCGAAAATAGTTCACAAGCGCGAGAGAGCAAAGGCTAGGCGCGCGCTTTTAAAAGAATTGATGATGTGGGCTGGTCTTGTTGGCCCGTTCATTGTGGGTCTTTTTGCCAGCCCTTACTTTTTGGCTTTATGGAATGCATTGGTTCATATCGCAGGTCTAAACTAAGCAATGTCTGAGCTTCGCCGCGCCGAACTTTATAGCTTGCTGGGTGACCTGCCGCCGCGCGATGCGCCCATCGACGTCGCGGTGCAGTGGGTTGAGCAGCGCGAGCGTTACACGGTTGAAAAGCTGCTGCTTGGCCTGAACGGCATCGAGCCTGTGCCGGCATATTTCGTCAGGCCCAAGGGCACATCAGGCAAATTGCCGACGGCGCTGTATAACCACCCGCACGGCGCCAAGTATCATATCGGCAAGGAAGATCTGCTGATCTCGCGCGGCGGCAAGCTGCCGTGGGGCGAAGAGCTGGTCAATATGGGCTGTAACGTACTATGCATGGACATGTGGGCCTTTGGCGAGCGCTCCACGCGCTGCGAAATGGATATCTTTAAAGAGATGCTGTGGAAGGGACAGGTGATGTGGGGCATGATGGTGTTCGACACGCTGCGCGGGTTCGATTACCTGCTGACGCGTGATGATGTGGACGCCAGCCGTATCGCCACGCTGGGCCTATCGATGGGCAGCACCATGGCGTGGTATCTGGCCGCGCTGGAACCCCGCATAAAAGTATGCGCTGATATCTGCTGCCTGACGGAATTCGACGAACTAATTAAAACCGACGGCCTGCAATACCACGGCATCTATTATTATGTACCAAGCCTGCTGAAGCACTTTACCGCCGCCAGCATCAACGCGCTGATCGCGCCCCGGGCGCACATCAGCGTGGCAGGGGTGCAAGACCCGCTGACGCCGCCCAAGGGGCTGGATATCATCGACGAAGAATTAAAGCGGGTGTATGCAGCAGCCGGCGCGCCGGAAAACTGGCTGTTAAAACGTTATGACGTTGGCCACGTTGAAACCCCCGAAATGCGCGCCGATGTCGTGGCATTTTTAAAGAAGAAACTGTAATTAGTACCGCCCAGTCAGCAGCTGGGCGTCACGCAACGTGGCAAGAGCATTATAGTCCTTTACCGACTGCATGTTGCTGACGCTTAGCTCCATCGTGTTCAGGTTCTGGATCACTGCATTATCAAGGCTGTTACGGATAATGCTGACAAGTCCTGGAATGTCAGATAGCGTCGCTCCGCCCACATTGTTTCCAAGCTGGATGACTGAGACTAGCTGGCCAACATCAACGTTGTTGATAAAATCCTGGCTGCTGAGCTGGAAAGCATTCTGAACCTCGCCGTTCACCATACTTTTGTGGACAAGAGCGAAATCAAGAACCAGCCCGCCTGCCATCATGAAGCCGCCGCGCTGCGCATCCAGTTCATCCTGCGTTAGGGGATCCGAACTCAGAACAGCTGCGCGTACCGGCGTCGCCAGAATAAGAATTAGGGTCATGATAGTAAGGAACAGAAGAATGCGCATTAGAAGCTCCTAGCGGTAATAGTTCGGCGTTAATGCGGTATCCAGGGCAAGATTGCTAAGGGGCGCTGATCCCATGCCGGCAACGACTGGTGCTCGCAGACGCTGCCATTCGCTGGCTACGTTAAAGGTGGGTTGCGCCGTTTCTGTGTGACTGGTGATGACGAACAAGATGCCGTTCCAGCTTTTATTAAACGCATCGCGGGTAACAATGCGGGCGCCAGTGGCGGGGTCACCTAGCAACACATGGTCACTACTAACGCCTTTCACTACTACGAAGTGCATATAGCCCTTGTTGTTGATCAACACGATAGCAGGGATATCCGCAGCAGCCAGTTTGTCGATAGATGCGCGGTAGCCTTCCGCGGTAAACCCGACTGATTGCAGATATTTCTTCATGTCCAGCATGGAAAAGCCTGCTTTGTGGATCTTTTCTTTATCGCCGGTCTCATACATCGCTTTCAGGATGCCAGCTTCATCGCTGGGCATCTCGTAGTGGTAAGTCAACAGAGCGGCAATGGCAGCGGCGCCGCAGCTAAAGTCGTATTTCTGTTTGATCATGTGGGTAAAGCGCATCTCGCTCATATTCTTGACGGGCAGTCGCATCGTACCTGCGCCCGACATGCCGGGAACCATGTCTGCTGCAAAGGCTGGCAGTACCAGAAGTACAGTAAGCAGAGCCGAAGGCAAAAAAATGTTCATAACAGAATCACTGCATGGTTAAGTTCACGACGGTCGAGTTCTGGATGATGACGCCGTTGCCGCTATTCTGGACAACGCTGATGATGCCGCTGCCACCGGAAAAGGCGGCTTCGCTGATGATATTAGTGCCGCCCACAGGGTTGTTCAGTGTATTACCAGCACTAACCGCTATATTCTCGATCGAACTCAGCACAGCAGGGTTAAACCCGCTGGCACCGCGGCTGTCGTCTAGCACTTCGGCAGAAACTGCCGCAGCTTCGGCAAAGGGAAGTTCGTTCATGCTGCCTTGTGCGGCTAAAGCCGAGGCAGGGAATGAAATAACCAGTGCCAGAAAAGCTGCGACGCGTTTCATCAGATAGCCTCCAGCTTACGGTTGCGCGGGTTGCTGAATGTTAGCCTGGACCGTGATAGCCGACTGAGTCACGTTACCCGATACGCCCGAGTTCTGTGTGACCTGCATCACGCCGGTAGCACCGTCAAAGCCTGTAAAGTTGTTATCAACACGGTATGGATCTTCCGGATCGAAGGCATACGAGTTGTTGGCAACCGTACCGCTCAGAGCTGAAGCCGTCACGATCTCAGCGCCACTGAACGAGTTCTTTGAACCAAGTTCGTTAGTGTCAATGGGCGTGCTGACAGCAGTATAGACGCTGTTATCAACCCGGTTGTCATCGCCACCATTGTTGCTGGCAATGTCGCCCATGGTGTTGCCACCATTATGGCTGTTCAGGTTGTTGCCGTTGATCTCAAGGGCTTCGTGTGTGCTATTGTCACTGTTATTGTCGGCTGAACTTACGTTCGTCGTGTTGACGCTGTTGTTGTTAGCGTCATAATCAGTATTCGAGCTGCTATCATCAGCCGAGCTGACAGACGTGGTGTTGACGCTGTTGTTATTGGCGTCATAGTCAGTATTCGAGCTATTGTTATCAGCCGATGCGTTTACCGTTGATGTGAAGCTCTTGTCGTTATAGTTGTCTGTAGCGGTGTGGCTGCTGCTGTTATTGCCGCTGCCGATATCACCAGCGGTGTTGCCACCGTTATGACTGGCAATATCGCCAACCGTATTACCGACATCGTTGTTATTGCCATCGCTGCTATTATCAGCATAAGCTGCGGTTGAGGTCAGCAGCAAGACTGCAGCTGTTGACAACAGGACTTTCTTAAACATCGTGAACTCTCCTTCAGGGTTAGGGTTTTTGTTCGCCAGATAGTGCCAAAGCCGCCAGCATGGATTCCGGCAGTTAAGTCTTGCCGGTGCCACAAGTAGGGTAATGTGCAGTCCAGAGAACGTTTACTGTACTTTCTTGAAAAGGATGACAAGTACCGCTTCTAGTGCGTTAATAAGTGAAGTCGGATAGATGTCTACCTTGCGCGTACACCTATCAGAAACGTTTATAAGATTAAATGTGCATACTTTGTGCATTTTATAAATTGGACGTAAGCTCCATAAGCTTCAGAATAGGTCAAACGTCATCGGCACCTTGACGATAAGGCGTACATCTGGCGCGTCTTCCGTGACACCGACACTGGTAATGAAGTTGATGGCTGTGGCGTCGGTGGCACGGTATGAAGATCCGATATTAAGGGCTCCCACCTGCAGGATGGTTGAATCAGGAATGGTTGTTCCATTCTGGGTGCTTTCGAATACCATATTATGGGTGTAGCTAAGGCTGAGCGATGTACGATCGTTGATGGCCAGGCTGGAACCAAGGGTAGCATTTACGCTGTCGCCCGGATCAATAGTGCCGATCGTGCCACCGATATCCTCTTCCATATTATATGTGTAGCCAAGATTGGCAAAGAAAACGACAGGGTCGTTCGGGAAGATAGCAGTCACACTGGGCTCAAGCGCTGTGAAGCCTGAGCCAGTGGGTAGTTCTTCCAGCAGGCCTGTGGCCGGGTCACGCGGCACGTCGAACGGGCCCGTGCCTGTATCACTTTTATAGCGGGCGTTGGCGATAAAAATTGGCCATTCATTGCGGCCGCTGTTGATCTGGTAGTGGGCGCCAAATTCAATATCGCCGATATCGCTGCCGTCCACCTCGGTCAAGACATCGGCACCTGCGCCAGCGCCGAATGGGCGGGCCCGTGTGCGGTCGTTGCGGTAAAGGTAAGGAACGCTGATGTCGGCCTCAAGGCGGTTGGTAATACCCATACGTCCCGTCAGACGTGCCGTTATCGCATCCCGGTTAACATCCGATATCTGGAATAAACCGATATTCAGCGCGGGTATGATGGTATAGCCTTGGATATCAACGCGCACCGCCGATGAATTTGAATATTCAAGGCCAGGCTCCACCACAACGCTGCCCCTTTTCAGCATGACGCCGGTATTTTGGTCCAGTACGGTGATATCCGGTAGCTTCTCCTTTTTGGCAACCTCGCGTTTTTCGGTGCCGACGTGGACGGGGGTCTGATCCGGTATCGGTGGCGAAGCGTGCGCAGTGGCGGTCTTGTTGCCTACCAGCGAATTTAGTTGCTGTTGTATAGCCGACAGTTGGCCCTGCTGCTGTTCAATAACCAGCTGCTGATCAGCCAGCTGTTGTCGCATGGCGGCAAGCTCGGAATCGGGTGCAGCCAGCACCGGCGCAGGTAAGACGCATAATGTAAACAGCAGAATTTTCTGCCTGAAAGCACAATAAGTCACGGGGTCCTCTTCATTACGAACGGTGCAATGAAGAAGTGATGCGACAGGGAAAGTTTTTTCTGAACGCTTATCTGTGCTTTGTATATTAAGACAGAATAAAAACGTTATGCGACTGCCAGAGGTTTTATGGATTCTTTATTGGGCTGACATCTGGCGATGGCGTTCGCGGAAGCGCTCTTTGTCTTCGTCTGATGTGACGGCGTGACAGTGTTCGCACGAAACGCCGTCTTCATAATGCGGATGGGCGCGGGCGGTTGCATCCAGCGCGCGGCCGCAGCCAAAGCACATCCGGTAGGCGCCGGTTGAAAGACCGTGGCCCACGGCCATACGCTTGTCGAACACATAGCAATCACCGTCCCACGTGCTGTGTTCGGCGGGAATTTCTTCCAGATACTTCAGAATGCCGCCCTGCAGGTGGAAAACTTCCTCGAACCCTTCAGCCAGCATGAAAGCGCTGGCCTTTTCGCAGCGAATGCCGCCCGTGCAGTACATGGCCACGCGCTTATGCTTCTTCGGGTCAAGATTTTCACGCACATAAGCGGCGAAGTCGGTAAAATTCTCGATCCGTGGGTCGACTGCCCCCTTGAACATGCCGATATCGGTTTCGTACGTGTTGCGCGTATCCAGCAGCAGCACATCGGGGTTGGCCGTCAGGGCATCCCATTCAGAAGGCGTGACATAGGTGCCGACATTCTGTGTCGGGTCAACATGCGGTTGTTCGAACGTGATGGTTTCGCGCTTCAGGCGGATCTTCAGTCGGTTGAATGGCTTTTCAGGTGCGCTGCTGAACTTCACCACATCACGCGGCAGGCCGCAGTGTGTTTCCAGCAGTTTCAGCATGGCATCGATGTTTTCGGCGGTGCCGGCCAGTGTGCCGTTGATGCCTTCGGGCGCAATCAGCAGGCTGCCGCAGATGCCAAGATCAGCAAAGGCAGGCTTCAGCGTTTCCCTTAGGGCCGAAGGGTCAGCCACAGCAACAAAGCGATAAAGGGCAGCAACGGTATATGTCATACGGGTGTTCTAGCGGAAACCGGTGCCGGAATCAAACCTATCGCGAGCCAAACTTGCCGACTTCAATATGCCAGCGTTGGCCGTTATCGGTGAAAACCAGCGTATCAGGTGCTACCGATTCAATTACCAGGCCGGCTGGCTGGGTGGCGGGCGTTATGCGCTGACCGCGCCACCAGAAGCTCCAGTTATCGGGGGCCATATAGATGAAATTGTGTACCGTGTCGCCATTGTATGCAGGTAATGACGGTACAGCGAGGGCGCCGGCGGTGGCATATACGGGCGCACTGCTGCCGGGGAAGAACAGCGATCGTGACGGCAGCTCGGCAGCATGGGCAGCGCCGGCGACAAACAGAAGAAACAGTGACACATACTTCATTAAGGCGTCATCCTGTAGAAAACGATGGTTGCTACCGCGTGCACAAGGGTTGTATTGGCGTCGCGTATCTCATGTGCAACGTGCAGACGTTCCAGCTGTGCCCAGTACATGCTTTGTGCGGTTGCCATGTTCAGGAACTGCCAGATAGATGCGTCACGGGCAGCTGTCAGGTCCAGTTCAAGGCGTTGTGCATAAAATGTCTGGTCATTAACTAGCGTTTCCTGCCAGGCGCCAAGGCTGTAGGCGGCGTTTTCCAACTGGGCCGTATTGCGGAACCTGTTCATTTCAGCCAGTAACGTTTGGTCATCGGCTGCCGCCCGAGCCAAACGCTGTTGCAGATTGGCCGTGTCGTCTTGTGCTGTATTCTGCTGTGCCTCGATGGTTTTCAGGCGGTCCTTCAATTCACGATGCCGCTCGAATGTCCTGTTATACAAGGGGGTTAGCACAAAAAGCTCAAGTCCTACGGCAAGTAGGATAAGCAGCACGCACAAAATGGATCCGGCTGAAGGGCGAAAGCGAATCATGGTGTGCCCTCAAGGTGGACAAGAATGGGTGCTGCGCTGCTGGTTTCAGTTTTTCCCAGTTGCCCGGTGCTTTGGCTGCCGCTGACGTTGATAGTGGCCAGCATACCGGTGGTTTCAACCAGTCGTGCCATAAATGCGCTCTGTTCGCTGGCTGGCAGGTTCTGAACAGTCATGTCCAGAGTGGGCGCCTGCCCGGGTTGAGCGGTCCACGACAGATCTGTCAGATAGGCAGGCGCAGGCAGAGTGTCTGAGAGTGGTTTCAAGACCTCAAAGATATCGTGGTTGTGCCGTTGCCAGTATAGTGATGCTTCCTGAATCCGCTCAAGACCCGGCGTTGGTGGCGGCAACATGGCCAACTGGCGCTCCAGTCCTATATTACGCTTTTGCAGGTACATCTGCAGGCCGGCATCGACGGCCAACATTAGCAGTGCCAGTACGACAGCGGCACGCAAGCTGGTTTGCATCAGGTCGTTGACGCGCAGCCATTGTTGGCGCTGACGCAAGCGTGCGGGGCGCAGCAGGCAGAATGGTTTTTGGCCTCGAAGTAAGAACCCAATTACAGTGCGCCATGGTGCAGGCTGACGATCCAGGATTTCATGTGGCAGTTTGTTGTTCGCAGCAAAAGGTGTGACAGCGCTGACATTATAAGTGCGAAGAGCTGGTTTTTCGGTGGCGGCCCAACCGCGCCGCAGCAGATAGCTTTGCGTGGTCTGCAGCTCCTGCTCGGCCAGCATGGTATTGCCGGCCACCGATGCTGGCAGCATGCGCGTCAGGGCCAGCGTGCGCGGCTCCTCGGCCAGCAACCGCACATGCGTGCCCATGTTCAGAAGCGTGATGCGGTTTTTGTGAGCGGCATGCTGCGTGTGGCCCCAGAACTCGGCGGCAAACACGGTAACACCGACCAGCCAGCACTGGGCGCGTGCCAACGCGTTATAAATCGCCGTTAGCACCGGCGCATTCGGTACAGCGACAAAGAAATAGTTCTGCTTGCTGTCTGTCGTTTCATCCAGCGGGATGGCCGTGCGCAGTTCGGTGTTGGGGAACATCAGGTCAACCCGACGGGCGACCAATTTGCGTTGGTCATACCAGCCGGTACGCGGCAGTGTCTCTGTCACAAGATGAACATCGCTGGTTTCCAGCATAATAATCGCCGATCGCGCACCTGCACGCTCCAGCAGCTCCTGCAGGCTGGTAGCGACATGCTCGACAGTGTTGGCCAGTTCGGCCACCGGTGCGGCGCTATCGCCCTGATACAGGGCAATCTTCACATCGGTGATAGCGATGACAATATCAGGTTTCCTAAACATCAGACCAACTGCGGCAGGGCGTTATAGACGGGTACAAATACAGCAACGGCGATCCAAATCAACAGGCCGCCAGCAATAAGCGTCAATACAGGGCCGATCGCGCCAATCATACTCTGGATGGTTTCCTGTACATCGCGTTCGTAATAATCGGCCACATGGCGCAGGGCCGGGGCCAGTTTACCGCTTTCCTCGCCGATGCGGATCATGCGCTGGACCATCCCCGGGAATTCGCCCGACAGCCGCAGGGCCAGCGACAGTGGGTTGCCGTTCTGCACCTGCTCGCGGATGACGCCAAGGCTTTCGCTTAATACGGCATTGCTGACCGTACGGCTGGCTGTTTCCAGCGCTGTAATCATGCCAAGACCGCTGGCGAACATCAACGCGAAGGTGTGCATGAAGCGCGCTAGGTTTATCTTGCGCAACAGCATGCCGATCGTGGGCAGGCGCAGCACAATCCCGGCCAGTACATAGCGTACTTCTGTACTTTGACGCCCGGCAAGATAAGCGATGCCCGCGCCCAGCAGGATGATAATGGCGAACAGGCGCCAGTAGGCGGCGAAGAATTCCGATGTCGAGATTAGCGCTACCGTGTGCGCGGGTAATGCGATATTCAGCGAATACAGGAATGTGCTGGTTTCGGGCACAACATACCCCAGCATCAGCACCATCACGCAGAACATGGCCAGCACGGTAAACAGTGGATATGCCGACACGCGCACCAGGCGGTTTCGCAGGCGCTCCTGCCAGTCGAAATGCTGTGCCAGTTCCTGAAAGGCGTCAGCCAGCCGGCCGGTGGTTTCGCCGGCGGCGATCAGTGCAATCATAAGCGGCGGGAAAATACGGCGGTGCTGCATCATTGCCTGTGACAGCGACGACCCGTCATCGACATCCTGCAGTACGTTAGCCAGCGCGATTTGCAGGCGAGGTACCGTCGTTGCCTCGATCACATCGCGCAGCGCGTCGGTCAGTTTGACGCCGGCGCGCTGCAGCTGCTCCATGTTCAGACACAGCTGGGCAAGGTCTTGTGTACGCACACGACGCAGCAGCGCCAGTGCTGATGGCGTTTCGGTATAAGGCTTGGCCTCGATCAGCGTGATACCGGCCTGCAGCAACTGCTGCTGCAGATCCAGCTCGTTGGTGGCAGCCAGTGTTCCGTTCAGAACACGGCCTCGGGGATTAAGTGCACGGTATTTATACGTTGCCACTATGCGGCCTCTTTCATACCGATAACGTCAATCGACTCCAGCAGGCTTTCGGCGCTGATGGTGCCGGCCAGCAGCAGCGCGATGCCCTGTTCACGCAGGCTCTTGAAACCGCGCGCTTTTAATATCTTCAGCCATTCGCTGCGTGGTGCATTGCGCCCGATAAGTTCATCCAGCGTTGGGTCGATCACCAGTGCTTCGGCCACAGGTACGCGCCCTTTGTACCCGGTATTGCGACATTGTGCGCATCCGACTGGGCTGAATACCTTGCTTTTCGCGGGCACATCCAGCAGCGCGGCTGTTTCTGCTGCCAGCGCATCGGGCTTTTTGCAGTGCGGACACAGCTGACGCACGAGGCGTTGCGCCACAAGGCCATTGATATTGCCGGCCATCAGTGCTGGCGTCATGCCCAGATCATGCAAGCGCGGCATCACGCCGAGAATGTCGCGCGTGTGCAGTGTGGTTAGCACCAGGTGGCCTGTCATCGCGGCGCGCAGCGCCATCTGTGCCGTTTCACTGTCGCGCACTTCGCCGACAAGGATGATATCCGGATCCTGACGCAGAATGCTGCGGACGCCCTCGGCGAAACCAAGGCCGGTGGCCTCACGAATCTGCGTCTGACGTATCAGCGGCAGCTGGTATTCGATAGGGTCTTCCAGCGTCATGATGTTGCGCTTCACATTGGCCAGCTGGTTCAGCGCCGCATACAGCGTGGTGGTCTTGCCGCTGCCGGTCGGCCCGGTAACGATCAGCAGGCCTTCAGGCCGCTTCAGCATAGTGGTGATGGCGGCCAGCGCCTCACTGGTGAAGCCAAGTTCGTTCAGTGACCGCAGGGCGTTCGACTGGTCCAGTACGCGCACAGAAATGTTTTCGCCGTGTGCGCTGGGCAGTGTGGAAACGCGGAAATCGACCACGCGACCGGACAACGTGATGGTAAAGCGGCCATCCTGCGGCATCAGCTTGTCGGCGATATTCATCCCCGCCATGATTTTCAGCCGGTGCGACAGGGCCGACCAGAAATCCTTGTGCAGGGCGGCTACCTGCTGCAGCACGCCGTCGATGCGCAGGCGGATGCGGATGAAATACTCTTCCGGTTCGAAATGGATATCCGATGCGTGCTGCTTTACGGCATCCAGCATCAGCATGTTGACCAACCGCACGATGGGGTGGCGGAAACCGCGTGCCAGTTCGGCCGTGGTGAATTCGCCGCTGCCGGTGCGTAGTTCGCGCAGCACATCGTCAAGGCTCAGGCTATAGCCGTATATGAAATCATGCACTTCGGAAAGGTCGGCCGGTGTGATGATTTGCGGCATCAGCAATGTGCCGGGCGGCACGAAACGGCGCGCGGCGTCCAGCGCCAGCACATCATACGGATCAACCATCGCCATGGCGATTTCACCGCCTTGTTCCGACAGGATAGCGATGCGGTGGCGCTCGGCCTGTTCGCGCGGGATGGTGCGACCCAACGCAGGATCGATCAGAGCATGGACAGAATCAAAGTGTGCTGCGCCGCTACGGGCGGCCAATGCGGCTGCCAGGTCGGTTTCCTTGATGAAACCCAGATCGACCAGAATGGTACCCAGCATCTTGCCGCTGCGCGCTTTTTCATGCAGGGCGACCTCGATCTGGTCGGGCGTGATCAGGCCAAGGCGTAGCAGTTGCTCGCCAATGCGGGGTGTGGGGGCAGGGGTTTGCGGGTCAACCATGGGCCCCAAAATCCTAGCCCAAATCCATAAATCTCAACAGGTTATAAATACAATAGTTTCAGGGTTTGGCGATATTCTTAGGTATAGGATTTTGAAAGGAATTTCATATGGGTGCTTCAACTTATCTCGATCTGAATGTGCTCGATTTGGTCAATCGTGTTGCCAAGGCGACCGGCGTTACGATGAGCGCGACCAAACCCGAAGACCGCGTGTTTCAAAAACTTGAAGCGGTAAGCTTCAGAACCGATGCTTTCCGCATGTGTGTTGAAAAAGATTTTAGTAGTGATAGCCGTGACGGCGTCGCGCTGACGAATACCATTTCCCTTTTTATCAAAACGCCGGCTACTGTGGCCGAACTGCGCGCACTGAACATCCCGTCATTTTCCGGAATTGAATATGGTGAAATCCACTTCTGTCTGCCTGAAAACGAAGGCGATAGCCTTAAGGCGCGCCTGGCGATTGAGCTGGCGCGCTCGGGCGTTCCTGAATTGGAAGAGCTGGGTCGCGATTTTGCTGCCGAGCTGAAGGGCGAAAAGCCGACACCACCAGTTGCCAAGGATATCCGTCAGAAGTTTGGTATGGCGGTCAATCCTAGATAACTTAAATCGAAAAGGATATGTGTTATGACCTTTACTCTGACAACCAACATTCCCGATTATATCGTTGATCTGATGGACCGTATGGCCACAGCATGCGGCGCCGAACTTCAAACTTATAATGATGATGGACAAAACGAAGTTATATACTTCGATCTAGATGATATGCGCCGTTTTGAAATAAGAAAGCGCACAGACCGTATGACAGACAGCTTTAAATTCCATGCCATTATGACAGAGACAAAAGAGCTGATGCAGTCAGTTAAACAGGAAATCTGTGGCGATTTCATAGATCTGCTGGTCGGCAAAGTGCTGAAAGAAAGCGGGCATGATGGCCTGATTGCTTTGGCCACTGATTTGGAAGATGAACGCGCGGGTCGTAAACCCAAGCCACCGGTAAACAAAAATATCCGTGTTGAACTGGGTATGCGTCCTATGGCGTGCCGGCGCTAATCACCAGCCGACAGCCTGCACGTTCAGGCCGCGTTTGGCCATATACGCCTGATATTCATTAAAACTGATTGGCAGCACAACGTCACCACCCGGCTGGGTGTCGTTCGTCAGACTGAAGGTGCGTGCATCAGCGTTGATATCGTTCAGCGTTGGCCACACCGCGCAGCTGGCGGCGCTGGTGCAGGTCATATGGCGGCGGCTGTCACGCGTATCGCGCATACCAGGGCGGTTGAACGGATCTTCGCTTGTAGGCCCGGGCGCAATCAGCACTGCTACATTGTGAATACCACTTGTAACATTGCCCGGGGCCGAGCTGATGACCGGGCCGGTGCGTGTTTCCAGCATGCGGGGCGTGCCGCTGATCAGCGCAGGTACCGAGATATCCTGCCAGTCGGGGCCTGTTGTACCGACTGTTGGCGATGTTAGCGAAGGTGTGGCAACAGCCAGGGCACGAAACAGCCGGCCATCATGGGTGACGATTTCGCCACGGCGGTAGCCCTGTGTTGCGTGACTTTGCCATGCCGGGTAAGCCGTGTTTTGCCCGGGCAGCCCCACCGGCCGCCATGAATTCGGTGATAAACTTGGCTGCGGGCCGTTGCCGACGCTAGTTGTGGTCGTTGTGGTTGTGTTGCTATTACCGTTGCCATTGTTGCCGTTACCGTTGCCGTTATTTCCATTCCCGTTACCATTATTCCCATTACCGGTCGTGGTTGTAGTTGTCGTGACCGTCGTATCGATATCTTCCAACGCGCGGTAGACCGTGCCGTTTTCTGTTACATAGTCACCAGTTGTATAATTCGATGTGCTGTTCCATGGCGGAATATCGCCCGCGTTGCCAAAGGCCACCCATCCGGTGCCGGGCGGTGCGGTGCCGACAGCGGGTGTTGAGCTGGCCACATAGTAAAGGCCGTTACTGGTGACGATGTCACCCAGCGCGTAACGTGCGGTGCCATCCCATGCCTCGACACTGGCGCGAACGCGCGCCGGGCAATCGTCGCGCGTGGCTGGCGTGTCGTTGCTGCGCCGTGTTTGTGTAGGCGATGTGTAAGCCATGCCGACATAATACTGGATACGGTATGCGTTGGCATCGCGGCCCATGTTAGGGGCCTGGATGTCGCCCCAAGGCACATCGCCCGCGCGTTGTCCTGTGCCGCCCGCAAAGGGCTCGACCGCCTGCCGCACGCTGCCGGTATCAACGTACAAACCACCGCTGCCGTTTATATCAGTATCGGCAACGCCGCCTTCAAAATCGGCCGCGTGGGGCAGGCAGCCTTTATGCTGCGCGGCATAGGCAAGCAAGGATTCTTTCGCAGCTTCCAGGGCTGCGCGCGTCCCTTCCTCCATCTGCGCCTGACGGCTTTGCTGCAGCAGGTTGAGAATCGGAATGAATAGAATACCCAGCACGGCCAGCACCAATGCCAGCTCGATCAGCGTAAAGCCGCGCTGGGGATTATGTGAAGCGCGGAAGGGATGGTTCATCCCATGCCCTTACTGAATCTGGAAGTAAAGGTTACAGTCTTTGCTGCTGGTCGATTCCGTGTACTCGCCGGTGGCTGGTGTGCACGATGCCGCAAAACCACCTGCGCGCACGGTGCCGGTTAGCGGATTGCCATCATCAAGACGGCGGTCGATGGTCGCAGCCTGTGTTGGCGTCAGCGCAGCCTGTGCCTGCCCGTTGCTGGGGCCTGATGTTGGCGCCGAACTTTGCAGGCGCAGCCACAGTGTGTTCAGCTGCGGATTGCCGACAAGGCCGTTGACCAGCACGAAACCACCGCCGGTGCGTGCGCCGGGAAAATTCTGGTTATAAATCGCCTGGCCGACATCGGCACCGGGCACAACACCTGTAATCATGTTGGCGAAGGCAAGATGTTGCCACGCCATGCGGGCTTCGGCTCCGGCCACGCCGTTGGCACCAGCGTTGCCGTCGATCGTGCCGTTACCGTTGCCGTTGGCGCAGTCACCACCAGCAGCCTGACAACCGGGGATGCGTTCCTGCGCGCGAGCAAAGTCGCCCGGCAGAGCGCCGTATTTGTCCTGAAACGATGTAAATGCGCTGCGGATCGAGTTGACCTGCGTGATGACTGAATTCACGCGCGCGTTGTCAATCAGTTCCTGTCCCTTGATGACCGCACCGATGATAAGGCCGATGATCACGATTACCACGGCCAGTTCGACAAGCGTGAAGCCTTTATTATATTTCGACGTGCGCATCAGATGTCTCCTTCATCGTTCTCTACGTTTATCGGCCGCCGGTCGCCACCGAAGTTGCGGTACAGGTCACGGTCGGCCGGGGAAATGGTTTCGCGGGCTTTATTAACTATAGTCGCTTTCAGAAATACGACTAGTTCCGATTTTTGCGTGCTATCTTCACGGCCCTTGGCCAGCAGACCGGCGACGGGAATTTCCGATACGCCCGGAACACCCTGATCTTCGCCGCTGATCATATCGCGCATCAAGCCGCCCATCACCAGTGTCTGGCCCGACTTGAGGCTGACAACCGAATCCATTTCCTGCACCGACACCACAGGCACGGTGGAATCGACCTGCTGCGGCGTCAGTCCGGCATCGGATGCGGCAATCAGGATGCTGGGGTCGGTACGACGCGCGGCAATGCGTGTAATCGTGGGACGCAGCGCTAGCGTGACGTTGTTGGTGGCAAGGTCAATCGACGGTTGTACGTTCATGATCAGGCCAATCGGCACCGTACGCTGTTCGCTGGTGACATCACGGCGCTGCGGCGATGTGGCGGTGGCATCGGTGGTTTCGATGGTCAGGCGGAAATAGACTTCGTTCTGCACCACCTTGATAACACCAACTTGGTTCTGCATCACCGTCATCCGCGGCGATGACAGAGCGCGCACAGTACCGAACGTTTCAAGGAAGTTGAAAAGGCCGTTGAAATTGTTGTCGCTGATGCCCATGCTGAGGCCGGCCAGTTCGGTCGGGATCGGATCGGCGGTGATGGCCGGGATGTTCAGCGGCGCCATTACACCGAAGTTGAATGCGCCGCCGGTCAGCGTGCTCCAGTTGATGCCGCTGCTGAATTCGTCGGTCAGGCTGACTTCCAGAATGCGCGCCTCGATCAGCACCTGCGCGGCGGACGCTTCTTCAACCCGGTGAATGTAGTCGCCCACCAGTTTATGCAGACGTTGCGGGGCACGCACGGCAATCAGCCCCGCTTGCCGGTTGATGGTGTAACTGCCCACTTTTTTGTCGTCATTGGCCAGCATCTGGTCAAGGTTGGCGGATAAGTCTGTCCAGAAATCGGTTTCCGATTTGCTGTCGGTGCTGGTGGCGCTGTCATTGCGGTTATTCTGCGACTCGCTGGCGGCAGCTATGTTCAGCGAGCTGCTGATATTGCTGCCGGTATTGCGCACGATATTCGGATAATCGACGCGGTAGTTCTTTACATACGGTGTATCCGGTTCGATGCGTAAAACATTCTTCTTCACGACGGCGCGCAGCCCTGCAGGTTCGGTCAGGCGGTCCAGTACATCGCCCAGCGGCTGGTCACGAGCAGTGAAAATCATCGGCGGCCCGCTGACGGACGGGTCCATTTCAAGATCAAGCTTCGCCTGATGTGCCAGCTCCAGCAATACATCCTTCAGCGGTACGCTGCCATCAAGAGACAGAGTGACGCGCTGGCCGGCCCATGACGGCTTGGGGTCGGGTTCGGCGATGATTGGCTTGAAAGCAGGAATCGGCGGCGGCACATCATGCGCTGTCTGGTTGCCTGCCATACCTGTTTTGTAATCGTCACGTGTCAGTGCAAGGTCACGATCGTGGCGATCGTAATTGCTGGTGCAACCCAGTACGAGCAGAAGGGCAAAAAAGGCCAAAAAACGCATGCCGGAAGTATGCGGTGCGCCCCAAAAGCTGGCAAGGGCGGGAAAAGCCGCGATTTCGGCCCGAAATCACCAGCTGGTAATCATGTGCACGGGTTCGGGCCGTGCGCCGATAATCAGGATGATGACGATAAGCGCGACCAGCGCATACACCAGCCAGTGCGCGCGCTGGGCCGGGATGGTCAGCTTGTGTTCATCCAGCGCGGCTTTGACGTCGCGGCGATCAACCTTGCTGGCACCCCGGCCATAGGCGTGCAGCAGAGCTTTGTCGGTCAGGATATTCAGCAGGCGCGGAATGCCACGCGCCGCATGGACGATGGTGCGCATGGCATGGCCTGATATCAGGCTGAGCGCACGGGCACGGCTTTCACTGGCTTGCACCAGGCGGTGCGTCAGGTATTCAAGGCTTTCATTGATGGTTAGCGGTGTTGTCTGGAAGCTGAAAGTAATGCGCTGCTGCAGTTGACGCAAGTTTTCGGCCTGCAGCATCTCGTCCAGTTCAGGCTGGCCGAACAGCACGATGGTAATCAGCTTCTGTGTTTCGGTTTCAAGGTTCGACAGCAGGCGGATGGCTTCAAGGCCGTCGCGGCCGAACGCCTGCGCCTCGTCGATCACCAGTACGGCGCGTTTGCCGCCGGCGGTTAGGTCCAGCAGATGGCGCTGCAGCGCGGTTTGCGGTGTTTCGTGGCCTTCGATATGGCCGCGCAGTTCGTGCAACACGGCCAGAAACAACGCGTCGGGATTGTTGGCCGGCATCGCCAGATAGGCCAGATGCGCCATGTTCTGCAATTCGGCCAACAGCAGGCGGCACATCAGCGTTTTGCCGGTGCCGACTTCGCCCGTGATCTTGATGATGCCTTCGCGGCGGGCCACGGCGGCCAACACCGACAACAGCGCCTGTTGGTTCTTCTCGGCCGGGAAATAGAAATGCGTTTGCGGAGTCAGATTGAACGGTGCGTTCAGGAAGCCGAAATGCTCAAGGTACATCTAGCGGCCCCGAAGGTAATTCAGTCGGCGCTGCACAATCGCGCGGTCGAACGGCGGGGCGTCGCCTGCATGCAGCAGGGCATTTTGATATGCGTTCTGTGCCACCGGGCTGTCGCCCATCTGGTCGGCCAGCGCCGCAAGATTGTACCAGATCTGGGCATTCGTTGTATCCAGCGATGTCGCCGTCAGTAGTTCGGCCTTGGCATCATCCAGCCGGTTCAGCTTGATATACGCAAGGCCCAACTGTGCATGCGCCGCAGCGTTATCGGGCCGTTCGCGTACCAGCGCCTTCAGATGCGGGAGTGCCTGCGGCGCGTCGCTTTCGGCAATCAGGCCCCAGCGATTAACGCGACTGGAAAAATCGTCACCTGCCTGTGTGTAAAGCTTCAGCGCAGCATCCGTAGCACCCTGCGCCTGCAGCTGACGCGCCCGTTCTTGCACAGCCTGCGGGCTTGCATCGCTACCTACTTTTACGGGCGGCACTGGTAGCGGGATTTGTGCCTGTGCCGGCAGCATCGCCGCAATCTGCGCAGCATCTGTGATGGTCACCGGTGTTGCGTCATCTATAATTTCACTGGGTGCTTCTGCGCGGGCGGTCAACGGCAGGGTTGCGGGCGCCAGGATCGCAGCGGGTTGTGGCATTATCGGTACCGGATCCGTATCAAGGAAGAAGATATAGGCATAAGCGGCGGCAACCAGCAGGATAAGCACAGTCACAAGCAGCGACCATAACCCGCCACGTGTGCGCGGCGGGTTGATGTACATGCTGCCACCGCCGGGTGCGCCGGCGCGCTCGACTTCGTCGCGTCGCTTCAGGGCCTGATACAGAACACTCATGCTGAAAGGCTATCACACGCGCCCGACGTGTCACTAGGATGCAAGCTGCAGCAGGATTGGCGCATGGTCTGAAGGGGAGTCCCAGGTGCGGGGTTTCGAATCGACCCAGCAGTTCCGCGCCATATCGACGGCTTCGGGTGACAAAAGGAAGTGGTCGATCCGGACGCCGTCATTCTTCTGGAATGCGCCGGCACGGTAATCCCAGAAGGTATAGTCGGTATCTGCAGGGTGAAAGATGCGGTACGCGTCGGCATAACTTTTATTGCAGATGGTAAAAAACGCGCGCTGCGATTCCGGCCGAAACAGCGCATCGTCCTTCCACGCGTCAGGCGATTTCACATCGGCATTGGTGGGGATAACATTAAAGTCGCCACCGAATACAATGGGCTGCTCTGTTCGCAACTGTGCGGCGGCAAACTCATCCAGCCGCTGAAGCCAGTTCAGCTTGTATGGAAACTTCGGTCCGTCGACAGGGTTACCGTTCGGTGCGTACAGGTTATAGATGCGCACACCTGCCACCACGCCGCCAGTGAAACGCGCATGACCGTATTCATCATCGCCCGGCAGAGCGTCAATCGTCTCTGTAATCGGCAGGCGGCTGAGCAAGGCCACACCATTATATGTTTTTTCACCAACTACATGCTGGTGGACGAAACCAAGTTCCCGGAAGGCATCGGTGGGGAAGTTTACAGTTTCCGCTTTCAGTTCCTGCAGTAGCACAACATCGACCGGTGTTTCAGCCAGCCAGCGTTTGGCGTGGTCCAGCCGCGCCTTGATTGAATTGACATTCCAGCTTGCGATGATCATGCGCTGAAACTATTGCCGCAGCCGCAGCCGCCTTGCGCATTGGGGTTGATAACCTTGAACATGGCGCCCATCAGGCCGCTTTCGTAATCGAGTGTCGAGCCCTTCAACAGGTCGAGTGACATGTCATCAATCACGAGCTTTGCGCCGTTATGCTCGAATATATGGTCGCCGGATTGCATATCATCGGTAAAGCTGAACTGGTATTCGAAACCACTGCAGCCGCCGGGGTTGACAGCAATGCGCAGCATCTGCCCGGCGAACGCGCCAGAGGACGTCAGGTCGTTGATACGGCTTGCCGCACTGTCAGAAAGCTTCATCTCCATAGAACAGAGTATAGCACCCGGCTGTTTAAAAAACGAAAGGTCTTTTTTAAGATATGTTTTTTACTCGACAGCTGTTTCAACCATAACGGCATCCAGCACGATGCCGCGCGCTTGCGAAATCAGCACGACATCGCCATCCAGCATAGTATAGGCAGTGCCCGCTGGTGGGGTGCTAATAGCGGCTGCAAGAGCGGAAGGCAGGGCCTGTGCCTTAAAGGCTTCAGATACGCTGCTGCCGATTTTATAGTGGCGAACGTGGTCAGGCGGCAGGCAGCCCTGATGCTTTCTTGTATCACTCCCAGGCGGGCAGTTCTTGCGGTAATCTTCACGTAGATATGAACGGATAATCGCACGATCCTCATCGCTTATCCTCGCTATAACAAAATCGGCCGCACGCAGGGCTTCACGTTGTGGTACGGCGTCTGGTTCGGGATCAAGCCACCGGTCTTCGCCATAAACGTGTTCAGGAACATCATGGCCTCTGGCCCGCTGATCACCCCAGTCCCGCTCATCGAACGGGTTCCCCTGTTTGTTGGGAGCGGCAAGGACCGTTGTGGCAACCATCAGCGAGATGACAAGCATACAGGCGGCTTTATTCATGATAACACCCTTCATTCCATGCCGATGTTACGGGCTTACACAACATAATGAAGCGGCTAATTAAGGCCAATCTTTGACATTTTGCAAATCACTAGATGATTTTTATACCTAAAAAAGCGTGGGTTATGGCAGTCTGATGCTGTTTCACGGTCTCATGGGTGCAAGGCCCCGATTGGCATGAAAAACATACAGACTGAAAACACCTGCCTGCAACTCTATCCCAGCGCAGCCGCTGCCTGGCGCGCGATGTATCGCGATTGCGCGACGGCTACCGAGTCAATCGAGCTGGAGCAGTATATTCTGAAAGATGACCCGGTTGGCCGCAGTTTCCTGAAGCTGTTTGTGCGGAAGGCACAGCAGGGGCTGACTGTTCGGCTTGTGCTGGACAGTATCGGCAGCCGCACTGCTGCGGGATCACCATTGGTGGAAAAGCTGCGAGCGGCCGGCGGCGACATACGGTTTTTCAATCCGCATAGCTTCCTGTATCTGCTGAGTCCGTCGCGGCTGCTGCCGCGCAATCATGCAAAAACAATGGTGATTGATTCAAAAGTCGGCTACATCGGCGGTGTGTGCTTCGCCGCCTATATGCGCACATGGCGCGAAATGCATGTGCGGCTGACGGGCAGCCTGATCAAGGATATCCGGCAGGATTTTGCAAACCTGTGGAGTTCGCTGGCTGCAGGCAAGCGCAGCTGGAGCGATATCAAAATATCACACAAGAAAATGCTGAGATATTTTGCAAATCGCCCGACCTGGCGCCTAAATCCCCTGTATCACGAGTTGATGCAACAGATACGGCAGGCAGATAAGCGCATCCTGCTGGTAACGCCCTATTTCATGCCGCCGCGGCGTCTGCTGCGTGAACTGAAGGCGGCGGCTGAGCGCGGTGTGATGGTTCATATCATGACGAGCGCTGTTACCGATGTGAGCCTTGCCGACCGGGTTGCACGATCTTATTTTCCATCGCTGATACAATCAGGTGTGAAGATTCACCTGTTCCACAAGACTGTGCTGCACGCGAAGTATGCTGTTATTGACTGTGAGTGGGCAACGGTGGGCAGCATGAATCTTGATTACCTGAGCCTGCTGTATAATCGTGAGGCAAACCTGATTATCCGTGATCCTGACGCCGTCGCTGCGTTCGCTGACCGCTTTGCGGTTGATAGCGCCGAAACGGTGCGTGCTGTTCCAGCTGACTGGTATACCATGTCGTTGTGGGATCGCTTTGTCGGGCGCTTGGGCCGCGCACTGCGCCGGTTCTTATAGGTCGGACCATGAAGCACAGGATACTGTTCAGCAATGTCGGGTACGCGAAAGGCATCGACGGATCGCTGACACAGCATGTGATGCGTTTTGGCCGCCACTTTTATTGCCCGGTGCCGGTGCAACAGCAGGTGCTAGGTCAGTTAAAAGCGATTATCCACGACCAGAAGCCGGATATCTGCTGTTTTGTTGAAGTTGACAGCGGGTCGTTCACATCAAGTTATTTCAATCATCTTCAGTATATGACTGACGAGGCGTATCCGTTTTCAGACATCGCCGACAAATATGGCGAGAAAAGCCGCCTGGGCCGGCTCCCCTTATTCTCCGGGAAAAGCAACGGCTTTCTTGCCAGAGAAAATTATGCCTTCGACCGTATTTATTTCGCCCATGGCGCCAAGCGCCTGATGTACCGCCTGCGCGTGAGTGAAGACACCACTATTTTCTTCGGCCATTTCTCGTTGAAGTACAGGATTCGCCAGAAACAACTGGAAGAAATGAACAGTTATGTGCGGGCAACAAAGGGCAATGTCATCGTGCTGGCAGATTTTAATATTTTAAATGGACTGGCGGAACTGACGCCACTGCTGAACGAAACAAACCTGCGCATTATGAACGACGAAAGCAAGCATACGTTCAGGTTCTATAACCGCCAGCACGTGCTGGATGTTTGTTTGTGTTCGGAAGGACTGCTACCGCATGCCCAGCTGCATATTATCCCGCAGCCATTCAGTGACCACGCCGCACTGTTGCTTGACCTTGATGCTGGTCGCGGGGTTTAGGCAACCTGTTTCTTCTGCTGCCCGCCAAGGCCGATTTCGCGCAGGCGTTCCAGCAGGTAATCATTGGCGCGGATGGGTTCGGGGTATGCGTTCGGCCGGTCAGCGGTAATGCAGCTGGGCAGGGTGCTGATCACAACATCCGGGTTCAGGTGCAGGAAGAATGGCGACGAGTAACGTGCAATGCGACGGCCTTCGCCTGTGGGGTTCACAACGCGGTGTGTGGTGGATGGCAGCACGTTATTGGTGAAACGCTGCAGCATATCGCCGATATTGCAGACGATGGTGCCGGGGATGGTATCAATCGGGATCCACTCGCCGTCGCGGGCCTGCACTTCAAGTCCCGGCTCGCCGCTGCCGACCAATAGCGTGATCAGGTTGATATCTTCGTGGGCCCCGGCACGCAGGGCAGGGGTTTCAAGATCGTCGATGGGCGGATAATGAATGGTGCGCAGGATACTGTTGCCGCAGTTTGTTTTGGCGGCGAAGAAATCTTCCGGCTGTTTCAGGTAAATCGCCAGTGCGCGCAGCACGATATCGCCGGCGCCTTCCAGTGATGCAAAAAGCGCGCGGGTTGCTTTATCAAAATTGGCGACTTCGGCGACGTTATAGTTATCGGCCATGATAGCGCGATAGGGGCTGTCAGCCGGCAGGTCGCGACCCGTGTGCCAGAATTCCTTCAGGTCGCCCAGCGCACGGTCCTTGGCGCCTTCAACGCCAAAGGGCGTGTAGCCGCGTTGCCCCATGCCCTCGGGATTGTAGTATCTCTTTTTGATATCTTCAGGTTGGGCGAAGAAGGCCTTACAGGCGTCATAGTTCGCTTTGATGATATCATCAGGTACGCCGTGGTTGGTAAGGCCGACAAAACCGAATTCCTGATAAGCAGTGCCAAGCCGCTGGGCGAAACCTTCTTTATCTTTATAAAATTCGCTGAGATCAAAAGTGGGGATTTTGCGGGTCATCAATGGCTCCTTGTATGTCTGGAATACCTTGTTTTATGGTCTTGAGCATACTGGCCACAAAACGTGTGGCAAGTGGCGGAAATAACCATCTAACCTATTGGAGTTATTGTGCGAATTTAGCCCTGCGCAATTAAGATGTCGTTATGCTTACCAATCTAGCATTTTCTATATGGTTCAAGGTCCGCAAGCCTTTGCAGGGATGGCGTTGCTGGCGCGTGACGCGGCTGGACGCTTGTGCATCCAGATTGCACGTCGCGCCGAGGGTTTGGATGACGCTGGTTTGTGGAGCATCCCAGCAGGCGCCCAGAATATAGGAGAAAGCGCAGAGAGCGCCGCCATTCGTGAATGCCTTGAAGAGATGCTCGGACAGAATGAAGCTGATTTTAAGAATGAACCAGCCACATACTTTTTCCAGGCCCTTGGCGTTGAAGAATCCAATCTAAGGTTTGCACACCATGGCACGCACCCACAGGGGACGTTTGAAACATACGTTGCGATTAGCAACAAAAGTGTGGAAGAGCTAAAATCGCTTATCTCGATTGAGGACAATAAGGAATATGGTTGGGAAAACGATGTTATAGAGTTTATGCCGCTGGACGATCTGGCTTTCAAGATTAGACAAGGTGCCATAAAGGTTCACCCAAATCTTATCGCCGCGCTAGAAAATATTGAAAGAGCTGCCACGACTGAGCACCTATTCCAGCGTCTGCCTGATGGACGTCACGTTTTGCCGGGTGGGCACTATTCAAGGCATTTATTTACAACACCCCGTGTGGCCTATACGCCCGACGATCCTGGTTTAGAGCCCGGTGATCTTGTCAGTTCGAATGTCAGTGTGTTTGGCCGCAGCGGCAGCGGTGACGGGGGCCGGGGCTTTTATGTATCTGCTGCGTTCACGCCGACAGAGACATTTTCTGGGTTATTTATTCAATATCTGCCCGATGATCAGTTTCACCCCTTTCGTACAGATGACCAAGAAAAAGTCGGCTTTTCACCATTCTATTTTTATAACGCTGTATTTGACGTTAATCCCGAGCCGGGCGGATTTCTGGAAAATAACAAAGTGCCGCCGCGCATTTTGCTTGAAAGGCTAATGGGCATTCCGCAGTTCGCCGAGCAAATGAATACGCACCCGGGCGTGCTGGCAATGCAGGCCAGCAAGGACGACAAAGGATTCCGTCGCGAGCTTGATAAGATGCTGCTGGCTAAAAAGATTGATGGGCGTCTGACAGGCTCTAGTCTGTATGACAGCATGCGTAAAAAGTTTGGTGATAAGATCACCAATAGATTATTGCGTAGTGTCGGCTGCAAGGGCGTGCTGAATGGAGCGTGCTATGTCGCCTTCTGTCCTGAACAGGATGCCGTTTCATTCGAGCTTGATAAATCGAAGTCACGGTTGGCGCCTTCGGCCGATGATGTGGCGGCCCGCCTGCATGAAACACTGATTGAACATCCTGCGAAACACCTGGATGCGCAGACTAAAAAGTTGGCCGAGATGACGCTGTCGCCCCAGGCTGCTGCCGCAGAACACGCCGAACTGACAGTGCACTTTAAAACCGTGCTTGGCTATATGGGGCCGTTTCTGGCCGTTGCTGGCAAAGCGGACCCGGTAAAGGCAAGCAGGCTTATGGAAAGTTTAGCGTCGCGTGCGCTGTGGGGGTTAGTAAGCCCAAAGGATAATGACAATATCTTCAGGAATATTGGGCTGGTTTCGCCCGAGCTAAGGCGCGGCGCCGAAGGTCTGAAACAGTATATAGATGTTCTGAAGCGTGACCCTGAGCGCAAGCCAGAACTTGCAGCCTTGCATGTGCTTTTAAAGCGCCGGGCACTAATGAAGGGCGCCAACGCCAAATTCGCTGTACCCGGTGCCGATGATCTTGATTTGAAGCTGTTGCAACCCGTTATTGATCTGGCGGCCAAAGACTACACCGAGCAGATGGTGGATGATGATAGGCTGGATTACAAGCGCCTGCGCAGTAAAAGCCATGAAATGCGCATGAAAGCAGATAGAAGCGCAGAAATCGCCGCCAGAAAGTACCGTGAACAGGAAAGCCGGATCGATCTTCAGTGTGAAATGATTGATGAGCGCATAGCGAAGCAGCGCATCGTCTTACCGCAGGTTATTTTCCCGACGCTATACACTGCGGGCAGTAAAGAAGCTGTGTCGCCATACTTTGAGCGTGAAAAACAAAGAGAACGCATTTCCACCGAGATTGAGGATATTAAAAAACATCAGCAAGCAGTGGCTGATATGGGTGCGACCGAATACCTGACGCGTGCCACTTTGCGGGCTATGCATCAAAGCGGCTTGATTGAAGCGGATGGAACGATGCCCAAGCCTGCAGATATTGCGGTGGCTAAAGCTGCTGCTAATAAGGCGTTGGCCGCACCATCAGCCCTAAGGAACCCGCCGCCGCGTGCGGGTGCAGGCTTCACACGCGAAGCGCGTATTTAAATTATCAGCTGATAAAAATGGCGGAGAGGAGGAGATTCGAACTCCCGATAGGGGTTTACCCCCTATAACGGTTTAGCAAACCGCCGCCTTCAGCCACTCGGCCACCTCTCCACGGGGGAAAGGTTTACCAGCATTATATGCTGTGAATCAATGCCTTATTTCTTCTAGCCAGAGCCTGATTCTCATGTCACAGATTTATGGGGGAGAATTCAATGAAAGTCGTACTGGGCAGTAAAAACGCCGCCAAAGTCGCTGCTGTTGAAAAGGCGCTGCGGGCCTATTGGGATGATGTTGTGGTGACCGGTATCGATGTGCCATCGGGCGTTCCTGCCCAGCCTTTGGGGCATGACGAAACGATGCGGGGCGCTATCAACCGCGCCCGCGCTGCCTATGCTGCATCACCCGACTGCGACATGGCAGTCGGCCTTGAAGGCGGTGTTGTTGATATCGCCGGCCAGCCGGTACTGATGGGATACGCGGTTGTCACCGACGGCGCGCGCGAGTGTGTTGTGCCGACGGCCGGGATTCCGCTGCCCTATGCATGGGGCGAAGCACTGAAGGCCGGTGCTGAGTTGCGCCCGTATGTGATGGCGACGGGCCTGGATTATGATTACAACGCAGGCACGCCGGGCGTGCTGACAAACAATCGCATCATGCGCGAGGATATGTTCGGTATGGCGCTGACAGCGGCCATGGCGCCGTGGGTTAACCCGCAGGCTTATGAAAAGCTGGTCGAAACGGCAGCCGCCTAATCCGCGCCCAATGTCCCCAGAAGATTTGAATAATCGTCTGTCCACGGCCTTACGGCTTTGACTTCCTGCCGCTGCCATTTGGCGACATCAAGCCTGTTAAGTTTCGCCGCGTCGGATGTCAGCATCACCCAGTGCGAAACACCTTCTTCGGCATATTCCTGCAGCTCGTTCCGGCGTGCACCTTTGTAGTAACTGCGCCACGACAGCCCGGCTTCACGGCTGATTGCAGCGACCACCGGCAACAGGTCCAGATAGCGGTTCGAGATATTGATGGCGATTACACCGCCGGGCTTCAGGTGGTGCTTGTACAGCTTCAGGGCTTCAAGCGTCAGCAGGTGGACGGGTATGGCGTCGGAAGAAAATGTGTCGACGACCAGCAGGTCAAAGCCCTGTGCATCCTGCGCGGCTAATTCAAGGCGGGCATCGCCCAGAATAATGGACGTATTACTGCACCGGGCATCGTAATCAAACTGCGTGCGCGCCAGTTCGACGATCTGCGGGTCGATCTCGTAATAGGTGATGTGTTCGTCGGCATTTCGCAAACCACATACGCTGCCAATACCCATGCCCAGAACGCCGGTATTTTTTGGTTTTATCGTATGCCACAAATCACCG
>JBFWRI010000018.1:0-36553 GCA_050248995.1 Bdellovibrionales bacterium
GAAGATCAGTACGAAGTAAACGCCTGCCGTCGCGCCGAATGTCCAGTGCATATGGCTGAACATCACGATCGATGTGGTGGCGGTGACGATCGTGTACAGAAATGGGTTCAGAATGTCGGCGATCGAATCCTTCGCCGCCTGTGGCATTTCGATGACCTTGCCGCCCAGGCGTCCGACGAAATCATCGGTGAAGTAGCGATAGCTGTGTCCGAACAGGTAGCGTGCCAGGTGACGACGAATGACGATTGTAAAAAGCGGGTAGACATGCGTCTCGATCAGGTGACCCAGCATGAACAGGCTGCGCGCGAAAACCTGTGTGATGATAATGTACAAGCCGACAACAAGGGCAACACGCGAACCTAGCGTATCGGGCGTACCCTCGGCCAGCGCATCGACCATGGCGCCGAAAAAGTACGGCTCGGCTGCGGTGCCAATAGTGGCCAGCAGGTAACAAAAAACGATGGCCAGCAGGGGCAGTTTGAACAGGCTTACAAAGCGCAGCACAAAAGGCAGCGCGCGGTCGGGCAGGCGCAGTTCGTCAATATCGTAGTCGTCGATGTGCGACGTTTGGGGCAGCAGCTTTTTCAGCATGTACTTTGCGTATCAAAGCAGAGCGGCTGAAGCCATGTTTTTCGCCTGTAAGCGGGATTTCCAGTGGTCAGTGTGGCTATTTGCCCACTTAAGCGACCTGTTTGCGCTGGTACAGCGCCAACCATGCTGCCGCCGCCGCTTCGTAATCGCGGGCCTGTGTGGCGAAGCCGGATGAAATACGCACGGCTTCACCGGCAGCGGTATCGGCGATACCCATGGCCTGCAGAACATGCGACGGCTTTACCTTGCCGCTGCTGCAGGCCGCGCCAGTTGAAACGGCAATACCGTCAAGGTCGAAAGCCATCAGTTGGGTTTCGGCGGTAACACCCGGCATGGCGATATAGGATGTGTTGGGCAGGCGCTGTACATCGCGGCCATAAATCACCGCATGCGGGGCCACTGACAGGATCTTTTCCTCGAACGCTTTACGCCAGTGAATCAGGTGGCTTGTATAGACAAGGTCTTCAATGAATGTGCCGACGGCTGCGCCAAACCCGGCAATGCCGATAACGTTTTCCGTACCGCTGCGCCGGCGCTGTTCCTGTCCGCCGCCCCGCAGCATCGGTTCTATGCCGATGTTGTCACGAAGAACAAGCGCGCCAACGCCTTTCGGGCCGCCGCACTTGTGGGCCGAAAGCGTCAGGGTGTCGGCATCCAGCAAGATCATGTTCATCGGAACTTTGCCGAACGCCTGTGCAGCGTCCACATGTAGCAGGCCGCCGTGTGCATGCACAATATCGGCCACCTGTTTGATAGGCTGGATAACGCCGGTTTCATTGTTGGCCAGCATCACCGCCACCAGCGCGGGCTTGCCCAGTTTCTTCAGCTCGGCTTCCAGCCATGTTGTGTTCACGATACCATTGGCATCAACAGGAATGCGTATGGCGTCGCTGCGGGCTGCCAACACGCAGTCGTGTTCAACCGCACTAATAAAGCAGGGCATCTGTGGGCGGCTCAGCAGGGCAAGGTGATTGGCCTCGGTGCCGCCGCTGGTGAACACAACCTGCGCCGGGCGCACGCCAAGGTTATGGGCAATGGCCGCGCGGGCGTCTTCAACAATCTTGCGGGCGGCGCGGCCAAAACCGTGTACGGACGACGGGTTGCCTATAACATCCATCGCCGCATGCATGGCCGCCGTCGCCGCTGGCTTCAGCGGCGTTGTGGCGTTGTAGTCAAGATAGGTACTATTTCTAGTCATATGCTTTTGTAGAAGAACAGGCCGGGCTGCTGCAACAAAGAAACGCAGTATTACTTATTCCACGGCGCTTTAGCCAGCAGCAGGCCCATGCCACACCAATCCGTAATACCGGCAAAAACAAGCCCGGCACCGATGGCCCCGGCGGCCAGATGCCATTCTGGTGTAAGGATAAATCCTAATGCGGTTGCAAGTAACACCAAGCTTCCCGCCGCAATCCGCACCTGCCGTTCAAGCGACATAACTCCCTTACTTTGGGCGGTAAGTCCGCATTCTTTACATGAAATCATGCCGCCTTCGATCAGGTGAACATTATGGAAACCTGCAGCTACAAAGCGTTCGGCGGCTATCGACGCGCGCCGGCCGCTGCCGCACAGAAGGTATAAGGGTGTGTCGGCTGCCAGATTATGCTTTTGCATGAACGTCGCCGGGTCCAACTGGTCAAGCGGCACATGCACGTGCGGCAATGCGATTCTGGATTCCTTATGTTCGGCGTTTGTCCGGACATCAATGATTGTTCCATCTGGCCGATGATGAAGGGCGCTGGCAGCTATGATCTTCATGTGCTTGCTCCAAACTGGTCAAACGCGCGCAGAGCGTCGGCTGCATACATCAGCGATGGCCCGCCACCCATGTAAATGGCCATACCCAGAACTTCGGCTACTTCTTCGCGTGTGGCCCCCAGATCGCGTAAAGCTTTGGCGTGGAAGCCAATGCAGCCATCGCAGCGATTAGCGACACCGATCGCCAATGCAATCATCTCTTTGGTTTTCTTGCTCAGGGCGCCATCCTTGGTCGCGGCACCCGACATATCGTAAAAGCCTTTCAGCGTGTCGGGGATGATCGGCTTCAGTTGTTTGATGTACTCGACGATATCGCCGGTAACGGCCTTGTAGTCCTTGCTCATAACTGGCTCCTTTTACTATTGAATTATTCATTATATAAGAATATACTGAAGTAAAGTCAAGGAGCAGTTAATACCATGAAACAAAAGCAATTAAAGCAAAATGCAACAGCAGCGGCAGAATTCGTGAAAAGCTTCGCGCATCCGGCCCGGCTGATGGTGTTGTGTGCGCTGACTGAGGGCGAGATGAGCGTCAGTCACATGCTGAAGATGATCCCGATCGGGCAAACAGCGCTTTCGCAGCACCTGTCCCGCCTGCGGCACGAGGGGCTTGTCACTTACCGGCGCGAAAACACGACGCTGTATTACAGCCTGTCTGATATGCGCGTCAAAGGCATGGTCAATATGTTGTATAAGCTGTTCTGTAAATAATCAGGCCCACTTACGGGCTTTGTTGATTTCTTCTTTGGCGCGGAAAGCTTCTTCCAGGTCAATGCCGGTCATGTTGGCGATCGCACACAGGTATATAAAAATATCAGCCAGTTCTTCCGGAATGGTGCCAACCTTGGATGTAGCATCGGTATGAATATGGCTGGCCTTGCGAATGGCCTTGTACAGCTCGCCCACTTCCTCGCCCAGCAGAAGGGCTTCTTCAACCAGGGTTTCCTTGTTAAAGCCGCGCTCATCCATCATTTCAGCTACATAGCGCTGGAAGTCGGCAAGGGTGGGGTTGGGATTCAGGGCGGGCATAAAGCTACCCTAGCGGCCTAACAAGGGCGGGGCAAACAGCTTTTGTGGTTTTATTTGCACAACACCGGCGTAGGATGGGTTTCTATGGAGCCTACTGAAATCATTATTGCGGGAATCGCAGGGCTAACGGCAGCCTGCCTTTATATGGCCCCCGTCCTTAAGCGTCATCAGCCAACACAACCGCTGGTGCAGCCGTGGCGTACGCCTTTATCACTGAAAAACCTGAAGCGTTAGAATTTCTTCTTGCCCTTAAAGCCGCCGGGCTTGCCGCGACCGGCGCCGCCCTTGCCCTTGAAGTTCTTGGGTGCATCGAAATCACGGAACGTTGATTTCGGCCCGCGCTTCTTGAAGTTATCCTCGCCGCCGTCATCATTGGCAAAACGCTTCTTGAACGGGCGGTCGCCGCGGTCATCACCATCACGGTCATCAAAGCGCTTCTTGAACGGGCGGTCGCCACGGTCACCGAAATCCTTCTTGAAACCACCGCGATCGCCGCCACGGCCGCCAAAGCCACCACTGCGGGGGCGGTCGAATTTCTTCGCTTCGAATTTCTTTTCACGCTCGACAAACAGCACTTCAAGTGAAGCGACGCTGTCGGCAATACGTTCCAGTGCGTCCGCAATGCGGGCGGCGATTTCGTCTTTATTGTCTGACATTCTAATTCCTGTTGCTGTGCCGCGCTTCCGTGCGCATGCAGGGCAGCGACAATCGGCTTTTCGCTGTCTAAAAGCAAGTAAATTGTCCACAGGCCCGTGAAACATGCGTTTCACGGGGATAAGTATTAAGAAATGTGTAGAATCGTTGACTTTTAATGCCCGGGTTTGCCAGAACATTATCAGTTGTTCTGAGGCCTTTCCCCAAGGTCATCGCCCATTTCTAAGGAGCACGCGCATATGCCTGAAGTTGTTATTCAAGGTCCCGTCGGTCGTCTTGAAGCCAAATATTCTCCCGCTGGTGCACCTGATGCGCCCATCGCACTTATCCTGCACCCCGATCCCCGCCATCACGGCACCATGAACAACAAGATCTGCTATGCGCTGTACCACGCCTTTGTGCGTCAGGGTTTTGCAACGCTGCGTTTCAATTATCGCGGTGTCGGCAAGTCGCAAGGCAGCTGGGGTGAAGTCGAAGGCGAACTGGCTGATGCCTCGTACGCGCTGCAGTGGCTGCAACAATACAACCCGAACGCCAGCGAAATCTGGGTTGGTGGTTTCTCGTTCGGCGCTTACCTCGCCATGCAGCTGCTGATGCGTCGCCCGGAAATCGATACCTGGATGTGCATCGCGCCGCCGGCAAACATGTATGACTTTAACTTCCTTGCCCCGTGCCCGTCATCGGGGCTTATTGTTCAGGGTGACAAAGATCAGGTGGTGCCGCAAACCGCCGTGGACAAGCTGGTCGCCAAGCTGAACATGCAGAAGGATATCAGCATCGATTACCGCACGGTTGGTGGTGCTGGCCACTTCTTCACCAACGAAATGGACATCCTGGAAGGTCATATTGATGACTATCTGGCCAAGTTCTACCGTCCGGAAGCTATCGCGCTGGCCAGCTAACTATCTACGGGAACAAAAAAGCCCCGCATCGGCGGGGCTTTTTTGTTTTCTAATTCAACAGCCCTACATTGCCGCCTTTGCTGATGCGGGCGTCGCGGTGGGCCGCAACCGACAGCAGTATCCCGCATGAAATCATCATCGTCAGCATGGCGGTGCCGCCATAACTGAGCAACGGCAGCGGGATCCCCACCACGGGGATCAGGCCCGATACCATGGCCACATTGACCATGATGTACAGGAACAGGTTGAACATCAGACCGATGGCCACAAGGCGGCCGAAATCATGGCGGCAGCCCATTGCAATCAGGAAGCTATAGGCCAGCAGCACGCCGTAAAGCGCCAGCGTGATCATCGCGCCAATCCAGCCCAGCTCCTCGGCCAGCACCACAAAAATGAAGTCAGTGTGCTTCTCCGGCAGGAACTGCAACTGGCTTTGCGTGCCCAGGCCAAGGCCGCGTCCGCCAAAGCCGCCGGCCCCCAGCGCGATGGTGGATTGCAGGATGTTATAGCCGGCACCCGAAGGATCGGATGCCGGGTCAAGGAAGGTTAGGATGCGCGTTTTCTGGTAATCATGCAGCATCTCGAATGCGATCGGCACAGCGGCGACAACCGCGATGATGCCCAGCAGGAAGATCCATACGCGCACGCCTGCAGCCCAGAATATCGCTACACTGCCAAGGCCGATCAGCATGGCCGTGCCAAGGTTGGGCTGCAGCAAAACCAGCACAATCGGCATGGCGACCAGTGCGGCCGGAAATACAAGGCGCAGCGGCGAGCGGATTTCGTTGATTGTCAGATTGTGGAAATACCGGGCCAGCGCCAGCACAACGGCAATCTTCATCAGCTCGGATGGCTGCAGCACGATAAAGCCAAGGTTGATCCAGCGTTGCGCGCCCATGCCCATCTGGCCAACCAGTTCCACAGCAACCAGCAGCACAAGACAGACCGCGTATACGACATACGCATAATGCAGGTATGTGCGGATATTGACGACAGCCAGCGCAACCAGCAGCACAAGACCGGCTGCAAGGCGCAGCAGGTGCGGGCCGCCCCATGGTTCCCAGCTCATATTGCCGGCAGAATACAGCATCACCACGCCCAGCAGGCCCAGCACTGCCACCGTGACAACAAACCCCCACGGGATATGGCGCAGCCGGTTCGGCAATGAAATAGGTGCAGCATCGAATGATGACATGCTGTTTTTATACACTCTTTCCTATTTCCCGCACCTGTATTTAAATTGCCCGGTGCTTGAGAAATTTAAAAATCTGCAGGGTATCGTGTCCCGCTGGCGGGCATGGTGGGAAGGTTCTGACGCACCGCCACCACCCCCACCGAAGCCTGCGGAAAAAAAAGACGAACCGCCGCCGCTGATGTATTCGGCGCCGGTCGATGATATTCCGCAAACTGAAGAAAAGCCCGTCTGGCAGGGCACGCGCCTTGATTTGTTGCGCGAGCTGTGGGGCGAAGGCAATGCCGCCCCGACGGAAAAAGAATTCTTTACCATGATGTATGGCCAGTTGAAGCTGAACAGCTCGATGTCGGTGCTGGATGTTGGCGATGGTGTCGGCGGCGCGTCCATCCACATGGCCAAGGAATACGGCGCATATGTTGACGCCTATATCAGCAATCCTGATTACGAAGCCGCCGCCGAGCGGTTGGTGGAGCAAAAGGGCGTGCAGGCGCATGTCCGTATCTTTACCTATGATATCGATAATTTCCGCCCCGAAAAACACTATGATGTTGCCTCGGTGCGCCGTTCGTTGTGGCGGGTGCCGGATGTGAAGGAATTCATCAATATCCTGAACGATAACCTGAAACCCAATGGCCGCATTGTCATCGCTGATTATATGGATGAGCAGGAAGGCGTGCGCAGCGAGCTGATGAGCGCGTGGTATGCGCAAGAGCGTTACCGGCAGTCGGTCAGCGTCGGGCAGCTGACGAAATTCCTTGAGGCGGCCGGCTATACGGTGCGCGTGGCGCAGGATATCACGGCCGAACATCTGGGCGAGATACGGCGCGGTCTTGCCAACCTGCCGCGCTTCCTGCGGCGCGTGGAAGTGCCAGAGAATGTAAAAGGCACGATCCTGCGCGAGGCCGACCGGTGGGGTACGCGGGCCGAGCTGCTGCAGGGCGGCCTGAAATTCTACCGCTTTTTTGCGCAGAAGAATAAATAATGGGCAGCGTCGTTCACATCTTCACCGACGGTGCGTGCAGTGGCAATCCCGGCCCGGGCGGGTGGGGCGCCGTGCTGCGTTATGGCGACGTGGAAAAAGAACTGAGCGGCGGCGAACCGCAAACCACCAACAACCGCATGGAACTGATGGCCGCTATTGCCGCGCTGGAAGCGCTGAAGCGCCCGACGGAAGTGGTGCTGACCACCGATAGCGAATACGTGCGCAAGGGCATTACCGAATGGATAGCCGGCTGGCAGGCGCGCGGCTGGAAGGGTGCTGACAAAAAGCCCATCAAGAACGTCGACTTATGGGAACGCCTGCTGGCGGCCGAAAAGCCGCATCAGGTGCGCTGGGTCTGGGTGAAAGGCCACGCCGGGCACCCGGAAAACGAACGGGCCGATGAGCTGGCCCGCAAAGCGATTCCGAATTTAGCTATTTAGCCTTACTTAGCGCGTCAATCACGGCGTCGAATGTCAGCAGTTCGGGCAGGATGATGCCCTGCGGTGCGCCGGGGCCGAACACGATGTTGAACGGGATGCCGAAGCGCCCGTATTTTTCCAGATACTGTTGAATAGCCGGGTTGGGCCGGGTCCAGTCACCGCGCATCAGGTAAACGTTCTCGGCTTTCAGCGTGCCAAGTGTCGGTTCCTGATTCAAGACCACGCGCTTATTGACCTTGCATGTCAGGCACCAGTCGGCGGTCAGGTCGATGAACACAACTTTGCCCTGCGCCACAAGCCCGGGCACGGATTCAGGTATGAACAGGTTCCATTCCAGTTCTTCGTGTTGCTCGGCAACATTGCCAAGCGGGTTGTCCGCCGTGTGCATCGACAGGACCCAGCCCAGCCATGCAGCAGTGGCCAGCAGCGCAATGCCCAGCACGATCTTTAGTTTATGCATCCAGGCGCCGGGCTTGGGCAGGCGCTGCGCCAGTGCCGGAAACAGCGCCACCAGCAGGTAGGGCAGGGCAAGTCCAAGGCCCAGCGCCGTAAAGATGGACGCGATTTCAAGCGCGCCGCGCGCCAGCGCAAAGCCGACGGCAGTGCCGACAAATGGCGCCGTGCAAGGGGTGGCCAGCAGCGTTGCAAACACGCCAGTGAAGAATTCCTTGGCGTACGAGTAGTCGGCGCTCGGGCCGCCGAACATATTCTGGATAAAACGCGGCGCGCGGAACTCGAACAGGCCGAACATGTTGGCCGCGAACACAAGGATAAGCGCGATCATCGCAATCAGGAACGCGGGCTGCTGGAACTGGATGCCCCAGCCCAGTGCCATGCCGCCAGTCTTCAGGCCGATGGTGACACCAGCCAGAATCCAGAAGGAAACAAGAATGCCCAACACGCTGGCAAGGAATCCGCGGCGGATGCGTGCTGCTGTTTCCCCCGCATGGTTAATGACGGTCAGCAGCTTCAGCGACAATACCGGCAGTACACACGGCATCAGGTTCAGGATAAGACCGCCCAGAATGGCGAACAGCAGGATCGTCAGCAGGCCGGGGATTTCCGGCAAGTCACCGGCTGCGGCGGGTTCAGGGGCTTGTTCAGCGGCGGGGACTGTGGCTGTGCCAACGCTGGCCTTCAGCTCGACCGCACGTGGTGTACCAAGGAAGGTGAATGTCAGTTCCTGCCCGTTGACTTGGGATGCATCGGCCGGGTTTTCAAATGGCGACGTGAAGATCGAGCCTGTATCCGTGCGGGCAACGGTGGCCGCCATCAGCATGATGCCGTTCGGCGCTTCCACCAGAACATCGGTGAAGTTCCACATAGGTGGATGCACGATGTCCATAACGAGGGCGCCGTCCTGAGTGCGAATGATGGTCGGGTAAATGGCATCTCCGATCTGGATGCCCTCATATATGTCGGTGTTTCCGGGATAAAGCGAATCGTAGTTCAACGGCAACTGGTCGAAGGCAATCTTCCATTGGGCCATATCAACAGTTGGCTCTGCCGTTCCGGCGGGCAGTGCCAGTGCAACAGGAGCCTGCGCCGCGATGCATATCTCGTGACACATGACGATATGAACAACGCCCTTCAGGCTGATCGGCTTGCCTGGTTCTTTCAGGGTCACATTCAACGGAAAGGTGACATTGTCATTATAGCCATAGACCTCAAGGCCCATGCTTTTCATGCGCATGGGGGCCGGATACTGGATAGCGACGGCTGAGACGTTTTCCTGTTCGTCCAGCACAAGATTAGGCGGCAGGCCGGCGGCGCCCGGGTTGCGCCAGTATGTATGCCATCCCTGCGGTAAAACAACTTCAAGCGCCAGCGGCACAACATGCATGTCGCCCACGGCGGTGTGCGGGCTGTAAAGGCGTGCATTCAACGCGGGTTGATCCTGCGCTGCAGCAGGAAAAGTGAAAAAGGCCAACAGAATGAGGAAGATAATGCGCATTCTTTTCATCTTGTGCGGAAACCCACTTATGGCAAGTTAATTTCGTGAGTTTATTGCCAAAATTTCATGCCCCGACGTCGTTGGCCGGACAATTACTGGTTGCTCTGCCAACCATGCCGGACCCGCGTTTTACGCGTGCGGTTATCTATATCGTCAGTCACGGCCTTGAGGGGACGATGGGTCTGATGCTCAATCGTCTGCAGGCGAATATGAGTTTTGGCGACCTTCTGTCGCAGCTGGATATCCCGCTGACCGAAAATGCCCCCGCCCTGCATGTTCATTACGGCGGTCCCGTCGAATCAGGCCGTGGCTTTGTCCTGCATAGTGATGAATTCATACGCGACGGCACCATGCGCCTTGATGACGGGCTGGCCATGACGGCCACGGTCGATATCCTGCGCTCGATTGCCATGGGACAGGGCCCGGCGCGCGCGCTGCTGGCGCTGGGCTACGCCGGGTGGCAGCCGGGCCAGCTGGAAACCGAACTACAGGGTAATGGCTGGCTGACCGTGCCGGCCAATCCCGACCTGATTTTCGATACCGAGCTTGATACGAAGTGGGACTGTGCTATTGCCGCGCTTGGCATCTCGCCCGCCGCCCTGTCTGTCACAACCGGCCGCGCGTAAGTTTTAGAATTATCATGAAGAACACTATCTACATTTATTCTGGTAACGGCGCGTCACCCACATCAGTTGCCCGTGCCAAAGAAACGCTTGCCCGTCTCGTGCCCGACTATGCTGTCCGCGATCTGGATGCTGAATCCCTTTTGCGCGGCGACTGGCGCAAAGATGCGGCGCTGCTGGTGTTCTCGGGCGGTGAAACCAAGATATGGCGCAAAGAACTGGGTCGCCGCGGGCAGGATATCATCCGCAATGCTGTTCGTGACGGTCTTTCGTATATCGGTTTCTGTGCCGGCGGCTACTTTGCCGCCAGCCAGACAATTTTTGACAATCGCTCGGACGAACCTGAATACCTCAATCCTTTTGGTCTCGGCTTTTTTAATGGCCTCGCTATTGGCCCTGTGTGGGGCAAGTATTCATATAAGTCGCGCCGCCATGCGCGTGCCGCCCGTACGCTGTGGCGCGACAGCGGAGCCGTGTTTCCGCTTTATTATAATGGCGGCTGTTACTTCGAGCCGCGCGCAGGTGAATCATGGCCGTCAAATGTGACGGTGCTGGCGACATATGTTGACTTCGAATCCAAAGCGGCAGCGCTTGGCATTCGTTACGGAAAGGGCCGGATTATTTTGTGGGGCATGCATCCCGAATTCTCGTGTACGTCGCATGATGCAACCGATATCCATATCCGCGATTTCCTGCCGCAGTTAACACAAGCCGAGCCTATGCGCATAAGCGTCATGGATGATTCGTTAACCTACCTGGGTTTAAAAACAATCCAGCAACCCAAGGTCGCCTGATGCCGTTGATTCACCGCACACACAACACCAAGATCGTCGCCACGCTGGGGCCGGCATCATCGATGCCTGACAAGCTGCGCCAGATTTTTGAGGCGGGTGTTGACGTGTTCCGTTTAAACTTCAGCCATGCCGACGCCAATGATCATCGACCGCGGGTCGAGGCCATCCGTGCGCTGGAAAAAGAATATAATCACCCGGTCTGTATATTTGGCGATCTGCAGGGGCCGAAGCTGCGCATTGGCACCTTCGGCGCCGAGCGCATCGATGTGAAGGTCGATCAGGTGTTCGTGCTGGATCAGGACCCGACGCCCGGCGATACCACGCGCGTGTGCCTGCCACACCCCGAGATTTTTGCGGCGGTCCGTCCCGGCGCGATGCTGCTGCTGGACGACGGCAATGTGCGCCTGCAGGTTGATGAGGTAACGCCTGAACGTATTGTCACGACGGTGAAGGCGGGTTACCGCCTCAGCAATCGCAAGGGCGTGAATGTGCCGGGCACCGTGCTGCCGATCAGTGCGCTGACGGATAAAGACCGCACCGACCTGGAAGGGGCGCTTGGCCTTGGGGTCGACTGGATCGCGTTATCGTTTGTGCAGCGCCCGGAAGATGTTATCGAGGCCAAGAAGCTTATCAATGGCCGCGCCGGTGTGATTGCGAAAATCGAGAAGCCGCAGGCGCTGGACAGATTATATGACATCATTCAGGAAGCGGATGCCATCATGGTGGCGCGCGGCGACCTTGGTGTCGAACTTCCGCCCGAAAAAGTACCCAGTGCACAAAAGCGTATCGTGCGCATGGCACGCGAGGAAGGTCGCCCGGTGATCGTCGCCACCCAGATGCTGGAAAGCATGGTGCAGAATTCAACCCCGACGCGCGCCGAAGCGTCCGATGTCGCGACTGCGATTTTCGAAGGCACGGATGCGATCATGCTGTCGGCTGAAACTGCTGTCGGCAAGCACCCGGTTGAAGCCGTGCAGATGATGGGCCGCATCGCGAACGAGATCGAACATGATCCGCTGTACCGCAAGATCGTGCAGGCGCAGCAGGGTGAATTCGAACATTCAGTGTCGGCCGCTATCCCGGCGGCAGCGCGGCAGGTGGCTGATATTGTCGACGCTGCTGCGATTGTGACATTCACAACTTCAGGCAAGACCACGTTGCGGGTCGCACGCGAACGCCCTCTGCGCCCTGTTGTATGCCTGACGGCCGATATCCGCACCGCGCGGCGTATGATGCTGGCCTATGGCGTGCGTGGCATTCATACCGAAGATATTCACCGCTTCTCGGAAATGAGCCTGCGCGCCGTGGCGCTGGTGAAGGAACACGATCTGGCTAAAGTCGGTGACAAGGTGGCGATTACTGCCGGTGTGCCGTTTGCACAGGCGGGTTCAACGAATATCCTGCATATCGCGACGGTTGAATAATCACTGCGACATCCAGTGGCAGCGGGCATGGTAATCCCAGAATTTCTGATGCAATCATTTCGCCCAGCAGCGGCGCCGTGGTAAAGCCGCGCGCGCCCAGCGCACCCAGCACATAAACATTGTCCTTCCAGCGTCCGGCCAGCGGCAGGCGATCCGGCACAGCGGCGCGAATGCCGGTACGTGCGTTCGTATCGGCGGCGTCAAGGCCGGTTAGTTTTTTCAGATTATCTTTGTTGTGTTGCGATGCCTCAGCCGTCACAGGTGGCAGCGTATGCGGGTCGGCCCAGCGGTCGTGTGTGGCGCCGAACACGATGTTGTCGTTCATCGGTACGGCATAGCTTTCGGCCATCTGCGCCGCTGCGGCACCCGTTGCCCAGTCCACCTGTCCGGCGCGGTATGACAAAGGCAGGGCAGCAAAATCGCCCAACAAGCGCCCGGCGCAAATGACTGCCGCACCAAAACCAGCGGGCAGCGTTTCAATATTCTGGTTCAGGCGTACACCGCAACCCTGCAGCAGGCTTGTAATCGTGGTGCGCGGGTCAATAACACCGCCACGCTCATGGAAAAGCCGGCCGCTGTGCTCTGAAAGCCAGTCGGCAGGCAATGGCGGGTCTGCCATAAGTCTTTGTTGTTTGTCGGCATCATATGAAGAATCCCACACGCCTTGTGTGGTGAAAGCGTCCAGCGCTTCATAAAAGCCGACAGCATAAATGAACGCAGCGCGGTGCAAGTGGGCAATGGGTGTTTCGCCCAGATCTAATCTTGGCATCACCAGCGCGGCCGGATTTCCGCTGGCCTCATGCGCTATCGTGCTGCCCCGTTCAAAAACCGTAACGCTAGCGCCATAGCGCTGCAGGGCGCTGGCAACGCAAGCCCCGGCGATACCTGATCCGATGATGGCAACTTTCATGACATGACCGCCACCAGGCGCTCGCGCTTGCTGCCAAAGCCTGGTTCCTTGCTGACCGTGAAGCCAATCGCCTGCAAAGCGCGCCGCACATCGCCGGCAACGGTATAGGTGCCAAGCCGTGTGCCGGTATGTGACAGGCGCTTGATATGTGTCCATAATCCTTCGGCCCACATCGCGCCGTTCTTGGCGGGGGCAAAACCGTCAAGGAACCATGCGTCAACCTGCGCATGCAGCTGGGGCAGGGTTGTCGCGATATCATCCAGGAATAACGTCAGTGTTATGCGGGCATCGGGGAATATCAGGCGTTGCGGACCGCGCACATTTGCCGGCCAGCGCGCCAGCAGTTGCGCGGCATAGGGCGCTAGTTCCGGCCAGTGGGCGAAGGCGCGCCCGGCATCGCCTTTTGTCAGGGGCGCGAATTCAGTGGATACATAATGCAGCCAGCCTTGTGCATTTGATTGTTGCCACAGCTGCCATGTGGCCAGAAAATTCAGGCCCGTGCCAAAGCCAAGCTCGGCAATCGTGAAGTGCTTGGTATTTTGCCATTCGGCGGGCAGGTTGCAGCCACCCAGAAACACAGTACGCGTTTCGGCCAACCCATCAGTCGCAGAAAAATAGACATCACCGAACGCACGGCTGCGTGGCAGGCCGTCATCGCCCCAATCAAGTTCGGCAGTTGGTAAAAGAACAGGGGCCGTGACAGGCACGGCTGTGCTTAGCCCTGACGCGCTTTGTAGCGCGGGTTGGACTTGTTGATGATGTACATCCGGCCCTTGCGACGGACGACCTTGTTGTTCTTGTCGCGCTTCTTGGCGCCCTTCAGCGAGTTCACAATCTTCATAACGACACCTGATTCCTTAAGTCGGCGTTTTCTAAGGGATTTGGGGGCTAAAGTCAAATAATATGCGGCAACGCCTTCAAAAGAGCTGAAAAACCGCCCATTATGGCCGCCATGTACCTGTCGTCCGCCGATATCGGCCTGTTTAAAAACGCCTTTTCCTTCTGGGCTGGAACCTATTTTCTTGCGGGCGTTGCTGCAGCTCTGGCCATACGCTGGCTGCATGACAGCGGTGTTTTCCGCCGCCGCATCCAGGACCGCTGGCCCGATCATTCCCACAGTTTTGATGACGCCCTGCGTGCTCTGCGGTCTGTTACCATCTTTGCCATTGTCGCAGCTGTGGCCAGCCATATGGTTATGATCGGGACGATTGATTATAAACCGGCAACTTTTGAAAGCGCCCCGTGGCAGCATATCGGGCACTTTGTGTTGCTATGGGTCGGTCACGATACCTATTTCTATTGGCTGCATCGTGCCATGCACCACCCCAGGCTGATCAGCATACTTCATTCAAAGCATCATGAGTCCCATACACCTATGGCTTTGTCGGCGTTCAGCTTTACGGCGACAGAAGCCTTTTTGCAGGCAATCTTCTTCCTGCTGTGGGCATGGGCCATCCCGGCCAGCCTTGATATTATGGACGCGTTCCTGCTGCTGATGATCGCTTCCAGCCTTTTGGGCCATTGCGGTATGGAGTTCTATCCTCGGTGGCTACGCCGCATCGACATCTTTAATACGGCAGCCAACCACGATTTTCATCATCGTGGCGGGGTGAACAGTAATTTTGGCCTGTATTTCACATTCTGGGACAAGCTGATGGGAACATACGTCCAGCGCATGCCCGAAGAATACCAACAAAAAACCCCGGACTAGACCGGGGTTTTCTGACCAACTGGAAGATAAATCAGGTTCGCCGTCGTCGGCGGGCTCCCCCGCCACCCCCGCCAAGACCGGGGCCGAAGTGTGCGGTTACGGCTACAGCGGCTGCCGGGCGGGCTGCAACGCCAAGAACACGATCAATAGCCACCTGGATGGCCGGACGCAGATCAGCCAGCTTTTGGATGACTTCCCGGGCGACTTGTTTGAAGGTCTCTACGATATTTGTCATCTTATCTCCTAACCTTAAAAACCTAATGTATCTCTTTGTGACGGCTGAAAAACTCATCCATGTTCTGTAAAAGCTTCTGCGTTTCGAACAGGCTGCCAATCAGCACATCGGCGTTATGAACTCCCGCCTGCTGGGCGGCGGCAAGGCGGCGCGGTAACTGGCCATCCTTTGAATAGACAGGGATGTCGCCATCCATAATCCGGTCGATCAGCTCGCGAACCCACAGTTCGTAAATGGTGCGGCGATGGTCGGCCACAGCCGGGTTCGGGTCGTTCAGGAACTTGTGGTCCAGCATCCCGTAGTGGAAGGCTTCCCAGTCGATAATCTTGCCCTGGGTCTGCGGGCCGAGACGCTCCCGAAGCAGGGCAGCAGGCAGGGCCTGTGGCCGGAAGCTGGTGCGCTGAAGATTGGTTTTCGTTTCCATCCCTGTAACCCCTAAAATTCAAAAGCCCTATAGGGTCATTTAAAATTGTCACGGTTAAGAAACGATTTATTACGCACATTATGGGAAGCTGAATACAGGAAAGCCCAATAAAGCGAACTTTATTCCATAAAATGCAAGACATCCGCGGATTCGGTCCGCAAGGCTTCCGCCCAGCGCGATTCCAGCTGCCGCAGGAATTTATATGTCACCTCGCACGCTTCCGGACCGCCGTTTTCATCAAGCATATGCAAAAATATCTGCCGGTCGCGTTCACGCATCAGGCCCAGCAGCGCCGCGCCCTTTTCTGTCAGCTTCAGGCGGGCCGTGCGTTTGTCGCGCAGCGCTGCCGTGCGTTCAACATAACCTCCGTCAACCAGCTGCTTCATGTTGTAAGAGGCATTTGAACCAAGGTAATAACCACGTTCGGTTAGTTCGCGAACGGAAAGTTCGCCGCCCTGCATATGGGTCAGCATCAGAAACTGCGCGGGGCCAAGGTCAGCGGCGCCGGCATTCGCCAGTGCCGCCGACAGCAAATCCATATAACGGCGCTGCATGCGCTCGATCAGGCGCGGCAGTTCCAGTGCTACGGTATAGTCATGGCGCTCGCTGTCTGTTACTGTGCCGGGGGCAGGGATTTCGCTCATGCGACTATCCTAGGCCCGCTTTTTATTATTGTCATGAGGCTGAACATGAAGGTTTTACTTGCCCTGTTGCTGCTGCTTCCCTTGGCCGCATGTGAAACACCCGGCGGCGATGCGCAGGGCCGCGAGCCTTTGTCTCGTCCTAGCGCACCATCGGTAAACAAGGGCGCCCCCCAGCAGCTTGATACCGAAACGCCGACCAAGGAACGCTATATGCGCCTTGGTAAGAAAGCGGAAAAAGAGGGAAAGGCCGAGCTGGCTGCCGTGCTGTACCGTGCCGCGTCGCTGGCTGAAACCACAGACCCGGCGCCGCGCGCTGCCAATGCAGCGCTGCTGGAAAAAGCGCGCGAGTATAGCATGGCCGCCGCAGTGTTTGATCAGTTGGCCAAGGAAACGGATGGTGTGCCATATATGCTGGCGGCCGCGCGTAATCATCTGAAAGCAGGAAACCTGATGAATGCGCGTGCTAATTATGAAAATGTTATTGTGAAAGAACCGAGTAACTGGCGTGGTTATAACGGGCTGGCTGTAACGCACGACCTTAACGGCAACCACGTTGCTGCTGCTGACAATTACGAAATTGCCTATGACAAAGCTTCGAAGGAATCGCAGGATCAGATTCTGGCGAACTGGGCGTTGTCGCTGCTGCTGGACAGCCGGGCTGGCGAGGCCGTTGAAAAGCTCGAGTCGTCAGCCAACAGCGAAACGAATCCAAGGCTTAAAACACGGCTTGGTCTTGCTTATGCACTCGCGGGAAGGCCTGAAGACGCTAAACGCATGGGATTAAACCGAATCCCCACGCCCGCCGATTTGCAGCGCGAACTCAGGGGCGCAACCCCAAGCATCGATCAGGGCGATACAATTTCAGCCCCGGTAAAGCCGTAAGTGCTTGGAAACCCTGTTTCAGGCGGGCTGACAGGCCGCCTAATTAAGCTATGCTTTACGCAAATTAACGTAAATTTGTTAGGTAGATGGCACAGAAACTCGACCCGCGTGACCTGACGGCTGCGCAAGCCGTGGCACCGCGCATATCGCCCGTAGTGGCGATAGCGTGCGCGACGCTTGGCTGGCTGGCTACTTTGGCACTGGCTGTCGTGATTTATGGCTTCACCCTTTCATCCGCCTGGGCCGAAACCAACCCGTATCCGCCGACCACGCCCCAGCACCAGTTGTGGAACATGCTTGACCAGTACGTCGGCCAGTTTTCGGGGGCGAAGGTTTATGCGATTGAAACCCAAAGCCCGCTGGTGCCCGACGGATTTTATTATGGGCGCGGCGCCGGCGATTCTGTCCGTCCCGCATCGGTCACTAAAATCGTTACCGTGTATTTGGCGCTGGACCTTGTGCGACAGGGGCGCCTGAGTCTCACCACGCCGTATGTAATTCCGAATGTCGCAGATAGCAGGCACCCATCTTATGGCGGCGGCAATTCGGCGTTCTTGCGGCCGGGGACGAACGCATCCGGCCAGCCATTAACCGCAACGCTCGACTTCCTTATCCGTAATACCATGGTGCGTTCAGCCAACGATGCAGCCGTGATGCTGGGTTATCTTGTCGCAAAGGCGCTTGGTCTTACCAATCTTGAGCCCGGCCAGACATCGCCGGACCTGAATGCTTCTAGCAATAAGGCATGGTTTAACGCTCTGGGGAATGTGATGACGATCACGGCACAGCAGTTGGCTGGTAGTCCCGGCGACTGGGCCACCCAGTTTTGTACGCCGGCCGGATTTAACAATACAGGCGTCGCCAGCGGCTGTTCGTCACGCACAACACCGCGCAATATGATTCACATCGCCAACGGCATTGCCGGTCGTCTTGGTTCGACCTCCGGCGCTTACTGTGGCGGTTCGTCAACACTGTTGTCGTGCTATTACGGGAACCTGTTGGCAACCTCTGTCTGGACCGATGATTTTAATGGCCGGTCAGGTATGACGCGCCTGTCAACCACCTGCTCGATTGTTGCCGGCATGCCGGTCGGGTCGGTTGAAATCGCTAAAACAGGCACCGTCGATGACCAGAAGGCGTTGTTGGTCGTGGCGCGCCTGCCAGCCAGCGGTGGGCAAACGGATGCCTGCGCGGGGCGCCGTATCGAGATTGCTGTGTTCCTGCCGCCAAGTTCGGGTGCGCGTTACCAGCTGGTTGGCGGTATTTTCGAACGCATGACACGTATGCCGACCACAACCGGCAACGCTTGTATGCATGATTACAATACCGGTGCTATTTCGCAGGCATGCGGCAGCGCTGTGGCACAGGTCAATCCCGATGCGGCCTTGTCGGCCCAGCTGCTGAATGCGTCGCCTGATGCCGATGCCGCTTCGTTCGAAGCCATGCCACTGGGTACGTTTGAATCCGGCGCCGAAATTCCCGAACCCCCACGGACTGACGTGAATATCGGTGGTGCGGGCGCCGATGAATGTACGCCCGCGGACAGGGAAGTGCAGGATGCTGCCCGTGACTATTCATTCACTACGGTCGCCGGTGCCATCCATGCGCGCATGGATTACATGATCCACGAACAGCTGATGGCCAGCGGGTGCTTCGGCCAGTTCATCGAGATGATCAAGATGTTCCGCCAGGCGGCCGACATGATCACAACAGCCGCAGCCAGCAGCAGCTTTATCGCGGCAGCGATCTCGCTTGCGGTGCGTGCAGTTGTGAATGTGATTGTCGATCAGGTAATGAACATGATTACCAGCATCGTCTGCGCGGCATCGGATGCAGTTTATAATTACCTGGATTCGGCCGTTAAAAACCTGATGTGTATGCCGCCACTGTTCACCAACACGATGGATCCGCTGGATATCAACCTGAACCTGACCGCATTGTCGTGTGACGGCGTGGCAATCGACCTGACAGCGCTTGGCAGCAACGACCCGAACGCGCCTATCATGTCGGGTGGTTATGGCGGTGTGAACATCGATGTGCGCCGCGCGGATCTTGAAGCCGCCGGCATCGCCATCGAGTCCGAGCTGCCGCAGCAGGTGCGCAAGATATGCAACGTCAATCCGGTCTGCTTCATGCAGAACGGAAACTGCATGAACAAGGCCGGCACAGGGCCATGCGCAAGACTTGAGGCGCGTAGCCAATAAAAAAGCCCCGCCGAAGCGGGGCTTTTCTCTATCAGGAAGATACTACGCGGCAGCCTTGTTATTCGATTGCTGGTTAACCGCGGTGTTCCATTGCGATTGCAGGGGTTCAGCTGTCTCTGCTGCAAGCTTCACGCATAGCTCCGAGATTTTTGTACCTTCGGCCATCAGGGTGTCGAACTGGTTACGCACATAGTCGCTTTGCGTATCCATTGCATCCTTCATGGTCTTTGCGCTCAACATGTTCTTGCAGCATTGGGCGTATTGCTGTGCCATATTCTGGCAGGTGTTCATCCAGGTCTTGCTGATTTCCTCGCAGCCCTTTGCATATGTCGCGCAGGCATTCACATAGGTGTCAAAGAAATCTTTGTTCCACGTCGTGATATCATCAAAATTCTTAATCATGTGCGTCGTCACCCTTTCTACGTTGTCGGCGGTCAGCTCAAGACCGGCCTGCAGTTGCTTCTGGGCCGTATCGCGGCCCGATTTCACCAGCGCCTCGATGGGCTGGCCGGCAGGGAGCTTCACTGCCGCATCAGTCTTGATGTTGTAACGACGAGCAGCCGCACTTTTTGTGGGTTTTGAGGTATTGCGGTACTCGGATCTCTGGCGGTTTGTCGCCATTGCCTTCTCCTCGTATATCCTTGGCCGATTTAAGCACGGGGCCTTGCAGGACAAGGCTGGCTTTGCACACCCAAGGGTTGTTGCTGCAATGCAGCATGGATATATTTGCGCTTCTTGCCGGTCAAGGTCAAGGCTTTCCAATTAAGGTCCTGAACCCATTGAACTTAATAATTATTTTACTTCGCAAGTGCTTGAATCAGCATTAGTGTCGTTTTTAACTTCCTTCGCCCCTAGGGAACTTAATGCAGCGTCGCCGCCTTAATTTTTGTTTTCGTTTTTTTGTCATGTTTCTGCTTGCCATGGCTGTTGTCGTGTCGCCGGCTGAAGCCGCACGAAAGAAAAAACGCGCCGCACCTGTGCCCAAATATGCCGCGCTTGTGATCGATGCAACTAGCGGCAGGGTGCTTCATCAGGAAAACGCCAATGCACAGCGCCACCCGGCATCGCTTACCAAGATGATGACGCTGTACATGGTATTTGCAGCGCTGGAGCGCGGCCAGCTATCGCTGAACCAGCGCATGTATGTTTCGTCAATTGCTGCCGCACAGCCGCCATCAAAGCTCGGACTGCGTACTGGAAACCGTTTGCGGGTTGAAGATGCCATTCTCGGACTTGTAACGCAAAGCGCCAACGATGCGGCGGTGGTGCTGGCCGAGGAACTTGGTGGCAGTGAGGCGCGCTTCGCTGTGATGATGACAGAGACTGCCCGCAAGCTGGGCATGAACAGTACAGTTTTCAAGAACGCTAGCGGCTTGCCCAACAAGCAACAGGTAACAACGGCCCGCGACATGGCCAAGCTGGGGTTGGCCCTGCTGCGCCATTATCCGCAGTATTACCCGTATTTCAGCACGGCTGGTTTCAACTACGAAGGCGGGTATCACAACAACCACAACCGCCTGATGTCACGTTATAGCGGCATGGACGGCATCAAGACCGGTTTCATCTCGGCGTCGGGATTCAACCTTGTTGCGTCGGCGATGCGTGATGGCCGCCGTCTGGTCGGGGTTGTGTTCGGTGGACGCAGTTCGGCAACGCGCGACAACCAGATGGCCAAGCTGCTCGATGCGGCTTTCGAGAAGGCAAAAGAAGAAGATCAGACAGAAGTCGCCAGCCTTGATGTAAAGGCCGCCCCGCCGGCAAAATTTATGGCACCTATGCCGCAGCGTAAGCCCGAGATGATGCTGGCGTCGGCTGATACAACCTCGAACGGCATGATGGTACAAAGCGAAGCAGCCGAAGCCCGCGCCATGGCCGTCGCTGCCGTGATGCAGGATAATAGCCTCGCTGCCCAGCCTGCTATTTTAAGCCAAGGCGATGCGCAGGATATTGGCGACGTCCTGCCCAAAAGCGGTTGGGGTATCCAGATTGGTGCCTATAATGACCGGCCTTCAAGCCAGCGCGCCCTTGCAATCGTGGCTGACCAGTATTCGGATATCCTGCGGCGCGCCACCACGCGCGTGATTGCCGTCGATACGCCCAGCGGTACCATTTACCGTGCCCGCCTGGTCGGGATTGATCAGGATACGGCTGCCAAAGCCTGCGCCCGCCTGCAACGGGCCAATCATTCATGCCTGACCTTGCCGCCTGCTGGCGCGCCTGCCGCGTGGCTGGCCTCGGCCCAGTAAAAGATACCTAAAAACCGGTTGGCTTTAGGCGGCGGAAGCCCATTCCATAAGGTTGTCGAGCGCCGGGCTGCTGCCGGCCTGTTTTGCCCACTCACCACACTGATACGCAACGGAATCGCGCAGGGCCGGTAAGGGGTCTGCGCCCGGCGTCATCGATGCTGTTTCCTGGCGTAGCCATTGCAGGATTTCATCAAGGTTGCTGTTGCCCAGCAGGCGTTCGCGCAGGGCTGGCAGGGTTGTTTTCTCAAACCTGACTTTGCGATCAACATCGACGATGTCGGGCAGCAGCAGGGCGGCTGGACCAAGGCTTGCACCAATGCGCGCCAGCAGGTCACCATACATATGCGATGCGATGCCATTCGCATGCCGCTTCAACACGTGCAGCGAATCAATGTCCGTTATTGCGGGCCCGTTCTTTTGCGGCAGCATATGGCAATAAATTTTCAGCTTGGGTTCTGTGCCCGACGGCCGTACGACGATTAGAAAGTCGTCTGTGCCCAGTTGCACGGCGTTCCGCCCCAGAATATCGGTGCTGCCCAGGAACTTGCCGAATTTGACTTCATCCCAGAAATCGGTGACATCGCGCACGGGTCTCCCGGCGATCGCCTGCGGCGGATTGGCGCGCAGTGATTCCATGATCTTGTCGCGCATCCGCACGCCTTCAATACCGGTCATGGCGATGGAGCGGCCGATGGTTTCATAGCCACCTAAGTCACGCAGAATGCTGATGTAGTAATCCAGCAGCGTCAGCCCCTCGCGCTTCAGTATCTGGTAAATGCAGGCAAGGTAAATACACGCACCTGCAGCGTCTTTTTCGCGGATCAGGTCAGTTACCGAAATGCCATGGCTTTCCTCGGCGGCGAACACAAGGTCTTGCGCCTTGCCCTTGATGCCTTGGTATTCGCCCTTAGCATCAAGCTCTTTCAGTACGTTCCCGATAAACTTCATGCCGACCATAAGGTTATCGACAACAGGGCCGCCGGTCCGGTGCGCGATTTCGCGCAGTAGCTTGGTCGTAACAAAAGTCTCGACAATCAATCCTTTCCGGCGCGGACCCTTCGGGTGCAATGTCAGGAAGTGGCACAGGATAACGGCAATCTGGTTGCCATCGAAGTGGTGCCAGCTGCCGTCGGCCAGTTTTGCCTCAAGACCGACGCGATCTACGTCCGGGTCGCTGGATAAAACAACCCCGCAGTTGTTTTTATCGGCGAATTTCTTGGCCGCTTCGGTCGATTGACCGACTTCAGGATTCGGGGTCTTGAGGGGTACAGACGCGAATGTGCCGTCCGGACCATCGCCCGGCATCGTCAGAACGGTGAATCCCGCTTTTCGTAAAAGCGCCCCGGCTGTTACCTCGCCACAGCCGTTTAGGGCCGCATAAACTACCGGGATATCCGGGTCCGGCCGGGGGGCACCATCGAATATCTTCAAATACAAGTCGATGTAATCATCGTTGCCGTCTGCCGGAATCCATTTCACCAGACCGTTCTTCAGCGCATCATGGAACGGCATTGTACGGACAGTAGTGACATCATCCATGTACTTCACCAGAATCTCGTCGTGCGGGGCAATGGCCTGGCTGCCGAATTCATCGTAAAGCTTAAGGCCGTTATCATCCGGCGGGTTATGGGACGCCGACATCTGCACTGCGCCAATCGCGCCGAGCTTCCTGATAAGGTACGAAAGCTCGGGTGTGGGCAGCAGGCCGTCAAAATCATCGATCGGCCGCACATAAGCGGTGATGCCGTTGCCCGCATAAATTTCACATGCCAGTTCGGCCAGTGACCGGGCCGTCATATTCGCCAGCGGGTGCTGCGGGTCGTTCAGGAAAGCATAGGTATTCTTGAAATCCTTGAAGATACGCATGTCATTACCGACGATAACCGTCAGGGCGGGCTTATCTTTGTGCATAGCGCGCAAATAATCACAATGCCCCTGCACAGTTAGTGCGATTGTGGTGTGGTTGATACGGTTGGGGCCATAACCTACAGGCCCGCGGCGGCCTGCCGTACCGAACGGCACCATCTGGCGGAAGGCATCGAAAACAAGAGCGAGATGCTGCTGGTCCAAATGACGTTCGATGATATGTGTATGGGCAAGGGGAGCCTTGCCGCTTATCCAATGACGCAGATTTTTTGCTGCTGCATCGCCGTCAGCACCATACTGCTCGTGCAGTAAACTGCAGATGTGTTCGATTTTTTCTATGCTCGCCACGCGAAACTCCGGCCTTATAAAAGATGCATAACATGCACTAAAGGCTACTTTGCGGCATCAATAAGGATGGCGCGCAGAAACAGTGCGTTGCATTTCTGCAACAACGCTGGTTTCGTATGGTTAATTTAACATATTAAACACGGAAAAGTGCGTATTCAGCTGCTAAGTAAACGGGATTAGGAACTGGCCAAACAGCCAGACTCGACTACACTTATCCACAATTGATTCTGTTCCGAGGAGCATTGGATGAACGCGAAGATTCTGTTGGCAGGTGCCGCTCTGGCCCTTCTCCCTGTTTCGGCCCATGCCGACTACGTTGATTACGATGGTTTTTATCTGGGCGCCTTTGGCGGCTATAACTACCTGAATGGCAACGAGTCAACGCCGTACACAGGCAGCACCGTTGTAGGTGTAACCAGTGAAATTGAATACGAAGGCGGCTTTGCCGCAGGTGCCGCTGCCGGTTACAGCTGGGGCACCGGCCTGCGTACTGAACTTGAATATGCTTACCGTGCCAACGATGTCAGCGATGTCGACCCGAACGTCCCGGGTGCCGACTCGGGTGAAGTCACACTGCACACGGTGATGGTCAATGCGCTGTATGACCTGCCGGTTGACTGGATGCTGCGTCCTTATGGCGGTCTGGGTGTCGGTTTTGCGATGGCCAGTTATGAGAATATCGCAGATCTCGGTGGTTTCACCATCGATGACGATGGCACGGGCCTGGCCTGGCAGGTCATTGGTGGTTTGTCGTATGCTATCTCGCCCCGTTTCAGCGCCAATCTTGAATACCGCTGGGTCGGTACCGACGAATTTGAACTGGATACCGATTTTGCCGGCACACAAAGTGACCTTGGCTATGCATCGCACAACGCGCTGTTGGCCCTGCGTTACCAGTTCGGCGAACCCGTACAGCGTATGGCGCCGCCCGCGCCGGCCCCGATGCCTGTTGCGCAGCCGGCTCCGCCGCCACCGCCGCCGCCAGCTCCGCTTCCGGCGCCTCGTGTTGCGCCGATCCCTGTGGTGCCGCAAACTTATATCGTCTTCTTCGATTTCGATAAGACGGTCATTACACCTGAAGCCCATCGTGTTCTGGAACGCGCCGCTGCCGATATCCGTGTCGGTCAGGGCGTTCGCATTCATGTGATCGGTCACGCCGACCGCGCCGGCAGCGCCAAGTACAACGAGCGCCTCTCGGAACGTCGCGCCACCGTGGTGCGTAACGAGCTGATGACACTGGGCGTAGCCGACGACCAGATTGTCAGCCGTGGTATGGGCGAAACGCAAAACCGCGTGCCAACAGCTGACGGCGTGCGCGAAGCGCAAAACCGCCGCGCCGAGATTATCTTTCAGTAATCTGAAGGTCTGAAACCAATCAAGCCCCGCAAGTAATTGCGGGGCTTTTTTGTTGCGATGGGGTCGGGCTCTTGATATCTTCAACCCATAGGGAGATCAATATGGCTGCTAATGAATCAAATTTACCTGAACTGCCAACTAACGAAGGTGAAGCATTTACCTTTGTGACAGAAAGCGGCATGAACGTTGTCGTGACAGGTTTGTCAGACCCTCATCAGGTACATGTTGCTGCTTCAGCTCTCACTCAGGTCGACAAGCAGGGGCGTAAATTCGCTCAGACCCCCATAGGGGATCCGGCCCCTTGTGCCCGTGCTGAGGTGCAGGGTTTTCTTGCCCGCTCACAAGCTGCCCGTATCATCGAGTAGATTTCCTTTAGCACCGGGTATTCTGAAAGCCCTGCAAGTAATTGCGGGGCTTTTTATGTTGTAAAACAGTTAGTTGCAGATTTTCTGGTGTAACCCATCATTTTCATGTCACACTATTCAGGTCCTTATTCTATAGGGAGTGTACATGGGTTCAGTGACGATTACTCCGGATGGAGAATTCATCGAAGAAGGCTTCGATGATGCGCCAGATAAGAGTAATGACCGCCGCCGCGAGGAAGAATACCGCCGCGACACCATGATTGCTCCGCGCCTTGAACCCGTTCCACTTGAAGAGCGTAACCCGCAACCAGCCCGGCCGCCGATCGACATAAACATCGATATTGCGCCGCCGCCTAAAAAGAAACCCGAGTGGGTTCACTAATCCCATATAAATACTAGGCCATCTCTTGTGGGGCTGGCTTTTCATTACTACACTCGCCCGAAAGGGGAGTTCTTATGCGTGCTTTTACCAACCTTCTGCTTCTGTTGCTGGTCATCTTCCTTGGCTATAAGGCGTACGGGGTAGCGACGATTGATAACGGCAGCACGCCGGTAAAAACAGCGTATGATCGTGTTGTTGAAACAAATACGCTGCGCTGTGCCTACACGGCCTGGGCGCCCTTTATGCAAGTTGATCCGAATACCAAACAGGTCAGCGGGCCGATACACGATATTGTTGCCGACGCCGCGGAACGTCTGGGCCTGAAGGTCGAGTGGGTGGAAGACGTCAGTTACGGTCAAGTCAATGCGGGTCTGCAGGCCGGCCGTTATGATGCTTTCTGCGGCGTGCTGTGGGCCACAACCATTCGGCAAAAGACGATGCTGTTTACCGATCCTCTGTATCTGTTGCCGGTACACGCGTGCGTAAAGGCCGATAGTACTGCCTATGATACCAATACCGATGCGTTGAACGCGCCTGACAAGACCTTCGCAGTATGGGATTCGGATGTTTCCATGCAACTGGTGAAAATCCTGTTCCCGCAAGCCAAGATGATAACGGTGTCACCTATGGCTAGTGGCGGCGAGTGGCTTGAGAACGTCATTACAGGTAAGGCTGATGCCGTTCCAGGGTGTGACAAGATATTCGCTGCCGAGTACTCAAAAACTAATCCCGGTAAAATTAAGATAGCCGCACCGGATAAGCCCATGACGCATATTCGCGATGTGCTTGGCTTGAACGCCGGCGAACATCAGCTGAAAGCGATGTTGGATCAGGCGTTGTTCGAAATGGTGGCTGATGGCAGCATGGAGCGCCATTTGCGGGCGGGCCTTGGTGCGCAGGCTAACGAAGTCGTCTTCCGCAAATTTCAGTAAATCAGCGTATATGCTTCAGGCGCTCGGTGGCGTCCAGCAGCGCATGCGTGATGCCGGGTTCCATGATGCTGTGGCCAGCATCCTTTACTAAGATATATTCTGCTTCGGGCCATGCCTTATGCAGGTCAAAGGCGCTGACGGGCGGGCACACAAGATCGTATTGGCCCTGCACAATCACGCCTGGGATATGGCGATAACGTTCCACCTCGCGCAGCAGCCAGTCATCGGGCGAGAATTTATGATGCTTGAAGTAATACGCTTCCAGTCGCGCCATCGACAGTGCCAGCGCGTCATCGTCGGGCGGCAGGCCTGATGTCATGGCATCCTGCGCAAAGCTGGCCGAACTGGTTTCATATTTAAACCAACGCCGTGCGGCTTCCATATGTACGCTGGGCGAGGGGTCCAGCAGGTGTTCAAGGTATTCGTCCAGCAGGCGGTGGTGATGTTCAGGCGCGATAAGGCCGGTAAAGTTCTGCCATGCCTCGGGCCGCAGCATGCGCATGCCGCTCATAAACCAGTCGATCTCCCTTTGGCGCATCAGGAAGATGGCGCGCAGGATCAGCGACAGGATACGTTCAGGATGGGCGATGGCGTACGTTAGTGCCAGCGTGCTGCCCCAGCTGCCGCCGAACACATGCCAACGCTCGATGCCAAGGTGCTGACGCAGGTGGTCGATATCACTGACAAGATGCGCCGGACTGTTGGCGGTGACGTCGGCGAACGGTGTGGATTTGCCGCAGCCGCGCTGGTCAAAGCCGATAATGCGCCATGCGGCCGGGTCGAAGAAACGGCGATACGCGGGATACATGCCCACGCCCGGACCGCCATGTAAAAACACAACCGGCACGCCGCGCGGGTTGCCCGATTCCTCGTAATAAATTGTATGAATACTATCAACCGGCAGAAAGCCCGTCTTATGCGGTTCGATTGTTGGAAATAAAGCTGGCACCATTAAAGGCCAGCTAACCACACTAGTTCACGAACAACAAGCGTCCACAGCGCCATATCGGGTGTAGGTGTGCCGCGTACATTGCGCACGAGTTCGTCGTATCGTTCCAGCGACATATGGCGCACGGTCAGCCATGCTTCAAAGTCGTCGGCGCCGTCGATCATCATGTTGGTGGTCAACTTCTCCTCAACCAGCAGCATATCGTCGGCCAGCAGTGTCAGCGCCTGTGCCTGCCACGGGTTGTCGGCGCTTTGGGCAGACAGCTGGCGGTGCAGGCGGCGCAGTTGCAGGCGCGCATCGATGGCCATGAAGACCGGTATGACATGCTGTAATGACTGACTTGATTTCTGCATCACATGGCACAGACGCGGCAGCAGGGGCAGCCAGGTAATCACCTGCAGGCGTTCGCGCAGTTCGGCGGGTGTGCGGCTGTCGGCGGCGACGGCAATATCCATATCCGCATCGGGGTGGGTTTTCAGCCATTCGCCGATATCCCGCAGCGCATTGCGGAAACGTTCGATGTTCGCGACGGGGCTGGCCAGTGCATCCGGCATGGTTACCAGCGCTTGCAGGCCCTGCTCCAACGTGCGGTTGACGGCCAGGAACATCGTCATCTGCACCTTGGCGCTGACCTTGTTGTCCAGTGCTTCAATGGCTTCCCACAGATCGCGCAGACCGAACGCATCGCGCAGGATGATGTAGGCCTTGGCGATAACGTCGACTGGAGCTTTTTCCATCAGGGACATGATAGGGCTGACACCCAGCCGGTTCACGATCTCGTTTGTCAGTACGGTAGCGGCCAGCTCCTTCAGCAGCGGGTGTGACGGGATGACATCCCCATACAGATTCTGGATGGGTGCCGGGAAGTAGTTGCGCACATCATTCACGGTGATGGGATCCGACGGCAGCTCGGTAGTAATCAATTTGTCGTAAAACCATATCTTGCTGTAGGCCAGCACAACGGCAAGCTCGGGGCGCGTCAGTCCCTGGCGTGCTGCCTGCCGTTCGGCCAAGGCTTCGTCGCTGGGAAGGTGTTCAACTTTGCGATGCAGCCCGGCCTCGGTCTCCAGTTCCTGCAGCAAGGCCCGGTGGGCCGGCATTTGTTCAACCGTGCGGGCTTCCGCCAGCGACAGCGCCTGCGTCTGCAGATAGTTGTCGCGCAGTACCAGTGCCGCCACTTCTTCGGTCATGCCTTTCAGTAGTTCATTGCGGGTTTCAAGCGTCAGCGAGCCATTGCGCATGGCTTCCGCCAAAAGAATCTTTATATTCACTTCATGGTCGGATGTATCGACCCCGGCCGAATTATCGATAGCGTCGGTATTCAGCTTGATGCCGCTCTGTGCAGCGACGATGCGTGCGCTCTGCGTCATGCCAAGATTGGCGCCTTCGCCAATGACACGCGCACGAAGGTCATTAGCATTCACACGCAGCGCATCATTGGCTTTGTCACCTACATCCGCATCAGTTTCGCTGGCGGCTTTAACATAAGTGCCGATACCACCGAAGAACAGCAGGTCGGCAGGTGCCTGCATAATGGCACGTATGAGTTCATTGGCCGACAGCGTGGTGGCCGCTATGCCAAAGCGCTCCTGCATTTCCGGGCTGATAGGGATGACCTTCTGGCTGCGTGGCCAAACGCCGCCACCGGTGGATATCAGGGTCGGGTTGTATTGATCCCAGCTGCCTTTGCCTAGCACGAACAAGTGTTGCCGTTCGCGATAGGCGGCGGCTGCATCCGGATTAGGGTCAACAAAGATATGGGCGTAATTAAAGGCGGCGATCAACTGCACATGCGGTGTCTGCAGCAGGCCGTTACCGAAGACGTCACCCGCCATGTCGCCGATGCCGATGCAGGTGAACCCGGTGGTTTGTGTGTCGATGCCCAGTTCGCGGAAATGGCGTTTCACCGCTTCCCACGCACCGCGCGCGGTGATGCCCATCTGCTTGTGGTCATACCCGGCACTGCCGCCCGACGCAAAGGCGTCGTCCAGCCAGAAACCGTATTCGGCGCTGACGCCGTTGGCGATATCTGAAAATTTTGCCGTTCCTTTGTCGGCGGCTACGACCAGATAAGGATCGTCGCCGTCGTGACGCACGACATCCTGTGGGGGCACGATGCTGCCGTTGACGATATTATCGGTGATGTCCAGCATGCCGCGCATCAGTGTCTGGTAACAGAATACGCCTTCGGCATGGAAATCGGGCACGTGGGGATTCTTCACAATAAAGCCGCCCTTGCTGCCGACCGGCACAATGACAGTGTTTTTTACCATCTGGGCTTTCATCAGGCCCAGCACTTCTGTGCGGAAGTCTTCGCGCCGGTCTGACCAGCGGATGCCGCCGCGAGCGACCTTGCCGCCGCGCAGGTGAACGCCTTCCATGCGCGGGCTGTAGACAAAGATCTCGGTATGGGGTTTCGGCAGCGGCAGATTGTCGATCGCGCGCGAATCGAACTTGATCGAGATATACGGCTTGTGCTGGCCTTCCGGCGTTGTCTGGTAAAAGTTTGTGCGCAGAGCAGCCGTCAGCAGGTTAAGCCCGCAGCGCAGGATCTGGTCGTCATCGATATTAGGCACATCAAGAATGTACTTTTCCAGCGCTTCGGTAAGGTTCTTGGTCTTTTCAATACGTACAGCTTCGGCATCCCGCGCAGGATCGAATTTCGCGATGAACAGATCCGAGAGCATCGTGCAGGCCGTGGGGTGTGACGCCAGCGTCTCGGCAATGGTTTCGGGCGCGAAGGGCATGCGGATCTGGCGCATATACCGAGCCAGCATGCGCAGCATGGTCGTCTGCCGCCACGTCAGCCCGGCGGCCAGAATCAAGCGGTTAAAGCGGTCGTCTTCAACATGGCCATACCAGATATGGCCGAATGCATCCTCGACCAGCTTCGCGGCGCTCTCGAATTCCAGGCTCAACGGTTGCTGCGGACGGACGCGGTAATCGTGAATCCAGATGCTTTTCCCTTCCGGCAGATGGACTTCATAAGGGCCATGTTCGCTGTGAACCCGGAAGCCCAGATTCTCGATCATCGGCAATGTCGCTGACAGCATCACACCGCTGTCGGGGTGATATAGTGTCAGGCTATATTCATCGTTTTCGGTCGTCGACCTTAATGTCGCAGCAAGGCGATGGGATGCGCGGACCTTCTCGAGCATCTGGATGTCGTCATATATATGTGACGGCTCGACACTGTCCCGGTAAATGCTGGAAAAAGCGTCGCCATAAAGACTGAACAATTCAAGGCCTGCTGTATTGCCGACATTTTGAATCAGGGCTTCACGCATGCGGTCCTGCCAGCTGCGGCAGAAAGCGGCAATCACGGCTTCGACGGCGTGCAGGTCGGGATTCTCGACATTCTCAGGCTGTGTAGCGATAAGGACATGCAGGCGTGCCAGCGGGTTCTGATCCAGCAACAGGTTGTAATCTTTCAACTGCCCGCGGAAGCTGGTTTCAAGTGTATGGATAATCTTTTGCCGGGTTGTCGTCGAGTAGGCTTCGCGCGGGACATAGACGAGACAGCTGGTAAAGCGCTGAAACGGGTCGCGCCGGACGAATAGCGCCACGCGTTTGCGATCCTGCAGCTGCATGATGCCCATCGAGATATCCAGCAGGTCGTCGTCTTCGATCTGGAACAGCTCGTCGCGTGGATAGGTGTCAAGAATATGTGTTAGCGCCTTGCCATCATGGCCTTTGGGGTTCAACCCGGCACGCTGCAGGATACGCTGCATCTTATGCCGGATAACCGGGATGTCGCGCGTGTTGCGGCTGTATGCCAGTGAAGTGAACAAGCCGATAAAAAGCCGCTCGCTTATAACCTTGCCGGCAGTATCAAACTGCTTCACGAAGATTGCATCCATCGCAACGGCGCGGTGCACGTTCGACAGCCGGCTTGATTTCGTGACCAGCAGCAGACGCTTTTCAGCCAGGAAGCGTTTGACTTCGGGCGGCTGGTTGCCGTCGCGCAGGCCTTCAAAGGCGACATACTCATCGTCCCGCAGGATGCCCAGCCCGCTGCGCGGAACCAGTGAAAGCTGTGTGTTGTCGCCTTCGCCGTGCACGCGGTAATCCCGCACACCAAGGAAGGTAAAATGGTCACTATCCAGCCAGTCCAGGAATGTCTGCACTTCATGCATGTCCGTCGGGCTGACCAGATGGCTGCGCACCAGCTGGTCGCGCGTATCGGCAAGTTTCTGACGCATCTGCGGCCAGTCTTCAACGGCGCGCCGCACCTCAATCAGGATGGATTCAACTTTTGCCAACAACAGTTTTTTCTGTTCGGGCGTTGTTTCTTCGAAGAAAAACTGCAGCCATGCTTCCTGGACGGCATCAGCGGGTGGGTTGGCGCTGACTTCGCTCACCAGCTTCAGTTCACCGCCTTGCCCACGGGTAGCGTGTACTGAAGGATTCATCGCCAGAAGGACGTTCAGTCCAAGACCGTGAACAGCCGCGGTAACCGAGTCGACAAGGAACGGCATGTCATCCTGTACGACGTCAAGAATGGTGTACTTTCCCTGCCACGAGTGTGTTGCTTCGGCGGGTGAATAACAGCGCAGCGTGGCGCGTCCCTTGCGCGGTGTCTTCGCTGTTTCCCATAGATTATGAATGGTGGTTGCCAGTTGCTGTGCAGTGAAGTGGCCAAGGTCGGGTGTGCTGACTTCCTGCAGATAGACGCGTGCAAATGACAGCAGTGCCACGTTCCCCTCGGTTTCCTGAAGCAGCGTAAGGGTTTCAGCGCGCAGGTCACTGGCAGGGGGGCGTACAGAAGGGAGAATCATAATTTTTAACCGACAGATGTTATACTCAATAAACCACAAAAACGGCTTGGCGGAAAGCGACACTAACCCCTTAAAAATGGCTTTTTCATGAGCTTGCTGCACATGCGAAACAGGTCTAAATTAAAGGAATGACGGAGAAGCGGCACCAGGAAGGGAATCCCGGCACCGGCGTGCTGGTCAAGACGCGGCCGAAAACAAAAAAGCCGTCGCTGTACAAGGTATTGCTGCTGAACGACGATTACACACCGATGGATTTTGTCGTGCTGATTCTGGAACGTTTTTTTGGCAAAGACCGCGCCGACGCGACGCAGGTAATGCTGAACGTCCACAAAAAGGGCGTCGGCCTGTGTGGCGTCTATACCTACGAAGTAGCCGAAACAAAGGTGGCTCAGGTGATGGCCTATGCCCGCCAGCACCAGCACCCCCTGCAATGCACGCTTGAGAAGGAGTAGCGCATGTTATCTGCCCAGCTTGAAGTGACGCTGCATAACGCCGTGCAGATTGCCACTACACGATCGCACGAATATGTGACCCTGGAACACCTTTTGCTGGCCTTGCTGGACGATACGGATGCTCTGCAGGTCCTGCGGGCGGGCAGGGCTGATATCGCGGCGTTGAAAACAGCGCTTGAAGGCTATCTGCAAGCCGAGCTGGCAGGTATAGAAAACCTGTCGCCGGGGCAGGCGCCCAGCGCCACGGCGGCGTTCCAGCGCGTGCTGCAGCGTGCGGCTTTACAGGTACAGTCAGCGGGGCGTGCCGAGGTCACCGGTGCCCATGTTCTGGTGGCGTTGTTCGCGGAACGTGAAAGTCATGCTGTATTCTTCATGGAACAGCAGGGTGTGTCGCGCTTTGATGCAGTCAACTTTGTTGCACATGGTATTGCCAAAGACGCGTCGCTTTCAACCGTCCGGCCACCGCAGGGCGCCGAAGAAGATGGTCCAACCGTTGCTGATAGTGCGCTGGGCGCATATTGCGTGAACCTGAATGAAAAAGCCAAGGCAGGCCGTATTGATGCACTGATCGGCCGTGCCGACGAACTGGAACGTCTGATCCATATCCTGTGCCGCCGTACGAAGAATAATCCGCTGTTGGTGGGCGAGGCCGGCGTCGGCAAAACCGCGATTGTTGAAGGCCTTGCGCGCCGTATCCTCGAAAAAGATGTGCCACCCGTGCTGAAAAACACAATTGTTTATGCGCTGGATCTTGGTGCTCTTCTGGCCGGCACCCGTTATCGCGGCGATTTTGAAGAGCGCCTTAAACAAGTTTTAAAGGAACTCGACCGCGAGCCGGACGCCGTATTGTTCATCGATGAAATCCACACCGTTATCGGCGCCGGCGCCACAACAGGTGGCGCGATGGATGCTGCCAACTTGCTGAAACCTGCGCTGGCCAGCGGCCATCTGCGCTGCATCGGCAGCACGACCTTCAAGGAATACCGCCAGTATTTCGAGAAAGATCGTGCGCTGTTGCGCCGCTTCCAGAAGATCGATGTCAATGAACCGTCGCGGGATGACACGCTGAAAATCCTGCAGGGCCTGAAGCAGGCTTATGAAAAGCACCATAATGTCACCTATACGGCCGAGGCCCTGCGGAGTTCGGTGGATCTGGCCATGCGGTATATCCATGACCGCAAACTGCCCGACAAGGCGCTGGATGTGCTGGATGAAGCCGGTGCCGCCGCGCGCCTGCTGGGCGGGAAAACCAAAAAACAGATCGGCGTGAAGGAAATCGAAACCACCGTGGCCAAGATCGCCCGTATTCCGCCACGCACGCTGACAGCTGACGACAAGCAGCACCTGCAGCGGCTGGAGCGCGATTTGAAGCTGGTCGTGTTCGGGCAGGACATGGCCATCGATACGCTGGTCAACGCGGTGAAGCTGTCGCGGGCTGGCCTGCGCGAACCGGAAAAGCCCATCGGCTGCTATCTGTTCACCGGGCCCACAGGTGTCGGCAAAACTGAGGTCGCGCGCCAGCTGGCGAACACGCTGGGGCTGGAACTCAAGCGCTTTGATATGTCGGAATATATGGAACAACACAGTGTGGCGCGCCTGCTGGGAGCACCCCCGGGATACGTTGGTTACGACCAGGGCGGCATGCTGGTCGATGCGATCGATCAGGCGCCGCACTGCGTCCTATTGCTCGACGAGATCGAAAAGGCGCACCCCGATATCTTCAACGTTCTGCTGCAGGTGATGGATCACGGCAAGCTGACCGACCCGACCGGCAAGCAGGTGGATTTCCGCAACGTCATGCTGATTATGACCAGCAATGCCGGCGCGGCCGATATGGCCAAGGCGGCTGTGGGCTTTGCGCGCGATGTCCGCACAGGTGATGATGCCGAAGCGGTGAAGCGTATGTTTTCGCCTGAATTCCGCAACCGGCTGGATGCCATCGTGCCGTTCGCGCCGCTGTCGCCCGATGTCATGGGGCAGGTGGTCGGCAAGTTCATGTTGCAGCTTGAAAACCAGCTGGCCGAAAAGGGCGTGACCATCGTGCTGACCGATGCCGCCCGCGTGCATCTGGCCGAGCGCGGCTATGATCCGGCCATGGGCGCCCGCCCGCTGGCGCGCGTTATCCAGGAAGATGTGAAGAAAAAGCTGGCCGATGCGCTACTGTTCGGCGACCTGCAGCATGGCGGCACCGTTACCATCGACAAAGCCGGCGACGAACTCACGTTCGTCATCATGCCAAGCGAGCCGCCGGCTAAAACGCCGTCAAAAGGCAAAAAGAGCGGCAAAACGTCGGCAGTCGAAGCCTAGGTTTAAATCTGCAGCGGCTGGTTTAGTACGGCATCACGCGCTGCGTTTGCCTGCTGATAGCATTCCCGATCCCGCATACGATGCACTTGGGCATGGCCACCACGGCGCTCACCACGGCACTCGGTAAATGTCTCGAAATAAGCATCAGAAGCATTCATCGCACGTATAGCGACCAGTCCACATTGCGAATCCGTGGGGCCATTTTCTTCCACGCAGGCATTCCATGCACTTTGGCCCGCGTCTTCACGTGCAAACATCCGCGCAAACTCATACACAGCAACACGCTGTTCCTCGGGGATATCTGCAGTGGCGGTAACGTCCGCCTCTGATACAGCTGCTGGCCTACCGTTACCGCAGGCAGCCAAGGCTACTGCTATTGCAACAACTGCGTATCTCATCGGTGCCCCCGGCAGGAAGGGATGCTTTTATTTTTATCGTCTATGTGAAAAGCCTGACACGCAGGGGGCTTGAAAGCAATAGGGCCGGAAGGGCCTAAAATCCCGCATAAACCGCTGTTTTATTGAAACATCTTGCATTTTCCGCGCTTGGCCAGTAACGTCCGGCCTCGTTCTGAGTGCAGCCGTAGCTCAATTGGATAGAGCATCTGACTACGAATCAGAAGGTTAGAGGTTCGAGTCCTCTCGGTTGCGCCATTTCTTTCAGTTTATTTCACTGTAATCTTCGGTGCGCCCTTATCAATGTTGCGCAGATGCTGGCCGAACGTGGGCAGCGACCAGTCGCGGTATTGGGCCATCAGCGGTTCATTCGCTACCATGTTTTCATGTGCTGCGCGCAGCGCGGCGTTGGTATCCGGGTTGGCCAGCACATCATTCAGCGGCCACAGGTAGGTTTTGATACTAAACACCACCGCACCTGATCTTGGCAGTTTTATCAGGTTCTGCTGCTCGATGCGCAGGAAGCCCGTATCCCACATATCCGGCGTGATGCCATCCGGAAAGCTGAACGTAGCCGGGTTCAGGCACAGCCGGTCGTCCAGCTTGACCGACCAGTTACGGCGCCAGAAAGGCTGCTGGGGCTGCAGGTTGACCATAAAACGGTCGACATGGTCGGCAAATTTTTTCATGTACTGCGGAACATGGCGGTAATGGATCTGGCGCGGCGTTTTACCAAGGCGTGCGCCCAGCTTGCTTATATAGCTGCGCTGTTCCCACTCTTTGATTGCGCCTTCGTTGCCGGGCACATCGGCGGGCCGT
>JBFWRI010000019.1:0-36427 GCA_050248995.1 Bdellovibrionales bacterium
GACAGGGGCTTGTCGCGAGTCGGTAGGGGGTTTTGGCAGGTCAGCAGGTGCCGGCGGCGTTATGGCGTACTCAAAATTTGACAAAGCGTTATTTTTGGCAATGTGATCGAATAAATCATGCCAATAAAGTTTATCTTTAGTATTCGGGTCTTGAGCCAGACGTGAAAGTGTTTTGGCGTCTTCTTTCAGGATCATGGCAATAGTCAGGTCGTGTCCCTCAAGTTGCGGGCTATCGCCAAGCGTTCCGATGTGAATTTGCATAATAACTTTTATTGTGTCTGTCAGGCTATTGCCGGCTGCATCAAACTCTTCCCTTAAGTCTGCCGCGACGAAGTCTTGCCTGTTAGCTTTGAAATGACTCAGTATGGCAATCGCCTTTTCCACAGGTGACTTTACGGGTAGGGAGAGTCTTGGGCTTTCTACGGCAGCTTCAAGCTGTCGGGCGTCGATAGGAAACGGGTCAACGCGGTCGTTGCTTGCCAGCGTCCGCGTATTGTCCAGCGCGCCGGTTGCGCCGCTGGCGCCAAGCACAATACCATCACCATCGGAAGTGACGCCGCCGCGCAGGCCCAGATCATCACCCAGCGTTGTGCTGCCAAGCGACAGGTCGGCGCCGCCATTTTGCAGTGCTGCGGCCAGAGCCGGATCTGCAAGGGCTTCTTCCAGGGTCGGCATGCCGGGCGTGGCCCGTGCAGCGCCTGCAGCGGCAGGCTGTTGCACCGGGGCAGGCTTTGCGTCGTCGTTGGCGGGTGCGGCGTCTGGCGCAGCGGCAAGGCCGGGGGCCGGTGCCGATTTCGGCGGTTTCGGAGCCACATTAACAGCCAGCTCGGCTGCCGGACCTTCGCTGGCGTCGGCGAATGCCTTGGCAAACTTTTCACGCAATTCGGGCTTGGATGGCCAGCCATCTTTAATGCCATCCGCCAGCTGGCCAATAACATCCGCCAACGCTTCGGCCGGAATATCATCGCGGCCCAGCATCTTGCGCAGGTAGGCCATGAATTCGTCGTCTTTCAGCAGCGCCGCAGGGTCGGCGTAATGATCAAGGAAGGCCCCATTGCCGCGCGCCGCTTCCAGCTTGCTTTCATCGAACAGGTAGATGTAAACCGCGCGGCCGACTTCCATCGCCTTGTCATGCGTGGTCGGCTTGACCTTGGTGCCGCCCTTGCCCGGACGCTCGTCGCTGAAGAAATCGGCTTCCGACAGGAAGTTGTGGCTTGTTTTGTCGTATTGCAGTAATTCGATGTGCGATGCCAGCGCGGCGCCAACGGCACGTTCGGCATTCGGCTGCTCCAGAAGCAACCCGCGCGTTGCATCCAGTAGGCCTTGCGGGCGGGTGACGGCACTGTCCAGATAACGGCGCAGGCTTTCAATACCCGCATCATCCATTGGCGGCGCACTTTTATTATTGCCCTTATGCACCTTGTCGGCAAAATCCAGCCATGCGTTCAGTACCGCTCTTAGGCCGGCAAACTTGCCGCCCATCTTTTCCGGATTTTGCTGTACAAGGTTCATCAAGTTTGAAAATTCAGGCGTGCTGGCAACCGCCTCCAAAGCTTCTTCACGGGTTTTCTGATTACGAACAAAATTGGCCGTCTGATTGAACAAGTCGTCAAAAATCTTGGCTAGTAACTGGTTCAATGCCTCGGTTTGTGCATCAACAGGTGCACCCGGCGCGCCTTGCGTGGCTTCGTCTTCATCAGCGGCACCAAAGGCGCTTGGGTCCAGCAGGCCATCGTCAGTAGGTGCAGCGCCAAGCGATGGTGCACCGCTAACGCTAGCATCGACTCCAGGAGAGGCCGCATTACGGCTGCCGGGCAGCGCTATCCCTGCAGGCGGGAGAATTAAAGGAAGCATCTTTTCTAAATCAATGCCAATCCCGGGCTTCGGGTTCCCATCGTCGTCAGTCAGGCGGCCAGCCAAATAAGCTGTCAAAAGAACAGACAAGTCAGTTACACGCCTATCATAAGCCTTAAGCACGAGGTCTATATCGCTTTCTGAATCAAGGCCAGAAGCTTTTGCTTTTGCGATGCTCGCGCTGACAAACTGGAAGCTTTGCCTTGCGACTTTAAGCAAGATACTTAGCGCAACATTTTGATCAATAGTTACAGGAACAGGCTTTCCTTTTTTAAGGAAGTTTTTTAATTCGCCGCCATATTTTTTTGCGAAGCCAGTTTCCCAGTTGCCAGCCAGATCAAACTTACTGAATTCCGAGCCTTGCGGATTCTGTGCGTACTTGTCAAAGCCATCGAGGAGAATGCCGAGCAGTTGAACGGCAGCTGCATTCGCTGTTTTTTTCTTCCCCCACGCTTTTTCTTCTTCCGCGGTAAAGGGAAGGGTCAGCTCGTTCAATGCAGTGTCATCCGGAGCAGGGGTCGTGGCCATTTTCTTCAATTCCTGTCACTAGTTTCGTTAGCGTATTGGTATACTGTCCTATGAGAATGAAAGTAAAAGATTAATGCGCTGGTTTTTAAGGCCAGCGCATTTTTAATCTTTATAAAACAGATGGTTAACTTGGGTTGCTTCCATCAAGCGGTGCTTGCGGAGTAGCCCGGGCGACGGTTGCAGGCGGGTTAACTTCTTCCTCGTCCTCGTCATCCTTAGGCTTGGCGTTCAGGAAGCCATTGGTGCCCAGAACATAGCCCACCAGGCCGGCAACTCCAGCACCGGCTGCCGGCGCAACTGCTCCATCCGGGATAGGAGCAAACGGTGTAGCAAAATCTACAAGCGGCAGCAGCCCTTCAGCGGCAAGCCCAGCGCCTGCACCAAGGCCGGCCCCCAGAGCCGCGCCGCTTAAAGTGGCCAGCGTTGCAGGTACAAAGCTGTAGCCACGCTTTCTGGCAAGGCCATTGCCTCTCCATGCGCCACCAGCACCGCCAACAAGAAAAGGTATCCACCACGGCAAGTTGCCGCCGCCGTTGCCCTGACCGTCGCCAGCTTCAGCGCCTTGTGGGGCATCGGCGCAAAAAAATGCACCGTCCCGAATGCCGCCCAGGCCATAGTCGCAGCCCAGTTCGGCTGCCTTGGCGTTGAGCGCGCCGATCATCGCATCCATTTCGTCAGCAAGGCCGCTGTTCAGCCATTCATCCGGATCGTTATCAACAAAGCTGACGTCGCCGTTGTCGCCAACATGACGCAGGACGATGTCATCATCGTTGTGGTCGGCGGCTTCAGCAGCAGCCTGTTCATCGCCACAATCGGCGGTGTTCAGAACCTGCGCGCCGGCATTATCTGCTGGTGCGGCTGCGGCTTCTTCCGTGTTGTCTTCCAGATCGGGTTCAGGAACTGGCGCTGCAGCGCGGATCGGGTTCAGGCGCTCGTATTCATCCTGGGCTTCGTTCAAGGCCACCAGCAAGTTTTCAGGCGAGCAATCGGTGCCGAAAACTTCTTCGAAGTTCGAAACGCCAGTGATATCGCCATCAGCGTTACGCTCGAATTGCAGGTCATCGCCCGAGCCAACAACGCGTGCGCCGTTCAGCACGCGGTGGTTGCCTTCGGTGTTCCATGTTTCAAGCAGCGGCGTGCCGTTCACGCCAGCTTCAGCATCGGCAGCGTTTTGATAACCATACAGGATGGCATGGAAATCGGTGATCATCGTTGCGCGGTCGCCGGTAACAATCTGGCCATCTGTGCCAAGGCGCTCCAGTACGTTGAAACGATAGTGCGTGTAGGCACGGCACTGTGCAGGACCTTGATCAATAGCAATCGGCAGCGGTGCGGGCGCCGGGGCAGCCACTTGCGGTACGCGGATGACAACACGGTTGACGTGTTCGTCATACGATTCAAAGCGGAAGATCCACAGGAAGGTACGCAGGTCGGTATCGCCCACGCCAACCAGGCGGCCTTGGGCGGCACCGCCCAGACGGTCGATTGAACCATCAACGGCGCTGAAATCAGCAGCGCGCATGACTTCGCGGTCCATCAGCTGGTCGCATGACAGGTTGCGACCGCGGCGTGTGATAACTTCAACATCGCCGGCAGCTGCGCGGTAGGCGGCAAAGGCTTCCTGTGTGCCGACCATCTGCAATGTCGGCGAAACGTTGCGCTGTTGTTGGTTGACATAGAAGAACAGCGGGCCGTCTGCGGTCTGCACAACGGTGCCCTGACCAGGGCGCAGTTCTTGCAGTTGGCCCGGCTGGCTTTCAACCATGTCGAACTGCAGGTATTCGTTGCCATTCCAAAGGTAGGCAATTTTTTCAAACGAGTCCGGTGCGTTGAAGCCCCAGTACAGACCGGCGATGCCGTTAACGGCCGTCCATGTAGGATCCCCAGCGCCTTCGGCCACGCCCAGCGCGCCGCCAACGGCAGCGCCCATATAACGTGGCATGTTCGAACGGCCCAGATAAACCGTGATGCCGGCGTTGTTGGCAACGCCGTCTGACAGGCACTGGAAGCTGGCGCGCGGATCGATCGCTTGCGAAGCGATCTGTTCGCCCATTTGTTGCGTTAGATGGAAATCACGCAGGGTGCCGGTAAAGCCAGCATATTCGGCAGCGCGTTCGCTATCAGCATTTTGGAAGCGAACTTCGCCAGCAATCCAGTAGGTGAAAATACCGCCAGCAAGGCTCCAGCCAGTGATGTTGCCACCGTCCGAAGTACCACCAGTCAGATCACCGGATGGGCGGCACGGCAGTGTAACTACAACGCCGTTGACAATGCCCGAACACGTGCTGCCCGAAGTCACAACTTGCGCATTTGCATCCTGCGGAGCCAGTGCTGCACCAGTGACAACAGCGCCACCTGTGAATGCAAGAAACTGCATTGCTGCGCCAGCCATTGCGTGTGATGTTCTACGAGCCTGAGCCATTATGAGTCTCCAAAATCGGTGCCGGATGGTTACGGTGTGTTAATAGAATTTTAACTGCGCGGTAACCTATCGGAAACGGGTATCAAGCCGCAACTCGTTTTTTACTTGCAACGTTTTTGAAATGCCTGAAAAGGCTGTTAAATATCTATCTATATGATATTTAAAGATTTTTATATTGGAAGAAATTCGCCGCTTTTGCGGGCCGCAGCCGCATCTTCGGGGCGACTCGCCGAACTCTTGCGGGCGTCGACCCGTCTTGCCGGGCCCATGGCCAAAGCGGCCTCGATAACCGGGGCTTCCGGCATCCACGGGTTGATGGCTACTGTGTGATGGTTATTGGCGACAGCCTGCGCGATAAGCGGATCAGCGCTGCCGAGGTCGACCACTTGAACGTTTGTTTTTGTCAGGTCTGGCATAAATAAAATTCGTATCAAATGCGGGTGAATTTTCCCTTAATTCAGCCAGCTAAGTTATTGAAAGCTGCTTTTTACTCGCGCCGCGATAAAAAAACAGCCGGTCCATTTTATCTGGTACCGGCTGTTTCAATAACTTAAGTGAGTCGCAGCTTATGCAGCTGTGGTCGACTGGATTGGTTCACCGGTCGTTTGGTCAACCGCCTTCATCGACAGCTTCACTTTGCCGCGATCATCAAGGCCCAGAACTTTCACTTTCACTTCCTGGCCTTCCTTCACAACATCACCAACCTTGGCGACGCGTTGTGGTGCCAGTTCCGAGATGTGCACAAGGCCATCCTTCGCGCCGAAGAAATTCACGAACGCGCCGAACTCCATGATCTTGACGATCTTGCCGGTGTAAACCTTGCCGACTTCCGGATCGCCAGCGATCGACATAATCCAGTCGATGGCTTTTTTAGTGGCTTCTTCGTCAACCGATGCAACCTTGATCGTACCATCGTCTTCGATGTCGATTTTGGTGCCGGTTTGCTCGACGATTTCGCGGATGACCTTGCCACCGGTACCAATCACTTCGCGGATCTTGTCCTTGTTGATCTGGATGGTGGTGATGCGCGGGGCATTCTTGCTGACTTCGCCGCGCGCCGTTGTCATCGCCTTGGCCATTTCACCAAGGATGTGCAGGCGGCCGTCTTTGGCCTGTGCAATCGCCTGGCTCATGATCTGGCGGTTGATCGATGTGATCTTCAGGTCCATCTGCAATGCGGTGATACCTTTTTCAGTACCAGCCACCTTGAAGTCCATGTCGCCCAGGTGATCTTCGTCACCCAGGATGTCTGACAGAACGGCGAACTTGTCGCCTTCCTTGATCAGGCCCATGGCGATACCCGCTACCGGGCGCTCCAGCGGAACACCGGCATCCATCATCGACAGCGAACCGCCGCAGACGGTGGCCATTGACGACGAGCCGTTCGACTCGGTGATTTCCGAGACGATGCGCAGCGTGTACGGGAACTTCTCCTTCGCCGGCAGCAGCGGACGCAGCGCGCGCCAGCCCAGCTTGCCGTGGCCGATTTCGCGGCGGCCCGGGCCGGCCATGCGGCCGGTTTCACCGACCGAGTAGGGCGGCATGTTATAATGCAGCATGAAGTTTTCATCATACTTGCCGGTCAGCGCGTCGATCATCTGTTCATCGTCGCCGGTGCCCAGCGTGGTGACAACCAGCGCCTGCGTTTCGCCGCGTGTGAACAGCGCCGAACCGTGTGTGCGCGGCAGAACGCCGACTTCGCAGGTGATCGGGCGAACCGTTTTGGTATCGCGGGCATCGATGCGCTTGCCGGTATCAAGGATCTGCTTGCGCACGATATCGGCTTCAAGGTCGTGCAGCAGTGCGGCAACCGCTTCCGGGGTGCATTCGTCGGCTGGAATGGCGGCGAGGGCCTTGGCCTTTGCGGCATCCTTCAGCGCATAACGTGTCTGCTTGACGGTTTCCTTGTATGCCGCACGAATGTCGGCGCCGACCAGCGTATCAAGCTTGGCCAGTATCGCCTTCTTGTCATAAGCCGGCGCGGCAACGGCCATCGGTTCCTTGGCGCATTGTTCGGCCAGTTCGATGATGGTCTTGATGACGCCCTGGAATTCGGCATGGCCGCGGAAGACGGCTTCTTCCATAACCTGCTCGGACAGTTCCTTGGCTTCCGATTCCACCATCAGTACGCCTTCCTGCGTACCGGCGACAACCAGATCCAGCTGCGAATCCTTCATCTCGGTGATGGTCGGGTTGATCAGGTATTGGCCATCCTTGTAACCGATGCGGATGGCGCCGATCGGGCCCATGAACGGGGCACCCGAGATCGTGAGGGCGGCCGAAGCAGCAATCAGGGCCACGATATCCGACTGGTTTTCCATGTCGTGCGACAGCACGGTGCAGATGACCTGCACTTCGTTATAGAAACCATCGGCGAACAGCGGGCGGATCGGACGGTCGATCAGGCGGCTGGTCAGTGTTTCGAATTCGCTGGGCTTGGCTTCGCGCTTGAAGTAGCCGCCCGGGATTTTACCGGCGGCAAACGTCTTTTCCTGATAGTGGACTGTCAGCGGGAAGAAATCGACGCCATCTTTGGCTTTCTTGGCGGCTACAACGGCGGCCAGCACAACGGTATCGCCGTAAGTTGCCAGTACGGCACCATCGGCTTGGCGGGCAATGCGCCCGGTTTCAAGGGTCAGCTCACGGCCGCCCAGCATTGTTGTTTTGCGGATAATATTAAACATCGTACGTACTTTCTTTCGTTCGTTACAACTGTCGGGCCCTTGCCCTTCAGAGGTTTGAGAGGACCATTCCCCTCGTGAGAGAAGGGCGACCCCCATGGTCGCCCCCTCAAATTCGTTATTTACGCAGATTGAGTTTATCGATCAGCGTTTCGTAGCGGCTGTTGTCCTTCGACTTCAAGTAGTCGAGCAGACCGCGACGTTGACCCACCAGAACCAGCAGGCCGCGACGCGAGTGCACGTCCTTCGGGTGTGTTTTCAGGTGTTCGGTCAGGTTGTTGACGCGTTCGGTCAGAATAGCCACTTGGACTTCGGCCGAACCGGTGTCGCCCTTTGTGCGGGCGAATTGCTGCATAAGTTCAGACTTACGCTGAGCGGTTATCGACATCGTGCTCTCCTTATTTTAGATGTTAAACACGCGCACCGGCGTCAACGCCATATCGTTCGCGGCTACCAATGCGACTGGCTGGCTTTCCGCCGTTACCAGCAGCACCGTGCCGCTTGGATAGTTACGGGCCATGATGTTCATCAATTCCTGCCCGTGGCGCAAACGTTGGGCCTCTATCTTACTGACGGCCAGAGCCGGGATGTCGGCCAGCGCGGTCATCAGGGATAAAAGCACCTGGTGTGCGGCGCTGTTATGCACACTTTCCTGCAGTTTTTCCAGCGAAATCGCGGAGTTGAGTGCAAAAGGACCTGACCGGGTGCGGTTTAACGCACTGATATGCCCATAAGTACCTAGTTTCAAAGCCAAATCGCGGGCAAGGGCGCGCACATAGGTTCCCTTGCTGCAATGGACGGAAAAGCGGGCCGTGTCAGGGGTGGGGCTGTCTATATATGTAAGGCGGTGGATACAGACCTCGCGTGGGGCCAGCTCAACAGCTTCGCCCTTACGTGCCAAATCGTACGCGCGCTCGCCATCAACCTTCAGTGCCGAGAACGCAGGCGGTGTCTGCAAAATAAGCCCGGTGAAAGATGGCAGCGCGGCGTTGACGGCATCAGGCGTCGGGCGCACATCGGATGTGTACATGGCAGTGCCTGCGGAATCGTCAGTGGTGGTTTGTGTGCCCCATGTGACGGTGAATTCGTATTCCTTATCGCCATCCAGAATATAGGAAATGGTTTTGGTGGCTTCACCCAGCGCGATGGGAAGGACGCCAGTTGCCAAAGGGTCCAGCGTGCCGCCATGGCCGACTTTATGATGCTTTGGCAGCAGCGGGCGCAAGATGCGTTTTACCGCGCTGACCACGGTGGTGGAGCCCATGCCCGCTTCTTTATTGATAATCAGGTAACCGTGCAGCGACATGCCTAGATATTCTTCAAGATATCATCAATGCGCTTGCTGGTATCGAAGCTGTTGTCGGCTTCAAAACGCAGGTCGGGCACGTTACGCAGGTTCTTCAGTTCCTTGGCGACTTGATGGCGGAAAAACGGCTTGGTGCGTTTCAGCGCTTCCATGATGGGGCCCAGGTCTTTGCCGCCCAGCGGCATCACGAACACGGTGGCGTTGCGCAAGTCGGGGCTGACGCGTACTTCGGTGACGGTGATGCTGACGTCAAACAGTTCGGGTTCGTTGCTGTCGCCACGGTTCAGGATTTCCGACAGCGCATGGCGCAATTCTTCGCCAACACGCAGCTGGCGTTGTGATGGTCCTTCGCGTACGTCGTTGGGTTTCATGTCAGCTGGCCAGCGTGCGGGCTTCTGACGTTGTTTCGAAGCATTCGATCAGATCGCCGACCTGAATGTTTTCGTAGTTTTCAAACGCCATACCGCACTCGAAGCCTTCGCGCACTTCCTTCACTTCGTCCTTCATGCGCTTCAGCGTCTTCAGCTTGCCTTCATGAATAACAACGTTGTCGCGCAGCAGGCGAACACCGGCGCCGCGCTTGACGATGCCTTCGGTGATCTTGCAGCCCGCGATCTTGCCGACCTTTGTGATGTTGAACACCTGCAGGATCTCGGCGTAACCGATGAAGGTCTGCTTGACGGTGGGTGACAGCAGACCGCCCAGCATGTCGCGCACGCCATCGATGATTTCATAGATGATCGAGTAGTAGCTGATGTTCACGCCATCGCGCTTGGCCAATTCCCGGGCTTGCGGGTTGGCGCGCACATTAAAGCCGATCAGCAGCGCGCCGCTGGCCTTTGCAAGCGTGATATCAGCTTCCGAAATGGCGCCGACGCTGGCGTCCAGCACCTTCACCTTTACTTCTTCGTTTTCGGCTGTCAGCTTTTCAAGCGCGCCGCGGATCGCTTCAACCGAACCATGCACGTCGCCCTTGATGATGACGGGCAGGTTCTTGGTGTTGCTGCCGGCTGCGGCAATCATCTGCTCGATTCCGCCGCGTGCGGCTGCAGCGGCGGCCACGCCGCCGGCCTTCTTGCGGCGAGCCCGGAAGTCAGCCACTTCGCGGGCGCGGGCTTCGTTTTCAACAACGATGAATTCATCACCGGCTTGTGGCACGGCTGAGGCGCCCAGAACCTCAACCGGCATCGCAGGGCCAGCTTCCTTCACTTGTTCGCCAAGGTCGTTGACCAGCGCCCGCACGCGGCCCCATTCGCTGCCGGCAACAAAGATGTCGCCGACACGCAGGGTGCCACGCTGCACAAGAACAGTCGCGACGGCGCCGCGGCCTTTATCCAGTTTCGCTTCAACGATCTTGCCTTCCGCGGCACGGTCGGGATTCGCCTTAAGGTCCAGAACCTCGGCTTGCAGCAGTACTGACTCAAGCAGCTTATCAAGGCCCATGCCGGTTTTGGCCGATACTTCAACCGACTGTGTTTCCCCGCCCATGTCTTCAACCTGTACATCATGCTGCAGCAGCGCTTCTTTTACTTTGCGCGGGTTCGCAGCGGGTAGGTCGGATTTGTTGATGGCAACAACCATCGGTACTTCGGCCGCTTTGGCGTGGCTAATTGCTTCGATGGTTTGCGGCATGATGCCGTCATCGGCAGCAACCACAAGGATGACAACGTCGGTGACGTTGGCGCCACGGGCGCGCATTTCGGTGAAGGCGGCGTGGCCCGGCGTATCGATAAAGGTAACTTTCTGGCCGCTGGGTAACGTGATCTGGTAAGCGCCGATGTGCTGTGTTATGCCGCCGGCTTCCTTGGAAACGACGTTGGTTTTGCGCAGGGCATCCAGCAGCGATGTCTTACCGTGATCGACGTGACCCATAACGGTGACGACTGGCGGACGCGGCTGCAGTGTTTCCGGCGCATCCTGTTCGGCGGTGATTGCGGTTTCGACATCGCTTTCGGCAACACGTTTGAATCGGTGTCCGAATTCGGTGACGATCAGCTCGGCTGTATCGGCATCAATTGTCTGGTTAACGGTGGCCATAACGCCCATCTTCATCAGCGACTTGATAACGTCGGCCGCGCGTTCGGTCATGCGGTTGGCCAGTTCGCCAACGGTGATGGCTTCGGGAATGACGACGTCGCGCAAAACCTTTTCCTGTGGCTGCTGCTGGCCTTGCGCCTTGCGCGCGAACTTCTCAGCGCGCCGACGCATTGACGCTACCGAACGGGCGCGACCGGGCTGGCCGTCGCTATCAAGCGCCTGCTCCAGCGTGACGCGGCCGGCCCGCCACGTGTTGGCTCCGGCATCCGGGCGGCCCGGTGTGCGGGTGCGGGCATTGCGGCTGCGGTCGGCACTTTCCTCGTCACCGCTGGTGAAGCGGGTCAGCTTGGCGGCGGCGGAATCGCCCGCGCGGCGCGCCATGTCGGCACGCTGCTGTTCGTCGGTTGTGCGCGACGACGGTGCGAATCCGCCACGCTGCACGGTATGGCCGCCGCGTGGTGCCGCGGTGCCGGAAGGACGTGTACCGGGTGTGCGGTTGGTTTCGCGCTCGGCGGCCTGGGCGGCGGCTTTGGCTTTTTCAGCCTCGCTAAGGCCGAAGTTGACAACCTGCGGTGTAATGGCACGCGGCGATGAGGGGGGCGGCTCGGCGGGTGCGTTACCGGCGGCGCGCAAGGCCTTCAGGCGCGCTTCACGTTCTTCGCTACTCAGATTCCTTTGTGCCGCTGTCGGGCGCGGCGCCTGTGGCGCTGCGGGCTTGGCGGCTGCTGGCGGTGACGCGATAGGCGCAGCGGGCTTTGCCGGTTCAGAACCGCGCACACGTCTCGTTTCAACGACGACCGTTTTCGAGCGCCCGTGCGAGAAGCTTTGTTTCACGGTTTCACCACCTGCAACCGGACGGTTGAGGGTTAGCTTGCCGCGCCCTGCGCTAAGGGTGCCGGGTTTTTTGTCGTCAGTTTTATCGCTCATGATGCTTCCTTCGTTAAACCAATGAGCCGCGCACACTCGCGCAGCAATGTGTTACCTTGTTTGTCGTTTCTTAACCCGATGTAAACTGTATTGTCGCGGCCAAGTGCAGCGCCAAGATCAGCGGCACTGAATGGAACTTGCAAGACATTGATGCTGGTGCGTTGCTGCATGTCATTAAAGCCACTGTCGCTGGCATCGGCTGCGATGATGATGCCGCATAGCGCACGCTTTTTCAGCTCCTGTTGAACAGAGTCGGCTCCCAACGCAACCCGGCCTGCTTTTTTGGCAAGGCCAAGCAGGTCCATGACGCGCAAGCGCAGCTGTGTGCGCATCTGGTCGAGCAGGTTGGCAGGAATGACCACATTTTCTTTTGCGGCGCGGCCGAATAATTTTTTGGCGATAGCTTCAGTAATGCAGGCGGCATCTGCCGTTACCCAAAGGCCGCGGCCCGGCAGCTTTTCAGCAAAGTCAGGAACAAGGGTGTTATCGGGGCCGACAACAAAGCGGATCAGCGCGCTCTTGCTGCCGCTTTCACCACGCACGAGGCAGCGGCGCTCAGACACGCTGTCTGTGCGTTCGCTGTTTTCATAAGTTTGTTTAGACGCCATGAGCATCCAAACTCCTTCCCTCGTAAATCCGTACGCATGGTACGGGATTAATTGCCGGCTGGCTGCGGCTGTTCTTCGCCGTCAGCAAACCAGTGCGCACGCGCCGCCATGATAATCTCATTGGCATCGCGCTCGCGTAGCGTTTCTTTACCCAGAATTTCCACCAGCTCATCGCCAGCCAGGTCGGCGAGGTCATCCAGTGACTTCACCCCGGCTTCGCCCAGCTTGATCAGCTGCGGTGGCGTAATGCGATCGAAAGCCTTCAGGTCATCGGTGATGCCAAGTTCCTTCAGGCGGGCTGCAGCACGTTTCGCTTCGGCTTCCAGCCAGCTCTGTGCGCGTGTGATTAACTCGCCCGCCAGATCCGGGTCAAAACCCTGAATCTCGGCCAGCTCGTCGACGGGGATTTCGGCAATCATTTCGACGCTGCGGAAACCTTCGGCTACCAGCAGCTGGGCCAGCGTTTCGTCGACATCAAGCGCACTGATAAACAGCTCGGTACGCGTCTTGAATTCGGCCTGACGGCGCTCGGACTCTTCGGCTTCGGTCAGGATGTCGATATCCCAACCGGTGAGCATCGAGGCGAGGCGTACGTTCTGACCGCGGCGACCGATGGCAAGCGACAGCTGTTCATCAGGAACCACAACATCCATGCGGCCAGATTCTTCATCCAGCACAACCTTGGCAACTTCAGCCGGGGCCAACGCGTTAACAACGAACGTCGCTGGATCTTCCGACCATGGGATGATGTCGATCTTTTCGCCGCCCAGTTCCTGCACAACGGCCTGGACACGGCTGCCGCGCATACCAACGCACGCACCGACCGGATCGATACCGCTGTCCTTCGAGACAACGGCAATCTTGGCGCGGCTGCCCGGGTCGCGGGCCACGGCCTTGATTTCGATAACACCGTCGTAGATTTCCGGCACTTCCTGCGTGAACAGTTTTGCCATGAACATCGGGTGTGTGCGCGACAGGAAGATCTGCGGGCCGCGGCCTTCGGCGCGAACAGCGTAGATATAGGCGCGCAGGCGATCACCCGGCTTGAAATGTTCGCGGGGCAGGCCTTCGTCGCGGCGCATGATGGCTTCAGCGCGGCCACCGATGTCGACGATGACATTACCGAATTCAACGCGCTTGACGGTGCCGTTGACGACTTCGCCTTCGCGGTCCTTGAACTCCTCGAACTCGTGCTTGCGCACGGCTTCACGCACTTTCTGCGTGATGACTTGCTTGGCGGTCTGCGCGGCAATACGGCCAAAATCGATCGGCGGCAGCTCATCGACAAGGAAATCACCTACAGCGACGTCGGCTTTCTGCTTCTTGGCGTGCTTCAGGTCGATTTGCGTGAATTCATTTTCGATCACGTCGGCAACCTGCACAAAACGCTGCAGCTTGACGGTGCCGGTGCGGCGGTCGATTTCGGCGCGGATATCGTGCTCCTGCCCATACTTCGTGCGGCCAGCCTTCTGGATAGCCTGTTCAATGGCTTCCAGCACTTCTTCGCGCTCGATGTTCTTTTCACGCGCCACAATGTCGGCGACTTGGAGGACTTCGGTAAGCATTAGTTACTCACTCCCGCTTTAATTAGCTCATCTGTTAACACCAGCTTCGCTTTGGCAACATCGCCGAAGGGAAGCAACCATTCTTCTTTCTCATGCTTCAGCTTGATGGCATCCCCATCAAGGCCCTGCAGCACGCCTTGAAACTTTTTGCGCCCCGTAATCTCGCCGGCCAGCGGCACATGCAGTTCAATCTGTGCCAAAAAGCCTTTGAAGCGCTCATAGTCGTCTATCCGTGTCAGCGGGCGATCGATGCCGGGCGAGCTTACTTCCAAACGATAGGCGCCCGAAATCACATCTTCCACGTCCAGCAGGGCCGATACCTGGCGGCTGATCGCTTCGCAATCATCCACCGTCATCGCCTTGCGGTCGTTCCGCTCGGCCATCAGCTGCAATGCCTGGTGCTTGCCCATACCTTGCAACTGAACCCGCACCAGCGCGTAGCCCATATGATCAAGTGTGGGTGTGACCACTTCTTCAATCCGCCGGGTCAGCGCTGTTGTCTTCACGGTCTTTTCTCCTCAACCATCTGGTCATTAAAAAAGGGCGCCTTCTTTCGAAAGCTCCCATTCTAAAAGAACAGATTGTTGGGATTTTTATATCAATTCGCCGGGGTGAAATCAAGAGTGCAGCTGCTAAACTTTTTATAGTATTTTCAGGCTGTTATAAGTCTAGCGTGGGCAGAAAGGCATATTGCTGCGCATAAGAGCATAAACAATACGGTTTAAAACACCTTTGCCATTTGTGAAACGGACAACAGGATCTTTTTCATTGCAACGATAAAGTTTATCGGCATTTTTGCGGAAGCGGTCGATAAAGCGCGAAAGAATTTTTTCACCCGGAAGAAAGCCAACAAGAATGCTGCGTGGCATGTTCATTGTGGCAATCTTAAGCTCGGTAGGCTTGGCCACGTTACCGATAACTGCGTCAGTAATCTTTGCGAAAAGATAGAGGCCCGTTGGTTCATATAGAGAGCCGGTATTTTCTTGAACTAAAGTTGCGACACTTTTGCCAATATCAAAATTTTCGAGGATGGCGGTAGTTCCAGCTGTGACGCCAAATAGTGACCAGCCGAAATTGATCCAGCCCCCAATAGCGGCGGCATTTCGATTGTCGATATCTGGTGTTAGTGCGCTTGAGATATTGTTCATAAAGCGACCTTACTTCATATTCATGCAAGTAATTTGGCTTTTATAGCCAGAGCACAAATTTTCTTTGCTTTCAGCAGGTTGGAATGCCCGGGCAGCGCTAATTGTGGTTGTAGAAACCAGAATGCCAGCAATAAAACCAACCACTGCATTGCCTGCCTGTTCAAGTCCTGCACCAAATGGTGTGTCCGATTTTATGCGGTTTGCACAACGAAGGACGTTTGCACCCGCTGAAGCGGTGCCAGCTATAGATATAAGTGTAAGTGCTACAATCATTGACGCTGCCATTCATAATAACGGCAGCGACGACCGGCAGCAATCGCCTTTGCTTCATACCGCGTATTGGGCCAATCGGGGCGCTCTTTATATAAGCCCGGTGCTGGGGCGAAGAATTTTTGTGCAGCCATCTGTTCTTCCGTCCACGCCTGCAGGCCCGGATCGTCGGTTGCAATGCGCAGGCCGCCGCCGGGCGCCAGCACACGCGCCAAACGTGCAAGATTTTCAGGTGATACAAAGCGCCGTTCGGCATGGCGGGCCTTGGGCCATGGGTCGTTGAACAGTAAATAGATCATTTGCAAGCTGCCGGGTTCCATACGGTCCAGCAACAAGCGCGCATCACTTGGCCACAGGCGCACGTTCGTAAGATTATTCTTTTCAATCTGCTGTGCGCACGACGACAGGCCGTTGATGAACGGCTCGGCGCCGATGAATCCAGTATCAGGATGTGCCAGAGCTTGCGCGATAAGATGTTCGCCGCCACCAAAACCAATTTCAAAGTGAACGGGTTTGCCGGAAAAAAGTTCGGCAGGGTTAAATGCACCGTTCGGCAGCGTGACTTCGTACTTATGCAGGTTATCGAACGCTGCCTGCCGTGCAGCATTCATGGGCCTACCTTTGCGGCGGCCGTAGAAGCGTAATTCTGGGGCGGCGTTGTTCATCGACAGCTTTTTAGACTAATTAAAAGCTGCAAACAACAGATTGTGCAGGCGATGTGCAAACGGCAGGTTTGTTTCATTGCGTTGCAGGTTGCTGTGGGCTTCAGCTAGTACCCCCGTGTAGTGATTGGTAAGGCGTGGGGTTTCGTTGTTTAGTTTAATGATCTCAGGCTGCTGGTCGGGTTCCGAGATCACAACTGTTTCAAGACTGTGATCCAGCAGCACTTCGGTGCCGTCTTTAAAGTAAAGCGTGGTAGCTTTCTTGTTAATGCCGCGCGTCCAGTCGATTTCAATAGTGCCCTTACCATTCTGTGTGCCTGTATTATAGCTGAATGTCACGCGTGCATGAGGGATGTTACAGCCGTCAACGGGCGTAGCCAGTTTTTCACTGCTGGTAATATGCAAGCGTTCTGGTGGAATCAGCGAGCCAATAACGCTAAGCGCATTAATACCGCTGTCGATCCAAGCATTGCCCAGTGAGCGAGCGCGATTAAGCAGCTTGCCGTTTTCAAGGTACGGATCATCTACGTGCGCCTTGAAGCCGATCATGTCTTCCAGTTTCAAGCCACGGCTGGCGTGATTTTGGCGAAACCATTCAACTTCAGCGCCATGATACGCATGAAAAGCCACTGCGAAATGAACGCCTTTTGCGTTGGCCAGCTCAATAAGGCGTTCAACATCTACGTGATTAGCGCAGATGGGTTTTTCAATCAGCAGATTGTTCCCGCTTTCAATCACACGGTGGCCAATATCAAAATGTGTTGGCGTTGGCGTTGCCACCATAATCAAGTGAGCCTTAGTATTGGCCAGAAGTTCATCGGCCGAAGTATAGAATTGTGTGTCAGCGGGCAGGCGGCTTTGCTGATCAGGATTTAAATCGCATGCTGCAACCAACTGCCATTGCGGCAGGCCTGCAAGCGCCTGCAGTTGAAACTGTGAGATGTGGCCAAGGCCGATAAGGGCAAATTTGCCGGGCTGCATAAAGTCCTCTTATAAAGTGCTTTAGACTACAGGGGCCTTTTACTGACGCCCGGATTTAGTTTCAACATTTGTTTTATAAAGAAAGCTCATAAAATTTCTCGTCGCCATGCGGCATGGCCAGCATGCCGATATCCTTAAAACTATGTTTGGCGTGAAAGCCCAAGCCGAGGCCATTGATAACTTCGGTTGAGCTTAGAAGTTTTGCAAAGCCTTTGGTTTTTATGTCTATCTTGGCGGCTTCAAGCAGCTTGCTGCCAATACCTTGCCTTTGCGCGTCGGGCACAATCTTTATGTGCTCGATGAAAGGTGTGTTCCCCCATATGATGCCGTAAATAAGAAAGCCTATCGGCTTGTTGTCCATCTTCGCCAGAAATGCCATACCATCGCGAATACGTGCAGCAGCATAGTCACCATGCTTTGCAAGAAGGCCTGGCTGGATTACAAGCAAGTCCTCGACTGCGGGGTTCCTGATGATGTCCATGCTTACTTCAGCGCAGATTTCAGGTCGTCAACCAGATCAAGCTTTTCCCAGCTGAAGTGGCCTTCGGCTGTCGGCTTGCGGCCAAAGTGACCATAGGCCGCTGTGGGCAAATAGATAGGCTTGTTCATCTGCAGGCGCTCGCGGATGCTGCGCGGCGTCAGCGGCAGGATATCCAGAATGGCTTTTGAAATCTTCGTTTCATCAACCGTGCCAGTGCCATGTGTGTTCACATATAGCGACAGCGGGCGTGCGACACCAATCGCGTATGACAATTGAATGGTGCAGCGCTCGGCAAAACCGGCAGCCACGATATTTTTTGCCAGCCAGCGCGAAACATAAGCCGCGCTGCGGTCAACCTTCGTCGGGTCTTTGCCGCTGAACGCGCCGCCGCCGTGGGGTGCCGCGCCGCCGTAAGTGTCGACGATAATCTTACGACCTGTCAGGCCCGTGTCGCCGTCGGGTCCGCCAATCACAAACCGGCCGGTCGGGTTGATAAGGATTTCTGTGTTCTTCGTCATCCACTCTTTCGGCATGACGCTGTGGATATAGGGTTCAACCAGCTTGTGAACTTCGTCCTGCGACAGTTCGGCGCTATGCTGGGTTGAACAAACGACGGTCGTGGCTTCAACAGGTTTGCCATCAACATAACGCAGCGTTACCTGGCTTTTTGCGTCGGGGCCTAGGCCTTGTGCCTTGCCGCTGTGGCGCGCATCGGCCAGCACTTCCAGAATGCGGTGGCTGTAATGCAGCGTAGCCGGCATCAGATCGGGTGTTTCTTTACACGCGAAACCGAACATGATTCCCTGGTCGCCGGCCCCTTCATCCTTGTTGCCGGCACTGTCAACGCCGACAGCGATATCAGCCGACTGGCCGTGAACGTGGAACGCCACATCAAGGCGCTGCCAATGGAATGTATCCTGGTTGTAGCCAATCTTCTTGATCGTCTGGCGTGCGGTTTCAATAATCTCGTCCTTATCCATCGCAACACTGCTGCGTGTTTCACCGGCAAGGCAGACAAAGTTTGTGGTAGCCAATGTTTCCAGCGCAACACGCGCTTCGGAATCGCGCGACAGGTACAGGTCAAGAATAGCGTCTGAAATCTGGTCACAGACCTTGTCGGGGTGACCTTCGGCCACGGATTCGCTAGTAAAAAGATAGTCGTGCAGCTGGTGGTTCATTGTGTACCCCGTTTGAATAGGCTGAGGGGCTCTTATATTATAGGTGCGGCTCTACCGCAAAGGGTTTGTTTTAAGCTTCTTTGCTGTTCGGCGATCTAATTTTGCAGCGCCGACGCGGAAGCGGTGGATTTTATCAACGGTGGGATTGGTGAAATACACCAGTTGAACAAGCAAGCCCACATCCGGGGCCAGCTGCATCCCGCCGATGGTGAAGCCCTGCTGCAGTTTGGCGATAAGAATGCCGTTATTCGTCACCTGATGGTTGCTGATAATCTTCACACAGCCTTCTTCGCGGGCGCGGGCTACCATGCGTTTCAACATATTTGCATAAATGCCCTTGCGGCGGTAGGCACGCAACACGACCGACAAGCGCATAAACATATCGCCCGTATCACCGATGGTGCTGTGGCAAAAAGCGACCGGCTTTTTCTTGTCATATACAACCAGCGACAGTGGATGGGCGCGGGTCGAGGCCTTTTTGCGCTTCTGACGCTCGCGCGCTGTCAGGGCGGGTTCGAGCTCGATAAAATAGTTGCCAAGATCGAAGGCTTTTGTGGCGATAGCTTTATAGACCGCCTCAAATTCGTCTTTTTCCACCCATTTATAGGCCAGTGCCATACAGCCCCCAGGCTACTTCTTTTTGCCTGCGGGTTTGGCCTTGCTGAGGGTTTTCGTCAGCTCCAATACCTGCTTGCGCAACTTGGGGTCATTGATGCCTTCGAACAAAGCCAGCAGTTCAGTGGCGTCGCGGGATGTGCCGGAATCATACGCGGCCGTTTTGTTGGCGCTCGCCATGCCGTTACCGCTGGTGGCAGGTTCAAGAAAATAAGTTACAGGCACGCGCAGCGCGCCGGCGAATTTTTGTAGCATGGATACAGCAATACGGTTGATGCCGCGTTCGTACTTCTGGATCTGTTGGAATGAAATTCCTGCGGCGTTGCCAAGCTCTGTTTGACTCATGTTCAAGGCAAGGCGGCGTTCTTTAAGGCGGGCGCCGGCATAAGTGTCGATAGGGTCCGTTCCCGGATTCTTGAGTGTTGTTTTACGCAAGGTCGTTACCATTAGTGTATGAGTGCTGTATCCGTTTCGAATACAACCGTATGTTGCAGATTAGTAAGGGAAAAGCAATAAATTTTTACAGCCCGGCATTCACATGCTTCGCCACAACACGTTTCCCGACAACAGCCCATAATAGCATGAGTGCAGTTAAGATCAGAAAAAGGACATGACTATGGCGGCTGAAGGGCGTTTGTTTGGCAGCAGGGACGGGCAATCCATGATCCATGACTACCCGTGTATTCAGTTCGGTTGCAGCTGTAATGCGCCCATAAGAATCGATCACGCCGCTGATTCCCGTGTTGGCGACGCGCACTACGGGCAATCCTTCTTCAATCGCGCGCAGGCGGGCTGAGGCGAAATGCTGATAAGGCCCGCTGCTAGTGCCAAACCATGCATCGTTCGTCAAATTCAAGATCCACTGCGGCGGGTTGTTGCGGTCAACGACTTCGCCGCTGAAGATGACTTCATAGCAGATCAACGGGCTGACCGGCGGCGCGTTTTCAACCATCAGCGTTTGCGGGCCGGGCCCAAAGCTGAAATCGCGGCTTCCGGCGGCGATCGGCGTGACATTCAGACCCAGGGCGGCGAGGCTGTCACGCAGCGGGAAGTATTCGCCAAACGGCACAAGGTGGAACTTGTCGTAGCGACCAGCAATGCTGCCAACGGCGTTGATGGCGACAAGGCTGTTTGTATAGCGTTTCTGGTCGCCGGGTTGATCGTCACGCCATAGGCTGCCGGTGATAACGGCGCCGTTGGTGGGGGCGCGCAGGCCGATTTCAAGCCGCGCTTCGGGGGCCTTATTCAGGGCAAACGGCGCGGCTGCTTCTGGCCATATGATATGTGTCGGCGTCAGTGCCGCATGAACGTCGCTCAGTGCCAGCAGGTCCATAAAGTTCTGGTCGCGTTTTGCGGGATCCCATTTCAACTCTTGCGGAATATTTGGTTGCACCAGCCTTAGCTGGACGCCGGGCGTATACTGCGTCGGGTGATAGGCAAGGTGAGATAGGCCCCACAAGAAACAGAATAGGGTGAAGGCAAGAATGGCGCGCGCTTCCATTCGCTCCTGCAGCTGCTTCGATGCGAACAGCACCGGCGACAGAGCCAGAAGGATTGTCAGCAGGCTAAGGCCATAAACACCGAAGATGCTGACAATCTGTAGCATGGGCAGCGTATTATCCCATACCGTCGCCAGCAGGTTCCATTCGAAGCCTGTCAGAAAGCGCGAGCGCGCCACTTCGCCCAGCATCCACAGCGCAGCAAAAACAAACACGCGACCACCACGTTCCATTTTGTAGCGGTTGATCAGCAGCACAAAAATGGCGCACATAAGTCCCGCGTACAGTGCGAAATAGGCCGGCAGGCCAGCCACAGCGAACGGTATGGCCCACCAGAATTTTTCGGCATCGACCAGCATTGAATTGGCAATCCAGTACAGGCCGGCCACATGATAACCGAAGGCAAACAGCCAGCCGCGCCAGAAACCCTGCCGCTTGGGCACCGACGTGGTGGGTGTGTGATGAAGTGTGAAAAAGAAAACGGGGAAAGTCAGGAATAGGACGGGCCATGCGCCAACCGGGGGCAGGGCCAACGCCGACAACAGGCCGCAGATCAGAGCCGTTTTGCATGGATGCGACGTCGTAAGATCAAAAAGTTTCTGACTAAATCGCATGGGATCCGATTACGGTTTGCGGACCCGCAAGCGCTTGACACGCCGCGTATCGGCTTCAGCGACTTCAAACAGCATACCGCTGGAATGCGTGAACTGCGACCCGCGGCTGGGAACGGTGCCGGCCAGCGATAGTGCAAGGCCGTTGACGGTATCAAGGTTGTTGCGTTCATCGGTGGTGAGAAATACGCCAAGGTGTTCTTCCAGCTTTTCCAGCGGCATACGGCCATCAACAATCAGCGAGCCATCGGCCTTAACGACGGGTGAAGCGTAATCGTTTTCGTCGTGTTCGTCTTCGATTTCGCCGACAATCTGCTCGACCAGGTCTTCGATGGTGACAAGGCCGTCAACGCCACCGTATTCGTCAACAACCATGGCCAGGTGGTGGCGCTTCTGGCGCATCTGCAGCAGCAGCCTCATCACCGGCATCGATGTTGGCACGAACAGTACATCACGGATCAGCTCGTCAACCGCCGGCGCGCGTTTTTCAGCCAGCGCTGCCATAACGTCTTTCAGGATGACGATGCCGATAACATCATCAAGATTTTCGCGGAACACCGGATAACGGCTGTGGGCTTCCTTGTTGACGAAAGTAACGAGGGCATCAAAATCCATTGTGGCGTCAACGGCCACGATGTCGGCACGCGGGCACATGCAGTCGGCTACCGTACGCTCGCGCAGTTCAAGGATATTCTGCAATAACTGGTATTCCGGTTCGGATGCCTGCGCGCCACCTGTGGGCTGTTCTTCCATCAGCTCGGCCAAGGCATCGTGCAAATCCTCTTCCTTGCGACGCGTGGCAAGGTTTTTCAGCCAGCCTGTCATGCGCTCGGTAAAGCGCTGCGATTCCTCGGGATCCGGGTCGGGGGGTGTTTCAGTGGTCATAAGCGCGGTACGGGTTTTCATAGCCTAACGTTTTCAGGATCGCCTTTTCTTTGCGCATCATAATAAGTGCGTCAGCGTCTTTTTCATGGTCATAACCTAGCAGGTGCAACATACCATGAACAAGCAAGTGCGCCACATGTTGTTCTAACGTCTTGTTTTCATTAGCCGCTTCGCGCCTAATGGTCTGGAAAGCCAGTACAATATCGCCAAAATGGACAGGTGGGCTGAGCGGAAATGACAATACATTTGTAGGTTTGTCTTTGCTGCGCCACTCGCGGTTGAGCTTCTGTATCTTCGTGTCGGTGGTGAACACGACGCTGACCTCGGTTTTCACTTTAGCGAATTTTTTTGGCAAGGTGGCGGACAGCACGCGCTTGGTTAGTGCCGGAAGTTTAGGCAATGCTTTTTCCCAAGCAGCTGTTGCGGCGATGTCGATGGTCAGGGGCATCAGGATTTCTTGAAGAATTTATCGTAAGCTTTGACGATCCGACCAACCAGCGCATGGCGCACGACATCGGATTCATCAAATTTGATAAGGCCGATACCTTCAACGCCAGACAGGATATCCAACGCCTCGGTCAGTCCGCTCTTTACATTGCCCTGCCGGTCAGGCGGCAGGTCGATCTGGCTCAGGTCGCCCGTCACCACCATGCGGCTGCCTTCACCCAGGCGGGTCAGGAACATCTTCATCTGCACCGGCACCGTATTCTGCGCTTCGTCGAGGATCACAAAAGCGTGGTGCAATGTGCGGCCGCGCATGAAAGCCAGCGGCGCGATTTCGATCTCGCCCTTCTCCAGCATCCGCGCCAGCTGTTCGGTCGAAAGCATGTCGCCCAATGCATCGTAGAGCGGACGCAGGTATGGGTCGATTTTTTCGCGCATATCGCCGGGCAGGAAGCCGAGCCGTTCGCCGGCTTCAACGGCAGGGCGTGTCAGGATGATCCGGTCAACCATGCCGGCGTTCAGTAGCGCCACGGCCTGCGCAACCGCTAAATACGTTTTGCCGGTACCCGCAGGGCCGACAGCGAAAGTAATATCGTTATCCTGCAGCAGCTTCAGGTAGAGGCCCTGCTTGGCCGTGCGCGCCGCCAGCGGACCGCGCTTGGTGCGCAGGCCCAGATCGGGGTGCGGTGAATGTTTGCCGTTCTTGGCTTCGGCCGAGCCGACCAGCGCGGCCTGAATATCGGCATCATGCAGGGCAGCACCTGATTTGGCCTGCGTCCATAATTTTTCCAGCGTTGACGCTGCAGCTTCCACGGCCTTGGGGTGACCGGTAATGGCCAGCGTATGGCCTTTGTTGCGGATATTCACATCAAGGCGTTTGCCGATGATTTGCAAATTCTTGTCGTGTTCGCCGTATAGCAGCGGCAGGTACCGCGCTTCCTCGAACGTCAGATCCATACGGTGGGTTTTTTGCAGATCGCGTTTGGTGATTTCGTTCATCAACAGCCTTTATATTATCACAACGGGCATGACGATAGGTTAACAATTTTAAGACTGCAAGTTGCTGAAAATAAGGGCATTAAGCCACTTTTTGTGCATGCAGCAGCTGCCCAGTCAGGCTGGTTTGCGTAGCGGCCGTGATTGTTACTGGTACGATGCGGCCCTGCAGGTGTTCGCCGTTCTCAACATGCACCGATTGCAACCATGCATTTTTGCCCAGTGCCTGGCCATCTTTCTTGCCGCTGCGGTCAAACAGGACATCCATTGTTTGGCCGATTTTTGAATCGTTGAACGCGCGCTGCTGTTTCCATAGCAGGGCCTGCAGTTCCTGCAGCCGCGCATCTTTTACATCTTCTTTCAGCTGCCCTGGCATCGTGCTGGCAGGTGTGCCGGGGCGGCGCGAGTATTTGAACGAGTAGGCGAGGGCAAAATTCGTGCGCTCGACCAGCTTCATAGTTTCCCGATGATCTTCATCGGTTTCGCCGGGGAAGCCGACGATAAAGTCGGAGCTGAATGCCATATCGCTGCGTGCGGTGCGCAGGCGGTCGATAATGCGGTCATATACATCAATCGTGTGCTTGCGGTTCATTGCTTCCAGAATGCGGTTGCTGCCGCTTTGCACGGGCAGATGCAGGTATGGCATCAGCGACGGAATCTCGCCATGGGCCCTGATCAGGTCGTCATCCATGTCGCGCGGGTGGCTGGTGGTATAGCGGATGCGCGCGATATCCATGTCGGCCAGTGCATAAACAAGGCGCGACAGGTTCCATGTTGTGCCGTCCAGTCCTTCGCCGTGCCACGCGTTGACGTTTTGGCCCAGCAGCGAAATTTCCTGCACGCCCTGCGCGATCAGGTGGCGGCATTCGGCCAGTATCTTGGCGGCGCTGCGTGAATACTCGGCGCCGCGCGTATACGGCACAACGCAGAACGTGCAGAACTTGTCGCAGCCTTCCTGAATGGATACGAACGCGGCAGGGCCGTTCGCAGCCTGCGGCTCAGGCAACAGGTCGAATTTCGATTCCACCGGGAAGTCGGTATTGATGACGCGGTTATTTCCCTCAGCTTGTGCCAGCATCTCGGGCAACAGATGATAGGTTTGCGGGCCGAACACCATTTTCACGTAGGGCGCGCGTCGGGTGATCTCCTCGCCTTCGGCCTGCGCCACACAGCCAGCCACGGCCAGTGTCTGCTGCGGCTTGCCGTCGCGGTGCAAGCGGCCAAGTTCCGAAAACAGTTTTTCGGATGCCTTTTCGCGAATATGGCAGGTGTTCAGGATAACAAGGTCGGCGCTGTCGGCATCATCGCCCATTTCATAGCCCATGGGCCGCAGGGCGTCGGCCATGCGGTCGCTGTCATAGACATTCATCTGACAGCCCCAGGTTTTAATGAACAGCTTCTTCGCCATGCGCGATTTGTCGCACAGCCGCGAGGTAGAAATCAATGGGCTTGCGCCGGTATAAGCGTGGACACTTCAGCTGGCCGTCCAGCCAATCCACGGCTTAGGCCCTCTGCCATCACACGTTCACAATGTGCGGCCAGTTCCTTGCGGCTGCCGAACTGGGCCATCGTCACCGGGTCATGATACTGCACTTCCAGTGTGAAGCTGGACATCTGCAGCGCTTGCATAAAGTGTGGTACGAATTCCATATCGCCATACCATGAATAGAGCGGGCGGTTATGGCGGCCGATCGGTAGGTTGCCCATTTCCGTGACGATCAGAGAAATCGGCTGCACTATCACCTGCTGTTCGGTACCATCCGCACGCACGATGGGGCGTGCCACATCGAACAGCGATGATTTGATGGGCAGCAGACGCTGGCCGTCGCCCGATGTACCTTCGGGGAAGAACAGCATGCGGTCGCCGGCTTCAATGCGCTCGCGAATGGCAACGGCTGCCTCGCGCGCTTTCTCCGGCTTGCGACTGATAAAGATCGTGCGCTGCAATTTGCCGAAATAGCCAAACACCGGCCAGCCGGCCACATCACCACGGCTGACGAACGACGCTTTCAGCGTGCTGCCGACAATCGGAATATCAAGATAAGACAGGTGATTGCAGACATAGATGCATGGACTGGCATTGCTGGGTTGTCCGATAGTTTTGACCTTGAAGCCAAGGCAGAAGCACAGGACTTTAAAAAGACCCCGTACAATCGCCGTCCGCGTATCTTCCTTGCAGCGCAGGGAAATCAGGTGAACCGGTAGGGCGATAATAATAAGTACAATGAAGACTGCGAGACGACCGGCAAGGCGCAGTTTCCCGGCATCTATCTTCATTATTCGTCCTTGGCGCCGAACATGCCGGCCGTGTTCCGTTTGTAGTGTTCGGCATAGCGGCCAGTCAGGCGGTCGGTCTGGCAGATGATAGCCACGTCCGTCGTGTTAAACTGCCAGTCGATGTAAGCGCCATCGCCCACAAAGCAGCCGACGTTAATGTAGCCCTTGATCAGCGGGGGAAGTTCGGCGATAGCGGCGCGCACATCAACCTGGTCTTCAGGTAACAGGCGCATATCGTTGTAATGCTCGGGCAGGCAGGTCATACGCACGGCCGGCGGCGCCAGGTGGTGGTAGTACAAATACGACAGCGCGTTCTTGTGCGCATCAAGATCGGTGCCGTTGAAGCTGGCGCAGCCAAAAATGGTCTTGATGCGGTGCTGCGCGGCATACACGGCGATGGCGCGCCACATCAACGTCATGGTGTAGCGTGTGCGATAGTCGGCATGCACGCAGCTGCGGCCAACTTCAAGGATATTATCAGGCTGTGATGTAATCTTGCTGATATCGTACTCGCCTGCCGAATACCAGCTGCCGTTGGCGGCGGCATGCTGTTTGCGGATGAAGCGATAGGTGCCGACGACAGCATCGTGGATGTTCGTCTTGGTATTATCGACGACCAGAAGGTGGTCGCAATACTGGTCCATGTTGTCGTAATCACGCTTACGCGCCAGCATGTCGGTGGTGGGTACGGCGCCCAGTTCTTCGTAGAAAACTTTATAACGTAGCGACTGCGCAGCATCAATTTCAGCGGCGGTCGAAGCCAGTTTCACTTCCAATGTACCCAGTTGCAGGTTGGGCGTAACATCCTGCTCGCGTCCATGTTCGTCGGTATGGATGAGCTGCAATTTCGGTGCTGTGAACATACTTATACGGCGCTCCGTCTATCTGCCGCCAAATTAACGGCTTGGGCATGATTTGTCTGCCCCAGAAAATCAGTTTCGCAGATAAGCCTTTATAATCGCTTAGTTTATTGTAATTGCAGCTATTTCCAGAGCGTACAGAGCTGGACAATTCGATGTGATTTTATTCGCAGGTAAGGCTCTAGCTGTCGCGCTGAACAATAAAGCGTGCGACGTCGGCCAGGTCGCCGTTGCGACCGTCGAACACGCGCAGGTACCCGATCGCTTTTTCCACCAGCAGTTGCGCCTGCTGCTGTGCGCGCTCCAAACCCATGATGGTGACGAAGTTGGCTTTCTTGCCGTCCTTCAGCACGGGTTTGCCCATCACCTGCGGGTTGCCGCTGAAATCCAGCACGTCGTCGATGATCTGGAAGGCAAGGCCGATATCATAGCCGTAAGATGCAAGGGCGTGGCGCTGTGGCGCGCTGCCTTTGCCAAGAATGGCGCCCATCTGCGCGGCAGCAGAAATCAGCTCGCCGGTCTTCAGACGCTGCAGGCGGGTAATGGTGCCGATATCGAATTCGGTCTGCTCTGATTGCATATCCAGCATCTGGCCGGCGCACATGCCGGACATGCCGGCGGCTTTGCCCAGGCATTCAACCAGGCCGATGCGCACGCGCGGATCTTCATGGGTGTCGCTGTCGGCCAGAATTTCAAAAGCGCGGGCCTGCAGGGCGTCGCCTGCCAGCAGCGCAGTAGCGGCGTCAAACTGCTTGTGGGTTGACGGCTTGCCGCGCCGCGTATCGCTGTTATCCATTTCCGGCATATCGTCATGCACCAGCGAATAGGCGTGGAACATCTCAAGTGCTGCGGCCACGCGGTATGAACATTCTTCCGATACGTTGAACATGCGTGCCGAACTGACACACAGGAAAGCGCGCAGCCGCTTGCCACCGCCAAGACAGGCATAGCGCATGGCTTCAAACAGCTTCCTTTCTGCGTAGTCGTTGTTGGGCAACAAGCGATCAAGATACTTTTCCACCGTATTGGCAACGGCGGTCATTTTCTCCTGCATCTTCGGATCGACGGATGGCATAGTTGGGTTTCCTTATAATTCAGCGGGTTTTGTGCTGACGCTGCCGTCGGCATTCAGGGCAATCTTATCGATCTTCATTTGCGCTTCACGCAGCTTGGTTTCGCAGTGGGCTTTTAGCGCCGCGCCGCGCTCGTAGGCCGTCACGGCGTCTTCCAGCTTGATCTTGCCGTCTTCCAGTTGCTTGACGATCTTTTCCAGTTCGCCCAGCGCATCTTCGAACGAGAGTTTCTTGATATCGGACATGACGCGGGATTAAGCCTTAAAAGTGCTGCGGGCGCTACCCCCTTAGGCTTTTTCGTGCCTCTTGCATTGCCAGCCCTTAAAATGGTACTAAACAGCTACCATTTCCATGCATTGAGGAATTTGTGATTAAAGTCAGTAAGTTAGCTGATTACGCCGTTGTTGTTCTGGCCGCTTTGGCAGCCCGGGATGGCAAAGCTGTACCCGCGGCCGAGCTGAGCCAGATAACGGGCCTGCCGCAACCGACGGTCGCCAAGGTTCTGAAGCAGCTGGCCAAGGCTGGTATTATTGACAGCGCGCGCGGCGTGCAAGGTGGCTACACGCTGGTTGCAGATAGTAAAGAACTGTCCGTTGAAACGATTATCACGGCGATTGACGGACCGGTGCGCGTAACCGAATGCGCCGACAATCACGTAAGCTGCATGGCATCCGACATGTGCCAGCTGCATGGCCGCTGGGCGCCGGTAAATCGTGCGTTGAAGTCTGCGCTGGCCAGTGTATCGCTGGCCGACCTGATGCGCCGCGCAAGCGTGGATAGGGCGGCATAAGATGGCAGAGACAAACACCCTTCCGGTTGACGAGCCCTACAAGTGGGGTTTCAGTACCGACATTGCCACGGAAACAGCGCCGAAGGGCCTGAACGAAGATATCGTGCGCTTCATCAGCGCCAAGAAGAACGAACCCGCATGGTTGCTGGAATGGCGCCTGAATGCCTTTATGAAATGGCAGCGCATGGCCGAGCCGGACTGGGCGCGCGTCAATCATCCGCCGATTGACTATCAGGACTTATATTATTACGCCGCGCCGAAGAATGCCGCGAAGCCGAAATCGCTGGATGAAGTGGATCCGGAACTGCTGCGCACATACGAAAAGCTGGGCATTCCGCTGCACGAGCAGGAAATCCTGGCGGGTGTGGATAAGCCGCGCGTTGCTGTGGATGCCGTGTTCGACAGCGTGTCGGTGGCCACCACGTTCCGCAAGACGCTGGAAGACGCTGGCGTTATCTTCTGCTCGATTTCAGAAGCCGTGCAGAAGTATCCGGAGCTTGTGCAGCGTTATCTGGGCACGGTTGTGCCGCCCGAAGACAATTACTTCGCCTGCCTGAACAGTGCCGTGTTCACCGATGGCAGCTTTGTATATGTGCCGAAGGGTGTGCGCTGCCCGATGGAGCTTTCAACCTATTTCCGCATCAACACACCAAACACTGGCCAGTTCGAACGCACGCTTATCGTGGTCGAAGAAAACGCACACGTCAGCTATCTCGAAGGCTGCACGGCACCCAAGCGCGACGAGAACCAGCTGCATGCTGCTGTGGTGGAACTGGTGGCTCTGGCTGATGCGCAGATCAAGTATTCAACGGTGCAGAACTGGTACCCCGGCGACGAAAACGGCAGGGGCGGTATCTATAATTTTGTCACCAAGCGCGGGGCCTGCCGTGGCGCACGCAGCAAAATCAGCTGGACGCAGGTTGAAACCGGCAGCGCAATTACGTGGAAGTATCCGTCGTGTATTCTGCAGGGCGATGAAAGCGTAGGCGAGTTTTATTCGGTGGCTGTCACGTCAAATCACCAGCAGGCTGATACCGGCACCAAGATGATCCATATCGGTAAGAACACGAAGTCGACAATCGTTAGCAAGGGTATCAGTGCCAAGCATGGGCAGAACACCTATCGCGGGCTTGTGCGTATTTTGCCGAAGGCCGACGGCGCGCGCAACTTCACGCGTTGCGATTCCATGCTGATCGGCAACGACTGCGGCGCGCATACCGTGCCGTATATTGAAAACCGTAACCCGACATCGCAGCTGGAACATGAAGCGACAACGGCGAAAATTTCGGAAGACCAGGTGTTTTACCTGCGCCAGCGCGGCCTGAGCGAAGAAGAAGCAGTGGCGCTGATCGTCAACGGCTTCTGCAAGGAAGTGCTGGCCGAGCTGCCGATGGAATTCGCCGTCGAAGCACAAAAACTGCTGGCGATCTCGCTGGAAGGAAGCGTGGGATGATACATCTGCGCGCTATCCGTCACAAAAGCCTGAAAGACATGCGCTTAGCGCAGAAGTTCGCGCGCAATAACGACTTGCTGAATTACGGCTATGTGCGTGACGAATTCGCCGAGAAGTATATTGAGTACTTCAGGGTTGTGAATGGTAATGCGGTAAATGACGGAAAGCTTGTGATGAAGTTCATCACGCTCAGAGGCCAGGTCATTGGCCATATCTGGGTGAAGTACAAGCCTGCAACAGCGCGCGTCGAAAATCTTTACATTGCGGGCCGGTATCGTGGCCGGGGCTATGGCAAGGTGGCGTTGCAATGGGCAGAGCAGGCTGCCCGCGAGCGTGGTTACACCAAGATCTTGGTTGGCTCCAGCGTTGCCAACAGAAGAAGTCGTCGTTTCTATGCGCGGGAAGGTTGGCGCAGATTGAGAAAATCCCATAGCGGGAAGTCTTTTCAGTGGGCCAAGGCATTAACTATAGGCGCGAGGGTATAGCGTGATAACCGAAGGATTTTTATTGTGGGAGAAAAGTCTTGGGTGATCTTCTCAGCTTCGAACCCGTCGACATCAACAACGCGGAGCATCGTGCGCAGGTGCGTCGTTATTATGTCTATATGTCTCTGGCCACGGCACATCTTGGCGGACCACTGAAGTTTCCAATGCCGCTGGGGCAGCCAGCCGCTTATGATGAATTAATGTTGAAGCGTCATGCTGAAGCAGGCCACAGGATGCATATCGCTTTCATTAAAGAAGACGGCAAGCGTGTTGGGTTTGTGCAGGGTAAGACATTTACAAAAACGTTGCCTGAATATGGCGCGGTGGATCACCTGTTTGTCGAAGGAACATCACGCAATAAAGGTATTGCCACGGCAGCGATGGATTATATCGAGACATGGATAAGACGGGGCGGGGCAAAAGGCGCGGTCATGATGGTTGGCAAAACAAACTGGCCGGCCCGCCGCATGTATGCCGCGCGTGGCTGGGGGCCCAGCACATTGGCGCCACAGCCATCGCGCACAAGTGATATGTGGCAAAAGGACTTTGTTGTTACGAGCGTTGAGGAGAATACACTTGCTTAATATCAAGAACCTGACGGTTGACGTCGGTGGAAAAACAATTCTGAACAACTTCACGCTGGCGGTGCCGGCGGGCGAAGTGCATGCCATCATGGGGCCGAATGGCGCCGGTAAAACCACGCTGTCGAACGTGATTGCGGGTCGCCCAGGTTACACGGCAACAAGTGGGCAGATTCTGTACAATAATCTGGATATCCAGTCGTTGTCGCCGGAAGAACGGGCCGCTGCGGGCCTGTTCCTTGCATTTCAGTATCCGGTGGAAATTCCCGGCGTGTCGAACACCACGTTCCTGCGCGCGGCCGTCAACGCGCAGCGCAAGGCACGGGGCGAGGCCGAACTGGACGCGCTCAGCTTCACCAAGCTGCTGCGCGTGAAGGTGGCCGAGCTTGGGCTTGGCGATGAATACATGAAGCGCGGCGTGAACGTCGGCTTCAGCGGCGGTGAAAAGAAGCGCAACGAGATGCTGCAGCTGGCGTTGCTGGAGCCAAAGCTGGCCGTGCTGGACGAAACCGACAGCGGCCTTGATATCGACGCGCTGAAAATCGTGGCTGAAGGCGTCAACCGTATGCGTTCGCCTGAGCGCGCGTTCCTGATGATCACGCATTACCAGCGCCTGTTGGATTATGTTGTGCCAGACCGCGTGCATGTGATGGTGCGCGGGCGCATTGTCGACAGCGGCGGCCCCGAACTGGCGCATGAGCTGGAGCGCAGCGGTTACCAGAAATATGAAAGTGGAATTGCAGCATGATCGCTATTCCAGCCATTCTGGAAGACTTTATCCCTGACGCGCGGACGCTGAAGGAAGACTGGCGGTATACCAATATCGCTGACATCCTTCGCGATAACCCGCCCAAGCAGCTGTCGACGCATGTTGAATATCATATCGACAAGGATACCACGATGCCGCTGCAGTTCGCGGGCGGCTATCCCAGTGCCACCTATCACGTAGCCGAAGGCGTGAAGCTGAACCTGATTGCGTCGTTTCAGGCGGCGGTATCGGGCCCGCTGCCATCGCTGTCGCTGGCGCGCGTGCGGCTGAACATCGCGAAGGGCGCGCAGGTCAACCATATCCGCTTTACGCATTATGATGCCGGTCATTCAAACTTTGCGCAGGTCGAAGCCAATGTGGCGGAAGAGGCGCAGTATCAGGTCTATGCGCTGACAACCGGTGCACAGCGCCTGCGGCCTGAATTCAAGATCAACCTGCTGGGCGAACGCGCCAGCGCCAACATTGCCTATGCTTATGTGCTGTCGGGCAATGCGCACCACAACCTGCAGCTGACAATCAACCATCTGGCGCCCAACACCCGTAGCAACCAGTATATCAAGGGTGTTGTGCGTGATACGGCGCGCGGCGCTTTCCAAGGTAAGATCCATGTGGCGCGCCATGCACAGAACACCGAGGCGTATCAGCTGCACCGGGCACTGCAGTTATCGGAACGCGCCGAAGTCAACGCCAAACCCGAGCTGGAGATTTACGCCGATCAGGTGAAGTGCACGCACGGCAACACCGTCGGTGCGCTGGATGAGGGAGCCCTGTTCTTCATGCAGCAGCGCGGCATCCCGCTGAATGAGGCACGGCAGATGCTGACCCGGGCCTTTATTGCCGAAACGCTTGATTATGTGCCGACCCTGCGTGACGAAATTCGTGATGGTATCGCGGGGCAGCTGGACGACGTGCTGACAAGGATGCTTTAGGATGAGAAAACAGGATTTCCCGCAGCTGCGGCAAAACATCACATATCTTGATAGCGCCGCCACCGCGCCGAAACCGGCTGCTGTGCTGGATGCCATGCGCACGTTTGCCGAAACCGACTATGCTAACGTGCATCGTGGGATTTACGGCATCGCTGCCCGCGCTACCGATGCGTATGCGAAGGCCCGCGCGCGCGTGGCCCAGTTCGTAAACGCTGGAACGAACGAGACGGTGTTCACCAAGGGTGCGACCGAAAGCATCAACCTTGTTGCTGCCAGCTGGGGCCGCACCAACCTGCAGCGCGGCGATCATATTCTGCTGACGGCGCTTGAACATCACGCCAACATTGTGCCTTGGCAGATGCTGGCCGAAGAAAAAGGCCTGATCATCGATGTTGTGCCGCTGGAAGAAGATGGCAACATCACACTGGCCACGTTTGAACGTGCGGTGACGCCGCAAACCAAGCTGATTGCCTGCGCACATGTATCGAATGTGCTGGGTACCGTGCTGCCCGTTGCTGACATTTGTAAACTGGCGCGCAGCAAGAGCATCGTCACGCTGATTGATGGCTGTCAGGCTGTCGCTCACCGCCCCGTGGATGTTAAGGCCATCGGCTGCGATTTCTACGTCTTCTCGGCCCACAAGCTGTATGGCCCCAGCGGCATTGGTGCGCTATATGGCCGCACAGAATTGCTGAACGCCATGCCCCCATATCAGGGCGGCGGCGATATGATCGAACATGTGACATGGCAGAAAACCACATTCCGCGAAGCACCCAGCCGTTTTGAGGCAGGCACGCCGCCGATTATCGAAGCTGTGGGCTTTGATGCGGCAATCGATTACATCACCGGCATTGGCTTTGATAAAATCATGGCGCACGAAAACGCGCTGCTGGCATTGGCTACGAAAGAACTGCAGAAAGTTCCGGGTCTGACAATCCATGGCACCGCACCTGGCAAGGAACCGATCATCACATTCAGCATCGCCGGCGTACAGCCGTATGACTTGGCGACACTGGCCGATAACTTCGGTGTGTGCCTGCGCGTGGGCATGCATTGCGCCGAGCCGCTGCACACCACGTTGGGCGTTCCGGCCACCGCGCGCGTGTCGTTCGCACTGTTCAATGAAGAAAAAGATGTGCAGCAACTGGTGGCAGCCATCAGCAAAGCTTGTGAGATGCTGAAATGCGCATAAACCCTGAACTTATCGCCCGCCATTATTCAGCGGCACCTGTTCCCGGCGCGGTGGATGTCGAGCCGATTATCCCCGCGGTTGAAGCCGTGGGCGATCTGCGCGATGCCTTCGCCGTGCTGAACGACTGGACCGAGCGTTACCAGTATATCATCGATATGGGGCAGCGCCTGAAAACGTTGCCGCCCGAGTTGTGTACCGAAGAACACCGTCTGCGCGGCTGCCAAAGCCAGGTGTGGCTGATTATGACGTATCACGCGCCGCGCTTATATATGCATGCGGCCAGCGATGCGCTGATCGTGAACGGTCTTATCGCACTGATGGCGCAGGTTTATAACGGCCGCACGCCAGACGAGATATTGCGCCAAGGTCCCGACTTCATCGGCGACCTTGGTCTGGGCGATCACCTAAGCCCCGGCCGCAAGAACGGACTCTTTGCGCTTATCGAAGCTATTCAAACCGTTGCGGCGCATGTAAAGCGTCAAAGCGAGGCCGCATGAACGCCGCCGTTTTGCAGCACTTGCCAAATCCCGGTGAATACCAGCCGCAATCGGAAACCGAAGCGAAGATCATCGCTGCGCTGCGCACGGTGTTCGACCCCGAAATCCCGGTCAACATCTATGATCTTGGTCTTATCTACAAGATCGACATCGGCGAGGGCGGTCACGTGAAGATTGATATGACGTTGACGGCGCCAGGCTGTCCTGTTGCCGGTGAAATGCCGGGCATGGTGGCTGTAGCCGCCGAAACCGTGGAAGAAGTAAAGGAAGCCACCGTCAATCTGGTGTGGGAGCCGGCGTGGACCAAAGACCGCATGAGCGAAGACGCCCGCCTTGCGCTAGGCTTTTTCTAACCTATATATAATAGTATGAGCGCCATGACAGACAGACCACCACCCGTAACGCTAACACCTGCCGCCGCCGATTATATCAGGGCGCAAATGGCCACCGATGCATCTGCAACAGGGTTTCGCCTAAGCCTGACCAAGAAAGGCTGCGGTGATGGCAAGTATTCGGCTGTGCTTGCCGCCGAGCCGAACCCGAAGGATCTGGTGGTTGAACATCAGGGCGTGAAGCTGTTTATCGACGTCGGCGCTCAGCTGCAGCTATTCGGCATGGAGATCGACTATCAGGACACACCCTTTGCCAGCGGGCTGGTTTTCAACAATCCCAATGAAACAGGCCGTTGCGGGTGTGGCGAATCCCCCATATTCAGCTGATTTCGCGAAATCCGGCTCTCGCTCTACCTTGCCAAAACCCCCTCGCCATTATAGAAAAGCATATCAACTTAGGGGATATGCATGAACTTTGTTCCTTTGCTCACCGGTGTTCTGATGGCTGTCGGCATCGGCGGCGGCACTTTCGTCGAACCGAATTCGCCGATTAAACACCGTGATTATATCTCGGGCGGTATCGGTTACTTCGATGTGTTCGAAAATAACGAACAGGATTCATCTGCCGACCTGCGTTTGGAATACACATGGGCCCGTTCATTGTATTCGGCCGGCATCGTTTCCGTGCATCCCTTTGTGGGCGTTGAAGCGACCACCGATGGTTCGTTCTATGGCCTTGGCGGTATCAAAGCGGAAGTCAAGTGGAACCAGATGTATATGACGCCCAGCTTTGGTGTCGGCGCCTACTACAGTGGCGATGGCAAGAATATGGGCTCACCACTTCAGTTCCGTACGGGCGTTGAAGTCGGTTATGAATTCGACCGTAACGGCGATCGTGTCGGCGTGCAGCTGACGCATATCTCGAACGCTGATGTAGCTGAAACCAATCCCGGTGCCGAGATCGTGACGCTGTATTACCACTACCCGGTGAAGTGGTAACTTACTGATAGTAAGGGACGGCTGTGTATTCCGGCAGGCGTATGCCCGTTGGCGCAGTTGGCGTCACATTAATTCGCTGGGTAATTGTGCTTAAATGACCAGCTTCCGGACCCGTAAGCGTAAGGCAATGTACACGCGTCGGTGAGTTTTCAAGAATGTGGGCTAGGCGGCGCACAGTTGTTTCGCGCACAACAATATCCGCTTCAGAAATTTCGCTTCTATTCAATCTTTCCACATGACGTCGCAAGTCAAATGGTGAAATACGTAAAGTATGGCTATCAGATGCTGGGCATTGCCCTGCAGCGATGATGCTTGCCTGGGTTTCCTCAAAACCTACGGTTTCCCATGGCAGGGAAAAATCAACCCAAGTTTCAATAAGATTTGCGGTTGGAGCTGCCACAAAAGTGGTTTCCTGAGCGCGGATCTGAGCAATTAAGCCAACCGTGAAGAGCGATCCTATCTCAAGCCCCTGCATATTAGGCTGCCAGTCTC
>JBFWRI010000020.1:0-33620 GCA_050248995.1 Bdellovibrionales bacterium
GTACGCCGGATCGAAGACAGCCTGGCATCACCGGAAAGCCTGTCGTTCTGGGAACTGCCACGCTATATCAAGGCGCTGGACCTGACCGGATTTAACAGCACGCGTTACCGCCAGCATCATTATGAACTAATGGCCCAGCCGCTGCTGTTTGTGGCGATGGTTCTGGTGGCGGCGGTATTTATGCAGCGCCAGACGCGTCAGGGGCGTGCGCTGCTAGCAATGACCAGCGGTGTGGGGGCCGGGCTTTTTATCTTTATCCTTAACAATACCATGTTGGCGCTGGGCGTATCACAATCCATGCCCGCATCGCTGGCGGCATGGGTTGTACCGCTGGTGACGACGCTGTTCGCTACTTCGGCTTTATTGCATCTGGAAGACGCATGACATTTTATGAAAAGCGTGGCAAAACAGCCGCCATGCGCTTTTTAACTTTTTTCGCATTGCTAACGCTTGTCGCGCCCGCTTATGCGGCAGATGAGCCTGTGATTGATATTCCATCAGGGCAGCTAATCGGCAGCATCGTTGCGACGGTGAATGACGATGTTATTACCGCGATTGACCTGCGCGAGCGGCTGGCGCTGGCATTTTTCACATCGAACATCGAGCCTACACCTGAAAACCAGCAACGCCTGCTGCCACAAGTCATGCGCAGCCTGATCGATGAGACTTTGCAAAAGCAGGAAGCTGAGCGGCTCGGCATTTCCGTGTCGCCCGAGGAGATGAAGGCGGCATCGGCCAAGCTGGCGAATGACAACAAAATCCCCGCTGACCAGCTGGATGAGATCCTGAAAGCGCGCGGCGTTCCGCCGCGGACACTGCAGGCACAAATCGAGGCGGCGCTATTATGGAGCAAGGTTATCCAGCGCAAGCTGCGCCCACTGGTTGAAGTCGGCGACGAAGAGGTAGACGCGCGCATCGAGCGATTGCAGGAAAATGCCGGAAAGCCTGAATATCTGGTGGCCGAAATCTTTCTGCGTGTCGATGACCCCTCGCAGGAAGCGGATGTTGAAAACTTCGCGAACGGGCTTGTGACCCAAATCCAGCAAGGCGCAGGATTTCAGCCCATAGCTCAGCAGTTTTCACAGGGCGCGGGCGCACTTCAGGGCGGTGATTTGGGGTGGGTCATGCAGGGCCAGCTGCCGACCGAACTCGATGATGCTGTCAATCAGCTGGGTGGAACGGGATTAACACCACCCATTCGTTCACCGTCCGGTTACCACATCCTGCTGGTGCGCGATACGCGTATCAGCGCCGGTGCAGACCTGTCGACATTACAAGTGCGTTTAAGCCAGGTGTTTGTTCCTGATAGTGGTAAGCTCGATAATGATGTGGCGGCTGTACGACGCAACATTAGCGGATGCTCAACATTGAAAGATGATGTGACGGCTGTAAGCACTACAGCGCAAGTGCGCGACCTCGGTATGCGTAATTTAAGCGAATTGCCGGACTGGTTGGGTCAGCTGGTGCAGGGTATGAGCGAGGGTGATAGCAGCGAGCCTTATGCTATAGGGAAAGGTGCGCTTCTTGTCGTGTTGTGCGACCGCAAGATTGACGGCGGGACGGGTATCAACCGTGAACAGATAACAGCGCAAATCGGTACTGAGCGCCTAGAACTGCAGGCCCGCCGTCTGCTGCGCGACCTGCGGTCCGAGGCGATTGTGGATGTCCGCAACTGATTGGCCCGACAGTATCAAAAGCCTTCCGCCATTGCGGGCGGTGATTACCCAGTATGAGCTTGCTGCGAAAAAATCGCTGGGACAGAATTTTTTATTGGACCTTAACGTTACTGATAAAATTGCGCGCGCTGCCGGCGACTTAACTGACAAGACAGTGATTGAGATCGGCCCGGGTCCGGGTGGGTTGACGCGTGCGCTTCTTGCGAATGGGGCGCGACAGGTTGTCGCGATCGAGCGCGATAGACGCTGTGTTGCGGCGCTGCAGGATCTTGTGCGTGCGAGTGACGGTCGGCTGCGTATCATTGAGGATGATGCCCAGAAAGTTGATGTTGAAAAGCTGGGGCCTGCGCCGCGTGTCGTGGTTGCCAATCTGCCGTACAACATTGGCACGGATCTGTTGATTGGCTGGCTGTTGAATGGCGCGGCATATCATTCGCTGACGCTGATGTTCCAGAAAGAAGTGGCGTCGCGGCTGGTGGCACAAGTCAACACGGAAGATTATGGACGCCTGTCGGTGCTGGCCCAAGTGGCCAGCACGCCCAAGATCATGATGACACTGCCGCCCAATGCCTTTACACCGCCGCCAAAGGTGCATTCTGCCGTGGTGCGGCTGGTGCCTAAACCGCCCGCGGCGTCACTTGATATGCTTGGCCGCGTAACAGCAGCTGCCTTCGGCCAACGGCGCAAGATGATACGGTCGTCGCTGGGGTCATTATTTACGGAGCAGCAATTAGCCGCGCTGGGCCTGAATCCGGAAGCGCGTGCCGAAACCTTGGCGGTGGAAGATTATGTTCGGCTGGCAAATCATCTTTCGCATTAACTTAAAATCGGGTTATATGCCGCAATGAACAAGCGCCCGAACCTTATTACCGTTACCGGCCAGCCTGGCGCCGGCAAAACAACAATGTGCAAGAAGCTGGCTGAAGAACTGGGGTGGGAATACTTCTATACAGGTATGGTGATGCGCAAGCTGGCGGAAGATCGCGGTATCTCGATTACTGAAATCAACAAGCTGGCTGAAACCGACCGCTCGTTCGATAAGATTGTCGACTCGGTTTATCTGGACATTAGTAAATCCGATAAACCTCATATCATCGATGCGCGTCTAGCGTGGTACTTCCTGCCTGATAGCTTCAAGGTGATGTTCGAGGTTCCCCTGTCGATCGGCGCGCAGCGTGTTATGGCGGCCGATAAGCGCGTGAGCGAATCCTATCGCGATCTTCCTTCGGCCATGCATTCGATGAAGGTGCGCCGCGAGGCCGAGCGTACCAAGCACCGCAACAGCTACGGTATCGAGAATGATGGCGACCTGAACCACTTCGACCTTGTTCTTGATACAGCCTATTCGTCACCGGATCGCAATGTCAGTTTTGTGCGCGCTGCCTTTTCCTTGTGGCAGAAAGGCATTCGCCTGCCGAAGGTCTGGATGTCGCCCAAGTCGCTGTATCCGACGCATGATGTAGCCAAGATGTCGGAGCCCCAGGTTGAACACCTGTCAAAAAAGTTCGCCGAATATGGTTACGATACGATTGAGCCCCTGATGACAGCAGTCTATGGTGACCAGGTGCATATCATCGACGGGCACCACCGCGCTGCCGCGGCAATTCACGCGGGCTGCGATTTCATACCTGTCATCCTGCTGCAGGATGGCGATACGTTGCTCGGTGGCAAGACGGTTGAGGTATACCTGCGTTCCCATGTCACGGCCGAGTTATTGGCGGCGTGGGAAAACAAGCACGGTTTTATGTTTTCCATGCCTTCTACCATGACGTCAGCGGCTTAAAACTGCAGCAATCGCGCTATTCCTGCAGAAACGCTTGCCTGTGGGGCCAGCCGCCTTTAGTTTGATGCTTATGAAGCGCCTTCTGGTCATCTGTATACTGTTTTTTATGACGTTGCCCGTGCAAGCGCAGGACATTGTCGCGCCGGTGGCTGACCGCTATGCCGTCAGCGGTATTACCATCGATCAGGCAACCGAAAATCCAGCCACGGCACGCGATGCCGCCCTGATAGAGGCCAGCAAACTGGCTTATGGGCAACTGAAAGACCGCTTTGCCCTTGAGGGTGCAACATTGCCCGATCTTGATGATGCACAGCTAAGCCGCGCGATGCAGGACTTTAGTATTGATGGTGAGAAAATCTCGGCTAACCGCTATATCGGTACATTCACCATTCGCTTTCGTCCGTCCGTAGCAACGGGGACGACAGCCATTTACAAGCCAGAGGCATCCGCCCCGACAACAGGGGTTTTTGATGTGCCGGTAACATTCGGTTTTGCCAACCTGACTGAATGGCAGACGGGCCGCACGGCGATTGCCAATGCAAGCGGTGTTCAGGGTATGCAGATCGCAGGTCTGCGCCGCAACTATGTGGACCTGACGGTCCGCACGACGGGCGATGCCGACAGCTTTATGGCAGCGCTGGCCGCACAAGGTATTCAGGCGAGTCCGCCTGCAGCGGGCGTGCCGGACCAACGCTGGTTTTTACGATTGGGGCGATAGATGACCACATATACACTTACCTTTTTACATTGGCGCTTCTGGCTGGCCGCCTTTGTCATTCTGATTTTGCTGCTGTGGCTGTTCAGCCCGATCCTGCTGCCTTTCGTGTTGGGCCTGACGCTGGCCTATTTTCTTGACCCTATCGTCGACCGTCTTGAGCGCGCAGGGGCGCACCGCAGCCTTGGTGCCTTGGCTGCCCTGTTCGTTTTCTGCTGCATTTTCGGATTGCTGCTGGTGCTGCTGGTGCCGCTGGTTCAGCAGCAGGTCAGTGCATTTATTGAGAAGGCGCCAGGGTATATCGAACATCTGCGCAGCTCTGTCCTGCCGTGGATCAGGGAAACATTCGACCGCTTCTTGCCGAGCGGCGAACAGGAAATTCAGAAAGCTGCCACAGCTTATGCAGGCGATGCAGCCGGCGTTGTTGGTAACCTTCTAAAGACGGCCGGTGTTGGTGCCTTGGCGATTGTGGATACCGTGGCCCTGTTGATCATCACACCTGTCGTGGCGTTTTACATGCTGCGCGACTGGGACAAGATGATTAGGGCAGTCGATAAGGCGCTGCCGCTGAAAACCGCCGATATCATCCGCGCCGAAGCCCGCAAGGTCGATCAGATACTGGAAGGCTTCCTGCGCGGGCAGGGATTGGTATGTGTGTGCCTGGCCGCATATTACGCAATCGCACTGGCGTTGGTCGGCCTTGATTTCGGAGTAACCGTGGGCCTGTTGGCGGGCCTGCTGTCGTTTATCCCGTATGTGGGCAGCATCACCGGCTTTATCGCCAGTATGGGCCTGGCGTTCGCGCAGTTCGACCGGCCTGAGCCTATCGTTCTGGTGTTTGCAATTTATATGATCGGGCAAGCGGTTGAAGGTAACGTGCTGGCGCCGAAGCTGGTGGGTGACCGTGTCGGCCTGCACCCGGTGTGGGTGATCTTCGCGCTGATGGCCGGCGGCAGCCTGTTCGGCTTTGTCGGCGTGCTGGTGGCGTTGCCGGTGGCAGCCGTGCTGGGCGTTTTGGTGCGCTTCATGCTGAACCAGTATCTGCACAGCAAGTATTACAAGGATAACTGATGCCGGCCGAACAGCTGACGTTCAATCTGGCGTACAACGCCCGCAGCGACGCCAGTGATTTTCATGTGTCGGCGGCGAATCGCACAGCTGTTGAATGGTTGCAGCGCTATGCCGCATGGGAAGCGCCGGGCATCGTGCTGTATGGCCCGCCGGGCAGCGGCAAGTCGCACCTGGCGCGCGCGTGGGCCGAACAGGTAAGCGCAGCCATTATCGAAGATGCGGCGGCGCTGGATGCCTATCTGGCGACGAACAGCAAGCACCCGGTTGTGATTGATGCGGCGATGGAGTTAAGCAAAACAGCGGCCGAGCGTATGTTTTTCCTGTACCAGCGCGGTGTGAAGATGGTGCTGGTCGGCACCAAGCCGGCGCAGCAGTGGGATGTCCCGCTGGCCGACCTTGCCAGCCGTTTGCGTGCGCTGCCGCAAGTCGAGATACAGGCGCCGGACGATGAGCTGATGTCTGCCTTGCTGCTGAAGTATTTCGCCGAACGCGGTATTGCCGCCGACCCCGATGTGATTGATTACCTGTTGCCCCGCCTGCCGCGTAGTGCACCCGAGATGCGTGCCGTTATCGCGTCGATTGACAGCAACCTGCTACAGCAGCATCGCAAGTTGTCGCTGGCCGCCGTGCGGGATTATTTCAAAAGCAGCAACTAAACAGCTGTTGCGACTACTTTGCGGTTCTTTAACGTTAGGGCCAAGCGGCCGTGCTTTAGTTCAAGGGCTTGCTGGCCAAAGATCTCATAACGCCAGCCCTTAAGGGCAGGGACATCCGCTTCATCGTTCGAGGCGATTTCTTCCAGTTCATCGCTGACAGCGATCAGCTTGGCGGCGACGCCATGTTCGGCCACCACAAGGCGCAGCAGCACACGCAGCAGCTCGACCGTAGCGCTGAGTGAATCATTCTGCACCGGCTTTTTATGTTCAATCACCGGCAACTGGCTGTCTTTCAGTGCTTCGGCTTCGGCGATAACCTGCAGAATAGCAGGGGCGAAACGGCTTTCCCCGAAACCCGAGGGCAGGCCACGCATGCGGAGCAGCTGTGCCATATCATGTGGCGGGTGGAAGGCGATTTCCTGCAGCGTTTCATCTTTCAGCACACGCCCGCGGGGGATATTCAGCTGCTGAGCCTCGCGTTCGCGCCACGCCGCAAGGCGCTGCAAACGGGCGATGACGCGCGGTTTATCGGTTTTGATGCGAATACGTTCCCACGCATCGTTTACATCAAGCTTGTAAATCGACTCGTCGGTTAGGAAGGCGAGCTCTTCGTCAATCCAGTGGCGGCGATTTTTCGATGCCAGTTCCATATCCAGCTTCATGAAGATGCCGCGCAGGTGTGTTACATCAGCCAGCGCATATTCAAGCTGTTTGTCGGATAGTGGCCGCGCGGCCCAATCGGTGAAGCGGCTTGATTTATCGATCTTGGCGCGTACCAGCTTGCTGGCCAGGTTTTCGTAGCTGACGCTTTCACCAAAGCCGCAGACCATGGCCATGATCTGCGTGTCGGCAACGGGTGCGGGGACCTTGCCCGTCAGGTTATAAAAAATCTCGATATCCTGCCGCCCGGCGTGGAAAACCTTCAGGATTTTCGGGTTTTCAAGCAGCCTGAAAACCGGGGCCAGATCAAGGTCGGCGGCCAGCGGGTCAATGCAGGCAGCGTCATTGTCGCCGGCCATCTGCAGAAGACAGAGGCGGGGATAGTAGGTGCGTTCGCGGATAAATTCGGTATCGACGGTGATAAAACCGGCGTCTTCGAGTTTGTTGCAAAAGGTTTCCAGGGAAGCCTGGGTGGTTATTAAATTCATTCGGTCCTCGGGGAAAGTATTAGCATGCTTGACCCGGTTGACCAATACAATCTACAAGAAACCCAGATTTAAGAGGATTTTATGCAACATTTCACCCGCCTTCCTATTCCCAGCAGGCTAGGCCCTTGGGGCACCGAAGTGCAGGTTTTGCATCAGGCATCACGCAGCGGGCAGTTGACGGCCGAGTTCGTGGACGAGTTTGCCAAGCGGCTTGTTGATTTACTGGGCATTGATAAAGATGCTTTACGGACAAAGCTGATGACGCGCGGTGCCCTTGATTGGGCTGTTGGCGCTGTAAATGTGCCTAATGTTCGTCGTAAAGCGTATGGGCGCTTTCGCTCGCCGCTGGATGCCCGTGTTGCCAAGGCTGCCGAGCAGGTGGTGAAGGGCGTTGAAGATACGCTTTATGCGCAAACCCCACGTCAGCGGCTGGCCGCGTACAGCATGGCTGTTCATGCCCTGCAAGGTATTCAGGCCCCCATTGCGACAGCACCGGTTGTCTTCAAGCGCGAGTCGACCGGCCGTTACGGCGTGCACCGCCTTGTGCACGGGATGTAAGCCTTTACCGGCATTTCCGTAAGATCTGTTGACTTTTAGCAAGAAAAACGGTGTTTTAGGCCTTCACGAAAGGCTTTTCCATGCATCCGTACCGCACCCATACCTGTGGCGAATTGCGCGCCGCCAACATCGGGCAGACTGTCCGCCTTTCCGGCTGGGTGCACCGTAAGCGCGACCATGGCGGCCTGCTGTTCATCGACCTGCGCGATCATTACGGCCTGACGCAGGTTGTTGTTGATACCAGCCACCCGCAATTTGCGGCGATTGAATCGACCCGCGTTGAATCAACCATCACGGTAACGGGGCAGGTAGTGGCGCGCCCGGCCGATACACTGAACAAGGATTTGCCAACCGGCGAAATTGAAATGAAGATCGCCGAATTCACGCTGATAGCTGCAGCTGATGTGCTGCCGCTGCAAGTGAACAGTGAGCAGGATTATGCCGAAGATATCCGCCTGAAATACCGCTTCCTTGATTTGCGCCGCCAGCGCCTGCATGAAAACATGCTTCTGCGCAGTAACATTATCGCCAGTCTGCGCCAGCGCATGATTAAGCAGGGTTTTGTGGAGTTCCAGACGCCCATTCTGACTGCCAGCAGCCCGGAAGGCGCGCGCGATTTTCTGGTGGCGACATGGAAGCACCCCGGTAAATTCTATGCATTGCCGCAGGCTCCGCAGCAGTTCAAGCAGCTGCTGATGGTGTCGGGCTTTGACCGTTACTTCCAGATCGCACCGTGTTTCCGCGACGAAGCCAGCCGCGCTGACCGCAGCCCCGGCGAATTCTATCAGCTGGATTTTGAAATGGCGTACGCAACACAGGAAGATGTGTTTGCCGCCATCGAGCCCGTACTGCATGGTGTGTTTGAGGAATTCGGCAGCTTCCGTCGTGCGAAGAAGCCGGATGTGACACCACTGCCGTTCCCGCGCATTCCTTACGCTGAATCGATGCTGAAGTACGGCAGCGACAAGCCTGACCTGCGTAACCCACTGCTGATTGTTGATGCAACAGACGTATTCAAGCGCGATGATGTGACCTTCAACGCCTTTAAGAACGTGATTGCACAAGGCGGCATCGTGCGTGCATTGCGTGTACCGAACGTTGCTGACAAGCCGCGCAGCTTCTTCGACAAACTGAACGACTGGGCCAAGGAACAAGGCGCACCCGGCCTTGGTTATGTGATTTTTGAAGGCGGCGAGGGCAAGGGACCGATTGCCAAGTTCCTACCAGCCGATGCGCAGGCCGACCTGCGCAAGGTTACCGGCTGCCAAGATGGCGACGCCGTATTCTTCACCTGTGACAAGGAATTGCCGGCGGCCAAACTGGCAGGGGCAGCGCGCACGAAAATTGGGCAGGAGCTCGATTTGATAGAAAAAGACTGCTTCCGCTTCTGCTGGGTTGTCGATTTCCCGATGTTCGAAATCAACGAAGAAACGCAGCGCGTCGATTTCAGCCACAATCCGTTCAGCATGCCGCAGGGCGGGCTGGAAGCGCTGGAAAAGCAGGACCCGCTGACCATCAAGGCGTACCAGTATGACATCGTCTGCAACGGGTATGAGTTGTCGTCGGGCGCTATTCGTAACCATCGTCCGGATATCATGTACAAAGCTTTCGAGATTGCCGGTTACACCGCGCAGGATCTTGAAACACGCTTCGGCGGCATGCTGTCTGCCTTCAAGCTGGGAGCACCGCCGCACGGCGGCAGCGCGCCGGGTATCGACCGCATCGTGATGCTGCTGGCCGATGAGCCGAACATCCGCGAAGTTATCCTGTTCCCGCTGAACCAGAAGGCGGAAGACCCGTTGATGGGAGCGCCAAGCGAGCCGACGGCACAGCAGTGGAAGGAACTGCAGCTGAAGCCAAACCTGCCGCCAGCGAAAGCCGAAGCCAAGAAAACCGCGTAAAATCTGCTACCTGACCGCACTGCACAATAGCTTTTTGGTTGCGCTGGCTTCGGCATGTGTTGTTAGGTTTCGCCCATGCCACGTCCGTTACCACCTGTTACGCGCGACCTGCTGAACATCTATCCTGCTGATGTGCAGCGAAAGTACAATTGCTTTGCATTCGCTATCGGCTGGGATGAAGCGGAAGTCAAAGCGACCGGCGCAACCTTCGTGCATCCCAAGATGCTGCTGAATGACCAGATGCTTGAAGATTACATTGGCCCTTTAGAGCCCGAGATGCTGCGTTACCAGCTGATCCGCATCGGCTGCATACCTGTTGCGAAAGAGGACGCGCCCCTGCATGCCAAGGCCGGTTACCGGGTCATGCATGCCTTTAAACTTGGTGATGGCATGCACTTCATGCTGGAGCTGCCGAATGATGCAACGCACCGTTACATTCACAAGGGTGGCCGCAATCCCGTTGAAGTAGCAGACCAGGTTGTTTTTGATAACATGACAGACGGTTATGGCGATTATATTGGCGCTTTTATTGTGCCGGATGACCGTATGCGCGCCGATGAACTTGACGTACGTGATTTTGTGTATGGCGAAAAAAGCAAAATCATTATGGCAGCCATGATCGGAAAATGGCTGGAAGAATGGAAGCTGCCGTATGACTTGGCCGTTCAGGAGATGCGTGAGATTGGTTTTGCAGATCGGCAGATTGCGCACAGGCTGGCGATATTAACAAACATCCCGAAGCCACATGATCCCGTGAATAATTCCTATCGCCGCGCGTTAGAGCGGAGCGGGCGTTTCAAGCTTGTGCCGACGCGGCACTAGCCGCAGTTGCGCTGAATTGAATGCTGCGTGCGCAGGTGGTCATACTTGCCCAGCGCATCTCTCATTTTTTCGCCGGTTCCGGCATAGCCACGCAAGTAACGCAGTTCACGTTCTGTCATTTGGCTGGCCGCATACTCATCATCTTCCCAACGGAATGCAAGGCCAGCGGCAAATTCACAGCCAGAGCGGGTGATGGGGTCAGTTATGGTCCAGCCGGGGACATCGAACCTTTCGCCGCGAAAGACCTCGATTGCCCGGACACCTTGAGCAGCCGTCAGTGCCAGAGTCGCGGGAATCAGTACCTTGGAAAAGCCGCAGGTGAGGGGCCTTAGAAGGCTCTTTTCAAGGGCGCCAGGTACACTGATCGTTACGAGTACCCAGTCGAATGGCGAAAGTCTCTGTTTATCCATACTTTTATGGTTTAGCACACAATTTTTGAAAGTGATAACGACATCAAAATGACAGTAAAAATCTGATCCAGATTATATGCTTAACATACTGATTTTGAAGGCGTATAACGCTCTCATGAATGAGTCGCTTCTGGTCCAGTACCTGCCGATCTTTGTTTTCCTTGGGGTCGCAGCCGTTATTTCTGCCGCCGCCGTTGGTTTGTCATACATGCTGGGCAACCAGAAGCCGGACAGCGAGAAGCTGTCGGCGTATGAATGCGGCTTTGAAGCTTTCGCCGATGCGCGGGCCCGGTTTGATGTGCGGTTCTATCTTGTCGCTATCCTGTTCATCATCTTCGACCTTGAAGTTGCCTTCCTGTTCCCGTGGGCGTTGGGACTTGAGGAAATCGGCCACTTTGGCTTCTGGAGCATGATGATCTTCCTTGGTGTGCTGACCATCGGCTTTATCTATGAATGGAAGAAAGGGGCGCTGGAATGGGAATAATCACATCCACCAACGAGCCGCTGGCTTCCGAAGCGACAAACCTGCAAGAAGCCGTGACCGAGATTCAGGACAAGGGCTTTATCGTCAATTCACTGAACGACTTGGTGGCATGGGCACGTAGCGGCAGCCTGTGGCCGATGACATTCGGCCTTGCCTGCTGCGGCGTTGAGATGATCCATGCCTACATGAGCCGCTACGATTTAGACCGTTTTGGCAGCATGCCGCGGCCTTCACCGCGCCAGTCAGACGTGATGATTGTGGCGGGCACACTGACCAACAAGATGGCGCCGGCGCTGCGCAAGGTTTACGACCAGATGGCCGAGCCACGTTGGGTGATTTCGATGGGCAGCTGTGCAAACGGCGGGGGTTATTACCACTACAGCTATTCGGTGGTGCGCGGTTGTGATCGCATCGTTCCTGTGGATGTTTATGTTCCCGGTTGCCCGCCGTCGGCCGAAGCTCTGGTATACGGCATCATGTTACTGCAGAAAAAAATTCAACGTCAAAAAATAGTGGATAGATAAGGTAATATTATGAACATCAAAACGATGAACCAAGACGATATCATCGAGTCCGCTGGCGATAGTGGCGATTCACCGTTTGAAGCACGCTGGTTGCATTGCAAAAATGCCGACGGGGGCAGCGACACCTATTTCGCTTTGCCAGATAAAGCCCGTCGTCAGGTTGCCGCAGTGCTCGCGCGTACGGCAAGTATTTCACCTTACAATGTAGCGCTGCGTACCGCCACACCATGGCATGAGACAGGTCGTGAAGTTGTTGAAATGAAAGTGCCCGGTCGCCAGCCCAGTATGGAAGAGCGGACGTATGACCATCGTGCGCAGTTGTTGAAAAACTTCTGGGATGAATCAAAGAAAAGCCCCGATGGTCCGTTCATTGTGATTTCGTGCTTCGTGCCCAAGGAAACAGACACCGGCCTGCTGCCAAAGCGTGTTGATGTCGCCGGGTGGGGACGCAAACCGTTCAAAGCCAATCTGGATTATGTGTTGGTGTAAATGACGCAATCTGCCCACATCTTCACCGCAACATCCGACGCGCAAGCTATGCAGGCCGAAGCCGTGCGTGCCTTGCTGGGTGCTGGCGTGCTGGGCGAAGAGGTTGTGCGCAACGAACTGGTATTCACGGTGCAACGCGACAGCATTGCCACGTGCGCCTATCGCCTGAAGGTCAACGGTTACCAGCAACTGGTGGATGTCACGGCTGTCGATTTCCCGGATGAAGCAAAGCGCTTCACGGTGGTTTACAATTTCCTGTCGCTGACAACCAACCAGCGCCTGCGCTTGAAAGTACAGGCTGCAGAAGGTGAGGCGGTGCCAACGGTGTCGGGAGAGTTCCCATGCGCCAACTGGTTTGAGCGTGAAGTGTTTGATATGTACGGCGTACGTTTTGAAAACCACCCGGATCTGCGCCGCATCCTGACCGATTATGGTTTTGAAGGTCACCCGCAGCGCAAGGATTTCCCGCTAAGCGGCTACACCGAAGTGCGTTACGACATTGAAGCACGCCGGGTTGTGTATGAACCCGTGAAGCTGGTGCAGGATTTCCGCAATTTCGACAACCTGTCGCCGTGGGAAGGCGTGACCAGCATGCAGCTGCCGGGTGACGAGAAAGCGACGCAGCCGCTGACGGCCGGACGCGAGACATTACCAGATGAAATTAAGCCAACATATTTTGAAGGGAAGAAATGAGCAATCAAGTATCTACCCTTCGTGAAGTTGAGCCTCTGCCGGGCGAAAAGCTGGCGCCGGGCGAGCGTCCGTTCACGATCAACTTCGGCCCGCAGCATCCGGCTGCGCATGGTGTGTTGCGTCTGGTGATGGAGCTGGATGGTGAAATCGTCACGCGTGCTGATCCGCACATCGGTCTGTTGCACCGTGGCACGGAAAAGCTGATCGAATACAAAACCTATATGCAGGCGCTGCCGTATTTCGACCGTCTTGATTACGTATCGCCGATGAACCAGGAGCACGCATTCGCACTGGGCGTTGAAAAGCTGCTGGGCATCACGCCGCCGCTACGTGCGCAATACATCCGTGTGATGTATTCGGAAATCACCCGCATCCTGAATCACCTGCTGAACGTGACCACGTTTGCACTGGATGTTGGCGCGATGACGCCCGCCCTGTGGGCGTTTGAAGAACGCGAAGTGCTGATGGAGTTTTACGAGCGCGCATCGGGCGCGCGTATGCATGCCAACTATTTCCGCCCGGGTGGCGTGCATCAGGATCTGCCGGATGGCCTGCTGGATGATATCGCTGCGTATTGCGATCACCTGCCGAAGATCATCGATGATATTGAAAACCTGCTGACCGAAAACCGCATCTTCAAAACCCGTACGGTTGATATTGGCATCGTCAGCAAGGAAGCGGCGCTGGAGTGGGGCTTCAGCGGCCCGATGCTGCGCGCCAGTGGCGTGGCGTGGGATCTGCGCAAATCGCAGCCGTATGATGTTTACGATAAGATGGATTTCAACGTTCCCGTTGGCAAAACCGGCGATTGCTGGGCGCGTTATCTGGTACGCATCGAAGAAATGCGCGAAAGCCTGAAGATCATCCGCCAGTGCTGCGCCCAAATGCCGCAAGGTGACGTGATGGTGAACGATTACAAGGTCGCGCCACCGCCGCGCGGCGAGATGAAGCGCAGCATGGAAGCGCTGATCCACCACTTCAAACTGTACACCGAAGGTTTCCATGTGCCAGCGGGTGAGACATATGCCGCTGTGGAAGCACCGAAGGGTGAGTTCGCCGTGTATCTGGTTTCGGATGGTACCAACCGCCCGTACCGTTGCCGCATTCGTGCGCCGGGCTTCCCGCACCTGGCCGCGCTGGACATGATGAGCAAGGGCCACATGCTGGCCGATGCCGTCGCGATTATTGGTTCGTTAGATATCGTTTTTGGTGAGATTGACAGATGAGTATTGAAGCCACCCCCGATCCGCATGTTGAGCAACCGGCGACGTTTACGTTCTCGGCCGAAAACGCTGCGAAGATTCCGGGCATCATTGCCAAGTTCCCCGCCGGCAAGCAGCAAAGTGCAACATTGCCGCTGTTGTGGCTGGCACAATACCAGCACGGCTGGCTGCCAACCGCGGCGATGGATGTTGTGGCCGATATGCTGAATGTGCCGCGCATCAAGGTTTACGAAACCGCCAGCTTTTACACGATGTTCAACCGCAAGCCGATTGGGAAACATCACATTCAGGTGTGCACAACAACACCGTGCTGGCTGCGTGGCAGCGACGGCATTGTGAAAGCATGCAAGGAAAAGCTGGGCATCGGCTTTGGCCAAACCACAACTGACGGCCAGTTTGCGATGAGCGAAGTGGAATGCCTTGGCGCCTGCTGCAACGCGCCGATGGTGCAGATTAACGACGATGTTTACGAAGACCTGACACCCGATAGCATTATTTCAATCATCGATGCACTGGCCGCGGGCAAGAAGCCACAAACCGGCAGTCAGCAGGGCCGCCGGGGCAGCGAGCCGAAAGAAGTGAAGGTTGGTGCATAATGGGCGTGATAACTCCTGCCGCTGATCTTGAGCTTGGCAAAGCTGTTGTTCGCATTATCGACGGCGAACGTTACCGCTTTTGGGTTACCTATCTTGGTAACAATCTGACAAGTGAAAACGCCGGCTCTGCCGATATGAAAGAAACGCGCCGGATTGGATTGTCATTCTATTCGCGCGATATTCTGAATGCGATATACAACCACGAAGAAATGGATAATCCCTTCGCGCTGGTTGGCAATATGCTTGATGAAGATGCGGATGGCGCTGACAATACAGGTGAACAGGGTGACGCTACGCAAGCACGCGTTCCGCCGCAATTCGAAGTGACCGCTCACATCAGCGAATTCTTGCCGGAAGCGCCGCTGGAAGACGTTGGCTTTGATCGCAAGACGCTGCTGGAAGCTTGCCGTTTGATCAAACCGGGCACGATGGTGAAAAGACACGTTGGCGAAGCAACAAGCCTTGATACAGTAACTGGTGTTGCCTTTGGCGTGTTTGGTCCGATTGGAATTTCGTTTGCCAGCGCACCGGATGAATGGCGTTCAATGGAAGAGCTTGATCTGACAGTACGTGGACCGACAGGCCGTGCGGTTGCAAGATTTAATGGTCTGAGAGGTATGGAGTGCTAGCGCAGCAAGACCGCATATTCACCAACCTGTATGGCGAGAAGGGCGTTGACCTTGCCAGCAGCCGTGCGCGCGGTATCTGGGATAACACCAAGGCCATTATCGAGAAGGGCCGCGAGGCTGTTATTGAGGAAATGAAGCAGTCGGGCCTGCGTGGCCGCGGTGGCGCCGGTTTCAGCACGGGTATGAAGTGGAGCTTCATGCCGAAGCCCAGCGAGAAGCCGCATTACCTTGTCATCAACGCCGACGAATCCGAACCCGGCACATGTAAGGACCGCGAGATTTTGCGTTTCGATCCGCACCGCCTGATTGAAGGTGCGCTGATTGGCGCTTATGCCATCAACGCACATGCTTGCTACATTTATGTGCGCGGCGAATTCAAACACGAGATCGACTGTCTGCAGCGCGCCGTTGATGAATGTTATGCCGCCGGCCTGCTGGGCAAGAACGCCGCGCAAACCGGCTGGGATTTTGACCTGTACGTGCACCGCGGCGCTGGCGCTTACATCTGCGGTGAAGAATCGGCATTGCTGGAAAGTCTTGAAGGCAAGAAGGGCCTGCCGCGCCTGAAGCCGCCGTTCCCCGCGAACGCTGGTTTGTATTCGTGCCCGACAACCGTGAACAATGTTGAAACGATTGCGTGCGTGCCCGACATCATGCGCCGTGGCGCGGCGTGGTTTGCCGGCCTTGGCCCACCAAAGAACAGCGGCACAAAGCTGTTCTGCATTTCGGGCCATGTGAACAAGCCGTGCAACGTGGAAGAGATCATGGGTATTCCCATGAAAGAACTGATCGAAAAGCACGCCGGCGGTGTGCGCGGCGGGTGGGATAACCTGCTGGCCGTTATTCCCGGTGGTTCGTCAACGCCGCTGCTGCCGCGCGAGATTTGCGACACCGTGAACATGGATTTTGACAGCCTGCGCGCCGTGAATAGTGGTTTGGGTACGGCGGCCGTGATTGTGATGGATAAATCAACCGATGTGGTGAAGGCCATTGCCCGCCTGTCGCGCTTTTACATGCACGAAAGCTGCGGCCAGTGCACGCCATGCCGCGAAGGCACCGGCTGGATGTACCGCGTGATGCAGCGCATGGTACTGGGCAACGCGCGGCTGGAAGAAATCGATATGCTGCTGGATGTCAGTCGCGAAATCGAAGGCCACACGATTTGCGCGCACGGCGACGCCAGCGCATGGCCGATCCAGGGCCTGTTCCGCCACTTCCGCCCCGTGGTGGAAGCGCGTATCCGCGAATACCAGACAAACCATTCTTCATATCGCGGGGTGGCTGCCGAATGAGCAAACCACGCCTTCTCATCACCGGTTCCAAGGGCTTTGTTGCGCAGGGCTTTATCAAGGCCTATGGCAACGAGTTTGATATCGTTGAATACGATATTCAGGATGGTTACGACCTGCTGAACTGCGTTCTGCTGGAACGCTCGATGCAAGGCTGTGACCTTGTGCTGCACACCGCCGCCATTCCGGCGCCGCGCGAGGGCCGCACGTTCGAAGAATACTTCCGCCAGAACGTCGAGGCGACGTTCAATGTGGCCGAAGCCGCGCTGTCGGCCGGTGTGAAGCGTTTAGTCTTCACCAGCTCGACCACCATTTACGGTATTGAAGGCGGCATCCCGTTCAACTTCCCGATTACGGAATCGCAGCCGTTCGTTTCGCAGTATCTGAAAGCCGACGACTTGGAATGCCGCGACATCGATCTGTCGTATCACATCAGCAAGGTAATGGCCGAACAGATTCTGGCGTGGTACGGCCTGAACAAGAAAATGGAAACAGCTGCCATTCGTATCGGCCCGGTCGGCAAGGTATTCCTTGGCACATCGGTAAGCCTGGAAAATGCCGCACAAGGTATCTACAAGGCGTTGGTGTGCAAAACACCACTGTGGTATGAGGCGTTCAGCATCGTCGATGACATCGCACACATCAGCACGCAAAAAGCCAACGTCGTGCTGGGCTATGTGCCGCAGAATTCAAATTATGCGCCTGAGCAAATCCGCTCCACCATTGCCGCACGGAAGTCGTCATGAGTGAAGTGATCGCCATACGCCCGTGGGATGTGAAGGATCAGGCTGATATCTACCGCCTGCTGCTGGACTTGCAGGCGTATGAAGTGATGTTGCATCCGACACGCCGCAACTGGACCGAACAGGACGCAGTTTCATACTGGGAAACCGTGAAGCCGCGCCTAAGTAAGCAGGAAGGTATCTGCCTTGTGGCCGAAGTGGATGGCCGTGTGGTCGGCTTCTCGCTGGGCTGGATTGAAAATGACGTGTTCGAGATGAAGGTGCACCCGCACGAAGCACGTTACGCATTTTTGTCAGAAGGTTTTGTATTCCCCGAATTCCGCCGCGGTAAAGTGTTCAGCCAGCTGGTGCACGGCATGGAAGAACATTTCTATAATCTGGGCATCCGCCGCATCCGCCGCGAGTCATTCGCCAATAATTCGTCATTGCTGGCGGCGGCGAACGCGCAGGGTTACCAGTTGTACGAAATCACGCTCGAGAAGGTGTTGTAATGAAAGTAACGGTCAACGGCGTTGAAATCGAAGTCGCACCCGGCACCAGCGTGCTGCAGGCATGCGAAGCCGTGGGTATCGAGATTCCGCGTTTCTGCTATCATGATCGTCTAAGTGTGGCGGGCAACTGCCGCATGTGTCTTGTCGAGGTCGAGAAATCGCCAAAGCCTGTCGCCAGCTGCGCGATGCCGTGCAACGAAGGCATGGTCATTAAAACAGATACGCCGGTGGTGGCAAAAGCGCGCAAGGGCGTTATGGAAATGCTGCTCATCAACCACCCGCTGGATTGCCCGATCTGCGATCAGGGCGGCGAGTGCGATTTGCAGGACCAAGCCGTTGGTTACGGCTTCGACCGTTCGCGCTTCTTCGAGAACAAGCGCGCCGTGAAAGACAAGGAACTGGGTCCGCTGATCAAAACCGTGATGACGCGCTGCATTCACTGCACGCGCTGCGTGCGTTTTGCCGATGAAGTGGCGGGGACGCCGGTGCTGGGCGCCACGGGCCGGGGCGAGGACGTTGAAATCGGCACATACATCCAGAAGGCGATCACCACAGAACTTTCGGGCAACCTGATTGATATCTGCCCCGTTGGTGCGTTGACCAGCAAGCCGTTTGCGTTTACCGCACGCCCATGGGAATTGCGCAAAACAGAAACCATCGATGTGCTGGACGCTGTGGGAAGCAACATCCGCGTCGATGCGCGTGGCAACGAAGTGATGCGCGTATTGCCGCGCCTGAACGAGGATATCAACGAGGAATGGATCAACGACAAGACGCGCTTTGCTTATGACGGCCTGAAGCGCCAGCGCCTTGATAGGCCCTATGTTCGCAAGGGTGGCAAGCTGATACCGGCATCATGGGATGAAGCTTTGGCGCTGGCTGCCAGCAAGCTGAAAGCCGCCAATCCGAACAAGATCGCCGCGCTGGCGGGTGACCTGGTGGATATGGAAAGCACGTTTGCCCTCAGGCAGTTGCTGGAATCTCTTCAGGTAAAACATATGGATTGCCGCCAAGACGGCGGGCTGTTCGATACAAGTCATCCAGTGGGGTATCGCTTCAATTCCACCATCGCCGGAATCGAGCAGGCGGATGCCATTCTGCTGATCGGCACCGACCCGCGCACCGAAGCGGCACTGGTGAACGCCCGTATCCGCAAACGCTGGCTGAAGGGCGGCGTGAAGATTGCTCTGGTTGGCCCTGAAGTCGACCTGACGTATCAGTACGAGCATCTGGGCACAACGCCATTGGTGCTGGAGCAGATTGCGCGTGGCGTGCATGCGTTCGCCACTACGCTGAAGAATGCGCAGTTCCCGATGCTGATTATCGGCAGCGGTGCGCTGGCGCGTGAAGATGGTCTGGCTATTCAGGCGGTCGCCCGCCAGATCGCCGAGGCTTACAACTTTGTGCAGCCAGGCTGGAACGGCTTTAACGTTCTGCACCGTGCCGGTGGGCGTGTTGGGGCGCTGGCGCTGGGCTTCGTGCCGCAGGGTAAAAGTGGCATGACCACGGGCCAAATCCTGTATGCGGCTGCACATAACGAACTGGACGTGCTGTACCTGCATGGCGCCGACGAGATTGATACGCACCATCTGGGCAATGCCTTTGTGATTTATCAGGGCCACCATGGTGATGCGGGTGCTCACCGCGCCGATGTTATCTTCCCGGGCGCTGCGTATACCGAAAAGAATGCGACCTATATGAACACCGAAGGCCGCGCGCAGCTGGCCAAGCAGGCCGCATTCCCGCCGGGCGAGGCGAAGGAAGACTGGAAGATTATCCGCGCTCTGTCGGCGGCCGTTGGGCAGGCGCTGCCGTATGACACGTTGGCGCAACTGCGCAAGGCGATGGCGGAAGCCGTTACGGCCACGGCGCAGCCGGGCACGATTGAAGAACATGCATGGCTGCCGTTCGCACAGGGCGGCGATAATGTGCCGATGCAGTCGTCGGCATTCGTATATCCGGTTGAAAACTTCTATATGACCGACGTTATCAGCCGTGCCAGCAGCACGATGGCAAAATGTTCAACTGAATTATTACCACACAGCAGGGAGGCCGCCGAATGACCAAATCATCGAATGCCCAAAATAATGCCATGAATAATCCGATGCAGTTCTGGCAGGAAACCATGGCGCACTGGATGCCCACGGCATGCACATCGGGCGATAAGCCGACCGCAACGCTGGAGCCGTTTAGCCAAAGTAAGGCGCTGGCCAACCCCATGGTGGCTGCAGCCGAATTCTGGCAGCAGTACTTCGCCTTTTGGCAAAGCGTGATGATGCCGCAACAGCAATCACACACGCCGAAGGTGACGATCGATTTCGGCAGCCCTGTCGGTTACATGCAGGCGATGCAGCAATGGCAGCAGATGTGGATGAAAGGCATGGGCGGCAAGTAATGACAAGCGCCTCGCTTCATAGCCTGATGCAACAAGCCGAGAACGAAATTCAGTTCGATGCGGCGGCCTATGCTATGCTGGAAGGCGCGTCGGACGATGAAGCGAAACTTTTTGCCATTCGCCATTTAAACCTACACCTGATGCAGACATCGGGCCGTCTTGCTGCCGTATGCAGCGGTGCTGAACATGGCGAAGTGCTGGATACCAAAGAAGTCGCTGCTGTTGTTCCCGAATCGCTTATCTATGTTCTACGCTTGGCCCGCGTTGCCGGTTTGACATCCGAGCAGTTGACCGCTGCGATCGATGGCCAATACAAGGAATGGAAGGAAATGTATGGTTGACGACATAATCCTTCCCGCACTCTGGCTGCTGGCGAAAATCGTCGCTATCATCCTGCCGCTGATGGGCGCGATGGCGTACCTGACGCTGGCCGAGCGCAAGGTTCTGGCGGCCATGCACCTGCGCCGCGGCCCGAATGTGGTTGGCCCGTTTGGTTTGCTGCAGCCGCTGGCCGACGGCCTGAAGTTGCTGACCAAGGAAACGATTATTCCGTCGGGTGCCAACGGTGTTGTGTTTATTCTGGCGCCGATGATCTCGTTTGCCCTCGCTATGGTGGCGTGGGCTGTGGTGCCGTTTGACGACAAGCTTGTATTGGCCGATATCAACGTCGGCATCCTCTACCTGTTCGCGATTTCATCACTGGGCGTGTACGGCATTATCATGGCTGGCTGGGCCAGTAACTCGAAATATGCATTCCTTGGCGCGCTGCGCAGCGCCGCGCAAATGGTTTCGTATGAAGTATCACTGGGCCTTATCATCGTGTGCGTGCTGGTGCTGGCTGGCACACTGAACCTGCGCGAAATCGTACTGGCGCAGGCCGAGCAGGGCTGGTACGTGGGCGGTATTCTGTTCCCGATGTTCATCGTGTTCTTTATCTCGGGCCTTGCCGAAACCAATCGCACGCCGTTCGACCTGCCGGAAGGCGAGAGCGAACTGGTTGGCGGCTTCAACACCGAATATTCGGCGATGACGTTCGGCATGTTCTTCCTGGCCGAATACATGAACATGATTTTGATGTCAGCGCTGGCGACCATCCTGTTCCTTGGCGGCTGGCTGTCGCCGATTGATAATGAAGCGTTCAATGCCATCCCGGGTATCATCTGGTTCGCACTGAAGATCGCGTTGTGCCTGTTCGTGTTCCTGTGGGCTCGTGCAACCTTGCCACGCCTGCGTTATGACCAACTGATGCGTCTCGGCTGGAAGGTGTTCCTGCCGCTGTCATTGGTGTGGGTTGTTATCACGGCTATATATAAGGTGTACCTATGACAGCCGCTTCTTTCACTAAACGCTTGTTATTGTGGGAAATCGTCAAGGGTTTCGTGCTGACCTTCCGCTATATGTTCAAGCCGAAGGTGACCATCAATTACCCGATGGAAAAAGGCCCGCTGTCGCCGCGTTTCCGGGGTGAGCACGCGCTGCGCCGCTACCCGAACGGCGAAGAGCGCTGCATTGCCTGCAAACTGTGCGAAGCCGTTTGCCCGGCGCTGGCCATTACGATTGAAGCCGAGCCGCGCGATGACGGCCAGCGCCGCACCACGCGCTATGACATCGACATGACGAAGTGCATTTACTGCGGCCTGTGCCAGGAAGCGTGCCCCGTGGATGCGATTGTGGAAGGCCCGAACTTTGAATTCGCGACCGAAACCCGTGAAGAACTTTTCTATAACAAGGAAAAGCTGCTTGAAAACGGCGACCGCTGGGAAGCCGAGATCGCGGCCAATCTTGCCAAGGATGCGAAGTACAGATGATGCTGGTTGATATCGCCTTTTATTTGTTTGCGTCGGTGCTGGTATTGTCAGCCCTGATGGTAATCAGCGCGCGCAACCCGGTGCATTCGGTGCTGTGGCTTATTCTGGCGTTCTTCAACGCGGCCGGCCTGTTCGTGATGCTGGGCGCCGAATTCGTGGCGATGATCTTGGTGATTGTTTACGTGGGAGCGGTGGCTGTGCTGTTCCTGTTCGTGGTGATGATGCTGAACGTGGATGCTGAAGAGCTGCGCCGCGGCTTTATGCAGTATGTGCCGCTGGGCGCGCTGGTAGGCGTTATCCTGTTCCTGCAGCTGGTGTTCATTCTAACGGCAAACTTCATGGCACCCGACCAGATGGACATTACTGCGCAGTTGCCGATAGACGCGGCGGTAACCAACACCAAGGCATTGGGGCTGGTGCTATACACCAAGTACGCATATGTGTTCCAGGTGTGCGGCCTGATTCTGCTGGTGGCCATGATCGGCGCGATTGTGCTGACGTTGCGCCAACGGCCGGGTGTGCTGAAACAAAGCATCAATACACAAATCAACCGCTCGCGTGCTGATACGATTGAAATGCAAACGCCGAAGCCGGGCGAGGGGGTTCAATTATGAGTATAACCCTTGATCATTTTCTTGTGCTGTCATCGCTGCTGTTCACGTTGGGCGTTGTCGGCATTTTCCTGAACCGCAAGAACGTCATCCTGATTTTGATGTGCGTTGAGCTTATCCTGCTGTCGGTCAACATCAATTTCGTCGCGTTCTCGGCCTTCATGGGCGACCTTGTCGGGCAGGTCTTCACGATGGTCGTGCTGACGGTGGCCGCCGCCGAAGCCGCGATCGGCCTTGCCATTCTTGTTGTGTACTTCCGTAATCGCCACTCAATCGCAGTGGATGACGCGAATGTGATGAGAGGATAATGCTGAATATCGCCGCCCTTCTTGTTGTTTTCACCCCGCTGGTTGCTGCGGCGCTGGTGGGCCTTGGCAGCCGCTTTATCAGCAACCGCTGGGCGCACATCATCACCTGCGGCGGTATGGGCGTGGCGCTTGTGTGCGCCATTTACCTGTTCATTGAAGTCGCGCTGGGTGGCACATCGTTCACCGTGACGCTGGCACCTTGGTTTGAAAGCGGCGGGCTTAAGGTCGCCTGGTCGCTGAAGGTGGATACGCTGACAGCCGTGATGCTGATGGTGGTGACGCTGGTTTCAACCTGCGTGCACGTTTACTCGGTTGGTTATATGCATGAAGACAAGTGCCAGCCGCGCTTTATGGCGTATCTGTCGCTGTTCACGTTCTTCATGCTGATGCTGGTAACGGCGGGTAACCTGCTGCAGCTGTTTTTCGGCTGGGAAGGCGTGGGCCTTGCATCCTACCTGCTGATCAACTTCTGGTACGAAAAGCCAAGCGCGAACGATGCCAGCATCAAGGCCTTTATCGTCAACCGGGTAGGCGACTTTGGCTTCCTGCTGGGCATCTTCTGGGTGTGGACGCTGTTCGGCAGCGTGAACTTCGATTTCATCCTGTTGCCTGAAAACGTGGGGCAGGTTGTCGAGACATCGATTGCGATGGGCGAGGCGACGGGATTCTTCGCGCCCATCAACCTGGCGTGCCTGCTGCTGTTCGTTGGCGCGATGGGAAAATCGGCGCAGCTGGGCCTGCACACATGGTTGCCCGACGCGATGGAAGGCCCGACGCCCGTATCTGCACTTATCCATGCCGCAACCATGGTGACAGCAGGCGTGTTCATGGTATGCCGTCTGTCGCCGCTGTTCGAATTCGCGCCGCTGGCACTGATGGTGGTGGCGGTTATCGGCGGCCTGACGGCGATTGTGGCGGCAACCATCGGCCTGACGCAGTTCGATATCAAACGCGTGATCGCGTATTCAACCATGAGCCAGCTGGGCTATATGTTCTTCGCGGCGGGCGTTTCGGCATATGGCGCGGCGATGTTCCACCTGACAACCCACGCGTTCTTCAAGGCCTTGCTGTTCCTTGGTGCCGGTTCGGTTATCCATGCGCTGCACCACGAGCAAGACATGCGCAAGATGGGCGGTATCTGGAAGAAAATTCCGATGACGTATACGCTGATGTGGATCGGCTCGCTGGCGCTGGCGGGTGTGGGTATTCCGGCCGTGTTCGGCTTCGCCGGGTTCTATTCGAAAGACATTATCCTTGAATCGGCGTTCGCCGACCATTCGTGGTTCGGCATGCTGGTATACTGGCTGGGTGTTGTGGCCGCATTCATGACCGCATTCTATTCATGGCGTCTGCTGATCATGACCTTCCACGGTACGCCTCGCGACCATCACGCGGCTGACCATGCGCACGAAAGCCCGCCGGTCATGCTGCTGCCGCTGGTGCCGCTGGCGATCGGCGCCGTGATCGGTGGTATCTGCCTGTACGACCTGTTTGTGGGCGAAGGCCGCATGGCGTTCTGGGGTAAATCGCTGCTGATCAGGGAAGGCAACGACACGGTTGAACACGCACACCATGTGGCGACGTGGGTGAAGATATTACCGCTGGCGGCCGCATTGTCGGGTATTGCGCTGGCGTATGTGTTCTACCAGTTCATCCCGTCACTGCCTGCGCGTACGGTCAGCATGTTCCGCCCGGTCCATACGCTGTTCTTCAACAAGTGGTTCTTCGACGAACTGTACCGCAAAGTTTTTGTCTTGCCCGCCGAGCGGCTTGGCCTGCGTTTCTGGAAAACGGGCGATGACGGTATTATCGATCGCTTTGGCCCCGACGGTATCGCCAAAACTGCCGCGCGCTTCGGCCGCGAGGTTGCCGCACTGCAAACGGGTTATGTTTATCACTATGCCTTCGCCACGGTGGTAGGGCTTCTGCTGTTCCTTTATTGGGTGAGTTAGGATGGGTTTTCCGGTTTTATCAGTCCTGACGTTTGCGCCGGCGGTTGCCGCGGTAATCCTGATGTGCCTGCGCGCCGGCAGCGAAAAGCAGATGAGGCTTGCGACATATCTGGCCTTTGCCGTGTCGCTGGCTGTGCTGCTGGTTTCGGTGTGGATGATCGGCAGCTTTGATCCGGCTAATACATCCTTCCAGTTCGTCGAGAAAGCGGCCTGGATGCCCAGCTTTGATATCAGCTATCACAAGGGCGTTGACGGCATATCCATCTGGTTCGTGGTAATGGCGGCCCTGCTGACGCCCATCTGCATGCTGTCGGTGTTAGGCGCAGTAAAAAACCGTGTGCGTGAATTCCTTGCCGCGCTGCTGCTGCTGGAAACCATGATGATCGGCATGTTCTCGTCACTCGATGCCGTGCTGTTCTATCTGTTCTTTGAAGGTGTGCTGATCCCCATGTTCCTGATGATCGGTATCTGGGGCGGGCCGAAGCGCATTTATGCCGCTTACAAGTTCTTCCTGTATACGTTCGTCGGCTCGGTGCTGATGCTGGTGGCGCTGATCGTGATGTACCACCACACAGGCACCAGCGACATGACGGTGATGATGCAAAAGGGTTTCCCGGCGGGCATGCAGGCGTGGCTGTGGCTGGCGTTCTTTATCTCGTTCGCCGTCAAATCGCCGATGTGGCCGTTCCACACATGGCTGCCGTATGCGCACGTGGAAGCGCCAACGGCGGGCTCGGTCATCCTGGCGGGCGTGCTGCTGAAAATGGGCGGCTACGGCCTGCTGCGGATCAATATCCAGATGCTGCCGGTGGCCAGCTTCAACTACGCCGATGTGGTGCTTGTGCTGAGCCTGATTGCCATCATCTATACGTCGCTGGTGGCGTTCGTGCAGACCGATATGAAGAAACTGATCGCATATTCGTCGGTGGCGCACATGGGCTATGTGACGCTGGGCCTGTTCACGTTCAACCAGCAGGGCATCGACGGCGCCATGATGGTGATGCTGTCGCACACGGTTGTTTCGTCGGCGCTTTTCCTGTGCGTGGGCGTCGTGTATGACCGCCTGCACACGCGCGAGATCGCCCGTTACGGCGGCATGGCCACTAACATGCCGTATTATGCGTTGTTCTTCATGCTGTTTACGCTGGCCAGCGTGGGTCTGCCGGGCACCAGCGGCTTTATTGGCGAGTTCCTGTCGATGCAGGGTGCGTTTGCCGTCAACGGCTATGTGGCGGCAGTAGCCGGGCTTGGTATCATTCTTGGTGCCGCTTATATGCTGCGCCTGTACCGCGCACTGTTCTATGGCCCGCTGGAAAAACCAGATGTACAAGCGATGCCCGACTTGAATCGCCGCGAATGGCTGATGTTCGTGCCGCTGGCCGTGCTGGTGTTGTGGATGGGCGTGGCGCCTGCCGCGTTCAAGGATGTGTTCTCGCCGCTTGTGGCGAAGATCGTCGAGGATGTGCGGGTTGCGAATGTCGTGCCCGTGTACCCGACCAACGGTTTTGAACTGCAGCCCCCGGAGTTCGTGCCATGACCTTACAGACACAAGCAAAAGCGCCATTGGTGATTGGTCTGACCGGGAAGAAGGGAACCGGCAAGGATACAGTCGCCAATTACCTGGTAACGAACTATTACGCACACAAGCTGAGCTTCGTGCAGGTCATCCGCGACGGGCTGGCCGCCATGCTGCGTGTCGATCCGATTATCTTTGAAGCGCGTGATATGCGCGAACGGCCGATCCGCGAACTGGTGCCAAGCTTGCGTATCGACAAGACGCCGCGCCAGATGATGCAGCTGCTGGCCAGCGAGTGGGGTCGCCAGATGATCCAGAGCGACCTGTGGATCGCGATTGCTGAGCATGCCAGCCGTCATGACATGGAAAGCTGTGATTTCGTTGTTATTTCCGACATGCGCAAGGATGACGAGGCCGAGTGGGTGCACAAGCATAACGGCTGGGTGGTCGAAATTATAAACCCGCGTGTTCACAGCGATGATACACATGATACAGAGCGCGGTGTCAGCCGGCACCTGATTGACGCGACGCTGATTAACGACGCCGATATTCCGACACTGCTGGCGCGCACGGAAGAACTGATGGCGGACCTTGTGCCAAGTTATGAAGCCGCGCAGATGAAAAGAGGTCTTGCCGTATGACGTTCACTGATATCGCCCCGGCATCCGCCGAAATCTTCATGGCCATCGCCGCACTGGTGCTGCTGGTTGCCGGCGTCGTGCGCGGCGACCGCTCGCTGCGCCTGCTGACATGGGCAGTCGTCGGCGTGATGGTGCTGGCACTGGCGGCAGTGTGGTGCACGGCGGCGCCGGATGCGCAGATCATCTTCAACGGCCTGTTCGTGGCCGACCGCTTCGCGCTGTTCACCAAAACAATCCTGCTGCTGGGCGCTATTCTGGCGCTGCTGATGGGCGGCGCATATGCCGAACGCCATATGCAGCGCTTTGAATATCCTATTCTTATTCTTCTAACGACACTGGGCACGCTGTTGATGGTGAGTGCGAACGACATGCTGTCGCTGTATGTTGGCCTGGAACTACAGTCGCTGGCGCTTTATATCCTTGCGGCCTTCCGCCGCGACGACCTGAAGTCATCCGAAGCCGGGCTGAAGTATTTCGTGCTGGGCGCGCTGTCGTCGGGTATCCTGTTGTTCGGTATTTCGTTGCTTTATGGCATCACTGGTACCACCAATTTCGACCAGCTGCATAATGCTGCCACACTGGGATCACCCGTGGTGCTGGTTGGCATCGTATTCGTGCTGGCCGGCCTTGCTTTCAAGATCTCGGCCGTGCCGTTCCATATGTGGGTGCCCGATGTGTATGAAGGGGCGCCAACCGCCGTTACCGCTTTCTTCGCCGCTGTGCCGAAAGTCGCGGCGTTCGCGCTGCTACTGCGCGTGATGTTTGTGCCGTTCGAAACACTGTTCAACGCATGGCAAATGCTGGCTGTCATTATGGCGGTTGCATCCATGCTGATTGGCGCGTTCGCCGCCCTGAAGCAGACGAACATCAAGCGCCTGATGGCGTACAGCTCGATCGGGCATGTCGGCTATGCGCTGGTGGGCGTGGCGGCCGGCGGGCAGGAAGGCATTTCTTCTGTGCTGCTGTATCTTGCGATTTACTACCTGATGACCATCGGCACGTTCGCCGTCATTCTGGTGATGCGCCGCGACGGCAAGCAGGTTGAAAACCTTGAAGATCTTGCCGGCCTTGGCAAATCGCACCCTGTGCTGGCGCTGGCGATGGCGGCCCTGATGTTCTCGATGGCGGGCGTGCCGCCGCTGGCGGGTTTCTTCGGCAAGTTCTATGTGTTTATGGCCGCGCTGAACGCCGGGCTGGTGGTGCTGGCCGTGCTGGGCGTGCTGCTGTCGGCTGTCAGCGCATATTATTACATGCGCATCATCAAAATCATGTACTTCGACGATGCCACCAGTGGTGCGCTTGACCGTGTGCCAGAGCTGCAGGTGCGTTTTGTGCTGGGCATCAGCGCCGCCTTTATTGTGCTGTTCACGTTCATGCCGTCACCCCTGATCGATGCTGCGGGCCGCGCGGCGCAAAGCCTGCTAAGCTAGGCGATGGATTATCCCGTCTATCACTTTCCCGAGATCGACAGTACGAACGCCGAGGCGCGACGTATCGTAGAAAGCTGCGCGGGCCGGGCGGCAGTGATAAAGGCCGACACGCAAACCGCGGGGCGGGGCCGCCGCGAACGCGAATGGGCGTCGCCGGTCGGCAATATATATTGCAGCGTGCTGCACCCGCTGGAAGGCGATCTGCGCGACGTGGGCCTGCAGGCATATATTTATGGCCTGGCCATTGCCCGTGCGGCCAATGGCCTGCTGCCGGAATCGAATGCCAAGGTAAAATGGCCGAATGATGTGCTGGTCAACAACCGCAAGCTTGCGGGCGTTCTGCTGGAGACGGCTGAATGTCCTTCAACAAAAACCATGTACCTGATTGCGGGTTTCGGTGTAAATGTCGCCATGACGCCACCCGCCGCCGCCGGTGCGGCGTATCCACCAACGTCCATGGTGGATGAAGGTGCGCGCTGCACAGCGGATGCGATGCTTGCCGATATTCTTTCCGAACTGAAGTTGCTACACGGGATTTACGGCCGCAGCGGTTTTGCCGGCATCCGCCCGCTGTGGTGTGAACTGGCGCATGGTATCAGCGAAAACATCACCGTCACACTGCCTGACCATTCGCGCTTGCAGGGTATCTTCAAGGACCTGGCGGCTGACGGCGCCCTGATACTGGAAAGTGAAGGAACCGAGCACGCAATTACAGCGGGCGATGTATTCTTCATGCGAAAACATGGATAAGTTTTTTGATAAAGAAAGCACCTTCTTCGTGCCGCTGGGTGGCAGCGGGGAAATCGGCAGCAACCTGAACCTGTATGGCTATCAGGGCAAATGGCTGATGCTGGATTGCGGTGTATCGTTCGGCGACGGTATCCCGGGCATTGATACGACGCTGCCAGACCCGGGTTTTATCGTTGAGCGCCGCGACGATCTGGTGGCGCTGGTGCTGACGCACGGGCACGAAGACCATCTGGGCGCGATTGAATATATCTGGGACCAGATTCAATGCCCGATTTACGCCACGCCGTTCACGGCGGCGCTGCTGCGCCTGAAGCTGGGGCAGGGCAGCAACACCAAACGCGTGCGCATTATCGAGATGAACCCGGGCGATCGGCGCACGCTGGGGCCGTTTACGTTCGAATTTGTCGCGGTTACGCACTCGATTCCCGACAGCGTGATGGTAATTATCGAAACGCCGACCGGGCGCATATTGCACACCGGCGACTGGAAGTTTGACCCTGACCCGCTGTTGGGTCATACAACAGATTTTAGCCGTCTGAAGGAAATCGGCGCACAGGGTGTGTTGGCGGCGATCGGCGATTCCACGAATGCGATGATTCCTGGCCACAGCGGCAGCGAGGCCGAGGTGAAGCAGGTCCTGATTGATGTGGTAAAAACGCAGCGGCAGCGCGTTGCCATTACCTGTTTTGCCAGCAACGTGGCGCGGCTGCGCATTGCGGCCGAAGCCGCGCGGCAAAGCGAGCGCCAGCTGGCCTTCATCGGTCGCTCGCTGTGGCGCATACATGAAGCCGCAGTTGAGTGCGGTTACTGGGATTATCCGCAGCCGGTTGACCCCGAAGACGCCGGCTTCCTGCCGCCTGCGCATGCACTGTATGTGGTAACGGGTTGTCAGGGCGAGCCGCGCGCCGCGCTGCACCGCCTGGCCGAAGATAATCACCGCGATGTGGTGTTGGATCCGGGCGATACGGTTATTTTCTCGTCACGCGATATTCCGGGCAACGAAGAAGAGATTGCCAAGCTGCAACACAAATTGCGTGAGGCAGGAATGGTGGTTCTGACGCTGGAAGACGCGCCGGTACATGTTTCTGGCCATCCGGCGCAGGCCGAGCTGGCCGAACTGTACCAGATGACCCGGCCACAGATCGTCATTCCCGTACATGGCGAGCCGCCGCACCAGCGGGCGCATGCTGATCTGGCCATCCAGTGTCAGGTTCGGCAAACACTGATACCAACGAATGGCGACATCGTGAAAATCAGCCGCGATAAAGCGGAAAAAGTCGGCACCGTGCCGTTTGGCAAGCTGGGCGTGGCTGGCAAAAAGCTTATTTCTGTTAAAGTGGACCCGAGCCGTCATCATGGAGGAAGCTAAGTGACGTGGTTTTCAGGCGCTGTTGTATTCATCATTGTGTGGTGGGTGGTGATTTTCACCATCCTGCCGCTTGGTGTGCGCCGTAACGATCGCAGCGTGCCGGGAACCGACGCCGGCGCACCGCAAACCCCCGACCTCGGCCGTAAATTTGCCATAACAACGGTGATAACTGTTGTCATCTGGCTGGTGATTTACGCTGTGGTGGAAAGTGATATCGTGTCGTTCAGGGAAATTGCCGAAGGGATGAACCCGTGAAGTATCTTCTGTTTTTCTTTGTCTTGCTGGCGCTGCCCGCGCAGGCCGCCGAGATGCTGGAGATCGACAAGGCCGCGTGCCGCTTGGTAACGCAGCACCAGCCCGATGCCAGCGTGGCTTACCAGCCCGGTGTTGACGTGCATGGCAATGCTGTTGCTCCGGCCGATCTAACGCCGCCGCGCCCTACAATTGGTGACCATATCACCATCCCGCTGACAGTTGATATCGCGCAGCAGTTCGGCCTTCCGCTGGGCGCTGCGATCGGCAGCGAGGCCACGGTTGCCGTGATTACGGTTGATAACGGCAAGGCGTACCTGAACGGCCTGCCGCTGGATGGCGAAGACGAGCAAAACCTTGCTGTTTTGTGCCTTGAGGCAAACGCCGGTACAAACTAAACTTCCCGCATGACTTTTAAGCTTCCCGAACGCCTGCTGGCGTGGCGTTACCTGCGCACCAAGAAACAGGAAGGGTTCATTTCCCTGATCACCTGGTTTTCGCTGCTGGGCATTATGCTTGGCGTGGCCACGCTGATCATCGTGATGTCGGTGATGAATGGTTTTCGTGAGGAGCTGCTGACCCGTGTGCTGGGCCTGAACGGCCACGCCAACGTGATCGGTTATGACGGCCCGGTGACTGATTATGACGCCCTGACAGCCAGTTTGCTGCAGGTGTCCGGCGTGACCGCCGCCGCGCCGATTATTGAAGCGCAGGCGCTTGTCACCACGCAGGGGCAGGCGGGCGGTGCGCTGGTGCGCGGCGTTGCACCGGAAGACCTGATGCGGCGCGACCTGCTGGTATCGAAGGTCACACGCGGTGATATGAAGAATTTTGAAGGTGATCGTATTGTCATCGGCGCCCGCATGGCGCAGCGACTGCAGATTAACGTGGGTGATACGCTGACGCTGGTTAGCCCGCGTTTTGCGCAAACCGCGTTCGGCCAGATTCCACGCATGAAGGGCTATGAAGTCGCCGCCATTTTCGATGTCGGCATGTATGAATACGATAACGGCTTCATCTTCATGCCGTTGCCGGCGGCGCAGGCCTTTTTCCGCCTGCCGGATGCCGTCACATCGGTTGAAGTGCTGGTTGAAAACCCGCAGCACATTGAAGATTACCTGCAGGATATCAGTGCGGCTGCCGGCAGTGACTGGAAGGTAACCGACTGGCAGCAAAGCAACCGCAGCTTTTTCACCGCGCTGGAAGTGGAGCGCAACGTGATGTTCCTTATCCTGTCGCTAATCATCATGGTAGCGGCGTTCAACATCATCAGCAGCCTTGTGATGATGGTGAAGGACAAGGGGCGGGATATCGCCATCTTGCGCACCATGGGCGCCACGCGCGGCAGCATCCTGCGCATCTTCTTTCTTGCCGGCGCCACCATCGGCGTTGTTGGCACGTTCGCTGGCCTTGCACTGGGCGTAGCGTTCGCGCTGAATATCGAAACCATCCGGCAGGGCATACAGGCGCTGGTGGGCGCCGACCTGTTCTCGGCTGAAATCTATTTCCTGACGCAGCTGCCCGCCAAGCTAGACTGGGCCGAAGTGGTGCAGGTGACGCTGATGGCACTGGGGCTTTCCTTCGCGGCCACATTGTATCCGGCATGGCGTGCGGCGCGGCTCGACCCTGTCGAGGCCCTTAGGTATGAGTAAGTGCTATGAGTGAAGTCCTTCGCATCAACAACCTGCATCGCAATTATGTGACGGCCAGCGGCACGCTGGCGGTTTTGCGTGGTGCCACGTTTACAATTAGCGCCGGTGAAATGGTGGCGCTTGTCGGCCCGTCGGGTGCGGGCAAATCAACCTTGCTACATATCTGCGGCCTGCTGGATGCCGCCACATCGGGCGATATTTATCTGCTGAACCGCAACGTGGCACAGCTGGATGATGGCGCGCGTACCGAACTGCGCCGCGACCGCATCGGCTTTGTGTACCAGTTCCACCACCTGCTGCCCGAACTGAACGCGCAGGAAAACGTGGCGATGCCCTGCCTGCTGGCCGGCCGATCAATGCGTGAAGCCATGGCACGGGCGGCAGACTTGCTGGGAACTGTGGGTTTAAGCGGGCGCCTGTCGCACCGGCCTTCGCAACTGTCGGGCGGCGAACAGCAACGCGTGGCCATTTGCCGCGCGCTGGCCAACAAGCCGAAATTGCTGATTGCTGACGAGCCAACGGGTAACCTTGACCCGCATACGGGCGAGGCCGTGTTTGCACTGTTCCGCCAGCTGGCGCAGAAAGAAGGCGTGGCGACACTGATGGCCACGCACAACATGGCGTTGGCATCGCAGGCCAGCCGCACGCTGACGTTGGCCGATGGGATTATAAGGTAGGAGAAATAAATGAAAAAAATTCTGGGTCTCATTCTTGTTATCCTGATCAGCGCTGGCACCAGCTGGTATGTGACGCAGCATTCCACAGAAGCTTCTGTGGCCAAGGAAAGCGCCTATGACCGCGTGATGCGTACTAATACGCTGCGCTGTGGTTATTACATCTACCCGCCAGAAATCACTAAGGATGCGAATACGGGTGTCATGGGCGGTTGGGCACATGACATTGTCGAAGCCATGGGCAAAGAACTGGGCCTGAAGGTTGAGTGGGCTGAGGAAATTACGCTGGACGCCATTTATGAAGGTGTCGACAGTGGCCGCTTCGATGCCCTGTGCAGCACCTTGTGGGAATCGCCCCAGC
>JBFWRI010000021.1:0-28606 GCA_050248995.1 Bdellovibrionales bacterium
GAAGGTGCTTGAACAAATTGGCATTATGCCGGGGCCGTGGGTATGGGTGATTGGCGACAGCGAAGGGGATATGATCCCGGCGAACTTGCTGAACTGTACATCGATTCTGGTCAGGGATCTGGCCCTTACGCCCTATAAGGCGGATATGACCGAGGCCAAACCCCTGATTCATGTGCGCACCCTGCATGAAGCACTGGCTGTTGCCGGACCTGTTTTCCGGAAGATCGAGGGCCGCCAGCCTAAATAGTTTTCACGCGATTGGAAGCAGCTTATCATCCATAACTTCCAAGCGTTGTGTGCGCTGAATAACGATTAGTTGACGCGGCTTACAGAGGCCTTAGTTTGTAGGCATGCCCGTTATTTCAAAACCTTCCGCAGTTCTGTTCGACTGGGACGGGACGCTGATCAACAGCATTCCGTATAAATATGAGGCCATCAATAAAATTCATGACTTCTTCGGCCAGCCGCACGAAGATCCTTTGCAGGTCAGGCATTACGCGGCGACGGTAAAGGAAGTGAATTTCCCCATACGCTTCGGGGCTGAAAACGCTGAAAAAGCCCTAGAAATGTATGCCCAGCTTATTGCGGAAACGCATGACAGGATCTTCGGCACCCCGGAAAACCTGCAGAAGATCCTGCTGCCGGGCGCGGACGCTATTCTTGAGTATCTCCACGACATGAATGTGCCAATGAGCATCGTCAGCAATAATACATCGAGCGCGCTACATCACGAGCTGGCCAGTATCGGCTGGGGGAGATATTTTAAAAATGTTTATGGTGCGTCCGATCTTCCCTATCCCAAGCCCGATGCCCGGGCAGCACTGCATGCCCTGAAGAGCCTTGTTATCAGGCCTGACAGGAGCGTATGGTTTATCGGCGATTCTCCTGCAGATATTGCGTGTGCAAATAACGCAGGGCTGACGAGCATTCTTATTACAAGCCAGCCCTATCGGCACGAATCAGCGCCCATGCTCACATTCACGGGATTGCCCGAGTTTCTGGTTCATATCAGGAATTTACGATAATTTTCTATTTTGCCATAAGAACAGCATGATTGGTTTATTTTTATTGTTAAGATCAAACGATAACTGCTTGCAGCCGACATAGAAATGCCCCATCTTCAAGCTACCTACTTGATATGCAAAGGTGTTTTAGAGTACTGGGGAATGAGTATGAGTGAGAAGAGTCAAAACGTTCAGGATGTTTTTTTAAACCACTGCCGCAAACAGAAACTACCCGTAACAGTTTTTTTGGTAAACGGAGTCAAGCTTCAGGGTGTGATCACTTGGTTTGATAATTTTTCGATGCTTCTTCGCCGGGAAGGCCATGCACAACTTGTTTACAAGCATGCCATTTCAACCGTCATGCCGAACCAGCCAATCCAGCTATTTGAAGAAAACGAAGCACAGGCTGCTTCGTAAGGCGCTATAACGCCGCAATGGAAGAACAAGAACAAAAACAAATTCCGACGCGCTGTATTGTACTGCATGTGTATGCACGTGCCCGGGCAACAGGCGCGCGCACCGTTGACGCCCAGCTAGAAGAGGCTGTGGCCCTTGCCGGGGCGATTAACCTGAATGTGGTTGAAAGCGCAGCGCTGGGTGTCAGCAAGTTCACACCCGCGACGCTGATCGGCTCGGGCCAGCTGCAGCACTGGAAGCATGTGGTGGAACGCGACCATATTGCATTGGCCATCATCAACCACCCGTTGGCGCCCATTCAGCAGCGCAACCTGGAAGAAGAACTGCGCTGCAAGGTTATCGACCGCACTGGCCTGATTCTCGAGATTTTCGGGGAACGCGCCCGCACACGGGAAGGCATGCTGCAGGTAGAGCTGGCAGCGCTGAATTACCAGCGTTCGCGTCTTGTGCGCAGCTGGACCCACCTTGAGCGCCAGCGCGGCGGTTTCGGCTTTCTGGGCGGTCCGGGTGAAACCCAGATCGAGCTTGACCGGCGGATGATCAGCAACCGCATTACAAAGATAGAGGCCGAACTGAAGGATGTGCGCCGCACGCGCGGCCTGCAGCGCCGCGCCCGCAGCCGGCGTGAACAGCCGTTGGTGGCGCTGGTCGGTTATACTAACGCGGGCAAATCAACCCTGTTCAACACGCTGACGCAGGCTGGCGTATTCGCCAAAGACTTGCTGTTCGCAACGTTGGATCCGACGCAGCGCGCAATAGAACTGGCCCCTGGCCGTACGATTATGCTGTCGGATACCGTCGGCTTCATTGCTGATCTGCCGACCCATCTTATCGAAGCGTTTCGTGCGACGCTGGAAGAGGTGGAAGAAGCCGACCTGATCCTTCACATTCGTGATGCGGCCCATGTGGATACCGATGCCCAGCGTGCTGATGTTTTAAGCGTTTTGGAAGGCCTTGGCATTCACGAAGACGATCCACGCCTTATCGAAGTGTTGAATAAAATCGACCTGCTGGACGAGCCGGCTCGTAACATCATGGCCAGCGTGACGAAACAGCGCCGCCTGCATGATGAGAAAATAGTGAGCATTTCGGCGCTGACGGGGCAGGGACTGGAGACGCTGAAAGAAGCCATTCTTGCTCATGCCTTTACGCAGGTTGAAGAGCACGACATCAGGCTTTCTTACACGCAAGGCGCGCCGCTGGCGTGGCTGTATGATCATGCACAGGTATTAAACCGTGAAGATGGCGAAGCGATAGCGCTGAAAGTCGCCCTAAGCAGGGTTGACTGGGACCGATATCAGAAGATGTTCGGCGAAGGCTAGAACTTCAGGCCGCAGCGCATGTAATAGGTCTTGAAGCTCAGCTTCGTGCGGCATTTCACGTTTTCGCCCACAATCGGTTCCTGCACGGCTTTCAGCGCACGGCCGACCGGGTGATGGATAGCGGTACCGATCGCGCCAATCGCCAACTGGGCCAGCAGGGCGCGCTGGTCGTCTTTCGACATCTGCTCGAACTGTTGCCATTGCGGCGGCGGCGGTACAAAAGGTGAAACCGACAGTTTGCCAGGAACAATGGGATCGCGTACTTCGTAAGGCAGCGGCGGCAGCTCGTTCGACTCGGCGCGGGCTGCGCTCATGGGCAGCAGGCTCAGCAGACCGAAGAACACCGCCGTCAGGGCGATAATCACTAAAATTTTAGAGAAGGCAGAATCATAGTCCTCGGCTGGGCAGTGGCTGTCACGGTTTCCGTTTTTTGGCCCCTGCCGCCGCACATCCTTTGGGGAAAGATGCAAAGCGACCGTCTTCATACCTGTAATAGTACGCAATACAGATGAAGTTTCGGTTAAGGAATAATCTCGAAAAAGTGCGAATCAATGGGTTACAAAGGTAACCCACAGATTCCTTGTATTTTAGGCTTTAAAGCAAGATTTAGCGGATAACCGGACCACGGTACCGCTGAGCTTCTTCTTCGCGGCCTGATCTGTTCATATCTCGACGGTCTATATGTGTTGGCGTCGGGTCCGGGTCAGGGCCACCGTTGCCCCAGCTGAGTTCAATTTCAACACCATCTTCGGCAACAGAGCGAGCGGCACCGGCTGCGGCAACACCACTAAGTGCGCAGGCAGCAGCCCGCTGGCCAGCACCGCGGCCGCCTTGACGACAATCTCTCCAGACTTCAAGGGCAGCTTCGGATGGCGAATCAATCCGATCCTGATTAGCTAAAACACCTTCGTATGGCAGGGGCAGAGGAGCCTGGTCAGTGTCAGTCAAAGAACGGTCACGAAGGCCAAGATTGTCAGCCGAAAAATCAGGTTCTTCGATATATGGAGCGCCTGAAGCGACGTTATTTTGCTGCGCCATGGCAGCGCCTGTCATTGTAACGGTAGCAGCCAAAGCAATAGCGGTTGAGCGTAATGTCATTTGAAATATCCCCCCGTATAAAAATCCTAGAACGGGAAGTCTGAAACTATTAGCGCCAAAAGCAATGCTGTTGCCGTGCGGTGCAGCATTATGCTTATAATATTTCAAAAATGAAGCACCATATATTCTGTTAAATACGATGTCTGGCAAGTAATTCTGCGTTGGAATACTGCCATCACAGCATGTTATAGAGGATTCTATGGCGATTCTGATATGCAACTGCCGCGGCGGCATCACTCCGGAAGATTTGGAGAAAACCATCGTTGAGGCCGTTGAGTCTGGCGCTACGCTACCCAAACACGTTCATATCGCCATTATCGAGAAATACGGCATGCCCGAATCTGGCAAATGCACCGCCGAGATCAAGGATATGATTGATGACAAGCTGAAGCGCTGCAGCAAGTGCCCTAAAAAACAGTCAGAACCTTCAGTTAGTTAGCCAAATACCCTTATTAAGCCTGATTTTGGGGCTACAGTTGAAAACAAGTAGATAAGAGGCTGTTTCATGCGCGCTTTTCTTGCAGTCACCCTAATGGCCCTGCTGTCACCTGCAGCGGCAGCGCAAACCATGCAAGGCCAGTCAAGCTTGGTTATCCAGTCGGTCCAGCAGGCCCAGCAGCGCGTGGCCGAGCAGATGGCCATCCAGCAGGCCATGAACGCCATGTCGCAAAACCCTGTGCCCACAGGCGGTAGCCTCCTTCAGCAGCCAAACAACGTGCAGCTGATAGCACCGCAAGGCGGCAACATGAATCTGCCGCCGAACATCACGATTCTGCCCAATGCCGGGAACCAGAATCCCGTTTATATCAACGGCACAAGCGTCACCATTATGGGGCCCACAACGCCGCTGATGAATGGCAGTGGTTTAACCCCTTCTACCCCGAGCATTCTTACCGGCGGTGGCTATGATACGGGCGGCACATTTGTGCGCGGGCAGAATCGCTAGCCGAATTTGCCCCTTGTTTTCCAGCCACTTGGCCGCGCATTAAGCGGAATTTAAGCGCATTTTGGTACATTTCTAAAATACAAGGCAAATTTTATTGAGCGCGATTTTTAAGACGGGATTTTTAAAGGGGATTTTTATGAAGAAGATTTTGGGCATTATGCTTCTTGTCGCGCTATCAGCAATGACCATGACTGTAGCAGTGCCAGAACCTGCTCACGCCGGTTTCTCGAAGAAGCTGAAAAAGGCTCTCAAAAACCTTGCAGATCCAAGTAAAAACCTGAACCCGTTTGATCACCAGAAAAATAAGGCAAAGTTTGGTGAAGCGGTTATCAAGGATTATGCGAAGTTAAAGAACGAACGCACCAAGATGCAGATGGAGCGCTGGAAGAAAAAGGCCGAACTGGGCCAGGACATCGCCGAGCATAAGTTCAAAACCTATGATGATCACTCACGCGCCTATGCTGACCTGAAGAACAAGCGCACTGAGATGCAAATGGAGCGCTGGAAGAAGAAAGCCGAACTGGGTGAAGATATTGCCAAGCATAAGTTCAATACTTATGACGATCATTCACGCGCTTATGCTGATATGAAAAATCAGCGCACTGAGATGCAAATGGAGCGCTGGAAGAAGAAAGCTGAACTGGGTGAAGATATTGCCAAGCATAAGTTCAATACTTATGACGATCATTCACGCGCTTATGTTGATATGAAAAATCAGCGCAACCAGATGTTACAGACTCAGCCTGTTTTGGGCGTGGCACAGACACAGCCCGCACGGATACAACCAAAGGATAATGAGTCGCCGCAGCCTATGTATGCTGGTACGGCATCAGGTGGCCAAGCGAACCTGCCTGATAACATTGTTGTGACGAATGGCACTGGCAACAACGGCACGGTGTTTATTGATGGTACGAATGTAACAGTTGCCGGTGCCAGCAATGGTGGCACAACCGCCGAGCAGCAGAATATCAGGAATATTATATCTGAGCTGCACCATATGTATGGCGGTGGCGGTACCGTGCATAACGGCACCCCGTAAGAACGAAAGTATTGGCCTAGTTAAACCCCGCCGGCGGCCCCCGGCGGGGTTTTTCTATGCCGCCATGCGCAGTTTTTTCAGCACGCTATGCAGGATTTTCGGGCGCGGCATATACGTCACCGTCATGCCTGCCCGCGCCATCATCTGCATACCATACCTATAGCCTTCTCCCCACTTAGGATCATTAAAGTCAGGCTTATAGGTGACTATATGATCAATCCCAGCGCTCATTAAGTTGCGAAGACATTTTGCACAAGGGCATAAGGTCACATACGCCGTAGCCCCCTTACATGCTTGCCAGGCATTGTTGCTAAGTTGATGTAAAGCAGCTTCCTCTGCATGCTGGGTTTCTAAAAAATGTTGTTCTGCAGAGGTATCCGGCGCTGGCTCGCCAAGGCTTTTGAGTCGGTGATTGCAGCTTTCGCTAATCTTTTCACCCTGCAATGAGACTATGATGCAGCCAACACGCCGGCCATATTTATAATCACTTTTCAGCGCCGCTAAATGCGCCTGCCCCATGCGGATAAAATCCATGAAGCGGGGTTTGGTTATGACAGGCTGAATATCCGGCGCAGTATCGTCAGGCATAATGGCTATGCTTTAGCACATTCCGCCGGCCCGGGTCACGGTTAATCCTGACGCTGTTTTTTCAGCGGAATGCGGGCCAGGTCAACCGCCGCACCGGCCTCGACGCCCAGAAACTCGGCTACCTTGTTCACTTCGCGCTGCGGGTCTTCCAGCACATCTTCGTAAAAGATTTTCAGGTGCACGGGATACGCGGTTTGCAGAAGGATGTTCCATAGCTGTTTGCGACCGAGCAGTGTTGTCTTCATCTGTTCAACCGTCTCAGCAGAGACTACAGCCGGTTGTGCGACCTGCTGCATCGGTACATAGCCATCGATCTTGGAATAAACTTTTGTCGCTTCGGCCAAGGCCCATGATTTGGCCTGCGCGTCGATATCACGCCGCTCCATTACAACCACCCTAGGCATGGGGAGGCCCGGCACCTTATACATGCGCGTCAGGACCTCGTTCAGCTGCCATGCGTGCGACTTGATACCGAAGACACCATTTGGCGAAGTGCGGACATTGATGACTCGTGAAAGAACAGGATCACCCAGCCGTTCATGCAGCTGGGTAAGGTTGGGTTCGATAAAGTATTCCTGCGGGTGCCCCAGGGTGCCCGTTTGGAATAACAGGGTTCCGAACATCGAGCTGCCGCAGCGCGGTGTCCCGCCCAGAATGTAAAGCGTGCGTAACGGTCCCGTCCATTCCGGAAAATCGAACTGCGGGCCATAGAGCGGATTCATATAACCCTGCTGGGGCGTTTTGGGCTGGCTGCCGGTTCTTATAGGCTCATTTGTTTCGTCTTTATTTAATAAAACCGACATTTCAGGCTCCATGATATTCAATAAGCTCGCCTTATCTGCACCAATCATGCCAAGCGCCGGAAAAGCCGCTTTGCGTTCTCTGTCGTCAGGTCGGTGATTTCACGTTCGCTGACACCCCGCACCTCGGCCAACATCCTGGCTGTGTGCACGACATAGCTGGGCTCGTTGGTTTTACCGCGCATCGGTACGGGGGCCAGATAGGGCGCATCGGTTTCAACCATAATGCGATCGGCTGGCGCTTCTTTTGCGACGCGGCGGATTTCTTCGGCGTTCTTGAACGTCAGGATACCGCTGAACGACAAATAAAAGCCGATTTCTAGCGCCGCTTCCGCCAGCTTGGCGCTGGATGAAAAGCAGTGCAGAAGGCCGGGCATAGGTGTTTCATTATAGGCTTCGGTCAGTATCTGCGCCATGTCGTCGTCGGAATTGCGGTTATGAATGACCAGTGGCAGCTGTGTATCCTGTGCGGCGCGGATGTGTTCGCGGAAAGATTTCTTCTGGATATCGCGGTCGCTGTAATCGTAATAATAATCCAGACCTGTTTCGCCGATGCCGACGATTTTCGGGTTGCTGTTGACCAGCGCAATCAGTTCATCAGACGTCACATGTTCCCCCGGCTCTTCCGTGTGGTGCGGGTGCACACCCACTGTGCAGAACAGCTGCGGATGCTGGTTGGCAAGGTCGATATACGTCTGGAAGCGCGATTTATGGGTGCTGATGGTGATCATGCGCCCCACCCCTGCGGCCTCGGCACGGGCCAAAAGCCCCTGCAAACCACCATCCGGGGCGGCAGAAAACTCAGGAAAATCAAGGTGGCAGTGGGTATCGATCAGCATTTAGTTTCGCTTAAGGATGATAAGCTTTAATTATAGGCATAAAGGTGAACTATGGTAGCTAGAATACACGAAACGAAGGCCACATCTGGTGGCTCGCATGTTCCAATTGGTTGGGATCGCTGGTGGCGTTTCCCTATTTTCAGACCAGATATCAAGTATACTCATGGCAGAGAACACATCACGATTCCAAGTGATTTCGCCGTTGTCGTCCATGAAATGAACGGTTCAACAACTATTTTGAACCCTCATCGTCTGAAACTTCCAAAACAAGTCTTGGATAAGCACCCAGAGGCGCGGGTAGTTCAACCCCCGCCACCACGTTGGCTGCAAGACATGAAAAAGATCTTTCAGCCGGGCTAACTTTTAGCTGATCCAAAATCGCAGCCGTTCCAATCGGAATAAACGGTGACGCCAGAATGGCCAGCTGGCGCACGCAGTTGGCTGTTACCCACAGCACCGTGTTCATGCGCTCGGGGTTGATTTTTTTCAGCGCCCATGGCTCCTGCCCGGCAAAATAACCGTTTGTCTCGCTCATGACTTTCCATAGCGCCGACAGCGCATTATGGAATTCCAGCCGGTTCATGGCGTCACGCATCACCGGCAGCACTTTCTGCGGCGCTTCCAGCGCCGCTTTATCTTCGGCCGTCAGTTCACCCGGCTGCGGCATCTTGCCGTCGCAGTTCTTGTTGATCATCGACAGGCTGCGCTGCGACAGGTTGCCAAATTCGTTGGCAAGGTCGGCGTTGCAGCGGATGGGCAGCTGGTCCAGTTCAAGGTTCCCATCACGTCCGTATGAAACTTCGCGCATCAGGAAGTAGCGAATGCGATCCACGCCGAACTTGTCAGCGAATTCCATGATCGACCACGGGAAGTTACCTTCGGATTTTGAAAACTTGCGGCCCTGCTTATCATTGATAAAGCCATGCACATGCACGAAATTCGGCAGCGGCAGGCCTGCTGACATAAGGAATGCTGGACAATAGACAGTATGGAAGCGGCTGATGTCCTTGACGATAACTTGGATCGGATTACCTTGTTCCCAGTATTTTTTATACGCTGAATCATCGTTCGTCAGTGCGCCAAGGCATGAGATGTAGTTTGTCAGCGCATCAACCCACACATACATCACATGATCAGCGTTGGTTTCCTTGTTATTGCTGGGAACAGGAATGCCCCAATCGAACGTGGTGCGGCTGATCGAAAGGTCGCGCAGGCCGCCCTTCACGAAGCTGACAATCTCGTTACGGCGATACGACGGCTGTATCCAGTCCGGCTTGTCTTCGTACAGCTTCAGCAGCTTGTCTTGGTACTTTGAAAGCTTGAAAAAGTAGCTTTTCTCGGTCACCCATTCAACCGGCGTGCCTTGTGGCGACAGGAACTTGCCCTCGCCAGCTTTTGTCAGCTCTGATTCATCGTAAAATGCCTCATCGCGTACCGAATACCAGCCGCTGTATTCGCCCAGATAAATATCACCGGCAGCTTCCATGCGGCGCCAGATTTCCTGTACGGTCGGCCAATGGCGTTTCTGGTCTGTGGTGCGGATAAAGTCGTCATTGCTGATAGCGTAGGTTTTCAGCAGCTCCTGATACTCATTGGCGCAGGCTGTGGCTGACTCGAGCGGTGTCTGCCCCACCTTCTCGGCATTCTGGGCGACTTTCTGCCCGTGCTCGTCCATGCCGGCCTGAAAACGCACATCATAACCATCGGCGCGGAAGAAGCGTGCAAGGCAGTCGCCGCCAATCGCTTCATAGGCGTGGCCGATGTGCATGGCGCCGTTCGCATAGGGAATGGCAAGCGTAATGTATTGGATGCGCGACATGAAGAAATTCCTTTAAGGTCAGAAAATAAGTGAATTTAGCGGGTTTGGGTAGGGAAAGATATGCGGGCCTAGGCGGCCATATTCGCCTGCATCATGCGCGAAGCGGCCGCCACCGCATCGATCAGGGTCGCTGTGCGGTCCAGGTGGCGCTCGGGGGCCATACGCAGCTTCAGCTGCAGATCATCCCATGCGGCTGTGGCGGCGGGTTGGCTTTTCAGGCGTTCAGCCAGCGCATCATTGAAAAGTTCCAGCACAAGGCGGAACTGGGCATCCTGTTCCTTGCGGCCGACCTTTTCGCCAAGCTTGTGCACGGCGGCCCAGTGGGGGTTCGGCAAGGCCTTAATAATTTCGGCAACCATTTGCTGCAGGGTGCTGGCATCAAGATCGGCCAGCCGAATCAGTTCGCCGATCGAGCCGGCAGCATGGCGTATCAGCCATGGCTTATCATGCTGAAGTTTTACATCAAGCCGCGCTGATAACATCCTTAAATCATTATCGGATAAAACATCCAGTTTTAGCTGACGCGAACGTGATTTTATGGTGGGCAACAGCTTGCCGGGCTGTGCAGCGGTCAGGATAATCAGGCAGCGTGCCGGCGGCTCTTCAAGAAACTTCAATATCGCATTCTGGCCTTCGTTTGAAAGCATATCGGCGTTATCAATCAGCACCACACGCCAGCTGTCGTCGGCGGCCGTCAGCTGCAGGAATGGCGGCACACGCCGCGCTTCATCGACGCTGATTTCACGAAATACGCCAGATTTCTCGTCTTCCTCGGGCTCTATCACGCACAATGCCGGGTGCGAGTTAGCCGCCACTTGCCTGATGGTCCGGTGCTCCGGCGGTAGCGACAGACGGCCCAGCGGCCGGTCGGGGGTGATGACCCAGCGTGCGATGGCATAGGCCAGTGTGGCTTTGCCAATACCGCGCGGACCGGTAACAAGCCACGCATGATGCAGGCGGCCGCTTTCCCATGTGGTCATAAAATCAGCAATGGCCCCTTCGTGACCGATAACGTGCTGGGTTTCACGTGGTAGCGGTATGTTCCCGCTCATGCCACGCCCACTTCCTGCTTCTGGGTCAGGCGCGATTCCACGGCAGCGATCATATCCCGCGTTACGTCATCATAGGGCTGCATGGCATTAACCAGTACGCATCGCTGGGGATTCTGCTTCACAAGGTCGTGATATCCCTTCTGGATACGGGTATGGAATTCACGACCGATATTCTCGAACCGGTCTTCGCCAAGGCTTCCACCCTTGCTGCGCGACAGAGCAGTTTCGGCATCAACATCGAAAACAAGTGTCAAATCAGGCATGCAGTCGCCAACCACCAGCTCCTGTATCGTCAGCAGGTCTTCCAGCGGCATGCCGCGGCCATAACCCTGATAGACATAGGTTGAATCACAGAAGCGGTCGTAAATGACAACGGCACCCTTCTCCAGCGATGGTTTGACGACGCGGTTCACAACATCATAGCGGGCGGCGTTGAACAGCAGCACTTCCGACATCGGCAGCCAGCGATCACCCTCACCCCGCACCAGCAGCTCGCGAATGGCAAGGCCGCCGGTTGATGTGCCGGGATCGCGGCATGTAACGACATCGTATCCTTCACGCTCGAGCCATTCGACAAGGCGCTTGCACTGCGTGGTTTTGCCACTGCCTTCGCCGCCCTCAAGTGTGATGAAAAATCCTGACATGGAACGATTTTACGAAGACTGGCGCACCAATCAACACCTAAAAATGCCTGTAAAACCGCGTTTCGGTGGCTTTGCCGCCCGACTCACTTCCTGCGGGTCGACAACCGTTCCAACACTGCTTTTTTGACCGTATCCACCACAACTTCCAGTGGTTGGCTGGCGTCTACGACCACGCAGCGTTCTGGTTCATTCGCGGCGATACGCAGAAAGCCATCACGTACCTTGGAATGGAACTCAAGGCCGATACTTTCAAAGCGGTCTTCGCCTTTCGAATAGCCGCCGCTGCGTTCCAGCGCCAGTTTGGCATCAAGGTCAAAGATAACGGTCAGGTCGGGTATCAGGCCGTCACAAGCAAGGTCGGTGCAGCGCTTTACGTCTTCAACCGGCAGGCCGCCCGCGTATCCCTGATAGACCAGCGTTGAATCGGTGAAACGATCACAAATAACGATGGTGCCGGCATTTAGCGCCGGGCGTATGACACGGCGCACGATGTCGTAGCGACCGGCACAGAACAGAAAAACTTCCGATTGCGCAAACCAGCGGTTTTTGTCGCCCCGTACAAGGATGTTGCGGATTTCCGTGCTGCCTTCAGTGCTGGAGTTATCGTCGACGACCGTGGCATTAAAGCCCTGTGTCATCAGGTAATTGGCCACTTCCCAGCCGACAGTTGATTTGCCGCCGCCCTCGCCGCCTTCGAATGTGATGAAAAACCCGCTCACGACTGAACCGGCGCTTCAGTGGCGGGCGTTACGGGAGGCAGGCGTCGTTCAAGTTCGGGCCACGCCTTTGCGAAAACTTCATCAGCTGTCAGCGTCGCATCAATGACGACAAAGCGGTTGGGTTCATTCGCGGCGATTTCACGGAAGCCGGCTGCAACCCGGCGGCGGAAATCAAGACTCTCCAGTTCCATGCGTGACAATTCTTCGTTGCGGGCTGCTATACGCTGCATACTGACAGCCGGGTCGATATCCAGCAGGTAAGTCAGGTTCGGTCTGCAGCTGCCAACAGTCGCACCATCCAGCGTGGCGATCAGTGGCTTAGGCAGCCCTGCGCCATACCCCTGATAAGCCATCATTGAATCGCTAAAGCGGTCGCAGATAACAACCCACCCGTCGGTCAACGCGGGTTTGATTGTATTTTCAACGGCATCGTGCCGGCCGGCATTGAACATAAAAAGCTGACTCAGCGCCGGCCATTTGTGCTTGTCATTGGAGACCAGCTTGTATAGTTCGAAGCTGTGCTGGGTCGATTTCATATCATGGCAAGCCATAACCATGTGGCCGCGCTGCTTCAGTGCTTTAATAAGGTTGTTGCTAAGCGTTGTTTTGCCAGCACCATCAATACCTTCAAGTGAAATGAAAAAACCGCTCATGCGGCGCAGTTTAGCGGCGCATACAGCCAGAAAGCAACGTCAAATTAACCAAGGCGGAAAGCACTGAAAATTCTATCGGGATGACATTCGCTTTTCACCAACTCGCCACTTTTATCAATACCCAGGTATTCCTTGTCGGCCGATACATCAACGCCGTCGTCTTTCAGGATCATGCCGTCAAGATTCAGCACGAATTCCCTTTTGACTTCGGGGTCCGTCGTCAGGCGCCGCAACTTGCGCGCCCTGACGATTGTTGTTGTGGGGCTGTACTGCGCATCGATGATCGCATCCGATGCGCCGTTGTTCATGGCGACAATCGAGAAGCCTTCAACGTAAATCAGATAAGGATTGACGCTCAGCCCCGGCTTCAGTTTGGATTGGTCTGGCAACGCCGCAATTTTTGCTTTCTTGCGGTGTGCAAACCAGAAGATAGATTCCAGCGGCGCTTTCCTGACGACAATTCCGCTCGACATATATCAGCTCCCCGGCGCTGCTTTCTTCGCCCGCAACCCGCCGAATGACAAGTGACCAGCGCGTTCAATACAAAACCCACCCGGGTAAGATTGCCCCTGCGGTGTCTTGAAACCGTTGTGCATAAGTTCAAAGCCGTCTGAATCCAGCTCAAATACATCGCAAACATCTTCTGAAGGCGTGTGGATAAAGATGGTTTTCTTCACGCCCTTGGCGGCAGTAAAGAACGTTGCTTGCATAAGAATGCTGCCGTCAACGCGTTGAACAATAAAACCGGCAAGGCCCTTTGGTGCATTTGGCTTCACGGAATGATGCGGTAAACCGATGACGGTAAACTGATCTGAATCCAGGCGCGGCAAGTTGCCGGCTTCAGCATTTGCACTTGTTAGCTGGTATGACATGAGGGCCCCTTATCGATAGAGTATCACCTATCAATAACGATTTTGGCCCCTGCCTGTCCAGCGGAAATCACCCGGCTCAGCATGGCGTCGGCTTGTGCCACGTCTTTGGCCGGCAGGCGGACACGCCAGAAATGCAGACCGTTAATATCAACCTCGGTGATTTCCGTGGCGCCGATATGGCCCAGCTGTTGCGCCAGCTTGGTGGCATTGGCCTGCTTGGTGAAAGCGCCAGCCTGAACATAGATACTGCTGGTTGACGGAACTGGCACATTGGTTGATTTAACCGGCGGCAGGTAACGTCCGCTTTCCTCGACTTGTTCAATATTCGCCGTGGTACCACCCAGAACTTCCTGTTTGTTGGTCACGGTAACGGGATCGCCTGTTGTGATCGAACTTTGCACCTCGGGCGGGGCGACTGTCGGTTGGTTATCAAGCGATACCGTGGTTACCCTTTCAACCGGCGCACTGTCAGGCGATTCAATGGTTGTCCGGCCTGCCGCATAGGTGCCTTTGTGGCGTGCGGCATCGGCAATCGCACGGCTTTCATCGGCAAGGATCTGTACCCGCACCTTTGCTGTGCCTGAATTCACAAATCCAAGCAGCTGGGCACCACGGTGCGACATATCGATAATACGGCCGCGCGCGAATGGCCCACGGTCGTTGATGCGTGCGATGACCGATTTCCCGTTTTCAAGGTTGGTGACGCGCACAAGGCTTGGCATAGGAAGTGTACGGTGTGCCGCTGTCAACTGCGTCTGGTCATAGGTTTCGCCGTTGGCCGTGGTCTTGCCGTGGAAGCCCGGGCCATACCAGCTGGCAATGCCGGTTTCGTCATAGCCGTAATCTTCTTGCGGGTAATACGTCGTGCCTTCAATCACATACGGTGCGCCGATTTTGTACATGCCACGGCCGCGCATTCCTTCTTCGGTGCCGGCGCACGCATTCAGCAACAGTACAAGCCCAACCAGTAATACGGCACGCAACATGTGTTCCCCTTCTTTATCGTCTAGCCACCGATCGCATCAGCCAGCTGGCCGACGGAAAGGCTGAAGTAATTTGACCGGTTCCAGTGACGCAGCACGCGGAAGTTGTGATAGACAAGGAACGCCCGTGTTCCTGGCCCATCCGGCTGGATCAGTGAAGCAAGGGCCCTGCCTTTTGGCAATCCGCCCCCCATAGCCGCACGAATACCGCGCTGCGCCCATGTATCCAGCGAATCTTCGTTATCAAGGCCGATGAGTGATTCGCGGATCGGCTGCGTCAGCACCACCTCACGCCCCCAGGTTTCGCCGCCGTTCCAGCCTTCGCTATTCAGGTAATTGGCGGCGCTGGCGAACACATCGGCCTCGGTGTTCCAGATATCGATGCGGCGATCACCGTTGCCATCGGCACCATAATTGAAAAAGCTGGTGGGCATGAACTGGCACTGGCCCATCGCGCCGGCCCAGCTGCCCTTCATGTCGGCAGCGCGTATGTGTCCCGCGTCAATGATCTTCAGCGCGTTGACCAGTTCGCTTCTGAAGTAATCGGCCCGTCGGCCTTCATAAGCCAGTGTTGCTAATGCATCAAGAACCATGAAGCCGCCTGTATTGGCGCCGAAGTTACTTTCCTTGCCCCACAGCGCTACGATGAACGCCGGCTGCACACCATAACGCTGCGCGACACGATTAAGAACGCCACGGTGTTTGGCCAGCAGCGCGCGGCCCTTTTCAACGCGCGCTGGCGTTACTGTTTTTTCAAGATATTCATCCAGCGTCATCGTTGACTCGGGCTGGTTCTGGTCCAGTTCAATGACCCGATCTTTGAATTCCACGGTATCCAGCGCCTGCAGGGTACGGGTGCTGATTCCGGCAGCGGCGGCATCTGCCTTAAAGCGTTCCAGCCAGCCGGCGAAATCCTCGGCCCAAACCGGCGCAGGCAGCAGAAAAAGCAGGAAAGTTAACCATCTCAGCATGAAAAACACAGCAGCACGGGGCGCAAGTATTGGCAACCCTTGCTACGGTCACCGCAACTCAGCTAGTTTCCAACCATGAGCAACTATCGCCAAAAGGCCCCGTTTAACGACTGGTGGTACTGGTCGGATGTGCTGGGCAAACGCCTGCGCACCATTGCCGACGTGTACCGCGAAAATGACGAGAAAGAGCGTGCGCAGGAAATCGCCGCGATTGCCAAAAAACTGTATGATCTGTTCATCGGCCCGGCCCGCAAAGGCCAGAAGGCCAAAACCATGAAGCCCGAGGAAAAAGCGGCTTTGGCAAAGGAAGAAGAAGCTGCTATTTTTGATGCCTGCAACGTATGGCGTGACACACTGAACAACCTTCCCTTTATCAGCCAGACCGTGGAAGGCTTTCTAAATCTGCAATGGAGTGATATTGATCCAAATCCAAAGTCAAAGGGGAGTGACAATGGCGAAGTTAAAACTGAGGATAGCGATAAGGCGGGTGATGCCGGCAAGGGGGACAAAGGTTCGTCTGGATCCGGGGCAGCTGGAACATCTGCGCAATCCGGTATTAAAAAGACCAAAATCGATCCCCGGGCCGTCGAGCTTTTCTGGGGGCCTAAAGGGCGTTACGATGAAGGGATAAGAAGCGGACTGCCGAAAGATGGTGGCCTGCCGGGCATCCTGATGAACTACCTGATGGCCGAAAAATCGAACAGCAACCGCAGCCCGACCGATTACAAGGACGATAAGGCCTATGCCAACTCGTATGGTTCGACCAGCGTGCTGAACGTGAAACCACCCGGTATGGGCGGGATGTAGGCCATGTCAGCAGGGCTGAAGTGGATATCCGCTGACAGGTTCCTTGCCGCCCGCACCGAAGACGGACCACTATATCGTGGCCATCGCCACCCCAACCCCTTCTCCGTTCGCCCCTATTCAATCGGTAATATCTGCGCGACGCCCGACCCTGTTTACGCCATGAACTTCTGGCATGGTAACCGGGGTGACGAAGAAAGAGCTGAGTACGGCTTTCTTTCATGTTTTGAAGCGAACAAGAACCAGGCGCTGGTTGAAGGTGTTGCTTCACTAACGCCTGAAAACAAGCTGCGCGAAATCTATGCCGTGCGACAGAAACCTGTGCGCTTATTCCGTAATAGCGGCTTTGCCAATATGCAGGTGGCGCCTATTACACTGAATGGCGAATTCACGCCGGAAGGGCTTGCCTATATCAGGGAACTTGGCCTGCCCAAAATACCAGAGCTGACTGGCAAACTGGACGACCGTGCATTTACGCGCTGGACCAGTGGCAAGCATGTATATGGCTTGGAAGGTATGGGAAAAGAGCTGGACTGGATATCAGGAACCGAATTTGAGAATGATGAAGCGACCGATGGCATGCTTTACCGGGGCCATGCGCACCCCAATCCACGCACTATTGAGCCGGCGTCTTATATAAACCCCAAGTTTCCGCCGGCCGTGTATGCATCGGCTGAAAAGTGGAAAGCATCCCACTTTGCAACGGGGCGACCAATCGAAGGGTGTAATGTGTGCTTTCTGTCGTGCTTTAAGCCAAATAAGGGCGAGATTATTGATGGCTGGCGGGAAACAACTTTGAATCCACAGCATCATGTCGAGCGGATGTACGCTGTAAAATACAATCCCAACGGCCATAGTCGCTTCAGTGACCGCATGCAGATGGCGCTTATCGCGCTCAATGGTGAATGGACGGAAGCCGGGTTGGAATTTATGCGCAGCCTACCCATTCCCAACAAGCCCCAGCTTGATAAGTCACTGAAAAGCCCGACCTTCCTGAAGTGGACATCGGAAGGTTACGGCTGCATCTTTTAACAGCGTCGGTTCCTAGGCTTTATAGGTAATCCGCACGATCTTTTTGGCGATGGTTTTGACGTTCAGCAGCTTCAGGTGCTTCACCCACGGCTTTTTGGCGTTGATGAAATTCATCCCCTGCCCGTAAAGCTGCGGTTCGATATCGATAATCACGTTATCAACAACGCCGTCTTCAATAAAGGCGCTAAGCGCCTTGGCGCCACCACCGTGAATAACCTTGCTGATTTTCAGCTTTTTTAGAATCGTCTTTGCTTGTGCGATGGTTGACGCCTGATAGTGATGCTTTGCCGCCAGCTTGGCCTTCTTCTTGCCGAATACGATGACTATCGGGTCGCCGATTTTCCTGAATTCGTTATCTTCGGCCAGAAGATCATAGGTGGTGTGGCCGACAATGGTGGCTTTGTATTGCTTGGTCAGGGCGGCATAAGCTTTCCATGTTTCCTTTGACCACGTCACATTGCCATCTGGCAGGGCGATAAGGCCGTTCATGGTCAGCGTCATATAAACATCAATTTTCATTGGGCGTTCTCCTTTGTCATCTTTTCATAATATTCCACGATCGCCCCGGCAACATTCAGGCCTGTAACGGCCTCTATACCCTGCACGCCGGGCGCCTTGTTGATTTCCAGCACCACCGGGCCTTTTTCTGTGCGGATAAAATCGATACCGGCATACGTCACTTGATACACATCAGCGGCGGCCAAGACCATCTTCTCTTCTTCAGGCGTCAGCGTCGTGGGGCTGGCGTTCTTTGAAAGCGAATAATTGGCGCGGAAGTCGCCTTCGGCCGCATAACGCTCCATGCAGGCCACCACATTGTTGCCGACCACAAAGGCCCGCACGTCGCGCCCCAGCGGGTATATGACTTCCTGCAGCAGGAAACTGGGCGCAATCGCGTGAGTGAATTCGATGAACGCTTCCAGTTCGGTTTCGTCCTTCAGCATGCGCACATTACGGCCCTTGCTGCCTAGGCGCGCCTTGCCGATGACGGGATAGCCCGTCTGGACGATAAACGCCTCTGCGCCGGCCTTGTCGCTGGCGATTGCCGTGCGCGGCACAACGATGCCGGCACGGGCGAACAGGCGTGCCATGGTCACCTTGTCGGCATATGGCACCCGCGCCGGGCGCAGTACGGGCTTGTTCCAGTCGCGCAGGCAGGCGATGACTTCCCATCCCCATTCGTCCTCGCCCCGCAGGGCATGGTCAAACAGGTCGAACTCGGCAAGGTTGTGTTCGTGGTGTGACGCAGGAAATTCGTGTTGGGCGAAGGTGATGCGTATCTCGTCCGGCGGGATGCGCACATAGCTGTGCCCACGCCTTACAAATTCTTCTTCAATGCGGCTGTTAAACTCGCCCTCGTTAAAAGCACTGAAGTGGCTGATACGGGCGATTTTCATATCTAGTCAAACCAGCCGGGCAACGGCTCGAAGGCGGGACGGAAATAAGATCCGCCACCGATCGTCTTCGTTCTTAAATCATAAAACATATCGGTGCTGCGTGATCCGCTGCATGTTGAATGCCGCGCTTCATCATACGGCACAGGAAGATTGAAAAGATTCTGGAACCAGTTTGCCCCTGCCGCTTTTTTATTGATTTGGTTTATTTCATAAACATTGCGCGCACCGTCATGAAATATGAGCTTCACAGGAACACTATTCAAAATAGTGCCAATGGCAGTTCCAGCAGCGGCTGCAATCACGATTTCAGTAATAAACGTCATGGGCTATCAGCCACCAAGGCGCTTGGTCAGTTTCTCGACTTCGGCCTGCACAATACGTTCGACAATGCCGGCCAGGTTGGCATCCAGCCATTCTTTTAACAGCGGTTTCATGGCTTCAACCACCATGCTTTCAAGCGTACGCATGTTATTTCCTATCGGCAGGCTGTGTTCAAGTTTCTCTTGTGCAGCGGCAGCGGCCAGCGTGCCAAGAGCGGCGGCTGCGTTTTGCGCGGTGGCGCCGGAAATCAATCCATCACCCGTAACAGGCGCTGGTGGAGCTACCGGTGCGGGTTGCGGTTCCGGGGCTGCAGCAACAGGCTGCGCGGGTGCCGTCCCCTGCATGGCAGCCAGAATGTCTTCCATCGCCGGCGCTGGCGCTTCTTCAACAGGCGGCTGCACGGCAGCAGGTGCGGGTGCAGGAGCCGGCGGCGGTGCTGGTTCATCAAGGATATTGGTCAGTTCAAGAACTTCGGTTTCTTCGGCAGCGGTATCAGCCGCGGCGGCTTCGCCTTCGCCCGGTTTGTCGTTCTGGTTGATAATCTGGCGTATGCTTGCCAGAATTTCTTCCATCGACGGCTCGCCCGCCCCTTGTTTTGTCTCTTCGGCCATAGTCCGTTTTAACCCTGCACAACCTTAACCCAGCCATAGGCGGGATTTGTGATTCGATAGTTAAAGGGAATAATCGCCTGTAAACCCAGCACTGACAAGGGGTTACTTATCCACAGCGCCGCGGTTTATTCCCCAAACCAAGCGCCATCGACATCGTCGTAGTTTTTCTTGGGGTCATAATAGGCCACTTTCAGGCCTAGTGTTTCTGCGGTCATTTCTCCCATTGCGGCCAAAACCTGCAGGGTGGCGACTTTTACATCACGCTCGGCAGTGATGTAGCTGACCCGCGCATCCAGCAATTCCTGCTCGGCATCCAGTGTATCGAGTGTTGTCCGCGTGCCTACATCGGCTTCCCGCCGCACACCGGTCAGGGCCAGATCGGCGGCTTGTGTCTGGGCATCGCGTGCGATGATGGCGGCCTTGGCCGCCTGCAATGATTCCCATGCGGCGACAGCCTGTTCACGGGCGATGCGACGGGCATCGTCAATCTGCAGTTTGCGTTGCGTAGCCGTTTCACGCGCGGCTTTGAGGCGGGCATAATCGGCCCCGGCTGAATAAAGCGGGATGCGTAGTTCGCCAAGCAGGCGCGACTGGTCGATACGGCCACCGAAGAAAGCGGCCTGGTCGAACGAACGGCTGGTGTTTGCTACCACATTGACCTCCGGATACAGGGTACCCTTCACTTCATCAATGGCACTGTCGGCAGCCGCCTCATTCTGGATCGCAGCTTCGACGAGCGGATTGTAGCGTTCGGCGCGGCCGATCACGGCTTCAAGCGATTCCGGTAGTTTGATGTTCAGCTCCGGTACGTTGATGGTGGCTGGTGGCTGGCCGACATAGCGCGCGAAATTGGCGCGGGTGATGCTCAGGTTGCCTTCAGCAGAAATGCGATCAGCCTGCGCCCGCGCCAGGCGCGATTCCGATTGGCTGACATCGGTTTTGGTGATGGTGCCCACATCAAAACGGCTTTGCGATGCGTTCAACTGCTCGTTCAGGACATTTTCGTTCTTCTGGTTCAGGTTCAGCACAGCTTCATCGCGCAAGGCATTCAGGTAAGCAATCGCCGTGCCCAGCAAAACATCCTGCTCGGTCTGCAGCAGGCTGGCCCGCCCGGCCATCACGCGGGCACGAGCAGCACGAATGGCCGCGGTTGTGCGGCCGCCGCGGAAAATCGGTTGGATGATGCTGGCTTCCATGGCCTTCGGTTGAGTGGTGCTGCTGGCACCACGCACCTTGTTCCATGAAACACCGGCCGAACCGCCCGCTTCGGCTGTTGGCCGCCAGCCGCTTTGGGCTTCCGTCACGCCGCTATCCAGCGCCCGCAGCGCGGCCTGCTCTGCCCGCAACTCCGGATTATTCTGGTAGGCCATGGCCAGCGCTTCTTCAAACGACTGGGCGTTTGCAGGCATGGCTATCAGCACAAAAGTAAGTATGAGAAAACCGCGCATGCTAAAGTGAAAACTCCTCATGCGGGGTAAAGCCCGGCACATAACTGGCTGCCGCTTCAAATAGGACACGTTCACTGACGGTTCCGTGAAATTTTGTGAACAGGTTTACTTTGCCGGGCGAAATGCCGGGCTGGCCGCCGACTATAGCGACAAGGCGGCCGCCTTCCGCCAGCTGGTTAAACAATGTGCGCGGCACATCAACGACAGCGCCGTTGACAAAAATGGCATCATACGGCGCCAAATTCTTGGCACCCATGCTAATCGGACCGTGGACAAATTGCGCATTTGTTATGCCCGCGCGTTCACATATCTGCGCGGCCAGTGTCGCCAGACCGGCATCGGCTTCAAGACCGACAACAGTCTTGCATACGCCGGCTAACACGGCTGACGAATAGCCTGTTGCCGGTGCGACATCCAGGACGTTCATATGTGGCATCAGGTCCAGCGCTTCGATCATGCGTGCCAGCAACATCGGCGCCATAAGCATTCGACCGGCAGCCGCTTCCACTTCGTGCTCGGCATAAGCAAAGCCCTTTTGCTCGGCACGGACAAAAAGCTCGCGCGGTAGCGACTGCAGGCAATCCAGCAGGCGCGGATCCGTGACCTTGTTGGGGCGGATCTGGCCTTCGATCATATTCTGGCGGGCGGTGCTAAAATCCAGCGGCATGGCCACTTATATAAGCGTTTACTGCCGGATTGTCCACTTGGCTAAGGGCTGCTAAATGCGACAATCATTGACCTTTGGGTGCATGCGCGGGTATACATGCGCCCTACGATCTTACGTTCGGCGCGATGGCAGAATGGCGATGCAGAGGACTGCAAATCCTTGAATGCCGGTTCGATTCCGGCTCGTGCCTCCAACGTAACTTGCAGATTAGGCGCTGCGTACGCTGCTTACGAATGTAGCAACTTCCTTGCGAAGGCCTTCGGCCTGCATGGCCAGTTCGCGTGCAGCGCCAAGCACCTGCCCTGAAGCGCCACGCGATTCATCGGCAGCCTGGGTCACATTGCTGATCGCATTACCAACCGCATTGGTGCCGTTGGCTGCCTGCTGAACACTGTACGCAATTTCCTTCGTAGCGGCTGACTGCTGTTCAACCGCGCCAGCGATCTGCGTGGTGATGCGGCTGACCCGCTCAATCGTGCCGCCGATGCCGCGAATGGCTTTGACTGCATCATCAGAAACATGCTGGATCGTGCCAACCTGCTTGGAAATCTCTTCCGTTGCCTTGGCCGTCTGGCTGGCGAGGTTCTTGACTTCACTGGCCACCACCGCAAAGCCCCGGCCCGCTTCGCCTGCCCGTGCCGCCTCGATGGTAGCGTTCAGGGCCAGCAGGTTGGTTTGCTCGGCGATTTCCTGAATCAGTTGCACAATCTTGCCGATGTGTTCAGCGGCTTCAGCAAGGCTGGCCACAGTGGCATCGGTGCGCCGCGCTTCTTCCACGGCTTCCAGTGTAATCTTGGTCTGCTCGGTGACCTGACGGTTGATTTCGGCGATACTGGCTGTCAGCTCTTCGGCTGAAGAAGCCACGGTCTGCACCGAACGGCCGGCTTCCTCTGTCGCTGTAGCCACTGTTGATGTCTGGCGGCTGGTTTCATCAGCAATCGCCGACAGATTTTCGGCGCTGGCATTCAGTTCGGTAGCAGCGCTAGACACCAGCGTGACAATTTGTCCGACACTGCCTTCAAAATCACCGGCCAGTCGGGCCATCGCCTGACGTTTGTCTTCCGATGCCTTAATCTCTGCGGCTTTCTGTTCGGCCTTCAGACGGTCCATTTGCAGCAGGTTATCGCGGAACAGCTGCGCTGCGCGCGCCAGATCACCGATCTCGTCCAGACGATCGGTGTCCTTTACTTCTACCGTAAGATCATGATTGGCAAGTTTGCGCATCGCGTATGAAACCCGCTTCATCGGCCCGGTAAAAGAGCGGCTGATAAGATAGCTCAGCAAAACGCCGACAAGCAGGAACACACCGCCAGCCGCGTGAAAGTATTCCTTGGAATGCATCAAAGCGGGGCGGATTTCTTCACCGAAATCCAGAATTGTTGTGTATTTGATATACTCGAAGATCAGTGAATACGCGATGATTTGTGCGATCGATAGCGTAAGAAGAATGATCTGAAGTTTACCACCGATTTTCATAAAACACGCTCTCTTTGAAACGCCTCTGGCCTATTGTTAGCCCGTGCGTAGTTAAGGAATACTTATCAGGTTTTTTCAAGATATGGCGATGGAAACCGCTTTAAAAACGAGCATATTCAGCCCTAACTTTCCCCTTGATAGCTGTGGCAAATATCGTTAACACTACGGCCTTCGTGTTCCCTGATAGCTCAGTTGGTAGAGCAGGTGACTGTTAATCACCGGGTCGCAGGTTCGAGTCCTGCTCAGGGAGCCATTTTATTCCCGCATATCGTTACGAAGTCACAATATCGCCTGCGCGGCAATCAGGCCGACGCACAACAGCGCACCAACAACAGGAACGAAAATCGGATATGAAACACCGCCCTCGTTTTCCGGCTGCCGGCGCTTCAAAATCAGCAACGCCACATTGGAAACTGTAAATACGACCAGCACAACTGTACTGGTGATCTGGGCCAATGTTACCACCGGTAGCCATAGCGAAAAACCCAGAATGACGGCTGCCGTCAGTGTGGTTGCCAGTACAGGGGTTTTTCGGACGGGGTGAACTTTTGCCAGAAAGGCCGGCGCTGTTTTCTGATTGGCCATGCCATACATAATGCGTGACGCCATCATAAGCTGCACAAGAACGCCATTGATGACAGCGATCAGGCTGATGATCGTTATCGTGACGGGTGATGTGCCCGCGCCCGCTACAAGGTCGGCCAGCGGTGCTGAGCTTGCTGAAAGCTGCCCGAGCGGCATACGCCAGACAGCAACATAGGCGACAGCGAGATAAAGTATGGTCGCCAGGATCAGCGCCAGAATAATGGCGTGTGGCATGGTTTTGCGCGGTTCTTTCGCCTCTTCAGCCATGTTCACCATGTCTTCAAAGCCGATGAAGGCATAAAAAGCCAGAAAGCCACCGGCGATCAGGCCGGGAATGAGGCTGGCATCAGGCACAGCCAGAATTGATTTCCAGGCTGCTGCCGGGGCTGTGGCACTGCTGGCGCCAATCCACAGCACATAGAGCAGTCCGGCGATTTCAGCCATGGTGATAAGCACGATAACGACCGCCGATTCTCTGACGCCCCATGCGGCAACGGCATACAGCGCTACCGTAGCAATCGTTATAACAAGCCACGGTGGCGAGTCGACAAATACCTGCAGATAACCCACGAATCCGTTCAGCAGCGTCGCCGCTGAAACTACGCCGGTCAGGACAATACTCCACCCCACCAGTGCCGATAGCCAGTGTCGCTGCCATGCCTCATGAGCATACAGTGCGGCGCCGGCAGCCCGTGGCAGGCGTGATGATAGTTCAGCGTATGACAACGCGGTAAAGGCAGCGACAACACCCGCCAGAATGAAAGCCAGCGGCGTAAACAAGCCCGCCGTCGCCGCCACTTTTCCCACCAGTACATAGATACCGGCACCGATAATGGTGCCAAGGCCATACAGCGTCAGCGTCGGCAGGGAAAGAACGCGGTTAAGTGCCTGTGATTCTGGCATCATGATCCTTTCATTGAATGGCGATCCCAGCAGGAGTCGAACCTGCAACCTGCTGCTTAGAAGGCAGCTGCTCTATCCAGTTGAGCTATGGGATCAAGCCTTGCTTGTCTCTTTAGCGGGAACGTACTTAAAGTTATCTAAATAATTCTTGGGCTCGATACGGCGGTGCTGTGCGGCGGTGACTGAATACTCCCAGCCCTTCTCTTTCGCGAACGCGACAGCTTCTTCCGCAGTTGCGAATTTTAATTTCCCAAGCAGCTCGACCATCGTATCGCCCGCCGAAGCCCAGCCCATCAGCGGATCGGGCGTGCGTGGCGTCGCCAGCTCGGGTTCGACCAGCCATTTCTGGGCTTTTGCGCGGCCTGACTGCATGGCGGTTTTTGCGGGCTGGTAAATGCGGACTTTCATGGTTGAAAGTTATATCCCCGACGCCGTATAAAGGCAATTATAGGAATACAGGCATAATTCGATGGCAGATGACCTTACAGCAAAAGGTTTAAGCATCTCCCGCGCCAGAACCGGCGGCGGCTTCCCTAAGGATTACGATTACTACTTACGCCAGAAGAAAATCGCCATGCGTAATATGCTGACGTTTATCGGTGTATCCGGCGCGTCAACCGCATTGCTCGGTCTCGCTTTTTTCAAGAGTGAGTTTGTGGGCGATCAGTTTGCAGAAATCCTGAAGCCTATCGCCGGGGTCAGTACCCTTGCAAACGGCACCAGCGTCTGGCTGTTCGCACATCAGGCCATCAATGCCCACCGCGGTATGCTGGTGGCGGCCCGCCGCGAGAACAAAAAGCCGTGGTATCTTATCCCAGCCGGCGCAGCCCTGTGGAAAGGGCTGTAAAATATGCAAAAAATTTACTTTCAAAACCTGATGATAGCCTTAAGAGCATGAAGATCACACCCGAAGAAATGGAAAAGGTTTGTTATCGCGTTATTCCGCGGACGCATGTCGATACAAGCAAGCCTTTCGCTTTTTCGCCTTGGAAAACGGCACGGTATTATGAACAGAATGCGATTGCGCTCATGCGTGCAGGGAATGTCATTGCGGCCTTGAAGGCAAAACATGCTGCCAGAATCGCCGACAACCAGCAGAGCATGCTTGTTTATGACCCGACGGAACAAACACTGACGCCGTATGCGTCGGGAACCCTACCGTTGCAGTATGCGCATCTGAAACCACTTTAGGTTGCTCAGAAGATGGTCGGGGAGCCCGGATTCGAACCGGGGGCCTCTTGTACCCAAAACAAGCGCGCTACCAGACTGCGCCACACCCCGCCATAAGCCAGCAAACCTAATTAAGCGGCTTGGAATCTGCAACCTTTATTACGTCACCGGCCTGTAAACCCCAGCGATTCGCCAATCCGGCATTGATTTCCAGCACGCGGTTAACCGGAAAGCGGCTTGAAACAGGCGTCGTATCTTCAGGCCGGGCACGGGTATGGATATGCGCAATCTTGCCTTCGGCATCGATGAAAATCATATCCAGCGGAATCAGCGTTTCCTTCATCCAGAACTTCTGGATACCGGGCGTATCGAACACAAACAGCATGCCGCGGTCTTCGGGCAACAGTGTGCGGTGCATCAGGCCGTTTGCGCGTTCGATATCATCATCGGCTACTTCAACGCCAAGACGAACTTCCTGCCCGTTCTGCTTGATAATCGTCAGGTTTTTTATAGGAAGATGCTGTGAAGCATTATCACAGGCAACCAGAAGCAGCAGGCAAAGCAGTAATCTCATCGATCAGCCAGAAAAGCATCGATCGCCGCTGCTGCGCCGAAATCATACAGGTCGTTGTGCCTGCCGCCCTGGAATATCTGCAGCCGCTTGGGCCATGCGGCCGCGGTATAGACATCCTTGCCCTGCTGCAGCGGGATGGTTTCGTCATCTGTGCCATGCAGCACCAGTACGGGCGTTTTGACTTTGTCGATGATGCTGAGCGTGTCGTACTTGTCCAGCGTCAGCCATTTCACCGGCAAGTACCAATACTGTACCTCACCCGCTGCCGACAGTGTTGTGTAGGGTGTATATAATACCAGTGCTTTCAATGGCCTTCCTGCCTGTGCTTCGGTATAGGCTAGGTGTGCCGCAACGCCGCTGCCCAGCGATTCACCGTAGGCAACAACGTCATGGTTAGTTTTGCCGCGTACATACAGGTAATCAAGGCCCGCACGCGCATCTGCATACAGGCCGTCTTCCGTCGGATCGCCCTTGTTACCGCTGAAACCACGCCAGCTGAGCAGCAGGATACCATATCCTGCTTCATTCAGTTGCCGCACCTTCTCGGCCTTGTCGGCCAGCGTACCGGCATTGCCATGCAGGAACAGGATAGTTGGCTTGCCTTCTGCGGCAGGCGCTTCCCATGCCAGCAGGTCAAGCCCGTCGGCGGTTGGCACCGTGGTTTCACTAAAGCCCTGCAAACCGGCCTGCACCAGGACAGGACGTTCATCCGTGCCGTGGTATATCAGGTCGCGCTGGATGATGAACATATAGCTGCACAGGGCAAAGTAGCCGACAGCCACAGGCATAAGGACGTAACGCAGCAACTTCTTCATGCCTTAACCGCCGCCGCGACCTCGCTGAGGTTGCCATAAAGTTTGTGGTATGCACCGCGCTTAGCCAGCAGCTCGCCATGGGTGCCTTTTTCAACCACACGGCCGTGATCCAGCACATAGATACAGTCGGCATCAACGATCGTTGACAGCCGGTGCGCCACAACAATCGTTGTGCGTCCCTGTTGCAGGTGCTTCAGCGCATCCTGCACGGCCTTTTCCGATTCAGCATCCAACGCGCTGGTAGCTTCATCCAGCAGCAAGATTGGCGCGTTCTTCAGCATCGCCCGGGCAATCACAAGGCGTTGGCGCTGGCCACCGGAAATCTTGGCGCCCAGTTCACCCACCATGGTGTCGTAGCCTTGCGGCAATGACAGGATAAAGTCATGCGCATAGGCAGCCTTGGCGGCGGCGATGATATCGGCTTCGGTGGCACCTTCCCGTCCGTAGCCGATGTTGTTGCGCACCGTATCGTCGAACAACACGATATCCTGACTGACCAGCGCGATATTGCGGCGTACACTGTCGATGGTAGCGTTGCGAATATCACACCCGTCAATGGTTACATTGCCATCTGTGACGTCATAAAAACGCGGTATCAGGTTCAAGACCGTTGATTTTCCGGCACCGCTACCGCCGACCAGCGCGATGGTCTGTCCTGCCGGGGCTTCGATATTCACGCCACGTAGCGCCGGCTGGCTGCCATCATAGCTGAAGGTTACATTATTCAGGTGCACATCGCCCTTTACCGCTGCTAATGGCACGGCCCCCGGGCGGTCAGTAACCGAAGGCTGCGTATCGAGTAATTCAAAAACGCGCTCGGCGGCGCTGGCGCCGGCCTGCATCTGTGCATTCGCTTTGCCGATTTTCTTGACGGGCTCGTAAGCCAGCAGGAACGCGGTGATGAACGAGAACAGCGCACCGGGCGTGCGTGCCCCTTCCATGACCTGAAAACCGCCGTAGATGATGACCGTCACAATCGCGACAGCGGCGAAAATCTCGTTCATCGGCGTTGTCAGGGCGCTGGTGCGGAACGCCTT
>JBFWRI010000022.1:0-28117 GCA_050248995.1 Bdellovibrionales bacterium
GTGGTTATTACATCTACCCGCCAGAAATCACTAAGGTTGCGAAAACGGGTGTCATGGGCGGTTGGGCACATGACATTGTCGAATCCATGGGCAAAGAACTGGGCCTGAAGGTTGAGTGGGCTGAGGAAATTACGCTGGACGCCATTTATGAAGGTGTCGACAGTGGCCGCTTCGATGCCCTGTGCAGCACCTTGTGGGAATCGCCCCAGCGCAGCAAGCATGTGCTGTTCACACAGAATGTTGGTTACCCGACGTATTACCCGTTCGTGCGCGCAGGCGACACGCGGTTTGATAATGACCTGTCGCTAATCAATAATCCCAATATTAAAGTTGCCGTGATTGATGGTGAATATGGCAAGGTTGTTGCTGATGAACTGTACCCGCATGCAACGCAGGTGGCCCTGCCGCGCGGCACACAATATGACCTGATTTTTCAGGAAGTCGTGACCGGCAAGGCTGACGTTGTGTTTGGTGTGCCACAAACCGGCCTTGGCTTTATCAAGGCCAACCCCGGCATTATGCGTATGGTGAATAAGGAAGTTGTGTTGATGCCTGCATCAGTAATGATGCTGCAGAAGGACGAGCTGAAGCTGAAAGTTTTGATAGATAGTACGCTGCGCCACCTGATTAACCGCGGTGTGGTGGAGCAAATTTTCACAAAGTACGGGCTGAACGACGGCTATTCAACATACCCGGCAGCCAAGCCCTACATTTCACCGGTCGGGAAATAACAGGCTCGTATCGCCATACGAGTAGAAGCGATAATTGTTTGCGATCGCGTGCTGGTACATGGCGCGAGCGCGATCCATACCACAGAAGGCCGACACCAGCATCAGCAGCGTTGATTTGGGCAGGTGAAAATTCGTCAGTAACGCGCTGGCGATTTTGAATTGGTAGCCGGGCGTGATGAAAAGGCGGGTTTCTCCGCTGCCCGAGATAATATCGCCGTTGCTGTTGCCAGTCACGCTTTCCAATGTGCGCAGGGCTGTTGTGCCAACCGGAATAATGCGCCGGCCAGCCTTGCGGGCTTCGTTGATCTTCGCGGCGGCTTCGGGTGTGACGTTATACACTTCGGCGTGCATCTTGTGATCGTCGGTATCATCAACCCGCACAGGCATGAATGTGCCAGCGCCCACATGCAGGGTGATGGTGCACCAGTCGATACCGGCGGCCTTTAGCTTTTCCATTAACGCGGGGGTGTAATGCAGGCTGGCGGTGGGGGCGGCGACGCTGCCATCGTGCTGCGCAAACATAGTCTGGTAATCGTGCCGGTCGTTCGCATCGGTATTGCGGGCGATATAGGGCGGCAGCGGCATGCTGCCGTGCATTTCGAACGCTTCGCGCAGTTCGTCGCCTTCCATATTAAAGCGCAGCATCACCGTGCCGTCGTCGGCGTTCTTTTCAATCACGGCGGCATGTAGCAGGTTAGAAAAGTCGATGGTCTGGCCCGGCTTCAGCCGTTTGGCGGGCTTGGCATAACATTCCCACGTATCGGGCGTAACGGCTTTATGCAGCAGCGCCTCGACCTTGGCATCACCACGCTTGCCGAACAGGCGGGCAGGGATAACGCGTGTATCGTTGAACACCAGCAGATCGCCCGTTTGCAGCACCGACGGCAAGTCAGAAACCGTCTTATCGTGGAACCTATCATTCGCCACCAACAGGCGGGCGGAATCACGCGGATTGGCGGGGCGCAGGGCGATCAGTTCATCAGGTAGGTCAAAATCAAAATCAGAAACGCGCATCAGGTTGGGCCCATAACGCGTTTTAGATTTGAATCAAATACCTGGAAACGGGGCGCCAGTGCTTCAGCCAGCCGCATGGCCGCGAAGGGCGTGGCAATAACAGCCGGGCGAATGCATGAATACTGCTCAAGCGGGCTTTCCAGCTCGGCCTTGATAACGGCACGCACTTCATCAAGGTTGCGCAGCGAGCGGATAAGGCCGCCGGCATCGTTTTTTATCCATGCGCGGTCTGATCCTGACATATCAGGCTCGGGGTAGTCGGCTTCGGATGTATCAGGCGGGGCCGTAACGGTGAAGCCGATGTTTACGGGCGGCCTTTGCAGCGGCTCAACTGCAGTTACGGTGGCTTCAGGTGTTATTTTAACGCCTGCAACATCTGTTGATGACTGATCTTCTGTTTCTGTCGCTAAATCAAAGCCAATAACAGTGGCACCTGAGTCATCAAGATTCTCAACGCTCACACCATCAAACGTGCCGGTGAAGTCTTCGCCGTCCCAGTCTGACATTTCAATCTCAAGCCACTTAGGGTCGATAGCAGGGTCGTGCTTCTCGGTGTCTTCTTCAACAGCAGCACGAAGGGCATCATCTATTTTGAAGCGGCCCAGGTCATCCTTAGCCGTTGCGATGATATAGGCGTTATACAGGCCGTCTTTCTGCACCTGGCTTTCATCATAGGTGCCGCGGTTTAAAAAGTAGTTGTGGTGCCCCATGGATGTTTGCCAGACCCAGCCACCCATAGAAGCGCGCCCGACGTTGGCATCGAACAGGCCACACTGCAGCATGACTTCATGATAGGCATCAACGTCCGGCATACCCTGCTCGATCATGGCAAGGATATAAGGTTCAAAGAAAGTGAATGCCTCTTCAATCTGGCTGGCGCGTATGGCGCGCGCCGTACCTTGGGCAGTGCGGGCATTTTGGGCCTTTTCCAGCAGGTCACTGGTTTTCTTGCTGTGCAGCCTGTTCAGCCAGTATTTGGCTGTGGGCGACCATGTTTCGCGATAGCTGTCGACCGTCAGGAAGTTTTTGTACACCGCGCGCAGCAGCGGTTTCATCTGCTTTACGATATACGCCAGTTCATCAACCGGCACGCCGCGATAGGTTTTCGGGTCTTCGCTCATGGTAGGGATATTAGAGAAAACCGCCCTGCGTCGCAAAGCTTTCAGCCACTAAAATTAACCTAATCCTGCCCTAAAACCGCTAGTTCCTTGGCCTCGAGGCGGCGAATCTCGTCGCGCAGGCGGGCGGCTTCCTCGAAATCAAGGTCGCCGGCGGCTTCCAGCATTTTGGCTTCCAGGTGCTTCAGGTGCTTCGCCAGATCCTTGCCGACAAGGTGGTTGCCTTCAGCGTCACGCACATTGATGTTCACATGGTCGCCGCGTTCATACACGCTGGACAGGATATCGCTGATATTCTTCTTTACCGTTTCCGGCGTGATGTTGTTTTCACGGTTATACTCTTCCTGCTTGGAGCGACGGCGCGCGGTTTCTTCCATCGCGGCCTGCATGCTTTTGGTAACAACGTCGGCATACAGGATGGCCTTGCCGTTGACGTTACGCGCCGCGCGGCCGATGGTTTGAATAAGCGATACGCGCGAACGCAGGTAGCCTTCCTTGTCAGCATCCAGAATGGCGACCAGCGAGCATTCGGGAATGTCCAGGCCTTCGCGCAGCAGGTTGATGCCAACCAGAACATCGTATGCGCCAAGACGCAGGTCGCGGATAATCTCGATACGCTCGAGCGTTTCCACGTCGCTGTGGATGTAGCGCACACGCAGGCCGATTTCATCCATATACTGGGTCAGCGCTTCGGCCATTTTCTTGGTTAGCGTCGTCACCAGTACGCGCTCGCCGCTGGCCGCGCGCTGCTTGCATTCGGCCAGCAGGTCATCCACCTGGTTCTTGGTGGGGCGTACTTCGACCGGCGGGTCGATAAGGCCGGTGGGGCGCACAACCTGTTCAGCCGATACGCCGCCCGAGTGCTGGATTTCCCATTCGCCGGGCGTGGCTGATACATAAACGGTTTGTGGGCGCATGGCGTCCCATTCTTCGAACTGCAGCGGACGGTTATCGCGGCACGAGGGCAGGCGGAAGCCGTATTCGGCCAGAACGCCCTTGCGCTGCTGGTCGCCGTTATACATGGCGCGCAGCTGCGGAATCATCGCGTGACTTTCATCCACCATCAGCATGGCGTTTTCCGGCAGGTATTCAAACAGCGTTGGCGGCGGTTCGCCGGGGGCGCGGCCTGTGAGGAAGCGCGAATAGTTTTCAATACCGGCGCAGAAGCCGGCGGTGACCAGCATTTCAAGGTCGAATGTTGTGCGTTCGCGCAGGCGCTGTTCTTCCAGCAGCTTGTTCTGCGCAAGGAAGTGCGGCAGGCGTTCGTTCAGCTCCGCCTTGATGCCTTCGATGGCCTGCAGCAGCGTGGGTTTGGGCGTTACATAGTGGCTGTTGGCGTAGATGCGGATGCCATCCAGCTCGCCGACAATCTCGCCGGTCAGCGGGTCCATTTCCATAATGGCTTCCAGCTCGTCACCGAAGAACGACAGGCGCCATGCGCGGTCTTCCAAGTGCGCGGGCCAGATTTCAAGAATATCGCCACGCACGCGGAACGTGCCGCGACCAAAGGCGATATCATTGCGCTTGTACTGCAGTTCAATCAGTTGCCTCATAAGCGTGTCGCGGTTGATGCTTTGCCCGCGTTCGGCAACAATCGTCATGCCGGCATAGGTTTCCACCGAGCCGATACCGTAGATGCAGGAAACCGAGGCCACGATAATAACGTCATCACGTTCCAGCAGCGCGCGGGTGGCGCTGTGGCGCATGCGGTCGATCTGTTCGTTGACCTGCGCTTCCTTCTCGATGAACGTGTTGGTTTTCGGCACATAGGCTTCGGGCTGGTAGTAATCGTAATAGCTGACGAAGTATTCAACCGCGTTGTTAGGGAAAAACTCCTTCATCTCGCCATACAGCTGCGCGGCCAGTGTCTTATTGGGGGCCAGAATAAGGGTGGGGCGCTGCACACGCTGGATAACGTGCGCCATGGTGAAGGTTTTGCCGCTGCCCGTAACACCCAGAAGGGTTTGATCACGCTTGCCGGCTTCTAACCCGGCCACCAGCTTTTCAATGGCCTGTGGCTGGTCGCCGGCCGGCGTGTAATCGGATACCAGTTCGAACTTTTTCCCCGCCTCAGGGCGTTTATCGGGGAAGCGCTGGATAGGATTAAGTACAGGCATAATCATGCGCTTATATATAGCGCATGATCAGCCGTTTTTAAATGGGATGTTTAGGTGAAAGCGGCAGCAGGTCTTTTTTTCGCGGGCGCTGCAGCTCCAGTTGTTGCTGTTGCCGTTGCCTTAGGCGCTGCGTTTTGCTTCGGTGCTTCGGCATCGCCGCTCTGTTTCATCTGTTGTAGGCGCTGGATAACATCAGCACTAGGGACGGTATGTCGATTAGTAACCTTGCTAAGACATGCGATTTCTGTTGCTGAAATGCCAAGTTCCTTGATCATGGTTGTTAGTTCTGATTCGTGGCGATCAAGCATGTGTGTTCGGTCGGCAATGGCAAGATCGCGCAGGATCATAAGGCCGCGTTTTGCAAGTTCGTTCTTCAGCGATGTCATTTTTCTTCTCCTGATAAAATAGAATATTGGGATCAGGATGATGGGTGCCGCTTACCTGTTTCTTAATTATACGTTGCATCCAAAATGATTGTTTGACGCAGGATCAACGGGTTACGGCTTTGGCGTGCAGGCATTTCAGCCCTATGGCATGCGGCCGGCGCAGCTTGGCCGTGCACTGGGGCCGGTTTTCGCGCACATACATAGGCATGCTGCAGCGTATCCGGCCCGGAGCGAAAAGCCGTAAACCTCGCCCCAAGTGGGATTATATTTCCACAGTATTTCCATTAAATCAAGCAATATTTCTATATAAGAAATAAAAGCAAGATTGTTACCTACGGTGCGACGATTTGCTGCATCGGCTGGCGCTTGCCGTCGATCAGCAGCGCCACGCGGGTATTGCGCAGGGCCGAAGCGTTTTTGCCGCGCACTTCGATACCCAGCAGGCGTTGTGGCGCATCCTGCGGAACGGCGCGGTGGCGATGGATCGTGGCTTCGATGCCGTCCATGTCGGCAAAGCCGCCGCTGAAATCGGCCATTTCCACTTTCAGGGCTTCGTTGCTACGGGCAATGCCCTTTGGCAGAACGACGTACAGCATGGCAGTGTTGCCGCGCAGGGTGGCGCAGCCAAGCCCGTACGAAGCGCGGAAGAAGGCGGCCTTGCTGGCCGGGGTTGTTTCATCAAGCACAAAGAAGCCGACGCTTTTGGGCTGGCGCAGCGGGTTTGACGATGCCGTGCGCACGCTGAAATCGTGGAACGGAATAGCGCCACCGCATTTGACATGGACTTTTGACGGCATCGGCGTGTTCCTTCCTATTCCTCGAAAATCACGACTTCTTCACCATAGAAGCCGTTAAAGCGCGATTGCAGGGCATAGGTGTAAGCGCCGGTCTGCTGGAATTCGATGATGTCGCCTTCGCGGGCGTCAGCTGGCAGCATAAACGGGCCGGGCATTTCATCGATACTGTCGCAGGTGGGGCCATACAGCTTGAACGGTTCGGTCTTCTTCATGGGTGCGCGGCCATTCAGGCGGTGCAGGCGGACCGGGTACACAAGGCCGGTGAAGGCGGCGTCGAACAACGCGCCGTAACCACCATCGTTGATATACAGGTAATCGGCGTCATCCATGTTCTTGCGCGCATCAATGCGGCAGATCAGGCGGCCGGCTTCGGCCACCATCGCGCGGCCCGGTTCGCCCAGAATACGGCAACCGGCCGGCAGGTTCAGCCTGGCAACACCGTCGCGGATCGCCTGCATGTAATCAGCCAGCGGCTGCGGGTTCATGTCGGCGTACACAACAGGATAGCCACCGCCCACATCAAGGCTGTCGAGTTTCACGTTTGCGGCCTTCAGAACACCGGCCACAGTATCCAGCGCCTTGCTGTAAGCGTCGGGGTTCATCATCTGCGACCCGACGTGGAAGCACAGGCCGACGCGTGCCGCATGGCGGCGGGCTTTCTTCAGCAGCGTAGCCGCCAGTTCGGGCGATGCACCGAACTTGTTCGACAGACCGTGGAACGCATCGGTCTTCGGCAGGGCAAGGCGGATATGCAGGCCAAGATCTTTGGCGTTGCCTGTTTCTTCCAGAATCTTCTTCAACTCATCCAGCGTATCGAGGCTGAAATCACGTACGCCGTAGTTATTATAAGCGGTACGGATGGCATGGCGCGGCTTGACCGGGTGCATGAAGAAAAGCTCGGCCATTGGCGCGCGTTCGGCCACCAGCTTCACTTCTTCCAGCGACGCGACGTCAAAGGCGGTAATGCCGTTCGCAGCAATAGTATCAATCACCATCGGATCAGGATTGACTTTCACGGCATACATCGCCGTGCCGGGGAATTCGTTGCAGAAGTAGGCAGCCTGCCGTGCGACTATGTGCGGGCGCAGTGCGTGCACGGGCGCCGTCAGTGTTGCGCCGCGCTGGCGCAGAAAATCAGCAATACCTTCATAGGCGGCGTATTCGACTGGCGCCGGCTTTATAATCACAGATGCGGGTATAGCCCCGCGCATTGGTTCAACCAATTCGACCTCCGTACCGTTGCGGGGTAATTCCCGCTGTCCCTTCATCAAAACCGTCTGCCAGTAGATCCCTACAGAGAGGGCGCCGGCTTAGGCGATATCAACAATGAGACGCGTCGGTACGTAAACATCTTCCCCCCATGGCATCGATCGACTGATTGACCGGGGCTGTGGGATGGAGCCAGAGGCCGCGTGCGCGTTCTTCCCATGTATGATGTATATTCGTGTGCGGTGCAAGATAAATTTTAGTTGCCCGCCGGGCGGGGGTAGCGCAGGCTGGTGAGATGTTGCCGGGTAACAATCCTGACGCCGACTTTGCCGCCTACCGGGCGGACATCGTCGCATTGGGTGGCCAGCTGGAGAAACTGATCGACCCGGCCCGCATTATTCTACGCGATTTCCCCAAGCAGATGTTCCAGCGCATTGTGTGGGAAGCCGCCACGGGCGAGGAGCGCCGCTACCTATTCCCGTTCTACCGCGCCCATTGCTATGAGATGACGGACGACACGCTGGATGTCTTTTATTACGAAAGCATCGATCTGCGGTACCGCCATTCGCACCGCCTACCGGAGTTTGAAGAAGGCCTGTCAGAAAGCCTGAACCACCTGGCCACCGAGGCCGGGCGGGAGATTGTGAAGGCTGCCGTGGATCCTATGCGCGACATGCGGGGCGTGGTGTCGTTTGTAGCTGGCCGCCGTCCGGCGTTCTTCAAGCTGACATACGCCCAGTTCAACACGAAAAACGATATCTCTGTTGAAATATCCGGCATCAAGCACAGGATGGCGAACCGGTTCCATCAGGTGACGCAGCGTCGCTTTGCTGCGCTGACGCAGGAGCAGATGGAAGACATGGGGCCGGGCGCGGTGGCCGATTATATCTGGGCCCGGGCGGCTTCAGATGGGGTAAAGGAAGCGCTGCGGCGGCGCATTGATTTCTTTGGTGAATGCCTGCGCCGTGGCATCGGGGTGATGGCGGCCGAGATGGACGTTACCCCCAAGGCAGCCGCCGATAAGGCGGTAGAAGAGGCTGTCAGGGGCAGGAACGACCCGAATGGCCAGTTCTGGATCCGCTGGTTCAAGAAATGGGACGCTGAGCGCATGGCGGATGCCGAATACGAGAAAAGCGAGCTGGGGGGCGTGCCGCGCCTGCCGCCGCCACGCCGGGAGTCATCGACTACCAGCGAAGAGGACAGGCGTTATAGCCCGTTTCCAACGCCTGAGCCGCCGCAGGCCAGTCCACGTGCACGTCGCCGCAGCGATGACGAAGGCCCGGAACACGCCTAAACGCCTTCCTTGCCATTTTAGCCGTAATGCAGCTATTTTAGCGGCTAGAGGAATTCATGACAGTTCGCACACGTTTCGCCCCAAGCCCGACCGGCTACCTGCATATCGGCAACATCAAGACCGCCGTCTTGGCGTGGCTGTATGCCCACCGCACGGGCGGCAGCTTCATGCTGCGAATCGACGATACTGACCGCGAACGCAGCAAGCCCGAGTACGAAGAGGCCATCAAGGAAGACATGACATGGATGGGTCTGACGTGGGACCGGTTTGACCGCGAATCGGCCCGCTTTGATATTTATGCCGATGCAGCTGAAAAACTGAAGCAATCGGGTGACTTATACCCGTGTTTTGAGACGCCGGATGAGCTGGCCCTGAAGCGTAAGGCGCAGATCAATGCCGGCCAGCCGCCGCTGTATGACCGCGGTGCCCTGAAACTGAGCGCTGATGATGTGAAGGCCAAAATTGCTGGCGGCGCCCGCCCGCACTGGCGTTTCAAGCTGAGGCACGAACCGGTTATCTGGGATGACCTTATTCAGGGCCGCAAGGAATTCCACGGCAAGGACCTGTCGGACCCTGTTGTTATCCGCGAGGACGGCGTGCCGCTGTTTACCTTCTGCGGCATCATCGACGATATCATCGATGAGAATACCCACGTTGTGCGCGGCGAAGACCATGTGTCGAATACCGCTGTACAGATACAGATCGGGCAGGTGGTGGCCCCGCTGCTGGGCAAGACGTGGCAGGTACAGTTCGGCCACTTCCCGCTGATGGTGACGGCCAGCGGCGAGGAAATGAGCAAGCGCCTTGGCACGATGTCGATACGTCAGATGCGCGATGAATTCGGGCTGGAACCCATGGCGCTGACCAGCGTTGTAGCCACGACCGGCACGACTCTGCCGACAGATGCCTATACGTCGCTGGATGAGCTGAGTGCCAAGTTCGACCTGTCGGTGGTTTCAAAGTCGGGAAGCCCCAAGTTCGACGTGGAAGACATTCGTCGTATCAATGCCAAGCTGGTGCACGAATTACCCTTCAGCGCAGTGAAAGACCGTTTGGAAAAGTTCGGCCTTGTGGGCGTGACAGAAAGTTTCTGGAATGCTGTACGTCCGGTGCTGAACACCGTACGCGAAGCGCGCGAGTGGTGGGATGTTGCCCACAGCGCCCTGACGCCGACGATTCCCGACGCGGATTTTGCCAAGGCGGCGGCTGATGTGCTGCCGGCTGAACCATGGACGCCTGAAACCTTTGGCCAGTGGGCCGCGCAGGTAAAGGAAAAGACTGGCAAGAAGGGCAAGGAACTGTTCATGCCGTTGCGTTTGGCCCTGACCGGTAAAGAACACGGCCCGGAAATGAACGTTTTGCTGCCGCTGATTGGCCGTGAGCGGGCGGCGGCACGTTTGCAAGGTAAAGCAGCGTGACGCTGTATCTGCACAATACTATTTCCCGCCAGCGCGAGGAATTCAAGCCAATCGATCCGAACAATGTGCGCATGTATGCGTGCGGCCCGACGGTGTATGACTTTGCGCACCTTGGTAACGCTGTTCCCGCCGTGGCATTCGATGTGCTGGCGCGCCTGCTGCGGCATTTGTATCCAAAAGTGACCTATGCGCGGAACATCACGGACATTGATGACAAGATCATGGATCGCGCCCGCGAAAGCGGCGTACCGATTGCCGAAATCACCGCGAAGTACGAACAGTATTACTATGAAGATATGGGCGCGCTGGGTGTCGGCAAGCCCGACCTGACGCCGCACGCGACCGAGCACATTCCCGGCATGATCGCGATGATCCAGAAACTGATTGAAAAGGGCAACGCGTATGAAAAAGACGGGCAGGTGCTGTTCCATGTGCCGTCGATGGCGAATTACGGCCGCTTAAGCCGCCATTCACGTGATGACCTGATTGCAGGCGCACGCGTTGATGTGGCCAGTTACAAGAAAGACCCGGCCGACTTTACGCTGTGGAAGCCCAGCACGCCTGACCAGCCGGGCTGGGATAGCCCGTGGGGCCGTGGCCGCCCGGGCTGGCACATTGAATGCAGCGCCATGACCGAAAAGCTGTTCGGTGAGACGTTTGACATTCATGCCGGCGGCAACGACCTGATTTTCCCTCACCACGAAAACGAAATCGCACAAAGCGAATGCGCACACGGCAAGGTGATGGCCAATTACTGGCTGCACAACGGCATGCTGCAGGTAGACGGCAAGAAGATGAGCAAGTCGCTGGGCAATTTCTATACCGTGCGTGACCTGCTGGCCAAAGCGCCGGGTGAGGCGATACGCTTCGCGCTGATGAAATCGCATTACCGCAGCCCGATTGACTTCACAATTGACGGGCTGCATTCGGCCAAGAACGAGCTGGACGGTTTGTACCGCCGGATGAAGTCGGGCGTGGGCAAAATCAATCCTAAGGTGCTGGAAGCACTGTGTGACGACCTGAACACGCCTAAAGCCATTGCCGAACTGCACCAGACCGCTGACGAAGACCTGCGCGCCACAGCCGCGCTGCTGGGTATTTTGCAACAGGATGCTGAAGCATGGTTCAAAGGCGGCGCAGGCGTGGATGAAAGCGCGATCAATGCGCAGATTGCGGCCCGTGCAGCGGCCAAGGCGGCCAAGCAGTTTGCGGAAGCCGATAAAATCCGTGCGGACCTGCTGGCACAGGGTATTGTGCTGGAAGATAGTGCCAGCGGCACCACATGGCGCCGCGCTTAATGCCATATGAAATAAGAGCTTTTGAAAAATTTATAATATCGCGGTAGCCAGCTGGCGCTGTTGGTCTTGCACCTGCCGCGCCAGCATGTTGGGTTTCAGCCTGACGGGTTTGGCCGCAGCGATATACAGGCAGGCATTAAACCATTCCATGAAAGAGATTTCGATTTCCGTGCCGTCGGGCAGGGTGGTGGTGCCGATGATATCCTGCGGATAGAGAAGCAGCTTGCCGTCGGGGGCCATGGCTATTTGCCCGATATCGAATGTGGCTTCAAAGCGTGATGTTGGCTCATCGGTGGTGGCGGTAACGTCATCGGCCTGCGCGAACATGCACGAGAATTCGGCCTGGCCTTCTTCGTCGCCGGGAACCATGGCGAAGTGGAACGAATCAACGGGGTCGCCTTCTTTCACGCGCAGATTACGGGCGGGCATCGACAGCGTGTGGTGGCGAACTTCTTCGCCGCCTTCAACCGGGTCAATGCATGCATAGCCCAGAAGGCGGGCCATGAACGGCAGCCTCTCTTCTTCGATGGCGGCAAGCGATATCTCCATCAGGATATCGAACGACCGTTCGAAGTGATGGTAGTTGGGGTCGAGTGAGGCGGCTTGTTGCATAATTTAAAAATAAAGTTCCAGGGTTTGTTTTGGTGGTATTGGCATACAGGTCATGCTAATTCAATGGCACGAAACTAATGACAGTAAAAATGGCACGAAACCAGCACGTTATTATCCTTGTCGAGCCGCAGATGGGCGAAAACATCGGCATGTGCGCCCGCGCCATGTTGAATTTCGGCCTGACCGAGCTGCGAATCGTTAACCCGCGCGATGGCTGGCCCAATGGCCGTGCTGTAGCGGCCAGCAGCGGTGCCGACGATGTTGTGAACAGCGCCAAAGTATTCAAGACGGTGGAAGAAGCGACGGCCGACCTGCAGGTGGTTTACGCCACCACGCCGCGGCACCACGACATGATCAAAACCACCTATACCTGCGCCGCTGCCGCCGATCGCGTGCGGCAGGAAGGCGGTGAGGGCATGCGTGTCGGCGTGTTGTTCGGCTGCGAGCGCACCGGCCTGACCAATGAGCATTTAAGCCGTGCCGATGCGTTGGTGGTGATACCGACCAACCCTGACTTTGATTCGCTGAATTTGGCACAGGCCGTGATTGTGTGGGCGTATGCGTGGTTCATGACCGCCGATAATACGCCGCCGGCCGTGCAACATATGGGCAAATCACGCCCGGCGAACAAGGACGAACTGAACAACTTCATGGACCGGCTGGAAATGGCGCTGGATGAGAGCGGCTTTTTCACCAGCCCGGAAAAGAAGCCGGGGATGCAGCACAACCTGCGCAACACATTCACGAAGATGGAACTGACGGAACAGGAAATCCGCACGCTGCACGGCGTTATAAAGGCGCTACAGTTTCCCCAGAAGCGCTAACAAGACGCGGCTTGCCGGCGGTGGCGGGATCGGGCGTGACCTTCTCGGCTTCAGCGCTAGCGCGCGCAAGATCGTAATCGAAGTAGTCACGCAGCACAGAAAGAATGGGGCGACCGGGTGAGCCGTCGTCGGTATCTTCAACCCACGCTGTATAATCCTTCGCATCGTTCGTTCTGTTGATGCGATAACGGATCAGCTGTTGGTCATAGGTGCCGGGGTTCAGCGTCAGGCGGCAATAGTGGCTAGCCCCGTCGGGATAAATAAGCATTTCGGCATCGGCCACACCCCGAATGCCGAATTTCATTAGGGAATCGCTGGCCTTGCTGATATGCGCACCAAGGCGGTTTTTGCCGATACTGTCAGCAAACAGTTCGCGGATGCTGTCGCGGAAGAAGGGGAACAGCGATACTTCATAAGGCTGCTTGGCTGCTGGGTCGCTTGGCTTTGCGGGAGCGGCCGCTTTTTCGGCGGCTGCACGTTCAGCCGCACGCTGTGCAACGCCAGCTTCGACCCGGCGTTCTTCGCGCCAATGCCGAACAGTTTCTTCGCTGATCAGCATGGCTGATGCCGTTAGGACAACGGGTGGCTGCGCGGTGGCGCCGGCGCTCAAAGTGATTCTAAAGTCAGGGACCATCCAGCCGAAGAAATCTTTCCATGACAGGTTCAGGCCAGAGGCGTTGAAGCTGAATTCAGCGTTTGGGCTGAATGTACCTTCGGGCAGGGTGAACGGGTTCTTGGCAATCTGCTCGGCCACCTTGTCGGCAGAAGGTGACGCGGTGGTGGGGCCTTGGCCACCTACGCCCGATGTCATTGTCATCGGGTGCCTGTCGTAAAACATTTATTTTCAGAAAGTTCCACGAAACCCCCGAATCCTGTAATAAAATTACCTTACCCTAAAATCCTGAAAGTATTTGACTTTGACTGTCAGGCTCCTTAGAACAGCGCCTTACCGGGCATATGTCAACCGCAACATGGTGAAGCGGACGACTGTCTGGCCAGACTAGGGCCAGAAATCCCGTAGAAACATAGGAGAAGACCATGAGTAAGCGTATTGCCGCAAAGCACAAAATCGACCGCCGTTTAGGCGTCAACCTGTGGGGCGCCCCGAAAAGCCCCCTGAATGCCCGTAACTATCGCCCCGGCCAACACGGCCAGGCCAACAAGAAGTTCTCGGACTTCGGCCTGCAGCTGCGCGCCAAGCAAAAGCTGAAGGGTTATTACGGCAACATTGGCGAACGCCAGTTCCGCAAGGTTTATGAAGAAGCTCAGCGCCGCAAGGGCGACAGTGCCGAAAACCTTATCCAGCTGCTGGAGCGCCGCCTGGATGCCGTTATCTATCGCATGAAGTTCGCGCCGACCGTGTTCGCTGCGCGCCAAATCGTCAACCATGGCCACATCCTGGTGAACGGCAAGCGCCTGAACATCGCCAGCTATCAGGTGAAGGACAACGACACCATTGAAGTGCGCGGCAAGGCCAAGCAGAACGCTGTTATTCTTGGTGCTCAGCAAGACCAGCTGCGCGAAGTTCCTGATTACCTGACGGTGGACAGCGACAAGCTGAAGGGCACGTTCGTGCGCGCCCCGAACCTTGCCGATGTGCCGTATCCGGTGCAGATGGAACCGAACCTGGTTATCGAATTCTATTCACGTTAAGTTCAAGGGGCGGCCTTCGGGCCGCCCTTTTTTATTTCTGTAATATTCACACAAAGGGAGAAAAGCCATGGCTGTTGCTAAGAAAAAAGCACCTATGAAAACTTCGGTTTCTTTCCGCGATCGTGCCAAGCCACAGCGTATTGCAAAAATCTGCGCTAAGGACGCTGTATGGATGGACGCCTTGGCTAAAAAGATGCTGGCCCATCGCGCGGCAGATCGCGCCCAGGTCATAAAAGATATGGGTCCGCTGCGCCCATCTGAGCCGAGATCGCTGGGTCTGACAAACAGACTGAACAAGCAGGCGAAAGGGCAGATCGCTGGCCTGCAGGCAGTTGTGGCCGGACTGCGCGGTGAAGGTTACGGCGTTCAGGTACACATTTTTGATCGCGCCAACCTGATCACCATCAGCAAAGATAAGAAAGAAGCTTTGTTCAGCTTCACGGAAACCGGTGAATCTGAAAAAGGCAACTGGGTTACCATTTTCGAACTACATAATGGCCTTGTCCTTGATAATGAAGCTGGCGGGAAAGGGATTGCCCGCCTTGAACTTTCAGAAACCGACAAATTTAAATGCCGTGACTTGCTGCGCAGCACGCTGAAGAAAGGCCTGCGTTCGCAGCCGTCAGGCGGCCCGGCAAGGAAGTAACAGGGCTGGAATCAGGCAAATAAAAAGCCCCGCAATTACTTGCGGGGCTTTTTATTTGCTTTCACGCAGGGGATGTCCATACTGGAGGCCATAACGGCTGAAATTATGGTTAAAAGCGCTTTTCGTATCAGCAGGGTTGTCCTTGCAGGGGTGATGGAGAAAATTACACAGTCTCCGCCCGGCCGTGCTTTTGACAAATTATCAATCCGTCAGAAAGCGCTTTGCATCAGCCTGACATGGGGCACCGTGTGGGGATCATCAAAAGTCGTGGCTGGTTTTATCGCCCTTGCTGCGGGTACGCCGCTGATCGCCAAGGCGGCGTTCGTTTATGCCGGTTATACTTTTGTTGCCGCCGCCGTGCAGGTGCCGTTTCTGCATCCGTGGGTTGATGACAAGGGCGACAAGCTGGGCCGGTGGATTGCGAAGACACCACCCGGCCGTTACGCAAAGCGCCGCGCACGCATCAGCAAAATTCTGGTGAAGAAAGCACTACGCAGGCGGCGTAGCGCCCGCTCTGTACGGAAAAGTATCCCACGGGCTAACCCTTAAATCCAGTCGCGACGATATAGCTTTCGCGGCTATCGGCGCGTGAGGCGGCGGGCTTGGCGTTCTTTACGGTCTTGAAGTTCTTTTTCAGCAGTTCGTTGTATTCCTTTTCGGCACCGCCTTGGAACAGCTTGCAGACAAAGCTGCCGCCGGGCTTCAGGTTATTGATGGCGAAATCCAGCGCCAGTTCGGCCAACATCATGATGCGGATGTGATCGGTGCGCGCGTGGCCTGTGGTGCCGGCGGCGATATCCGACAGTACGACATCCAGCTTGCCGGGCCCGCAGGCTTCGGCCAGCAGTTCCAGCGCCTTGTCTTCGGTGAAATCGGATTCAATTAAAATCGCGCCCTTGATGGGATCCATCGGCAGGATATCGATACCGACAACATGGCCCTTGGGGCCAACCTTCTTCAGTGCGACCTGCACCCAGCCGCCGGGCGCGGCGCCCAGATCGACAACACGCTGGCCGGCTTTTAGCAGGTGGAACTTCTCATCCAGCTGCTGCAGCTTGAACGCGGCGCGGCTGCGGAAACCGGCGGCCTGCGCCTCGGCCACATACGGGTCGTTCAGCTGGCGTTGTAGCCAGCGCTGTGATGAGGGCGAGAATTTCTTCGTCTTCTTCAGCTTTTCCTTCTGGCCGCGGCCGGATGTGTTCTTGAAGTCTGTCATGACTGCTTTTTACCCATCAGGTCATATAAAATGCCTTCGCGCACGCCGCGATCAGCCACGCGGATGACTTCGGCACCCCATGTGGTGGCGATGGCTTCGACAATGGCACAGCCGGCGATAATCAGGTCCGCGCGGTCGTGGCCAAGGGTGGGAATGGCGGCGCGCTCTTTGTAATCGAGCGCCCGCAGCTTGCGGAATATATCCAGCGCTTCATCCACTTTCAGGTGATAGCCGTCAACCAGTTCGCGCTTGTAAACCTGTAGATCCTGCACCAATGCGGCAATGGTGCTGACCGTGCCGGGGCAGCCGACGTACTGAATCTTGTCCTTGTTGGCGGCAACGTCGGGCGCGATGGCATTGGCGAACGGCTGCATGGCTTTTTTAATATCGTTGACCATGGTCTGATAGGTTTCTTCGGATACGCGGTCGCCGCCGTGGATTTCCGTCATTGCGCTGACGCCGAAGGGCAGGGATGTCTGCGCTTCGATGGTGACAGGGCCGCCGCCGGTTCTGGCCCACGCCAGCTCGGCGCTGCCGCCGCCGATATCGAAGTGGATGGCATAATCGTATTGCGGTTCGAACAGCGGCAGGCAGCCCTGCAGCGCCAGGCGCGCCTCTTCGGCGGCGCTGATGATTTCAACCTGCAGGCCGGTGGCCTTGCGCACACGTTCAACGAAGATCGGTGCATTGGTGGCCTGCCGGCATGATTCGGTAGCGACAAGGCGGTAACGGGTGACGCCACGCCGCAGCATTTTGGCGTAACAGATGGAGAGCGCTTCGAGCGTGCGGGCCATCGCGTCTTCGGAAAGTTTGGGGGTTTGCGACAAGCCCTCGCCAAGGCGGACAAGGCGCGAAAAGGCATCAATGATCTCGGCGCGCAAAACGCCGCTGCCGGGCGTATCCTCAACACAGCGGGCGATCAGCAGGCGGCAGTTGTTGGTGCCGATATCCAGCGCCGCCAGCACGTCGCCTCGGGAAGGGGGTGACGTAAACATAGTAACCAGACCTAATTCAGTACGAAGTTAGGCTTACTATAACGGCTGGCGGATGCGGCGGCAAGCGGTGGTTATCGGGCGGTTATCTGGGTTCCTGACGGCGGATCAGGCCTTTACGCATTGCGTTGGCAAGAAATGTGTCTGCGATAATGAACACCTCGCGCGCATCATCCGAACGCTGGCCCGCATAGCCGGCCTCAACAACAAGCCGGGCCGTCGCGGTGGCTGCATCTTCGCGTATTTGCGACAGTTCAGCCCCTGTTGGTACAGCGCCATTGATCGTCAGAACCGCTTTTCGAAAGTACTCTGCTACTTTCGTGCGAAAAGCACTGGCCGCTGCGCTGCAAGCATCCGGCACAGTAACTGAACGTGACTGCGCGTCCAGAAAACGCTGGGTCGTTTCAATCCAGAGCTGCGCGACGCCCAAAGCTGCCGGATCGGCGCCTTCCGATGAGTAAGCAGTGCGATCGTTCTCAAGCCTGCGAAAATCATGCATGTTATGCTGCATCAATACAGCTGTCGTGAGCCTGATTTCAGCGTTCATGTCGGCGGCCATCGTCTTATTCCTTCTTCATAAGTTAGCCATTCACACAGGAAATGGTCTTGGTTCTGATAAGCCCGACGACAAAGTTATCGACGATGCTGAAAGGCGCGCAAGCGGCATCATTGTCGGTATTGTTTGGTCCACAGCATTTGGCTGTTTCCATTGCTGCTTCAAAGCGAGCGGCCATCAGGTCTTTGGCACTAACCCCTTTGTCGCCTTCAAGGGCTGTAATCGCAGTTGTAAAATAGTCGTGCAGTTTTTTAAGGCATGTCTCGCTAAGCTTCTCATTAGCAACGTTATTCAGTTTGATCGCCATGCCCAGCGCCTTTGACTGTTCCGCAGCCCATACGGCTGCCACAAGTTTAGCGTTATCATGGGTATTCCACGGGCCAAGCAAAACGTTATCCGACGTGGTCAGCATTTCGCTGACCGGGATAAAATGGTCATCGGAAGCGCCAAGCAGGCTGACGGCCTTTACATAAATATAATCGGGAGCGTTCATTATAAGACCTTTATATCTTTTTGAATCTATGCGCTTAGGTAGCAATTACAGTGGCTATTCTCAAGCAATATATATACTTTCAGGCCCATGACGCCAAGTGCCCGTTTAGAAACGACTATTGCTGCGCTGGCCGAGATTGACGCCAAAAGCGCCCCTGCGGATTCGGTGCTAAGCGCCTTCTTTCGGGCGCGGCGGTATGTAGGCAGCAAAGACCGCGCTGCCATCGCCGGGAATGTGTACCGCATTTTACGCAGCGAAGCGCGGCTGACATGGTGGCTGGAAAACACCGGGCTGGAGAATGATGCCCGCGCACTGGCGCTGGCCGATCAATTGCTGAACGAGCGCCTGCCGCTGGCGCAGCTGCATAACCTGTGTGACGGCAGCCAGTATGCGCCTGCCGAGATTTCGGCCGAAGAACATGCGGCGCTGAAGCAGATGAACGAACAGCCGCTGGAGCCTGCCGAGATGCCGGAACTGGTGGCGCTAGAGTGCCCGGAAGATGTGGCCCCTGTATTACGCGACATATACGGCGAACGGTTTGCCGAGGTATTGCGCGCGCTACAACAACCGGCGCCGATGGATGTACGGGTAAATACGCTGCGGGCCGATGCGGCGAAACTGCTGCCAGAGCTGAAAGCGGCTGGGATGGAAGCCGCGCCGGGCATTTACCTACCATACACGTTGCGTATTCATGGCCGTCCGAACCTGAACGCGCATCCGGCTTTCAGCACCGGCCTTGTGGAAGTGCAGGACGAAGGGTCGCAGCTGCTTGCGGCGCTGGTTGATGCGCAGCCGGGTATGCGTGTGTTTGATTTTTGCGCGGGCGCCGGTGGTAAAACATTGGCACTGGCTGCCACGATGCAAGGCAAGGGCCGCATTGTGGCGACTGATGTTTCAGACAGGCGCTTGCAGCGCGCTAAGCTGCGCCTGCGCCGCGCCGATGTGCAAACCGTTGAGCTGCATACGCTGGAAAACGAGAACGACCCGTGGCTGAAGCGCCATAAAGACGGGTTCGACCGCGTGCTGGTGGATGCACCTTGCACGGGCACCGGCACGTGGCGCCGCAACCCCGAAACGCGCTGGCGCAGCGGCGGCATTGGTCTTGATGAATTATTGCCGTTGCAGAAATCGATCCTGGCCGCGGCAGCGCGGCTGGTAAAGCCGGGCGGGCGCCTTATTTATGCCACCTGCAGCCTGCTGCCCGCTGAAAACGAGCGGCAGGTTGAGGATTTCTTAGCCGGGAACGATGTATTCTCGGTTGTGCCGGTGGCTGATATATGGGCAGACGTCGTTCCGGGTAAAGCCTGTCCGGTCAGCGGATCTTACCTGCGGCTGGACCCGGCACAGCACGGTACCGACGGTTTTTTTGCCGCTGTACTGATGCGAAAGCAGGATTAGAATGATGGTTATGCGTTATCTGGTTTTTCTTTTGGCTGTCATCCTGCCGCTGCCGGCAGCGGCATCCGCGTGTTATGACAGCGAACAGGCGGCGGCCGAAGCGGCCATCCGCATCCATTCGGAAATCATGGTGACGGCGCTGACCTGCCAGTATTCGCAAACCACCGGTGATGACCTGCGCAACGTGTATGTTGCATTCGGCCAGAAGCATAACGAGCGCCTGCGCCGGGCCGAGCAATCGATTATCGGTTATTACCAGAAGAAACAGGGCCGCGGTGTGGCCGAGCTGGACCGTTTGCGGACCATTCTGGGCAACGAATATGCCGAGCGCATCGCGGCCAAGGATCCGTTATCCTATTGTAAAATGGCGGCTGACAGTGTTGTGGCCGCGGGCCAGTGGACACCCGCCCAGTTCGAGCAGGCAATCCTGCGTGCCGCTGCATCATCATCTGCTACCGAGCCGCTGTGCACGCAGGTCGCGAAATACTGATTTTCCATGTTTGAAGGCGATTTCCCCGGGCTGACAGATTGGCAAACCCGGCGTACCCTGCGTGGAAACAACGAGGTTTCCACATGGCCATTACCTTTTTCCGCAAGAAATCAATCAGCGATATCACTGAATCGGCAACTGAAGACGAGGGACTGAAGCGTTCGCTGAGTGCGACCGACCTGATCATGCTGGGTGTCGGCGGTACCATTGGCGCCGGTATTTTCGTGCTGACGGGGCAGGCGGCCGCCAACCATGCGGGCCCGGCCATTATCCTTTCGTTCGTGTTGGCGGGTATTGCCGCCGGTCTTGCTGCGTATTGCTATGCCGAGCTGGCATCGATGATACCGGCGGCGGGCAGCGCCTATACTTATGCCTATGTATCGTTCGGCGAGCTGGTGGCGTGGATGATCGGCTGGCTGCTGATTCTTGAACTATCGTTCGGCGCGGCGGCGGTGGCCATCGGCTGGTCGGGGTATGTTAAAAGCTTCCTTGCCGGGTTCGGATTCGAGATGCCTGCGATGTGGGCATCGTCGATGTTTGTTGATGAAGGCGGCGGTTTCAACATACTGGCGGCGCTGAATATCCTTGCCGTCAGCGCCATTCTGTACCGTGGCATGAAGGTTTCTTCGGTCGTTAATAGCATCATCGTGGTAGTGAAAGTCGCTGTTATCCTGATGTTTGTCTTCGCGGCGGGGGCCTATGTAGACCCTGCTCATTACGAGCCTTTCATGCCGTTCGGCTTCAGCGGTGCGGTAACAGGCGCCGCCGTTGTGTTCTTTGCCTATCTTGGCTTTGATATCGTCGCCACGACAGCGCAGGAAGCCAAGAATCCACAGCGCGATATGGCCAAGGGCATCCTTGGGTCGCTGGCCATTTGTACGGTGCTGTATCTGGCCGTTGCCGCTGTGCTGGTGGGCGTTATCCCCTATGCCGAGCTGAACGTGGCTGCGCCTATCGCCAAGGCTCTGGATCACCTGAACCTGTCGCAACTGTCGCCCTATATCAAGATCGGTGCCATCGCCGGCCTGACAACGGCCATCATGGGCTTGCTGATCGGCCAGAACCGCATCTTCTATGCCATGGGTCGCGATGGGCTGCTGCCAAAGTGGACGGCCAGTGTGCACAAGCGTTTCCATTCGCCGCACAAGACAACGGCGGCGGTGGCTGTGCTGGTGGCGTTAATGAGCGGGCTGCTGCCGATCCATGCACTGGCCGAGCTGGTCAGCATCGGCACGCTGTTCGCTTTCACCATCGTGTGCGGCGGCGTGTTCTGGCTGCGCTATAAACAGCCAAATCAGGCGCGCGGCTTTAAGGCGCCGTTCTTCCCGTACCTGCCGATTGCCGGCGTGCTGGTGAACATCTACCTGATGATCGGTCTGCCGTTCATCACGTGGACGTACTTCCTGATTTGGAGCGGTATCGGTCTGGTGGTGTATTTCGCCTATAGCGCGCGCCACAGCAAGCTGAACAGGAAGGCCTAGCAGCGGCGTTGACTTTTAAAGCTCGGCTTTGAAGCAGGCCTGATTGTGGAAATTGGGCTCGTCATCTTGATGGTCAAGCGCCCAGTATGTCAGCGTGCCGTCGGTTGATTCAATAACCGCAGCAAGATTCGCATCAACCGGTTCGCGTGTTTCAAGCGGTACATCAACAACCATTTCCAGTGTGTCGGCTGTCTGCTTTGCGATGCGCATCACAGGCTTGGTTTTTGGTGCGTTCGGCAGGCGCATGCGGTAATCGCCGAACTGGTAATGATCCCATGCGCCCGATGGCGCGAAGTTGAATTCGTGGTATTCGTCTTCGCCCAGCAGGCAATAGAACATCTCGAAGCAGGTATGCTTCCACAGGTCCAGCGTCGGCACGCCCGGTGCCGGCGCCGGAATGCGCAGACCGGCCATGTCGGCATTGAGCGTATATGTCAGGCGCAGCAAGCGTGGCTCGGGGCGTTCGGCATTCACCTGCAGGCTTTTAACCGCTGCGCACGAAGTGCCGGGGAAGGGTGTGAGTGTGTATTTCATGACGCTGTTTTCCCGAATTCCTTGTAAGTTTCAAGCATGCCATCAAAATCCTTTTCGACAACCGGCGCAAGGTCGACTTTGCGCCAATGGGCGGGTTTTTGAACCTTGCCGAATTCGTTCCGCAGGGGCTGCCCGGTCACAGGGTCCAGTTTGTCGAAGTTGTTCTGGGTGATGGCGTTCCACGCCGCCGTAATATCGACGCCCAGCATATGCATCAGCGAGATACCCAGCGCGGCGACGTCGTACGATTCCTTGACCAGATTCGCCAGCTTTTCCTTGTCTGGTGTGCCGTTGGCGCAGGTGACACGGAATTCTTCCATCGCCTCGGCCAGTTCGGCCATTTCCTCGGGCACCAGTTTATAAAACAGGTTCAGGCTGTGCGCACTGGGGCCGTGACCATAGGCAAGATCGATCTTCACGCAGTCGGCAATCACATCGGGGTTCTGCGCCAGATGGCGCTGCGAAAGTTGCTGTTTGGCGCCTGCACTGCTCATGCTTTATTCGAAGTCCAGAATGGCATCAGCAACGCCAGTCAAGGCTTTGCTGAAATCGGCGCGACGGATGCAGTGCTTGTTCACAAGCCATGCCTTCTCTTGCAGGCCGTTGAATACAGCCATCGCTTCATCGGCGTACCGGGTGACATCGTTAGTCGACACTTCAAAACCGATTGTTGTGAGGGGTTTGCCGCTAGCCGAGGCATGATTGCCGTTCAGGTACACGGGAACCAGCGGTAAGCCGAAATACTGGAACATATCAAGTTTTAAGTCATCGAGATTGCGTCCGCTGCCACCCAAAAGTCTTTGCTCGAGTTGCAGCTCGATGTAAGGCGCATCTTTAACGTTGCGGTTGCCTGCTTCGCCGTTTTCAAACGCTTGAAAGACCAGCTTGTTCATAGGGCTTTCGGCGATAAGGTGGAATTTGCGGTTATCGCCGATAACAAGGCCACCACGCGCAGCGAGGTACTGGATACAGGTTGTATAGTTGTCATCACCCGGGATCATCAGGGTTGATTGCAGCAACCATGCGATATGGCCGTTCAGGTCATCATAGCAGACACGATTGGCAAATTCCGGGGTCGGCGCTTCCTTAATGGCGGCAATCACATTGTTACGGTACGTATCGTATGCCCATTGCTTGTGTGCTGGTTCGGGGTGGCTGCCGGTTGAAAGGGTGTCCGAATAGGCTCGTGTCAGAAAAAGGTACTGGCCATCCAGATCTTCTTCGTTGTAAAGCAGCCTGAACTTCATATCGAGTTCATTGGGGTTAGGCACATCACCATGAAGCTGCCGATCGAGCTCTAGCAACTTTTCCATTCTTTCTTTTCTTTGTCCCATGGTGCGCTCCTAGATTCCGGGCCTGTCTGTGCGGTCCCGGCGTGGCTGCGGCGCGGCGCGCGGCGTAACGTCATAGCCATGCATGTTGCTGTATGCAGCCATCAGTTTTGGGAATTGTGGGCTGTTTTGAACGGTGGCTCCCAGCAGCCAGTGCAGGTAACCAACAACCTTGGCGCGGGTAAGAACGTTTTCATCGTTACTTTCGTTTGGCAGGTGGCTTTCTACGGCGGTCAGCGTGTTCTTGGTCAGCGTTTCGAACGCATATTGCTCGAATGGTTTGCGTGTAGGCTCCTGGCTTTGGGCTTCTGTATATGAGACAAAATCATACTGCTCAACCAGTGACTTGCTATCAAAGCCGCGTTTGAAGGTATCCAGGGCATCTGCCGAAGGTTTTTTGGCTATCTTCAGATACGCATGAACGGCCTCGAAGTCTTCAGGCGATACAGGCGCGTTATTACCGGTAAGTTCGGCAGCTTTTTTGTGACGCAGGGTCATCATGCGGGTAAGAATGGCGCCCCGATCTTCGCCTTCAGCATTTATTGCTGAGCCAGTGGGTACGGCGTTATGCAGAACATCTTTAAGCATCTTTGATGTCGGGATTTTTTCGAGGCTTTCTTCAACAAAATCCAGCATCGTATTTGCGAACAGCACTGAGCGTTGGCCCTTGAAGCGGGCGTGGTAAATCAAGGCATCATGCCAGTCGGTTCTGCCGTTTTTCATGGCATCCTTGGCGAGGTCAATCAGTAATGTGGCCAGCACCCGTTCGTACTGGGGAATATGTTCGCGAGCTTTGGCGGTGATCCCGGTGCCGAAGTATCCAATTTGCTCGAACATCTCGCCCACAGCATAAGCGCTTTTCAGCCACGAGTCGCGGCCTGCTTCCCATGTCGTCTGTTCTTTTGTAATGACGGCGAAAGTCTTCAGCCAGCCCAGAGTTTTTTCCCGAACGTTGGGCTCGTGGGCGTACGCGGCAGCAATCATGGGTGCAAGCAGGTGGGCGAGTTCCTTGGCCGGGGTATTTACCGCAACTTCAATGTTCCACAGTTCCTGCAGGTTTTCGTAGTCGGCCAGTGTCAAATCGCGCTGTGTATCCTTGATTTTGTAATAAGCTTCGCGTGGTTGGCCGAAGCGTGCGAGCTCCAGTTGTTTTGCGATAAATGTGTTTTCGGCAATAACGGCAGCGCTCATATCAGTCTCCTTAAATTTATATAGTGATTATTTATCAGGGCTTCTTTCTAAAGCTATCCAGGCTAATGACCTGACCGCGTTCTTCTTCATCCTTCTTTTCACCGTCTTCACCGCTGGCTTCCTCGCCGCCGTCAGGGTCGTCGCCGTCCATGGCGATGGTCTGCAGCTGTAGGGCAAAGTTTACGGCCGGATCGGCAAAGGTGTTGATAGACGCAAAGGGAACGACAAGGCGTTCATGCTTTGAATTGAAGCTGAGGGTGACCGCGAATTTATCATCGTCAACCTCAAGCCCGTAATACTGGTGCTGCAGGACGATGGTCATTTCATCCTTGTACTGCGCACGCAGGTAAGTCGGGATTTCAACACCTTCGTGATGGGTATCGAAAGTGATATAAAAGTGGTGATCGCCCTGCAGGCCGTTTAGCGCAACCTGTTGCAGGGCGCTGCGGATAACGCCGCGCAGGGCCTTTTCAACCAGCAAATCATAACGAATTTCAGACATATCCTAGAGGTAGCAGGCTTTGCATAAGTGCGGCAAGCCCAGAAAACCCCCGCTTTTGCTGCATTACGAACGGCGCGGGCGGGCTTTTTGCGCTGCAGGCTGCTGCTGTGGCGCCGGCTTGGCTTTCAGTGCCGTTTGTTCTTCGGCAAATTCTTCATCCGACAGGATATAAAACTTAATCTCGTCCCTGGTTTTGGCGTCATAGATGCAGGAAATCGCATCGTACGGGATAACCATATCGTGCGGGCGTCCGCCGAATTTAAGCTGGACCCTGAAAGCGGCCGGATCGGCGCGCAGGTTGCCCACCTGCATCTGCAACACGATAGTCATATTTAGCGGATACTTTGCCAGCATGGCATCAGCGTCGGTTTTTGATTTTGACAGGACAACGCCTTCGGCCTGCGGGTTAAACATGATGTAGATTTCATGATTGGCCGCAAAACCGCGCGCATCCAGCATATGCTTGTTACCGGCCTGTTTTATCCAGTCGCGGAACGCACTGGTAACATCGGGCTGCGCGCGCACGCGGTCCATATCGATACGTTGGCGGGGATCATTGGTGCGCACGGCAGGGGCGGCCGTGGTGGGTGCGGGCATCGGAAATCCTTCTCAAGAGTATGCGGGAAGGAATAGAGGCCCGGGCGCGTTTAGGCAAGCAGAAACGGCGGCTTACTTCTTGCGGAAGGCGTCGAGGCTGACAACGGTGTTGCCCGCGCCGCTTTGTGGCGGCGGTGCAGTGGGTGGCTGTGGTGCTGGCGCAGGGCTGTCAGTGTAACCTTCATCTTCATCTGTATCAAAGGTGTGATGCCATTTCTGAACCTGTTCGCCGACCGTTGTGACAGCTCCGTAGGGGACGACAAGACGGCATGGCTTGCCATCGAATGCAACCGTGACTTCAAACCTGTCTTCGTGGGCTTTCAATCCTTCAAACCGGTGTTGCAGGGCAATTGTCACGGTTTCCGGAAAACGCTTAACAATGTGTTCGGGCAACGCGGCGGCTGCTACGGGCGTCAGGAACGACACATAAGCCGAGCATTTATCAGTAAAGACGGGATCGGTGCGTGCGGCATCGGCAATCTGTTGGATAAGATGGCGTATCGTGGCGTATTTCCCGGCCCGTTGTGCTTTGTCAAAGTCGATCATCGCATCACCTAACGGGGGTTTCTGGCCTGGCGCGCCGCGGCTTTTGGAAGTTGCACAACAACGTCGCGGTCCGGCGCTTCGGGTTCATCATTCGCTATGATGATCGGCGGCTGGAAAACCGCGCCGGTTGCACGCTTCTTGCTGGCTTCGTTGCGGTAAATATACTTCGGCTTGCCGTTCAACATCTCGACATAACAATCGATGGCAGCATAGGGGATATCAGCCGTTTCGCCGGTAGACAGCCAATCTGCGCCAAGGAAAGTCACAGAAACTGTATCATCGTCAAATGGCGTCAGGGTGTAGTTGTTATCATCCAGCAGTTTGATTTCGATAAAACGCTCTTTCGTATCAAACGTATGGCTGACACCAGCATGTGCAGCATCGAACCGGAACCAGATGGCTGGTACGGCATCAACCATTTTCAGGCGTGATCTAAGAGATGCAACAGTCGTGCGGCCAGCAATTGCGTCTTTAATATCAAATTCGGTATTCATCGGGGGAATATAAGAAGCGCGAGAGCTGTCTGCCAGCAAAAAACAGCCATTAATACTTTCAGAAATAAGGTGGGGCGTGCTTCTGTTGCCCGGTGCACACCCCGAAACCGCGATTAAGCTAAACTACCGTTCCCGGATCAGGGGATTAGGCAGCGATAGCTTGTTCAGATGCAAAGTTATCGTTTGCATTTGTAAAGTAGCCCGATAACGGCGGTACCATGCCGGGCAAAAACTTATCCTTTACCACGCGCGTCGAAGCTATTTCGCCCCCGAACTTGGAGCCAGAAGACAGACCACAGGAATCATGAAAAACCGCCAGGCTGCAACATCTGATCCCTGTCGTCTGGCTTCTGGTGGAGGCGCCGGGTACTGCCCCCGGGTCCGCTGCGCTTATTCCGATAAGCGTTTATCACCATAGCCAGCAAGCTGGCCCCACTAATATGCCATAAAACGCCTGAAAAATGTATAAAAATTTCATGCCTATCCCCCCTCGAATCTGGCCTTATATTCAGCGTATTACGGGGCCGAAGGAAGGATTTTCATATGAACGCAGCCGACAAGCCAACCAGCATTTTTGTTTATGACGACCTTCACCCCGAAGACAACGCCATGCTGCAGGCCCTGTACAGCCGTTCGCCGGAATCGGTTGTGAAACATGTCGAGAAGGTGAAGGCCAGCGGCAGCGGCAAGTTCATGTCCAGCTATTACGTCGGCTATGGCCACGCCAGTATCGGCGATTGCGGCAGTACCACTATTTTTATTGAAAACGTCTCGATGCTGGTGGCCAAGGCCATCCAGGATACGCCGATGTATAGCGGGCAGGAAGCCAGTACGCGCTATCTGGATTTCTCGCAGCAACCGATTATCGACCCGTATAATAATCCTGCCAGCCGCGCGATTCTGGATCGCTGGATGGACCTGTATAACCGCTATATGCCTATCATGGTGGAAGCGCTGAAGCGCCGTTATCCTTTTAATCCGAACGATTACAAAAAAGAGACCACATGGGAGAAGGCGATCGCCGCCCGCGCTTTTGATACGCTGCGTTGCCTATTGCCAGTAGGTACTACCACGTTGCTAAGCTGGCACACCAACCTGCGTCAGCTGCGCGATCACTTGCGCCACCTATATTCGCATCCGTTGGAAGAGATGCGTACTATTGCTAAAACCATTTTTGCC
>JBFWRI010000023.1:0-27862 GCA_050248995.1 Bdellovibrionales bacterium
GCGTCTCGGTCGCCAAGGAAGACGAAATTGAAGACAAGCTCCAGAACATGGGCGCCCAGATGGTGCGCGAAGTTGCCAGCAAGGCCAACGACAAGGCCGGCGACGGCACCACCACCGCCACCGTGCTGGCGCAGGCCATTATCCGCGAAGGCAACCGTGCTGTTGTGTCGGGCGCTAACCCCATGGATGTGAAGCGCGGTATCGACAAGGCCGTTGAAGCCGTTGTCGAGAACCTTGCCAAGCAGGCCAAGAAAATCAGCAACAATGACGAGATCGCCAAGGTCGGCACCATCTCGGCCAACGGCGATACCGAAGTCGGCGACATGCTGGCGAAAGCTATGGCCAAGGTCGGCAACGAAGGCGTCATCACCATCGAAGAAGCTAAGAGCCTCGAAACCGAACTGGATATCGTTGAAGGCATGCAGTTCGACCGCGGTTACCTGTCGCCGTACTTCGTGACAAACCCCGAGAAGATGATCGTTGAGCTGGACAATCCCTACATCCTGATCCACGAAAAGAAGCTCAGCAGCCTGCAACCCATGCTGCCGGTGCTGGAAGCCGTTGTGCAAACGGGCCGCCCGCTGCTGATTATTGCTGAAGAAGTTGAAGGCGAAGCGTTGGCGACCCTGGTCGTCAACAAGCTGCGCGGCGGCCTGAAGGTTGCTGCGGTGAAGGCGCCGGGCTTCGGTGATCGTCGCAAAGCGATGCTGGAAGACATGGCGATCCTGACGGCTGGCGAAGTCATCAGCGAAGACCTCGGCATCAAGCTGGAAAACGTCACGCTGACCATGCTGGGCCAAGCCAAGAAGGTTCGCATCGACAAGGATAACACCACCATCGTCGACGGCGCCGGCGCCAAGGAAACGATCGAAACCCGCTGCAAGGTCATCCGCGGCCAGATCGAGGAAACCACCAGCGAGTACGACCGCGAAAAACTGCAAGAGCGCCTGGCCAAGCTGTCGGGCGGCGTTGCCGTTATCCGTGTCGGCGGCGCGACGGAAGTCGAAGTGAAAGAGCGTAAGGATCGTGTTGAAGACGCCATGCACGCAACCCGTGCAGCTGTTGAAGAAGGCATCGTCGCCGGTGGCGGCGTGGCCCTGCTTACGGCAGCAACATCACTCAAATCGCTCAAGGGCAGCAATGAAGACGCCCAGCGCGGCATCGATATCGTCCGCAAGGCGCTTGAAGCCCCGATCCGCCAGATCTGCGAAAACGCCGGCACTAATGGTGCTGTCGTCGTCGACAAGGTTCTGGAAGCGAACAAGCCAAACTACGGCTTCGACGCGCAGAAGGAAGAGTACGGCGACATGGTTGCTGCCGGTATCATCGACCCGGCCAAGGTCGTCCGCAGCGCCCTGCAAGCCGCCGCGTCGGTCGCAGGCCTGCTGATCACCACCGAAGCCATGATTGCCGACAAGCCGCAGAAGGCCCCGCCAGCAGGTGGCGCCGGTGATATGGGCGGTATGGGCGGTATGGGCGGCTTCTAACCGTTAACCAAAAAAACCTAATAAAAGGGCCCTGCAAGTAATTGCGGGGCCTTTTTTCTTGCATACCCACACCCCTCTTTGTCAGGCTCATGCCCATAGTAGTAGTGGGAATAGTACGATGCCTGATTACGCCAGAACCAGACGTCCATCAGCAGAGCTTATCATGCAGGCCAGCGGCCACTCGGCCGATGATGCGATAGCAATCGCCGAATTTTTAAAACAAAAGAAAAGTGTGATTAAAGAGAAGTGGCACCGTCTGGGCGAGGCCACGCCTGACATGATGGCCGCCAGCGAGCGCAGACATTTTGAGATAGGACTCTTCAAAAGCGCGCGAACAAAGAACGCCATCACAGAAGAGATAGAGGCGACCATCGCCGAGGCTGACGAACCAGCCGATGAAGAGCAAGCTGAGGCCGCTACAAAAGAACCTGATGTCCAGCGCGATCCGGCGCCCCACAACCCGAAGTCCAAATATGTCATCGTCGATGACCCGCTAACAATGGGCGTGGATGGCCGCCAGTGGGCGCTGATGGACCCGGATGTCACTCTGCCGGATTGCGGCCCTACCAAGGTTCCTTCGACTTGTGGCAAAACCGTAACCTACAGTCGCACAAACGGCATTTTGACAGTGCGCGAGAAGAAACGCGAAAAATTGCCGCAGGAAGGGTTTGATCGTGGCCTTGCGCTATTGTTCGCCCTTCATACGCAAATGTGCCTGAATCCGGCAATGATCTACGAAGACATCGGCGCTGAAATTGATGCAACCGCTATCGAGGTCAGGAAAGCCGTGGAGCGTATGCGCCGTGACGGCATTAAATCGGTAAAGAGTCTTGGCAAGCTGGCAGCTACGGGTGAGATCGTTTATGGCAATCAGGCCAAGCGCGCCATGGCCGATGCCCTTGCCGCCCAAATGAAGCAGCAATCAGTTTCTGAACGCGAAACTGAGCTGGCCGAGCTTCATGCATACGGCGTTGAAGATGACTTAGTCGCATGGTGTGGACAACCTGAAACACTTTCTGTTGGTCAACTACTGGAAGTTCTGGGCTCAACACTCAACCGCGCCAAAAACCCGATTACGTCCGGCGCACAGATCGCCGCACTGGCCGACTTTGAGTTGGTGGACGCCATCGAAAGCGGCATCAGTAAGCATAAGGCCTCACGCATCCTTGCCAGTGCGCGGGCAACTTTCCCCCTGGCGCCATGTGGCACAAAGTCACCCGACGCGGCCGTGAACGCGCTCGCTATCCATTAGGTTGCAGGTGTAGTAGTGATGCAGTGGAGTGACAAAAACACCGCGCTTTTGAAGAAACTGTGGGCCGAGGGGCTCTCGGCGGTGCAGATTGCGGAACGCATAGAAGGTGCAACCAACAGGTCCGTCACAGCAAAGGCCCACCGTCTGGGCCTGGTCGACACCGTAACCAACACAGCTGGCGCTGCCGTCAGTTTTTACTGGAAAGACGACATTCTGTATGTGCGCGGCAAGCCGCGCATCAAGCTGCCGACCCATGGTTTTTACACCACGCTGGCTCCGTTTATTGTTCTGTATAATGAATGGTGTGAAGACCCGGCGATGATGCTGGAAGACATCGCCGAAAAACTGGATATCAGGACGCATGAAATTGGTGTTCGCGCCAAAACGTTGCTGCGAAACGGCATGAGTTCGGTAAAAAGCCTAGGCAGTCTGCGCAACCAGCCCGGCGCTTATGTCGTTCAACCCGAACAATCCATGGAAGTGATACAAGCGGCACAGAAGCTCATTGCAGAGCAGAAGCAGCCCCTTAAGGTTCCTACAGAGTCCCCCTTTATCAACCCCGAACTCCTTGCTCCGAAGCCGGCGCGTACCCCCAAACCCCCGAAGAAACCGGCGGAGAAAAAAGCCCGCAAACCAAGACCCGTAAAAAAGAAGGCTGCAACAGCACATACGGCTGTTAAAAAAGTGACAGCACCTAAACCACCGCCTGCGCCTAAGGCGCCAGAGCCCCTGAAGGTAAAAAAATCGGCCGCGCCGCAAGCCACACCGAAACCGGCAGCTTCGCAAGTTCAGAACGAAGACCCCACCGTTCAGGAACATGTAAAGCTGCTGATGACGCAAGGGCACTCGGAAGACAACGCTCTTGTATTAGCGCGGTTCTATGCCGGCAAGCAAAGAAAGCCGGCTACCTTCAGCGAATGCGTGCCTGGCACGCTGGATCTGCAATTTCAATCCGCTCTCAACGGCAGGCCGAAAAAAGATAAGCGCGCCGGCGGCATGACATTTGTACCATCAGGCGGCAAACTTATGAATGAGCGCACACGGGAAGATGCGCTAGCCGCCTACAACGCCAAGCTGGACTCGGGCTTGCGCATGCCGGCCACTGCAGCCGCCTTGCTGCGACTGGAACAAGGAACTGAGCTTTTGAAGTCAGAGCAAGTTTTCTGCAGCTTCGAACTGCGCGCCTGCGGCATTACGGCAGGCGATACAGCTTTGCTTCTCAAGGCACCTGCCCCTTTTCTTCGGGGCCTGTTATCCAGCGTCAAAAAAGATCAGGAAACCGCGTGCATTGCCAGATTCCGCGAGCAGGAACAAGAAGTAACCCGTGCCAAATCTGCAACAAGGTCGGCAGAGTCTTCGGCACACTCTGTCATTTCACCGCAAGTTTTAACCGCCTGACCTTGTACCGCAGTGGTGACGGCAGCGCCCTGAAACACGCAATAAAACATCAAGGCAAAAGTTAACAAATAGATATTCCCGGGTTGCCACGCTGTAGCCGCCTTGGTACCACTGTGCGCATATTTATATGAATATTCCGGAGATTCGATATGGCTGACGATGCCTCAAGCGCTGCGATTCTGACAACCACGGATAGAGTCACAGACGCCGACAGTGAAACGCCATGGCACACCGAGCCCTTTACCGTTCTTTCAACCAGCGGCCAGCGCGTTACATGCCAGTGGAAAGAAGGCGTTTTATGGGTTCGTGGTAAGAAGCGCGCCAAACTGCCCACGTACGGCTTCTGGAATTCGCTGACGCCCCTCTTCGCGCTTTACAACCATTATTGTGTCACGCCAGAGTGGACGCTGGATGATATTGGCGAACGCATTGGCGCAAGCCGCGCCAATGTCAGTCTGACAATCGGCGAACTTAGCAAGAAACCATCCGCATCCAGCCGCTTTGGCGATTTGCGCCGTACGTCTGATTTGCATATTGTAACAGCAGAAGAAGGCCCGAGCCTGCTAGCCTGGACACTTGAAGAATGGAAGCGTCGGCCCCGGCAAAGCGCACCCGCTGCCAGGCATAAGCCACAAAAAGAGGCACGGGCTCCGCGTGATGCAAAAGAACTCACCTGCGAAAAACGATCCCTTACACTGGTTGATGAGCAGACGACGCCTCAAGACAGCCTTCCGGCCACCATCGTCAACAGCCGGGGCATGAATGTCACCTATCAGTGGAAGCAGGGTGTCTTATGGGTTCGGGGCAAGGCACGCCACAAACTGCCAACATCTGGATACTCGCGCTCCATTGCGCCGCTGATCGCTGTTTACAACCAGTGGGCCATCAACCCGATGTGGACCATCGAAGATGTTGCTGAAAAGATCGGCGCTGACGACAAGGAAGTGGGCGCTTACCTTAACCGTTTACGCACTAAAGGTATGGGCTCTGTTCTTAACGCCGGAAACTTGGCGTTTACCGACGAGACAAGCTATGTCGTGAAAGCAGATGAAGCCGCTACACTGTTGCCCGAGATGCTGAAACGCGCCATGGCCGGCGAATTCACCGGACCACGGCGACCGACAGGAACGACATTACCAAGGCGCGGACGCAACGCCGGCGGAAAAACAGCGAATGCTACGACCTCGACGCCAGCCGGAACCGCCGCACCGGCACAAAACGACGACGACGGATTTGTTGGCGACGGAAGTTTTGATGAAGACGCCCTGCTGGCTGAGGATGACCCTGTGGCAGCGCGCAAGCGCTGGACGCCTGTCGCCAACCGCGCAACCGTGAATGATTTGACGGCGCACCCCAAGGGCCCGATCGAGCGTGAATACGCCGTACCGCCGCCCAAGCCGACCGAAGAGAACCCCGACCCCATGCCGTCGGGTAACGGCCCGGAGTTCCAAGCCTGGCTTAAGCGTCAAAAGTCCAAGTTTGATGGCGATGCGGCAAAAAGGGAGCAAGACAGCATTCGCAGACAGGCGCGTGCGCAGCTCGGCGATGATGTCCTCGACCAACTTCCTGCTTCCCCGGATATGCCGGCTGTTGAAAAGCTTGTTAAACTGAAAACCGCTGATGTCGTAGCTGCTATGGTAAAAGCAAACTTCAAAGTCATTGCCATACCCGAGACGGCAGCACCTGAAGCAGCAAGCCTTTATCCGGATGCCCTGCGTGTTCCGGTTTACAAAGTCCCGGAAGGACAGAAGGTCACCTATCGCGAACAAAGCATGATTGACAAATCAAACCGCTGGGTTCTGCAGGCACCCGGCATCGTACTGACTCTTCCAGAGAAGGGCTCCAAGGCGATCCTTGATGGCACTTATCTTATTCATCTGGCCACATTGCCGGGCAGCGCGCTTGTACGGCCCCATTATGTGAATACAGCCCCTGTTTTCAACCTGACAGCGCCGCCAGCACTTGACGGATGCTTTGTGGGCTGCTGCCAACTGTCGGCGCGCTCATACCTGCCCGATGTCGTCTCTGCCGTTAACCGTACCATGAAGGAGCGCGGCCTTGTTGCTTTTACCAAGCCGGTTAAAGACACTTTTGTTGAAGGCTTTGCGAAGGACGTTATCCAGCGCATCGCTTATCGCGGCGCCAAACTGCGCCGCACGACATTCCGTATCTGACGTATTGCAGGTATAAGTATTGCCGAAATAAACTGGAGCGGGTGAGGGGAATCGAACCCCCGTCGTAAGCTTGGGAAGCTTCTGCTCTGCCATTGAGCTACACCCGCATGATGTGCTAATTAAGCAAAATGCACTCGATAAAACAAGCGCCAGACAAGCGGGACGCGGTTGCGGGAACCGCAGAGCATGCCCGCCGCATAGAATGGCAAACAAGCCCTGCGCTTGTCGCCTACCCCGATGCATTGCAGGCGATGGAAGACCATGTTGCCGCGATGATCGACGGCCGCGCCGGCGAGAAGATCTGGCTGCTGGAACACCCGCCGCTTTACACCGCCGGAACCGGCGCAGATAAAGCCGACCTGTTGAGCCCGCAGTTCCCCGTGTACGAAACCGGGCGCGGCGGCAAACACACCTATCACGGCCCCGGCCAACGCATCGTCTATGTAATGCTGGATCTCAACCAGCGCGGGCAAGACCTGCGCAAATTTGTCTGGAACCTTGAGGAATGGATCATCCGCGCCCTCGCCCGGCTGGATATCGCCGCCGGACGCCGCGACGACAGTGACGATCGTCGCGTCGGACTATGGGTAAAGAGCAACGCGGACGCGGTTGCGGGAACCGCAGAGCATGCCGCGCAAACAGATAACAAAGTCGCAGCGATAGGAATAAGAGTACGTAAGTGGGTCACCTATCACGGCGTCGCGATCAACGTAAACCCCGACCTTTCGCACTATGCGGGCATCGTGCCCTGCGGCATCAAGGGTCACGGCATTACATCGCTGGCGCAGCTGCGCCCTGGCACCACAATGGCTGATATTGACGCCGCGCTGCAGGAAACGTTCGGCGACGTTTTCTAATCGATCCCGTGTTCTTTCAGCAGCCGCTCGACCAGAGGCACATCTTCGGGATTGTTCACTTCCCAATGGCCGCGGCCTTCAACAATCGCCGTATCAACGTAACGGTCGTTTTCAAGGAAGCGCAGCTGCTCCAGCCCTTCGATCTTCTCCAGCGGGCCCACCGGCCATGACGGATAGGCCAGCAGCACATCGCGGCGATAGCCATACATGCCAACGTGGAAGTAAAACGCTGCGTCCGCTGCACCCACCTTGTCGCTGTACGGCACCATTTCCTTCGAGAAGTACAGCGCCCGCTGCGAACAGCTGATGACAGCCATCGTGCCGCCCACGCGCTTGGCATCGCGGTCGGCTTTCAGGTTCATGAAAATGGCCTCGTCGCACTTCACCACCGGCGTCACCAGTTCGGCACCCCTGGTTTCCTGTAGGCGCTGCATCAGGCTTTGCGGATAGCTGGGTGGCGTCAGCGGGCTGTCACCCTGCCAGTTGATGAATACATCGATATCGTTCGGCAGCATGCCGGCAGCGGCGGCCACACGCTCGGTGCCGTTCTGGCACGACTCGGGCGTCATCAGCACGTTACCGCCAAAGCTTTCGACATGCGATTTGATGCGGTCGTCGTCGGTTGCCACGTATACTCCCGCCACACCCTGCACCTTGGCAGCGCTTTCCACCACGCGCTGGATCAGCGTCTTGCCGTTCAGGCTGACCAGCGGCTTGCCCGGAAAACGCGAGGACTGATAACGTGCGGGAATAACAACAACGGCTTTCATCTTGTGTTTTCTCCTGTTCGCCCCTAGTTTCGGGGCATGAAAATTGACCGCATCCTACTGGATATGGACGGCGTTGTCGTCCACCATTTTGTCGACCTCGGCCGCGCCGCAGGCATCGACGTCTCGCGCGAGACATGGCCGCTCGGCAAGGACGGCATCAAGGCCATCACCGGCATGAGCAAAGAAGAATTCGTGCCGAAAATCCTGGCCGGCGGCGCTGATCTGTGGGCCAACATGCAGCCCTTCCCATGGTTCCGTTCGTTCTATGCTGCGCTCGAAGCCATCGCGCCGGTGTATTATCTCAGCGCACCGGAATACGGCCCCGGTTGTGTGGCCGGCAAGGTGAGATGGCTTGAAGCGATGCATGGCGCCGGGTTCGACCGTTTTATGCTGACCTATCACAAAGACCTGTGCGCCGCCCCGGAGCACCTGCTGGTGGATGATACGCAAAAGAACGTCGACTCATTCATTGCAAACGGAGGACAGGCTGTCTTGTTCCACCAGCCGTGGAACGGACACATGCACCCGCACCCCGACCAGCTATGCCTTCAGCAGATTGACGAAATTCTGAACGGACGCCAGCTCAGCGCCTAGCGCGATGCGGCGCTGCACCAGCTCGTCATCGGCGCCCCATTTTTCGGCCTGATAATCCGCTTCAGCTTCGGCAGCGCCCAAGGCTTCAGCGGCATTCAGGCGTCCTTCAACCAGCGCCAGCCCGATAACAAACGAGCCCGTCAAGTGCACGGCATTATACAGGGCTGCTAAGCGGAAAGCATCGTATGTGCCTATCTGCTGCGCAGCCCATGCCGTATCGCCTTCCGGCATCGCCTGCAGCGTTGTTGTCACCGGCAGCGTGGTACCGTATGTCTTCTGCAGCCAGGCGTGCAGCGGCTGCCAACGCGCCTTCTGAAAAGCCAGTACGTCGGTATTGTCGCTGTAGTGGCAAACCAATTCCGTACCTAGATACTTCAGCACATCGTTGCGAATGCCAGCCATATCGTCCTGCACACGGTCGAACACGCCATAAACCAGCGATGTCAGCGGCATGCTTTTCAAGATAATGTGATCGCCCTGCGCTTCCCACTCAGCCGCGATGGCCGAGGCCATCGCCGTGGTGGGCAGCACAATCTCTTTGCCACCGGGTGTGCGCAAGATACTTGTATCCAGCAGAACGCTGCGGCCATGTGCGGCAGCCTTTGCGTAAAAACGACGCGGCAGTGGTGTCATTGACCGGCAGGCGGGCGGGAGCCGCCCAGCAGGTTACCAATGAACGCGCCCGGATCCTTCTGGATTGCATCAAGGCGTTGCTTCAAATCCTGTCCGCTTTGTGCCGGGGCCAACGGCTGAGTCGGTGTCGGCTGCACGGGCTGTTGCTGCGCCGGCGGCTGGTCAACATCGTTCGGGCGGCACGGATTGAACGGCATCTTGATGTGCGGCTGCGTGGCGTCCTTGCTTTTCTCGCCAAGCAGTTTCGTAACAGTCGCAGCAACGGTTTTTTCGCCGACCAGCTTGTTGACCGTATCTGCCACCGTGCCCGTAACTTGCCCGGCGATTGCAGCTGTATCGGCAAACGCTGTCGGCTTGGCCAGATCGCCTTTCACATAAATCGGGAAGCGCACCCCTTTGGCAGCGGCAATGCGCGGCTCAGCCACGATGCGCAGGTTGGCCGTTTCACCGCCAAGGTTGATATTCCCCTCGCCCGCCATAATAACCGGAAGGCTGTCCATCCCGATGCCGCGGGCCGTCGCCACGCCGTTTACCAGCCCGAAGTCCAGTTTGGCGCAGGCCAGCTTGGCGCCCTGCAACTGATCCATGCCCACCAGTGATGCCAGCGCGCCGCTGACACTGACTGGCAGCGCCTTAATGTTCAGTGTGCCCGGCATGAACTCCAGCACCGCCTGGCCGTTCGATGACGCCATTACATCATGCACTGATACACCACCGCCCGAAAACTCGGCCATGAACTTGGCCGGCGCCTGCAAAATGGGCTCGCTACCCAGCCAGCTGAACAGCAGTGTCGGCTCAAGCGACGGGGCGCTGATACCAACGTTTACACGCTGCGCGGCACTGGCGTTTACCTTGGTGATAATGGGCTCGCGCGCACCCGGTGGCTGCATCACAACTGTTGAAACCAACTGCCCGCCATTAAGCTTGGCCTGAATATTAGCCGGGCCAAGATTTCTGCCGTCGTTTTCCAGCTTGCCGATATCCACCGTAGCATTCAGGTTCATGGCTTTCAGCACATCCCAGGGCAACGGGCTGCGACTGAACACGCGGCCATCAGCGCCGCCGCTATCGTGCGCGTTGGTCACACCCCCTTTGGCCTTACCCACATCGGCAAGATCGAGTGTCGGCATTTTTATATCAAGGCCGATGCCGGGCACTGCTCCCATATCAAACGCCACGCTGCCTGTACCGGCTACATCGCCATAAAAGATTTCAGCTTCCGTAACCGAATGCGTGTCACCCTGACGGCGATAATTCCCACGCACCTTCATGTGATGCGACCCATATTCTATGACGGCCACCAGCGGCTGCTTCGCGCCGCTTTGCACATCTTCCAGCGAGCCGGCGGTGATATCCAGTCTTATATCATCGGCATCAGCCTTGGCATCCATTTTCAACGCCACGCGGCCGCCGGTCGGTGCCTCGAAGTGCAGACTTTGCACGGCGTAAACTTTCTTCTGCCCGTCGGCGATCTTGGCTATCTTCAGATCTGTCGCATCAACTGCATCAATACCGATCGTCATCGAAGGCGCGTCACTGCCGGTCGGGACCTTGACCTTCGTATCTTCTGCGGTCTTATCGGCGAAGTTCCAGTTCGTCACATCGCCGCGCGATTCCAGGATTACATCCGCCTTGTTTAGCAGCACCTTGCGAACCTGTAGATTGCGGCTGAGTAATGCGAAAGGATCGATGACAAGCTCCGCCTCGTCCAGCACCAGCATGTTCTTCGGCGAAAAACCGGAAGCATTCGCCAACTGCACACCCTTCAGCGATACGCCAAACCCCGTCGCCAGCGAGAACGATGGCGACAGTTCGACAACCGTCAACGTGCGGCCCAGCTTCTTGCTGGCGTATGCTGTCAACTGGTCGCGCCAGACGCTGGCATCCATCGTATACCAGTACACGATGCCGCCACCCAGCAACAGCAACAGCGGCACAAGAATGATCAGAAAAGCCTTAAAAATACCGCTCATTTTTCTTCCTCGGTCCAGTCACGATGTGTATCAAAGCCTAGTTTCTCGTATGTGGTAACCTGTAATTCGGGCAAAGGTGCGGCGATATCAAGAAAAGCGCTGCGTTTTTCACGATTGTGGCGCGGATGCGGGATAACCAGGCGCGCTGCATGCAGATGCAAGCCCTCTTTTTTGGCATCCGGATTATATAAAGGGTCGCCCACAATCGGCGTGCCCAGATGCTGCATATGGACGCGCAGCTGGTGCGTGCGGCCGGTTTCGGGCTTTAGCAGCGTCAACGTCATACCGTTCTTGGCCTTCACCAACGTGCGGTAATGGCTGACAGCAGGCTCGCCTTTTTTGTCCACTACAACCTTGCCGCCGACTTTTTTATCCGGCAGGCGCAACAACGGCGCATCAACCGTGCCCTTGCGCGGGCGCGGGCATGATTGCAGAACCGCCAGATAATACTTCTGCGTCGTACGTTCACGGAAAGCCGCCGCCAGCTTTGCCGCCGCGAATGCAGTGCGTGCAATCACCAGCACGCCGCTGGTTTCACGGTCAAGACGGTGCACAAGGCGTGGCCTTTCCTTGCCTTTACTTTCCTTGGCCTGCAGCAGATGCAGCCAGTCATCCAGGCTTTCGGTAATTCCAGTGCCGCCCTGAACTGCAAGGCCTGGCGGCTTGTTGATGACAACTACATCGTCATCATCATACAGGACACAATCTTTGAGCTGCCGTGCGATGGCCGCGCTGGCGCGCGGCTTATCTTTTTGCTTTTCGACTTTTGGGGTTTCAGCGGCAACCGGCAGCGGTGGAATGCGTATCACTTGCCCCGCGCTTAATCGTGTCTTGCCATCGGCACGCTTGCCGTCCACACGCACCTGTCCGGTGCGTAGCAGTTTTTGCAGGCGGATATTGTTCAACTGCGGATAATGACGTTGGAACCAGCGGTCAAGGCGAATAGCGTCCTCGTCAGATGTGACTTCTTTTTGTTCGACTTTCACGCTCACGATGCCTGCCGCTCTTTTTTCAGCTTATCCCAGTACGCCAGCCGGGCGCGGATCTCTCGCTCGAACCCGCGCTCGACGGGGTCATAGAAGCGCTGGGCACGCACTTCCACCGGCCAGTAATTCTGTCCGCTGAACGCATCGGGTGCATCATGGTCGTAGGTATATCCTTCACCATAACCCTCTTCGTCCATCAGCTTGGTTGGCGCGTTCAAAATAACCTTGGGCGGCGTAATCGAACCGGCGCTTTCGGCCGCGCGCATCATGCGCTTGTGCGCCATATAGGCCGCGTTCGATTTCGGCGCGGTTGCAAGATAAATCACCGCCTGCACAATCGCCAACTCGCCCTCGGGTGTCCCCAGCCGCTCGTATGCTTCCCACGCCGCGATGCATTGCGGCAGCGCCTGCGGGTCGGCCAGGCCAATATCTTCGCTGGCAGCACGTACAAGGCGGCGCGCGATCACGCGCGGGTCCTCGCCGCCTGCTAACAACCGCGCCAGATAGAACAGCGCCGCGTTCACATCACTGCCGCGGATGGTCTTATGCAAGGCCGACAGCAGGTTGTAATGGCCCTCGCGGTCACGATCATGCAGGGCGGCACGTCGCTGCAGCGTTTTTTCAAGCGCTGGCACATCCAGCGTGTTCTTGACCTTCGCCAGCTGCTCGACAAGGCTCAACATATAACGCCCGTCACCGTCGGCCATGTTGATCAGCGTCGCCCGCGCCTCAGGTGTCAGCGGCAGTTTCATGTCCAGCTCCGCCTCGGCCCGCTGTAAAATCTGCTCCAGCGCATCCGGGTTAAGCCTGTTCAGCACCAGCACCTGGCTGCGCGACAGCAGCGCGCCGTTCAGTTCAAAGGATGGATTTTCGGTTGTTGCGCCCACCAGCGTTACCACACCGCGCTCGACATACGGCAGGAATTGGTCTTGCTGTGCGCGGTTGTAACGATGAATTTCGTCCATGAAGAGCAGCGTGCCACGGCCCATCTTCTGCAAGTCTTCCGCCGCTTCAAACACCTTGCGCAGTTCGGCCACGGGCGTGCCCAGCGCCGACAGCTGCACGAATTCCAGCCCGGCTTCAGCTGCCAGCAACCGCGCGATGGTCGTCTTGCCCGTGCCGGGCGGACCCCAGAAGATCAGGCTGCGCAGCGTGCCCTGCTGCAACATGCGCGTGATGCTGCCGTCTGGCCCCAGCAGCTGCGGCTGGCCAACAACATCTGCTAGCGACTGTGGGCGCAGGCGCTCGGCAAGAGGCGGCAAGGGTACGGGCTTTACCATGCCCTTTTATATAGCGTACCTAGGCCGCTAACACCAGCGCGGCCGCAGCTTGTAAAACATAAGGACGGTCATTTTTGAACTCGATAAAAAGCGGCCCGGCACCATTGCAGGTATAAGCATCCTGCAACGCTTCAAGGCAAATCGCCGTTGGTGCACATGGCAACAGCAGCCCACGCGGCGCGTGGAATCCATCGGACGGCAGCGCCACGCCTTCCGTTCCCTGAAGCGCGACAGCGCCCAATTCCGCAGCCTGCTTTGAAACACCCGCGCCGTGCCACAGCACGATGCGCCGATTATCTTCTGGACCCAAAATCACCACATTGAACGCAATTACATTTTCTAGAACATGATACGCCATAACAACCCCGCGCAGGAAAGAACACATCGATAAAGGGGGTGGCAGGTTATGGGCGTAAAACGCCGAGCCCCTGCCTAGCGGGGTTTTCGTGCTGTGTATTTGGCGACGAAAATCATCATGCCGCAATAGCACAACGCATTTCATAAAATCTGTAAAGAAAAATCAGCGGCCCGGCTTGGCGCCGCAAAAACAGTTATGGTCGGCCGGTGAGCGCTGGTCTGGCTGACGCGGACTGATAAACGCAATCCTGTCCAGCATTGCGTCAACATCTGCACCTGCATCCTGCCCCGGCGCCAGCGCTTCAGCCAAGGCGTCAGGATTAAGCCCGGCCCTTCTTATCAGGCGCCGTACATCTTTACGTTCAGTAAGAATATCACTCATCACAATCCCCGACAGCCGTTCAGGCAGGCTTCCAGTTCCTGCCCACAACGCACATGATCAACCTGGCTTCCGCCGGGCCGGCCCATCAGGGTATCGTGGCCCGCGCTGGTTTCGTCGCCGCAGATCGCATAATCGCGCTCACAGGCGGCACGACAACTTTCAGATGGCGTCTTGGCTTCTGTTGGCTCAGAAGAATCCTGCGCCCGCACCACCGGCATCATCAGCATGATACCCAGCAGCGCGAGGGCAAAGATCTTTGTCATTTAGGCTTCAGCCGCTTCCGGAGCGGCCTTCTCCTGTACCGGACCGCTGTCCTGGCCCTTGGCATTCACATCGCGGTCGACCAATTCAATGATCGCCAGCGGCGCGGCATCGCCATAGCGGAACCCGGCCTTCAGCACGCGGGTGTAACCGCCGGCGCGCTTGGCATAACGATCGGCCAAAGGACCGAACAGCTTGCTGACCATTGTTTCATCGCGCAGCGATGAAATCGCATTGCGGCGGTTCGACAGGCCGCCCTTCTTGCCCAGCGTGATCATCTGTTCAACGTAGCTGCGCAGGGCCTTCGCCTTCGGCAGCGTGGTTGTAATCTGCTCGTGCTTGATCAGGGCATTGGCCAGGTTGGCGAGCATGGCGCGCCGATGGCTGGTTGTAACACCAAGTTTTGATAGCTTCTTACCGTGACGCATAACATACTCCTTCTTCCTGTTTGGCCTGCCTCGGCAGTACCGGTTTAATCACCCCGCCCTCGACATATGTCTCAAGAAGCGGGATGTTTTGATGAACAGTTCTTAGAACGGCTCGTCCATCTGTTTGATCAAGGCGTCGATGTTCTCTGGCGGCCAGTTCGGAATGGTCATCCCGAGGCCCAGGCCCATCGTTTGCAACACTTCCTTGATTTCGTTCAGCGACTTGCGGCCGAAGTTCGGGGTGCGCAGCATTTCCGCTTCCGACTTCTGCACCAGATCGCCGATGTAGACGATGTTATCGTTCTTCAGGCAGTTTGCCGAACGGACCGACAGTTCCAGCTCTTCGACGCGGCGCAGCAGGTTCTTGTTAAACGGCAGCTCGCCCTTGTCTTCGTTGCTGGCAGCCACAATCTTCGGCTCTTCGAAGTTGATGAACAGCTGCATCTGGTCTTGCAGGATGCGTGCGGCGATCGCCACGGCATCTTCAGCAACCAGGGCGCCGTTGGTTTCAACAGTCATGATCAGTTTGTCGTAGTCGGTGCGATTGCCAACGCGGGTGTTTTCAACCTTGAAAGCCACTTTCTTGACCGGGCTGAACAGGCTGTCGACCGGGATCAGGCCGATCGGCGCGTTTTCCGGCTTATTCTGGTTGGCGGGAACGTAGCCCTTACCCAGCTCGACCGTGAACTCGATGTTCAGCTTGGCGCCCCTGTCCAGCGTGCACAGCACGTGACTTGGATCCAGCACTTCAACGTCGGCACCGGTATCGATCATCCCGGCCGTCACTTCGCATGGACCTTCAGCACGCAGGCGGATCTTGCGTGGCGCATCCGCGTTCGAGCGCAGCGCCATGGCCTTGACGTTCAGAACCAAGTCGGTGACGTCTTCGCGCACACCGGCAATGGTCGAGAATTCGTGCAGCACGCCTTCGATCTGCATCGCGGTAACGGCGGCGCCTTGCAGCGAGCTGAGAAGCACGCGGCGGATGGCATTGCCTAATGTCAGACCGAAACCGCGCTCCAGCGGCTCGATGACCAGTGTCGCCTGACGGCGCGCGTCAAGACCGGTCGAGACCTTCTTTTCCGGCTTGATGAGTGATGACCAGTTTTTTGCAACGAGTTGAGCAAGCATGTGCAAGACTCCTACTTTACTACTTTAGTTATCCCGCAACACCACGCTACGGGATTGAAAATTAAACACTCCGCTTAAACACGACGGCGCTTCGGCGGACGGCAACCATTGTGTGGCACCGGCGTTACATCGCGGATCATGGTCACGGCAAAGCCGATGCTTTGCAGAGCACGCAGCGCGCTTTCGCGGCCAGCACCCGGACCCTTGATTTCGACTTCCACCGTACGAACGCCATGTTCCATGGCCTTCTTGCCGGCGTCTTCCGTTGCGACTTGGGCCGCATAAGGTGTCGACTTGCGCGAACCCTTGAAACCCATACCGCCGGCCGACGACCAGGCGATCGTGTTGCCCTGTACGTCGGTGACGGTGACGATTGTGTTGTTGAAGCTGGCGTTGATGTGCACAACGCCGCTGGTGACATTCTTGCGCTCTTTGCGCTTCATGCGCTTGCCCTTGGCAGCCTTTGCTGCTTCGGCGGCTTTTGCTGACGCTTGTTGAGTAGCCATTATCTAATCTCCTACTTCTTGGTCGCCAGTTTCTTGCCGGGGATAGGCTTCGCCTTGCCCTTGCGGGTGCGCGCATTGGTACGCGTACGCTGGCCGCGGACCGGTAGGCCCTTGCGATGACGCAGACCACGGTACGTCGCCAGATCCATGTGGCGCTTGATGTTCAGCGTGACTTCGCGGCGCAGGTCGCCTTCAACACGATAGTTCTTGTCGATGAAGTCGCGGATCTTAAGAATCTCGTCGTCTGACAGTTCGTTCACGCGCTTGGCAGCCGGAATCTTCAGCGCCTTGCAGATTTCATCTGCGCGCTTCGGGCCGATGCCGTAGATATAGCGCAGCGAAATCAGCACGCGCTTGTTGGTCGGTATGTTGACACCCGCAATACGAGCCACGGTTGTTCTCCTCTTTTGCCGGACATGCTCTGCGTGATACGCAACCACGTCCCGGTTTTGTTATGCTGTTTCCACCACGGAGCCAGCTAATCTCCGGCATATCAACAAGCCCTTCATGCAAACGGCCCTTATAAATAAGCACCGGAGGATGAGCAGTAGGCTTTACACGCCAGAAAGTTCGCCGGTTTTAGAGGGTTGAGGGGGGTAAAGTCAACAGCCGTATGGATAAAATGTCCGGAACACGCCCCAAGAAGTGGGGGTGGGTCGCAGAATTCTTAGCAAGTCCATAAGAATCAAAGGGTTAAGTGAAAGAAAAGGCAATAAAACGTGAAGCGACGCCCCTGCCTTTTTGTGAAAGGATTTTTTCCGGTTAGGTTATCAGATGCCCGGTCCACACGATCCACCCTCACGCATACCCCAGCCCCTTGGCATGGCTGCAGCCGTCCTTGCCTCGGCGGCGGGTATAAGCACAGTCATCATCGCCACCCCGCGCCCGCCGCAGGCTGACTTCGCAACCCTGACAAATTTTCCTGATGCTGCACAGCTGCGCGATGTCACATTTTTTGAAATGCTGGCTGAGCGCAATATCCGGCTCAGCACATTCTATCGCGGCGAACTCAGTTACACCGGCGCACCGGCACCCGGCGATCTGATGCGCGGCGGCCTGTTTCAGGACCGGTGCGAGGCGAATGTTCCCGGCCAGCATGAGCTGGTCGATCCTGTTAGTCTGATCATCGATGGCGAAACCATTCGTTCTGCCGATGGCAGCCCGCTGCCGGAAGGCATAACACTTGATACGCGCTATACACTGGCATCCATCTCGAAGATGGCTATCTATTATGTCGCGCTGGAAGCCGAGAACAGCGGAATCATCTCTTTCCGTGATGCTGTGGATGGCAGTACCATCCGCGAACTGTTCCGCGACACTGAACGTCCTTACCGGCGCGATATTCTGGGAAACTCCGACGCCGAAGCAACGCGGCAGGTCGTATTGCATCTGGGTCGTGCGGCGCTCGAGAATGAAGCTCTGCGCCCAATGGCGATGCCTGATCGTACCGCCCTGCATGCGCCCGCCTTTATTTCTTATGCACGCTACCGTGAAGCTGAAGACCAACTGAGCCGTGCGCGACGTAATGGCGCCGACGAAGCGACTCTCTCTCGGTTAACCGAAGGTCGCGATTACATGGCGGGCATGTATTATGTCAACAGTACGCTGATGAACAACGGCATTGATATGTTCCTGGATACGCACTCGGGCGACCCCGCATATACGCTCGACCCTGTTACCGGTCGCCTGTATCCGAATACGTGTCGCGACTTTGCGGGCAACCCGGCCAGCTGCGGCGCCGCCTACCAATCTTATCGCCGTCAGGACTACAGCGAAGAGCGGGCTTGGGCGGCCGTCGGTTATTCGCCGGCCGAACAGGCTTTGATTGACTGGGGCGATGCGCCCGTGATGCTGAACAATGCATCACTGCGCGGCATGCTGGCTTTGGCTGATCGGCTGCGCGTTGTGGACACGCGTTATGACCTGCTGCGCGAATTCAATATCAACGGCGAAGAGTTCGACGCCAAGACCGGCCGCGCCTGCGATAACGAGTCGCGGGTTTTCGGGTTTTCACGCGAGCGACCACTGGCTTTTTTCCGCACAGGCGTTCCGGTGAACGCAGGCCTCAATCGTGGTTGGCTCGAGAATACAACTGCCCGTGTCGCGCGCTACCATCCGCGCTGATTTTCAGGCGGCCAGGGCTTTCTCAATCTGCGATGTCACGTCGTTCATCGGCGCAAGCCCGTCAACGCCACTCAGCAGTCCCTGCGCCTGATAATAAGGCAGAATAAGCGCTGTCAGGTCACGAAAGGCCTGCAACCGGGCCTTCATGCCATCCACCGTATCATCGGCACGGTGTGTAAAACTTTTACCGCCGCACTTGTCGCACACGCCTTCCACTTTTGGTTTCTTGAACGTGCGGTTGTATCCTTCGCCGCACTGGACGCAGGTATAACGGCCCACCGCGCGTTCGATGATCTGGTTTTCATCAAGTATCTGGAATTCAATCACGCGGTCGATCTTGATGCCCGCTTTCTGCAGCGCCTTATCAAGCGCTTCGGCCTGCGGCAATGTGCGCGGGAACCCGTCAAGAATAAAACCCTTTGCGCAATCCGGCTCTGCCAGGCGCTCCAGCAGCATGGCAATCGTCACATCATCGGGCACAAGATGGCCGGCATCGATATAGCCCTGCGCCTTCTTGCCCAGTGGCGTGCCGGCCTTCACGGCGGCGCGGAACATGTCGCCGGTGGCTATTTGCGGAATACCATATTTATCCTGCAGCACGCGCGCCTGTGTGCCTTTGCCTGAACCGGCGGGGCCGACAAAAATCAATCGCATGTATTCCCCCGGGGCTTAACTTCAAGAATACGCGGCGCAGAAGGTGCCGGTAAAATAGCACGAACCTGCGCATCAACATCGGCGATGCTTTGCGCTGCATCAACGGTGTGCAGCAGGTCTTGCTCTACGTAATAGTAGAATGTCGATGCCGTCAGCTCGGTATAAAGCTTGATACGGCGAAGCAAGGCTTCTTCTGTGTCATCCGCACGTGCTGCGCCGTCCTGCCCCGCTGAGCGCTGACGCATGCGTTTGAATAACGTTTCATTATCGGCGGCGAAAGCAATCGCCGCATCCAGTTTCAAATCCTTGTTACGCAGCAGTACGTCCAGCGCTTCGGCCTGCGGCAGGGTGCGCGGGAACCCGTCAAGAATAAACCCGTTTTCACAATCAGGCTGCTGAAGGCGCGCCGACAGCATGCCCATCATCATCTCGTCAGTAACAAAGCCGCCGCCGTTGATCATGTCGGCGATTTTCCGCCCAAGCGCGCTTCCGCTGGCCTGTTCATCCCGCAGCATATCGCCGGTCGAGATGTGTGGTATGCCGTACCGCGCTGCCAGAATTTTGGCTTGCGTGCCCTTACCAACTGCCGGTGGTCCGATTAGGACAATTCTCACTTAAGCCCTCTTAGCTTAGCCTTCTTAATCAGGCCTTCATATTGATGCGCCAGAAGATGTGATTGCACCTGACTGACCGTGTCCATCGTCACCGATACTACAATTAGCAGGCCGGTGCCGCCGAACACAAAAGGCATAGCGAATTCAGCAATCAACAGCTCGGGGATTAGGCAGACCAGCGCCAGATAGGCGGCGCCGACAGCGGTTAGCCGGGTCAACACGAAATCAAGGTAATCAGCAGTATTTTTACCGGGACGGATGCCGGGAATGAAACCGCCGTACTTGCGCAGTTCTTCTGCCCGGTCGACCGGATTGAAATAAAGTGCCGTACAGAAAAACGCGAAGAATACGATCATGCCGATATAGAGGCACATGAACAGCGGATGGCCGTGCGACAGATTATTGGTGATCCAGATAACCCATTCCGGGGTATCGGGTCCGGTGTTGCCATAGAAGTTCACAATAGTCGTAGGCAACAACAAGAGCGACGATGCAAAAATCGGCGGGATGACGCCCGAGACGTTCAGCTTCAGTGGCATATAGGTTGCTTCGCCGCCGAACATCTTGTTGCCGACCTGGCGCTTCGGGTACTGCACGACTAGCCGGCGCTGCCCGCGTTCGACGAATACGATGAACGCAATAACAGCCAGCGCGAAAGCAAAGAACGCCAGAATAAACAGCGCCGACAGCGCGCCGGTGCGGCCCAGCTCAAGGAACGAGGCAATCGCCGCCGGCAGGTTGGCCACGATACCGGCATAAATGATCAGCGATACGCCCTGGCCGATACCGCGGGCGGTAATCTGTTCGCCCAGCCACATCAGGAACATGGTGCCGCCTACCAGCGTAATGGTGGTCGTCATACGGAAGAACATGCCGGGTTCGGGCACGGCCAGCGCCCCGGCGGCGTTCATGCCCTCAAGGCCGACCGCCAAGCCATAGGCCTGCGCTGCGGCCACGGCCACCGTCAGGTAACGTGTGTACTGGTTTATCTTCTTGCGGCCGGCTTCGCCGTCCTTTTTCAACTGCTCAAGCGCTGGCACCATGGCCGCCAGCAGCTGCATGACGATCGACGCCGTGATGTACGGCATGATGGTCAGCGCAAAAATTGTCATACGGCCCAAAGCACCGCCCGAGAACATATCGAACATACCAAGCACGCCGCCGGCATGCTGGCTGAAAACCTTGGCGATCATGGCAGGATCGATACCCGGCAGCGGCACATAGGTGCCAAGGCGGTACACGATAAGGGCGCCAAGAGTGAACCACAGGCGCTGCTTAAGTTCCTGCGCCCTGCTGAAACCCGAAAAATTGACGTTGGCGAGCATCTGGTCGGCGGATTGAGCCATAGAAAATCCTTATGTTTAACGATTGGATGTAGATAAGCCTGCCTAGCCCGTTTAATCAAGAGGCAGGCAGGCCTTTATTTACCGGCGTTTATTGCGCAGCAGCAGGCAACGCGGGTAACCAGAACACACCCTTTTGTTCCATCCACTTATCAAGCATATTCTGCATGGCATTGGTCGCCAGCATGTCGTCCAGCGCATTATTCAGGAAATTGTTCAGGTCGTTTTCGCCCGCTTTCACCGCAAATGTAAACGGCATCAGTTTTAAACGCTCGCCACCCGCCAAAATAGCCAGCTTTTTATCAGGATTTTTTGGATTCCACTGCGCCAACTGGTTTCTGTCACTTACGACCAGATCCGCCTTGCCCGCCATCACATCCAGTACAGGCTGTATCCCTTCAGCATTTTGCGGCAACGTGATAACTGTCGCATTGGGCAACAGCTCTTTTATAAGATAATAAATCTCGTTGGCTTCGTGAGTGCTGATGCGCGTTTCCGGTCTGTTCACATCCGCCATTGTTTGAAAACGTGTATCGCCTTCGCGGCCGATGACATAGATCGGCGAATACATCATCGGTTTACTGAATAACACTTTGCGGCCCAGCGCTGTTGTTGGCCAGTTCGGCGTGCAGGCGATATCAAAACGCCCGGCGTCCAGTTCCATTTGCCAGTTGCCAAAACTGACTTCCTGCGTCCACTCGACTGTCATCCCGGCTTTGCGGGCGATGGTTTCCATCATGTCCACCGACATCCCCGACAACTTACCAGTCGACAGATCGCGATAAGTCACCGGCGGGAAAACATAGTAACCACAGCGGATAACGTTTGTGCGCAGTACGCGCTGAAAAGCGGTTTCCTTCGTTTCTACCACTGGCATTGCGCGCTGCGCCACGCCGTAACTGACCAGCGCCGCGACAAGAATAACAAGAACGAATTTCAGGAAGGCATTCATTGCTTCGTCTCCTTGCCGTCTTCAATTGCCAGTCGCTTGACGACACCCGCCACTGCATCGCGCGCTGTTTGGGCCGCTTTCAGTTTAGTGGCCGGCGCACGGTGAATGACAGTGGCAAAAATATGCGTGTCCGTCAGGTAGAACAGGAAGGCGCCTGCTTCGGAATCCGCCCCGGCGTTGCAGGTTATACTGGCGCCCATCATCTCGACACCGTTGTGCAATTCGGTTTTACCTTTTTGCGTCACAGCCTTGCCGGCACACTGCTTTTCATAACCGGCGATACGGTCACCGGCCAGCTTTGTCAGCGCGTCATTGCCAACCGTGCGTTCGACAAAACCACCATCAATCTGTTGGCCATCAACTATCGTTGTCCACGCATAATCCACCGCGCGGCCCGGCACATCCGGCAGCGGCACCTGCACAACATTCAGTTCTGCTGCCTGCAGCAGCGCCGCCAATCCGGGCGGTAACGCGCCGTTTGATGCTTTTTGCGCTTCGGTCGTATCGCTGCCCACGCATTCTTCTAGTTTTTCAAGCGCTGCGCTGCTGCCGCTTAACGGAAACGCAGCGGCGTCCATGTCACCGGCAAGACGAAGCTCTTTACCCTTGTTGAACGCTGCCAGAAAGTCGGCCGCCGCCCCCAGCCGCACCAGCAACAATTCTTCCAGCGCGGTTTCAGCGGTCACTTTCTTCCGCCACAAGTCATCGATCGATAAAATCACGTCATAGCCTTCACCGCGCGTAAATCCGGCTTGCGGCACCTTGATACCGATATTCACTTCCTTCTTGGGCGACAGGGCGATGGCCAGCGTCAGGTCCGAGTCATTGTCTTTCTTTTCAGCCCGGCAAAAGGCAAGAACGCCTGTGGCATCACGCACAGCCACAACATCCCATACAGGGTCTGCTGCCTGTGTCGCTGGGGTCAAAAGCGCAAGAAACAGTAATAAAATGTAACCTCGCGGTTGCCCGCGCAGTGTGCTAAACATCCCGGTCATGGGCATGACCTTAACAGACCTCGCCGCTGCTGTCGCCGGTGAACTCGATACCTCGCGCGGCGGCAATGCCGCCCACATCATTGTGCGCGTCGTCGATCCGCGCGACGCTGCCGGCCCCGATGACCTGGCATTCGCTGCCGACCCGCGCTTTGCCGCGCTGCTGGCGCAAAGCAAAGCCACGTTTGCCGTTGTTGCCAACGATACAGACGTGCCGGCCAACATCACGGCTTTTATCCGTGTGCCGTGGGCCAAACGCGCTCTGGTTGAAACCACCAAGGCCTTCGCAACGCCGCCGGTGATCGAGCCCGGCACTCACCCGACCGCTGTCGTGCATACAACGGCAAAACTTGGAAAAAACGTCAACGTCGGCGCATTCAGCTATATCGGGCAAAACACTGTTATCGGCGACAACACGACGATCCAGCCGCAGGTCTATATCGGCCACAATGTGCGGATCGGCGACGGGGGATTCATCAACCCCGGCGCACGCATCATGGACGGCACACACATCGGAAAACGCTGCATCATCCACCCGAACGCGGTCATCGGCAGCGATGGCTTCAGCTTCGTCACTGCCGAAAAAGGCAGCGTCGAATCCTATAAAGAAAATAAAACTCTTAACGCCACAACCAGCGATATTCTGCGGATTGCCTCGCTTGGCCCCGTTGTTGTCGGCGACGATGTTGAAATCGGCAGCGGCACCACGATTGATCGTGCCACATTACGCACCACACGCATCGGCGATGGCACCAAAATCGATAACCAGGTCCAGATCGGCCATAACGCGCAAATCGGTAATAGCGTGCGCATCTGCGGGCAGGCTGGTGTCGCTGGCAGTGCCACCATCGGCGACCGCGTCGTTCTGGCAGCCAGCAGCGGTATTGCCGATAACATCATTATAGGTGAAGACGCGATCGTGGGCGCGGCCGCCGGTGTCGCCGGAAATGTGCCGGCGCGCACCATGGTTCTGGGCACGCCCGCCATGCCGCGCGAGCGCTTTCAGGCACTTGTGCTGGCCCAGGGCCGCCTGCCCCGCTTATTGCAGCAGATAGAAGATTTAAAGAACAAGGTTAAAACTCTTGAAGATGGCGTCAAAACCGCCTAAAAACTCCCCTATTGAAATGAGGCCGAGATGACCAACCAACTGCAAGACGACGTTCTGGATATCATCGCCACCAAGGGCATGGTTGCCCGCGATACGCTGGCGCTGGACAAGAAGCTGGCCGACCTGAACATCAGCAGCCTTGATGTCGTCGAGATTGTTTTCGCACTGGAAGACAAGTTCAATATCGAAATCCCGTTCAACGCCAACCAGTCGGCCGAACAGAAGCTGGAATTCAATACGATTGGCGAAGTCGTTGCCGCTGTCGAGAAGCTGGTCCGCGCCAAGGCGGCGTAACCCCGCATGCGGCGTGTTGTCATTACCGGCGTTGGCGTTATCAGCTCGCTCGGGCGCGATTTCTCTTCCTTTACAAAAAACCTGATGGACGCTGTTTGCGCCATTGGCCCCATCACCAACATTCCTACCGACAACCTGACCGCCCGCAACGGCGGCGAGGTCAAGAACCCAGTTGATACATCGCTGCTGGATCCGAAAGCCGTCGGCATGATGGATCGCGCCAGCGTTTTTGCCTGCATCGCTGCCAAGCAGGCGCTGGCCGACAGTGGTTACCAAGGTGCACCCGAACGCATCGCCTGTATTGTCGGTACCGGCATCGGGGGTATGAACACAGTCGAAGAAGGCTATGCGCGCCTGTACCAGCAAGGCACGTCGCGCCTGCACCCGCTGACTGTGCCGAAAATCATGACCAGCGCCCCGGCCAGCCAGGTCAGCATGACGTGCAACCTGAAAGGCCCGTCGTTTGTCACCTCGTCGGCCTGTGCCAGTGCCAACCACGCCATCGGCATGGCTTATTATATGGTGAAGTCGGGCATGGCGGATGCGGCAGTGACCGGCGGCACTGAAGCCTGCATGAATTTCGGCACGATCCGCGCATGGGAAGCCCTGCGCGTCATGGCGCCGGATGTCTGCCGCCCGTTCGCCAAGGGCCGCCCCGGCATGAGCATCGGCGAAGGCAGCGCGATGTTTGTCATCGAAACACTGGAATCCGCACAACAGCGCGGCGCCAAGATTTACGGCGAGATCGCCGGGTTCGGCCAGTCGGCCGATGCGGGTGATATCACCAGCCCCGACCCCGATGGCTGCGCCCGCGCCATGCGGGCCGCGCTGGAAGAAGCTGACCTGCAGCCCGGCGATGTGCAGTACATCAACGCGCATGGCACCGGCACCACGGTGAACGACAACACCGAAACCGCCGTGATTAAAACCGTGTTCGGCGACCACGCGAAAAATCTGGCCGTATCATCAACCAAATCACAAACCGGCCATGCGCTAGGCGCTGCCGGCGCCATCGAACTGGCAGCCGTCGTGGCCGCGTTGCAGGAACAGAAAGCGCCGCCGACAGTGAACCTGAACGAACCCGACCCGCAATGCGACCTTGATTACGTGCCGAACGCGGCGCGTGTGATGAAGATCGATGCGGCACTCAGCAACTCGTTCGCCTTCGGCGGCCTGAACGCCGTCCTTGCCGTTCGTAAGATATAGTTATTCTACTTTCGGCACGCGGCGCTGCGTATGGCTTGGTATCGGCGCACCCGGTTGTGACAATACCAGCCAGCCGGCGACAGCAATCAGGGCAGCGCCACCCCACAGATAAATTGTCGGCGCCGTGTTGAACAGCAGCCAGCCCGCAAGCGCGCCCCACACCAGCTGCGTATATTGCATGGGGGCCACGCGCGCCACGGGCGCCAGCTGGTAGGCTGTATAAAACAGATAATTGGCCACCACGGCACCTAAACCACCCAGCAGCGGGAAGTAAAAGTGCTGCAGCTGGAACAGGTGCAGATGCGGTACCGCCAGCGGCACAATCACCACAAACAGCGCCGTGTAGGTGTAAGCGGTGAAAATGTTCGGGTGGTCCAGTGGCATCTTCCGCACGAACAGGATATTCACGGCGCAGCACACGATCCAGATGAACGCATAGAACGTTGCCGTATTGAACGGCAACGTATCGGGGCGACAGATTACCAGCATCCCCAGAAACCCAAGCCCAAGGGCGATGCGCGTGCGTGTTGACGGCGGCTCGCGGAAAACAACCCACGCCAGCAGCGCCACAAGCAGCGGTCCCAGAAACCCGATCGTGTAAAATGTCGCCAGCGGCATGTGGGCGAAAGCGGCAAAGCCGGCAAGACCCGATCCCGCATGCACAAGCGCGCGTAGCATTTGCAGGCGCGGATAGTGCGACCCCCTTAAAAAGGGTTTATGCTGGACATGGCTGTAAAGCAGCAGGATGGGCAGCACAACACACGCCTGCAGGAAAATCACCAGCGGCATCGGGTAATGCGTCATCGCTACCTTGATGACCGTATCCATGAAGCTGAAACCGAAAGCGGCGCCCATTCCCGCCAGCACGCCCAGATATGGTTTATCAAACCCCATGAATTTAGTTTTTCATTGGCGCTGGTGTTCGGCAAGATATATAAGCGGAAAGAAATGGTGCCGGCGGAGAGGATTGAACTCCCGACCTTCGGTTTACAAAACCGCTGCACTACCGCTGTGCTACGCCGGCGACCTTAGGGCGGTGTTATAATCTAACCCCGCACCCGTTGTCAAAGGCGGTCAGCCTTTATTCGCAAACAAGTGATATAATGCCACAGCCGCGGCATTGCTGACATTCAGCGTTGTAAATTCACCGGCGCCGGGCAGTGCAAACAGAGCATCGCAGCGCTCGCGTGTCAGGCGGCGCAGGCCTTCGCCTTCGGCCCCCATCACCAGCGCCACCTTGGGCGGCAGCGGCGGTTTGGGCATCTCGGCACCCTCTTCCGCCAGCCCAACGCACCAGTAATCGGCCTGCTGCAGCTGCTCGATCGCGCGCGCCAGATTCACAACGCGCACCAGTGCCACGCGCTCCAGTGCGCCTGACGCGCTTTTTGCCAACGTTCCCATCTGGCCCGGGGCATGACGATCGGTCATCACAACAGCGCTGGCGCCAAACACGGCGGCGCTGCGCAGAATGGCGCCAACGTTGTGCGGGTCGGTCACCTGATCCAGCAGCACGATGATGTCGTTCTCACCAGCCGCGCGGATTACATCTTCAAGATCAAGTTCCGGCAGCGGCTTGGCGATACACACCACACCCTGATGCACTGCACCGTCAGTCATCACATCAAGCTGGTGGCGATCAACCAGCGTCGGACGCAGCGGGCGGTGCAGTTCCGGCAAATCCTCGGCGGCCTGCTGCGTGACATAAAGCGCCAGAATATCGCGCGCCGGATTAGCCAGGGCAGCGCGCACAGCGTGCTGGCCGAAAAGGCGCTCGCCCTGCGGTAATTGTAAACGCCCCGGATTACCGTGGTTTTGCTGGCGCGATGGCGCTCTGCCGGATTTCGCGCTTGCGTTTCGGGGGCGTTTATGGTTTTTCATGGCGTTCGTTTTAGGCGCTTTTGGCCCCGATTGCCAGAATTGTCTGAGCCGGAAAAATGGTTGGGTGGCCGAGTGGTTAATGGCAGCAGACTGTAAATCTGCCCGCGCGAGAGTACGAAGGTTCGAATCCTTCCCCAACCACCACTTCCCCCGGCATTTATATATCCTTCTTTATAACTAAAGGCCATCAATGAGAATTAATGATAGGGAAAGCCAGTTTGAGGGCGG
>JBFWRI010000024.1:0-25796 GCA_050248995.1 Bdellovibrionales bacterium
CCAACGCTGTCGACAGCTTCATTGATGATATTACGGCTGGAAACAGGGAAAACATTGCTGGCGCTGCTACCCGTCGATGAGTAGCCCGCTAATAGTCCCGTACTGGCGGTACTGATTCCCGTCATACGCACACAACCCCTAGTATCCCACATTTACTATAATGGAAAAGGATGTAGGAAAACTTAGCGTCTGGTTAGTGTAATCTTAATAGTTTGCACTAAGTACAGGTCCTAACACCCTCTTTCTCATAACGAAAGTAATGATCACTCTTCATCTGTCAGCCTTTGGCAGGTATCTACTCATCTATGTCCGAGACTGACCTTATTACCCGCAAAGATATTGATGCGCTAAACGCAAGGTTTAAAACAATTCGTGTGACGGCCAGCGTATCGAAGCTGCGCAAGCTGCAGAAGTTATGCCGCAGCCGCAGCCCGCGTGATATTTACAAGTATAAAATCACACCACTTGTTGTGGCCCGCCTGCGGCCACGCACAGCAGCCAGTTTCAATCACCCTAAAAAGCCTTTGGGATTCAAGCGTGGCCTTGAACATACAAACATTCTTGACCCGAATGTATCTGCCCCTGATCTTGCACGCGAAATCAGTACACTGAAACAATTCATCTGCGGGGGCGATCCATGGCGCACATTTGGCTGCGACTTTCGTTATGCTTCTGCCGGTGCCGCGCAGCGAAACGCTGCAGATTACCACCTCGATAGTTGCGCATCAAAAGAAGGTGACCCGCTTGAGAAACGCTTACATGGATTTGTCAATGGGAACGACCGTCGCATGCGTACCATCGTCATACGCGATATCACAGCCCGTCCCGCCCAGATCCTGCGCAGGCTGCGTTCCGCCTTTGTAAAAAAGGTCGATCCTATTATTACAGAAGCTTTTCAGCGCGTAGGCTTGACCGTGCCGATCGATACAAGCAGCTTTAACCCTGCCTACAAAGCAAAGATAAAAGGTTTAGCGCGCGAGTATATGATACCACCGAACTCAGTTACGTTTGCCCTGCGCAAGCACACTGTTCACCGCTCGGCAGTCAATAAAAAGAACAAGCGGGTTCAGCGTAGTTTCATGTATGTGTTTCGCTAACCGTATATCGCCGTTGCACGGGCTTCAAATGCCGCAATCATTCGCCTCACAGCTTCATTGAAAAACGCCGTCATGGCTGACTGCAACATGCCGCTTCGGAACTCGAAATCGATGAAAAAGTCGATTTCGCAGCGTTCCTTGCCCTTCGGTACGAAGATCCAGTGGTTATTCAGGTGCTTGAACGGGCCGTTCAGGTATTCGACATCGATGCGCATGACACCGTGATCGAGTTTAACGCGGCTGGTGAATGTCTCCTTGAAGAAACCGAAGCCTACCGACAGGTCTGCCGTTAAATGGGTGGGCAGCGCATTACCTTCAAAGTGCGTAATCTTGCAATCCGCACACCATGGCAGGAACTCGGGGTACTTCTCTACGTCGGCCACCAAATCAAACATCTGCTGCGCCGTGTATGGCAGGATACGCTTTTCGGCATGCGTGGGCATTTAGGCTTCGCCTAGTGCGCGATTCAGAAGGTCGGCCAACGTCTGCGCTTCTTTGCGGGTGATGATGTTTTCCGTCATCGATGACGGGCCAGTCATCTTGATGACGATATAGGAACTGCGGTCGTCAACCTCGATCATCACGTCGTTTCCATTTTCATTTTTCAGGCGTCGTATCGGCATTATTCGGCCGCGTATCTGGCATTGCGCGCCGCCTGCAACGCGGAAAAATCATCACCCGCATGATAGCTGCTGCGTGTCAGCGGGCTGGCCGATACCAGCAGGAACCCTTTGGCGCGGGCCACATCGGCATAGGCGGCGAATTCTTCGGGCGTCACATAGCTTTCCACACGGTGATGCTTCGGCGTCGGCTGCAGATACTGACCGATGGTCAAAAAGTCCACATCGGCGGCGCGCAAATCATCCATTACCTGCATGATCTCCTCGCGTGTTTCACCCAAACCGACCATCAGGCCTGATTTGGTGAAAATCGTCGGGTCAATCTCTTTAATCTCCTGCAGCAGGCGCAGCGACGTGAAGTAACGCGCACCCGGCCGCACGCTGGGATACAGGCGCGGCACGGTTTCAAGGTTGTGATTGAACACATCTGGTTTAGCCCCCACGACAACCGGCAGTGCGCCCGCCTTGCCCTTGAAATCCGGCGTCAGAATTTCGACTGTCGTGCCCGGATTCTGGTGACGGATAGCACGAATGGTTTGCGCAAAGTGTTCGGCGCCGCCGTCATCAAGGTCATCGCGGTCAACCGATGTCACCACAACATGCTTCAGGCCCAGTTCAGCCACCGCCTTACCCACGCGGCCCGGCTCGTATTGGTCCAGCGCGTCAGGCTTGCCGGTCGCCACATTGCAGAACTGGCAGCCGCGTGTGCAGGTTTCGCCCATGATCATGAATGTGGCGTGTTTCTGCTGCCAGCATTCGCCGATGTTCGGGCAGGCCGCTTCCTGGCACACGGTCACCAGTTTCTGCCCCTGTACGATATCCAGCGTTTTCTTGTATTGCTCGGATGTCGGTGCCTTCACACGAATCCAGTCCGGCCGCTTCAGCTCGGTTTTCTGATCGGGCTTGTGCGCTTTTTCCGGGTGGCGCAGGCGAACGATATTTTCCTGTGTCGTGTCCATTACTCTTTTACAGCCCTGCTTCGGCAAATGCCTGGTTAACAAGATTTTGTATCATGCTAGCAGCCTGCTGGTTGGATTGCTGCAAAATTGCAGCCCAGTTCTGCGGTTCCTGCCCGACATACTTGCGCCCGGCCGTTGATCGCATAAAGGCCAGCAGCTGACGGGTTTCGTCAGGGGTATAGGTTGCGCGGTGGCGCTTGATGTATTCGGCCCGCATCCACTGGCCAACCTGTCCCTGAAAAGTTGCAAAGCGTTCCTTGGCGCGCATACCGGCCTGCAAGATCTGCGCCTGCGCGCTCTGCCCACGCTGTTGCCCGGCCTGTGTCACCCGCTGCGTCAATATCTGGTCGAACATGGCCTGATTTGAATTCGCGGCCTGCTGGGCAACCTGCCCGCTTTGCAGCAGGCCCAGCAATTCGTTCATCTCGGCGTCCGTCACGGTGGCGCCGGTCGGTGCAACAATCGCCATCGGCGAAGCGTTCGATGATGGCACGGCGCCGGCCGGAAACTGTGTCGGGGTTACGGTGTTCACTTGCGCCATCGCCGGCGCAGAAACAAGCATGGCTGCCAACAGAACAAGAAAATTCATTCCATCCCCCTCTCAGGGTCGTTACATGTGCACAACGCGGCCATATGCATCCAGCACCGATTCATGCATCGCTTCCGAAATCGTCGGGTGCGGGAAGATCGTGTGCATCAGTTCAGCCTCGGTCGTCTCTAAGGTCTTGCCAATCACAAAGCCCTGAATCATTTCCGTCACCTCAGCGCCGATCATGTGCGCACCCAGCAGCTCGCCGGTCTTGGCATCAAAAATGGTTTTGATAAGCCCGTCTGATTCACCTAGGGCGATGGCCTTGCCATTGCCAATGAATGGAAAACGCCCAATTTTTACGTCTCTTTTCGCGGCTTTGGCGGCCTGTTCGGTCATGCCCACGCTGGCCACTTGCGGGTGGCTGTAAGTGCAGCCCGGAATGTTGTCTTTCTTCAGCGGATGCACGCTTTTTACTCCCGCAATCTTTTCAATACAGACAATACCTTCATGGCTGGCCTTGTGTGCAAGCCATGGCGCACCGGCAACATCGCCAATAGCATAAACGCCGGGCTCAGCCGTGGCGCCGTATTCGTTGGTGACGATTTGGCCTTTTTCTACCTTCACTTTGGTTTTCTCAAGACCCAGTTCCTCGGTGTTGCCGACAATACCAACGGCGACAATCACCTTATCGAATGTCTGCTGGCTGGATTTATCGCCGGCCTTGATAACCGCGGTTACAGCACCGCGCTGCTTTTGCAATTCAGTAACCTGCGCGCCGGTAATAATCTTGATGCCCTGCTTTTCAAACTGCTTGCGGGCCAGCGCCGAAATCTCTTCATCTTCCACGGGAAGAATACGATCCTGCAGCTCCACCACGGTCACTTCAGCGCCCAATGTGCGATAGAAGCTGGCGAATTCGATACCAATCGCACCACTGCCAATCACCAGCAGCGATTTCGGCATGGTTTTCGGCACCATCGCTTCTTTATAACTCCACACATACATCTCGTCGGGCTCCATACCCGGCAGCACCCGGGCGCGGGCACCGGTGGCAATGATGATGTGCTTGGCTGAAAGTTCGGCCTTGGCCTTGCCTTCTACGGCAACCTTGCCGGCGCCCTGCAGGCGCGCATGGCCATCAAACACCTCGACCTTGTTCTTTTTCATCAGATGCTTTACGCCGCCAGACAGCTGCGCCGCCACCTGCCGTGAACGATCAACAATCTTCTGGATATCAAAGCCCTTATCCTCGATTTTTAAACCGAATTCTGAAGCATGCTGTGCCAGCCGCTTCACCTCGGCGGCACGCAGCAGGGCTTTGGTTGGAATGCACCCCCAGTTCAGGCAGATGCCGCCCAGATGCTCGCGCTCGACCAGCGCCACCTTCATCCTCAGCTGCGCGGCGCGAATGGCAGTTACATAGCCGCCAGGGCCGCCACCGATAACGATAAGATCGAATTGCTGTGTGCTCATTTTCTTTCGAACCTTTCCCGCAGCCAACGCAGCGACAGCGTCGACAAGATATAACCCAGCACCGGTACCGACGCGCTGATATAGGGCGCCGGCACGTCGATTGAATACATCCACGCCGTTGCGACAAAATATGTCAGCACACAGATGGCGATGCGGCGCTGCGCACTGGTTTCCCAGCGCTTGTCCGACTCAACGCGCATGTTGCGCGCTTCGATGGCGGCTAAACGGTCTTCTACGGTCATTCCCTACACCAGTAACAGAACGGGGTTTTCGATAAACTGCTTGAACGCCTGCAGGAATTCAGCCCCCACAGCACCGTCAACCGAACGGTGGTCGACCGACAAGGTAACCGACATCACGGTCGCGATACCGATCTGCCCATCCACCACAACGGCTTTCTGCTCGCCCGCGCCGACGGCAAGGATGCACGACTGCGGCGGATTGATAATGGCGCTGAAATGGCTGATGCCATACATGCCAAGGTTTGAAATGGTGAACCCGCCACCCTGGAATTCGGTCGGCTTCAGTTTGTTATCTTTCGCGCGGGCCGCAAGGTCTTTCATCGTGGCCGAGATATCGGCTATGCTGCGCTGGTCGGCATCGGTGATAATCGGCGTCACAAGGCCGTTCGGCGTGGCCACGGCCACGCTGATATCGACGTTTTCATACTGCAGGATGGCGTCATCACTCCAGCTGGCGTTGGCCGCCGGAACTTTCACCAGCGACTTGGCGACAGCCTTGATGACCATATCGTTGACCGAGATTTTTTCGCCGCCAGCGCTGTTCAGCTGTGCGCGCGCATCCAGCAGCTTGTCGATCTTGCAATCAACAGTCAGGTAGAAGTGCGGAATCGTCTGCTTGGCTTCCAGCAGGCGCTTGGCGACAATCTTGCGGATTTGGTTGTTCGGAACGGCAATGTACTTCTGGCCCAGCGCATTGGCTTGCGCCATCGCATCAATACCTTGCGGCATGGATGCTGCCGCACGAGACACACTACCCGCCGACGGCGTGAAGCTTTCAACATCGTCACGCACTACGCGGCCGCCCGGGCCGCTGCCCTGCACCTGACGCAAATCAACACCCTTTTGCTCGGCGATACGGCGTGCAAGGGGCGACGCCTTTATCCGTAAATCAGCCCGTTCTCGACTGTCGGCACCGGTTCCTGAAAATTGGTTGAATCGCCCGGCTGCGGGTCCTCGGTCATTTCTGCCGGTTTGGCTGACGGCTGGACCGGGCGCTTGGGCTCCGGTTTTGGGTTGCTGATGCTGACCGGCGCCCCGTTGTGCATCTGCGGCTGCACCCGCACCCGGCGCCGCAGTTTTGCTTCCAGCTGTTTGCGCGCTATCGTGGTTGCTGAGAACTTTTTCATCTTCGCCTTCTTCCAACAGTATAGCTATGGGCGTGTTCACCTTGACGGCTTGCGCGCCCTGTTCAATTAAAATCTTTCCTATACGCCCTTCATCAACGGCTTCCACTTCCATGGTCGCCTTATCGGTCTCGATCTCTGCAATCACTTCGCCGGCCTTTACCGTGTCGCCAACCTTCTTGTGCCATTTGGCAAGGTTGCCTTCGGTCATCGTCGGCGACAGCGCGGGCATAAGGATGGATATAGGCATATGGTTCCCTTAGCGATTACAGACGTACTTAACGGCTGCGATGATATCTTCAACCTGTGGCAGGGCCAAGCGTTCTAAATTGGCCGCATATGGCAGCGGAACATCCCGCGCGCACACCCGCAAGGCGGGGGCGTCCAGCCAGTCAAACGCCTGCTCCATCATGATGGCGGCGATTTCGCTGCCCATGCCGGCAACAGGCCAGCCTTCTTCTACCGAGATCAGGCGGTTTGTTTTCTTCACGCTTTCAACAATGGTTTCGGTATCCAGCGGGCGCAGTGAACGCAGGTTGATAACCTCGGCACTGATGCCTTCTTCAGCCAATGCATCGGCAGCCTGCAGCGCCTTGCCAACCATAATACTGAACGCGGTAATGGTCACATCCGTACCTTCGCGTTCAACCTTGGCCTTGCCGATAGGAATCGTGAAATCAGGATCTTCCGGCACATCGAACGACTGGCCGTACATGATTTCGTTTTCCAGGAAGATGACCGGGTTGTTGTCGCGAATGGCACTGCGCAGCAGGCCCAGCGCATCTTCCGAATTCCATGGCGATACAACCTTCAGGCCCGGGATATGCGCATACCAGCCGGCATAACACTGGCTGTGTTGCGCACCCACGCGGGCAGCCGCACCGTTCGGGCCGCGAAACACGATGGGGCAGCCCATCTGACCACCGCTCATATACAGCGTCTTGGCCGCGCTGTTGATGATCTGGTCCATCGCCTGCATGGCGAAGTTGAAGGTCATGAATTCCACAATCGGGCGCAGGCCACCCATGGCGGCGCCACTGCCAAGACCGGCAAAACCGTGCTCGGTAATAGGCGTATCAATCACGCGCTTGGGGCCGAATTCGGCCAGCAGATCCTGGCTGACCTTGTAAGCGCCATTATATTCGGCCACTTCCTCGCCCATCAGGAACACTTTCGGGTCGGCTTTCATTTCGCGGCGCATCGCTTCGCGCAATGCCTCGCGTACGGTCATTTTATTTGCAGCGTCACTCATGATTCCACCGTGATGTCGGTCCACAGCTCGGCTTCATCCGGCTCTGGACTTTGTTGCGCGAATTCCGCGCTGTCGTTCACAATTTCCTTGATCTCTTTTTCAACCGCCTTGAACGCATCTTCGCCCAGCACATTGTTGGCCAGCATATAGGCTTTCAGGGTGTCGATCGGATCGTGCTCGTTCTTCACCGCATCCACTTCTTCCTTGGTGCGGTATTTTGCGGGGTCGCTCATGCTGTGACCACGGTAACGATAGGTTTCGAATTCCAGCAGCATAGGCCCGTTGCCGCCACGCACATAATCAATCGCTTCCTGTGCGGCGGCATACACCGTCAGCACATCCTGCCCGTCAACCTTGCGACCGGGAATGCCATAGGCTTCGCCGCGCTTATGCAGCTCGCCGGCAGCATGCCGCGCGCATGATGTACCCATGCCGTACTTGTTGTTTTCAATCACGAACAGGATCGGCAGCTTCCACAGCGCCGCCATATTGAAGCATTCGTAAACCTGTCCTTGGTTGGCCGCGCCATCGCCAAAGTATGTGACGTTGATGCCGCCGTCTTCCTTGTACTTATGGGCGAATGCAAGGCCGGTACCAATCGGCACCTGTGCACCCACGATGCCGTGACCGCCGAAGAAGCCCTTCTCGCGGCTAAACATGTGCATGCTGCCGCCCTTGCCGCGCGAATATCCACCTTCGCGGCCGGTCAGTTCGGCCATCACGCCCCGTGCATCCATATCCAGCGCCAGCATGTGGCCGTGATCGCGGTACGACGTAACAACCGTATCCTGCGGCAGCTGGTTTGCGGTAATGCCGGTAACAACCGCTTCCTGCCCGATGTACAGGTGGCAGAAACCACCGATCAGGCCCATGCCGTAAAGCTGGCCAGCTTTTTCTTCAAAGCGGCGGATCAGCAGCATGTCGCGGTAGAATTTCTTCAGCAGTTCAGGCGGCAAATTGGTGCCGCTTTTCTTGCCGGCGGATGCAGGCTCTGCAACCTTCGGCGCACTTGGCTTTGCAGCAGGCGCGGGTGTGCTGGCGCTGCTTTTTCCCACCGTTAATGGCGGTAAACCGGTTGGCAGGTCGTCACGCGTGGCGGCCACTTTTACTCCTTATCCTTGCGGGAAAACTTGATCTGGCGATTCTGGTTAAGAAATTAGCGATGACAGGTTAACCCAGCAAGCTATATCCATGCTGCAACGCAATATGCACAAGCAATCCTTAGTATTGTTGCTAATATGAAACTACAGCTTAGGGCGTCAGAATAACTTTCTCGCCATCTTTGCCGTAGCCCAGTTGCTTGCGGGCTTCTTCGTCCAGCATGTCAGGGTCGATCGATTCAGGCCGCAAACCCTGCGTACGCTTTTCCAACGCTTCGCGCTCGGCATGCAGTTTGTCCAGTTCTTCCTGCTTGGCTTGAACATCCTTGGCCAGTACCTGTTCGCGGCGCAGTCCCTGCGTGCCATACACGGCATGATAGGTGAAATACAACCCCAGCAGGGCGGCAACGCCAAGACCCAGAAAGCGCAGCCAGCGGTTGGGCGAACGCCTCATGTCTTGCGCCACTTCAGCGGGCTTTTGAACACCGCCGCCGGCCCCAGTGTTTCTTCAATACGCAGCAGCTGGTTATATTTTGCTGTGCGGTCGGTGCGGCTTAAACTGCCGGTCTTGATCTGCCCTGCGTTTGTCGCAACAGCAATGTCAGCAATGCTGGTGTCTTCCGTTTCACCGCTGCGATGTGACAGCACAACGCCATAATTATTCTTTTGCGCCAAGGAAATGGCTTCCAGCGTCTCAGTCAGCGTACCGATCTGGTTGGGTTTGATAAGAATGGCATTGGCCGACCCCTCATCAATGCCCTGCTGCAGGCGCGCAGTATTGGTAACAAAAAGGTCATCGCCCACCAGTTGCAGGCGGTCGCCCAGCGCGGCGGTCAGTTCGCGCCAGCCGTCCCAGTCGTCTTCGGCCATGCCGTCTTCAATCGATACCAGCGGGTAATCGTTGGCCAGCGACGCATAAAAATCCACCAGTTCATCGCTGCTGAAATCCTCGCCGTCGATTGTATAGCGGCCGTTGCGATAAACTTCGCTGGCGGCGACGTCCAGCGCAACCGCCACATCCTCACCGGGAATATAGCCTGCCTGCCGTATGGCCAGCATAATGCCGTCCAGTGCCGTGCGCGTTTTATCGATCATCGGCGCAAAGCCGCCCTCGTCACCCACGGCGATGCTCATGCCATTCTGCTTCAGGCCCGCTTTCAGCGCCTGGAATACCTCAACACCACAACGCAAGGCTTCGCTGAAACGCGTGGCACCCACAGGCGCGATCATGAATTCCTGAATGGCCAAACCATTGTTGGCGTGGGCCCCGCCGTTGATGATGTTCATGAGTGGCAACGGCATGCGCGTGGCGGCCGCGCCGCCCAGCGAGGCAAAGAACGGCTGGCCACGCTGCGCTGCTGTGGCTTTGGCAAACGCAAGGCTGACGGCCAGCACAGCATTGGCGCCAAGGCGTGATTTGTTTTCGGTACCATCCAGCGCGACCAAGGCTTCATCCAGCTGGGTCTGCGAACCGAAGTCGTTGGCCAATAACGGCTGAATCTCCTGCACAAGCTCAGCGCAGACCTTGCGCACGCCTTTCCCGCCAAATCGTGTTTTCTCGCCGTCGCGCTTTTCAATCGCCTCATGCGCGCCGGTTGAAGCGCCACTGGGAACAGCCGCGCGACCAAACGCACCGCCTTCCAGCCAGCAATCTACTTCCACCGTGGGCGTGCCACGGCTATCCAGAATTTCGCGGGCGGCGATACGTGCTATTTTCATATGACTCAATACAGTTGTTGCAGAGCGATATTGTATTTTGCTTCGTTAATTCTGTATCCCCCATTTATGGGGTCCGAAACATAAATTTTGTACCAGTGCTGCAAAGGCTGTGTGTACCAGAATTCAATGGCCGCCGGATTTTGCGTCCGTTCAAAAAACTGCGGCGCGGTTTCTTGCAATTCAGCAAACGACATGGGCGCATCCGCCCCATCATACAGCGCCACTTCGCCAAAGCTGTACCATTGGCCTACGATTCCGACGTTCAGTTTCTCGCATTCCGCTTCAAACAGACGATGGCCTTCCAGACAATCGTGCAGCAGCTCTATAAACACTTCGGGCGTACGAATATCGGCGGTGGCGGCAACAAGGCGGCGAAGACAGGCAACCTGCAACGGCTTTTCAAGTTGCGTAATACGCACGCCATACATAAATGCGGGTTGGCCATCAATGGCGAATACAGCCTCAAAGGCAACGTTCTGCGGCTGCGCCTCAACCCACGTTTCAACGGCAGGAATATCCGGCACCGTGGCAGCGCTTATAACAAGCGCCCTTTCCCATTCAGCATTGGCTGCGAACTGCCATGCATGAAAAGTAACCGACATTACGCCGCTAGATTAACCGGGTTTGCCTTGGCGAAGTCGTCGATCTGCTTCAGCACGCGCAGAACACCCTCAAGGTTTTCAATCTTGATCATGTTCGGGCCGTCGCTGGGAGCACGATCCGGATCCTGGTGCGTTTCAATGAAGATACCACCAACGCCGACAGCACATGCGGCACGGGCCAGAACCGGCGCGAATTCGCGCTGGCCGCCCGATGTTGTGCCCTGCCCGCCGGGTTGCTGCACACTGTGCGTCGCATCGAACACAACCGGGTAACCCGTTTGCGCCATGATCGGCAGCGCACGCATGTCTGAAACCAGTGTGTTGTAACCAAACGAAGCGCCGCGCTCGCACAGCAGGATATTTTCGTTACCCGTGCTGGCGATTTTTTGCGCTACGTTCTTCATGTCCCACGGCGCAAGAAACTGGCCCTTCTTCACGTTGATGGCCTTGCCGGTCTTGCCTGCGGCCAGCAGCAAATCCGTCTGGCGGCACAGGAAGGCCGGGATCTGCAGCACATCCACAGCCTTGCCGGCAATCACAGCCTGTTCGGCATCATGGATATCGGTCAGCACCGGGCAGCTGAACTGCGCCCGCACATCTGAAAGAATTTGCAGGCCCTCATCAATACCAATCCCGCGCTGCGTCGAAACGCTACTGCGGTTTGCCTTGTCATAACTGCTCTTGTAGATGAACGGAATCTTCAGCTTGTCACAGATCGTCTTGATCTTCTCGGCCATCATGAAGGCATGGTCACGACTTTCGATCTGGCACGGGCCGGCGATCAATACAAAGGGTTTGTCATTGGCGAACGTTACATCGCCGACGGTTACAGCTTTCATCAATTATTCTCCCATGGCCTCGTAAAGTTGATACAGCATAATAGCGGTGGCAACCGCTACGTTCAAGCTTTCCGCCGTGCCCCGCATAGGCAGTTTTACCTTGTGGGAAGCAGCATTTACAAACGAATCGGGCAGGCCCTTCTGTTCGTTCCCCATCATCAGCAGCAGGGGCGCCTTGTACTTCGGCTTGCGGTAATCAACGCTGCCTTGCAGCGTGGTGGCGACGGTTTCACCCTTCCAGCCCTTCTGCCATTTCAGGAATTCGTCGGCGCTGCATTTCACTAGCGGTACGGCGAACACGCTGCCCATGGTGGCACGCACGGCTTCGGTTGAATATGGATCGCACGTATCGCCGACCAGAATAATACCACTGGCGCCAACGGCATCGCAGGTGCGCATGATGGTGCCAAGGTTGCCGGGGTCCTTGATGTTATCCAGCACAACCCACACACCTTTAGCTTTTACATCGCTTAGCTTTAACCAGCGCTGGCCATAAACAGCCAGCACCGTTTGCGGATTATCACGCGAAGAAATTTTACCCAGAATAGCGAACGTTGTTTCCACTACGTTGCGCCCATCCATCTTGTTCAAAATCTTTTTCAGCAAAGCGTGTGGCGTTTTTTCGGCTGCATAAAGCACCATGTCGGGCAACACACCGGCTTCGAAGGCCATGCCGATGGCCTGCAGGCCTTCCACCAGAAAACTTTTGGTCTTTGTACGTTCCTTGCGGTCGTGCAGCGCTTTCACGGCTTTCACGATGGGATTTGAAAAGCTGGTTACGGTTTTCATGCCCTCATTCCCTTGCCCACTTCGCGTACATGTTCAGTGACAGGCAGCGTCCGGCTTTGTCGGGCAGCGCACATTCGCCGTATGAAACCGTGCCGCCACGCCCGCCAAGGTGCGAGGCCAGCAGTTCGGCCAGCGAACGCGGGCTTAAACGCGCGCTGTAGCCGGTGATAATGAAGAACTTTGCGTTATCCGACAGCACTGCCGCTGCATCACGCATCAAATCCGGCATGTGATCGAAGAATTCCCACACTTCACCATCGGGGCCACGGCCGAATTTGGGCGGGTCCAGCACGATGCCATCGTATTTCTTGTCGCGGCGGCCTTCACGCGCCACAAAGGCGCGCGCGTCTTCGCAAATCCAGCGCACAGTATCGATGCCGGCCAGCTGGGCATTCTCCTTGCCCCATTCGATCGCCTTCTTGCTGGCGTCAACGTGCGTCACGTCAGCGCCCGCCTGCGCCGCCAGCAACGACAGCAAACCGGTATAGGCAAACGCATTCAGCATCTTGAATCCGGGCGTGATAGTGGCGACAATCTCATCCCACTGCGCGGCTTGTTCAGGGAAGAAGCCGATGTGGCGGTTATTCATCAGCCGCGCATAAAACGGCAGCTTGCGGTAATTCAGTTCCCACGCTGTCGGGATTTTGCCCTTGATGATCCACTGCCCCGCTTCGCCTTCTTCGTCTTTGGCAGCAAAGCGCGCGTCAGCCTTTGTCCACTGGTGCGCATCGGCCTTCGGCCATAGGCATTGCGGTTCGGGGCGGTCAAACAAATACGGGCCCACCTGTTCCAGCTTGCGGCCTTCGCCGGAATCGATCAGGCGATAGGACTCATTACCACCTTGCCACGCGTCGCTGACCAGCAGCGTTGGCGTGCTGGCGATATCAGGCAGCCTGGCTACCGTTGCGGGTGGTGTTGCTGTTTGTTCCATTGTCGCCCGCATGATAGCGCTTTGCGGCGGCGATGTAAGATACAAACAGCGGATGCGGGCTTAGGGGCCGTGACTTTAACTCGGGGTGGAATTGCACGCCGATGAAGAACGGGTGGGCCGTGTACTCCATGATCTCGGGCAAGGTGCCGTCGGGCGATGTGCCTGACATCACCAACCCGGCCTTGGCCAGCTGATCGCGGTAATTGATATTCACTTCGTACCGGTGACGGTGACGCTCAACAATGCTCTCCGTACCATAAGCCTCGGCCGCACGGCTGCCGCGCAACAGGTTGCACGGGTAATTGCCAAGCCGCATGGTGCCGCCGATATCATCGCTGGCGGCGCGTGTCACGGTTTCGTTGTTCTGCATCCATTCCGTCATCAGGCCGACAATCGGCGTGCCGCCCGGTCCGAATTCCGACGATGTCGCATCGGCAATGCCGGCAAGGTTGCGTGCGCATTCCAGCACCGCCATCTGCAGGCCGAAGCATATGCCCAAGTATGGCACCTTATTCTCGCGCGCATAACGCGCGGCGGCGATTTTGCCTTCCGTGCCGCGCTCGCCAAAACCGCCGGGCACCAGAATGGCGTCGCAGCCCTTGAAAACATCCTGCGCGTTCGTGGCGGTAACGTCATCGCCCTCGATCCAGCGGATGTTCACCTTGGTCTGCTGCGTAATGCCGCCGTGATACAGCGCTTCCAGCAGTGATTTATAACTGTCGCGCACGCTATTATATTTGCCTACCAGGCCGATGGTTATATCGCCTTGCAGGCTGCGCTGCTTTTGCACGAATTCGCGCCACGGCGTCAGGTTCGGTTGTGATTTTGTCGACAATCCGAAATGCCCAAGGATTTCCTTATCGACTTCCAGTGCCGCGTAATCCAGCGGCACGGCATAAATGGTGTCGACGTCCAGCGCCGGTATCACGCGCGTCACCGGCAGGTTGCAATACTGCGCAATTTTCTGCCGTTCGCTGTCGCTGATGGGCCTGTCCGCGCGACACAATAACAAGTCGGGCTGGATGCCGTAGCTTTGCAAGGTGCGCACACTGTGTTGCGTGGGCTTGGTTTTCAACTCGCCTGCGGCCGAGATATACGGCAGCAATGTTAAATGCACGAACATGCAGCGCGGCGCTTCATGGCGGCCGCTTAGCTCCATCCCCATCTGACGGATGGCTTCCAGGAACGCTGGCCCTTCGATATCGCCCACGGTGCCGCCGATTTCGATAACCACGAAATCCTCGCCGCTTAAATCGCCCTGAATCGCTTCTTTAATCGCGTCGGTTACATGCGGGATAACCTGCACATCGCGGCCGTCGTAATCGCCGCGGCGTTCCTTGCGCAAAACGGTCTGGTACACCTGCCCCGATGTTACAGCATCGCTTTTGCGCGCCGTAACACCGGTAAAACGCTCGTAATGGCCCAGATCAAGGTCTGACTCGCCGCCGTCGTCGGTGACAAACACTTCACCATGGCGATACGGGCTAAGCGTACCCGCATCAATATTCAGGTACGGGTCGAACTTGCGGCAGCGCACCTTGAAACCGTGCGCCTGCAATACAACAGCGATGGATGCGGCCGCCACGCCCTTCCCCAGCGACGACACAACCCCGCCGGTGACGAAGATGTAGCGCGTATTCTTGCTGGCGGCTGTTTTACTGGGTGACTTTGAAAAAGGATTCAGGGCGTGCATTTACATACGCTAGGCCCGAAAACGTGAAACACAAGCCGTAGAAAACGCGTGAAACAGCGTTAGACATACGCCCGGTTTTCGGCCGTCGCCTGCGCGAACATCGCCTGCATTTCCGATTCAACGCGCCCCTTGAAAGCCTGCGCTTTGGGCCCGTTTTGCAGGCGCCAGCCGGGGTGTGCGCCCGCATAATGCCAATACGCGCCAAGGTATATCAAACCGCACTTTTTCAGCAGCGGCACCAACTGGCTTTCCAGCGTCAGATTCGGCTGCGCGCTGCGCGTCGATGAAAACACCAGAGCGAAACGCCGGCCAGCCAGCGATGCTTTCAGGTTGGGGTCAAGCTGCACAGCGCGCGACACATCCTGCAGCAACTGGAACGCCTGAATGGCCGACAAACCGTCTTCGGCGCCCAGCGCGAATATCGACAACATCGATTGCATGGTGCGGCCCAGCACATCCTGCGATGTCCAGTTTCCCATAGAAACGAATTCGGCGTGGTCCGGATGAATGACGGAGAACAAGCCCGACAAGATTGTGTTCTGCGCCTCGGGCGCGGCGCCAACGCCGGCAACCGGCCACCAGAAAATGGCAGGTGGCAACAACGTTGGAACAAACGGGTGATTCATCCACCCAGTGTATCAGTGTTCGCTTTGGCTGCGAGGGGCTATAACCGTTATTGCGCCAGCGGTACGGCAGGCACAACGGGCAGCGCCGGCTCGACCGGAGCTTCGGCAGCAGGCGCCGGTGTTTCGGCGGCCATCTGGTCGATAAGCGAGCTTTCGGTCCGGTTATTGGCCAGAATCACCAGCAGCAGGCTGGTGATGATGAAACAGGTGGCAAGGAAACCGGTTGTCTTTGTCAGCACATCGGCCTGCGCACGCGGGGCCACGGCACCCATGTTTCCGCCGCCGCCGACCAGGCCACCACCTTCGCTTCGCTGCAGCAGGATAAGGCCCACAAGAGCAACCGCGATAATCAGATGGATGATAAGAACAACGTTTTCCATGGAATTTCCTTTGAACGGAGCCGGTTATAGGGGATTTAGCGCACAGCGTCCAGCACGCCCTTGAAGGCAGTAACCGGAAAACTGGCCGTACCGACCAAAGCCCCTGAAACACCGGGAATTTTCATGATTACAGCCGCATTTTCAGGATTCACGGAACCACCATAAAGAATGGAAATTGAAAGCGTTGGCGCCAATTTCTCAACCAGAACTTTGATATAGGTATGGCGTGCCTGGATGTCATCGGCGGTCGGCACCTTGCCGGTACCAATCGCATAAACCGGTTCGTAGGCCAGAATCAGCGAATCGCCCGCGAAGGCTGCAATCCCGGCCAGCTGGCGTGCCAGCACCTGTTCCACATCCTCACCGGCCTTTTCGCCAACGCAAACGATCGCCTTCAACCCGGCTGTATGGGCGGCAGCCGCCTTGGCCCACACCTGCTCGTCGGTTTCATGATGGTCGCGTCGGCGTTCGGAATGGCCAACCATGACATACTCACACCCCAACGCTGCCAGTACGGTGGCGCTGGTGTCGCCTGTAAAAGCGCCCGCTGCCTCGGCATGGCAATCCTGCGCGCCAAGGCGCAGTGAACTGCCCAGCATCGCGCCGGCCGCCAGACCCACCAGCGGCATCGACGGGCACAGCACGGCGTCATAACCTTCCAGCGCCTTGATATAAGGCAGCAGGTCGTCGGGGCCGCCCTTCATCTTCCAATTCGCCACGATTAGCGGGCTTTTTTGCACAGCTTGCCACCCTGCGGTTTGTTTGCTTCTTTAGGCACCTAATTTAGAGGTCTTTTGCAATGCTGCAATCCATTGGTTCCACAAAGAAATGGCTGGCCCTGCCGTTGTTCGGCGTCCTTATCCTCAGCTTCGTGGTGTGGGGCATTGCTGACGTGTTCACAGGTCAGACCAAGACCGACACGGTTTTAACCGCCGGCGCGATAAAAATGGACGGCATACAGGTGCAAAACGAAGTCCAGCGCCAGCTTGATTTCATCCGCCGCCTGACGGGCGCCGCCATCACCACCGAACAGGCCGAGCAGCTGGGTCTGATCGACCGTTCGGTCGAAGGGCTTGTTACCCGCGCCCTGCTTCAGCAGGAAGCCGCGCGCCTCGGCATCGTGATTTCCGACAATGTGATCATGCGCGCCATCCGCCGCATTCCCGAATTCCAGAACAAGGACGGCACCTTCAACGCGACAGCGTTCCGCACCGCCCTGCAGCGTGTCGGCACCAGCGAAGCCGCCTTTCTGGCCGACCAGCGCGTATCGCTGGCCCGCGAACAGGTCCACGAAGTCGTGACCACCGGCATGACCGTGCCGAAGCTACTGCAAAAGGCGTTGACGGCCGCCGCCGCCGAAACACGCACGTTTGAAACCTATCAAGTCCGCTTTGCCGCCCAGCCGGCCCCCGCCGCGCCCGATGATGCGACGCTGGAGAAATTCGTGCAGGAAAAAGCCGCTGTTTTCACCAATCCCGAATACCGGGCGCTGTCGGTCGTACGCCTGACCGCGGCGGATATTGCCCGTAATATCAGCGTTACTGATGAACAGGTCAAAGCCTATTACGACGAGCACATCAGCGAATTTACCTCGCCCGACAAGCGCAGCTTCCAGCAGGTTGTGTTGCCCGGCAAGGAAGACGCCGAACAGGCTGCCGCCGCTTACCGCACCGCTAAATCGTTCGGCGCGGCCAAGCCCACCAATCTGGACGATATCGCCCGCGACCAGCTGCCCGAGGAACTGCAGGAAGCCGCATTCGGCCTGAAGGCTGTCGGCGATGTATCCGCGCCGGTTGAATCGCCGCTGGGCTGGCACGTTCTGGTGCTGACGAAGGTCACGCCCGGCAAGACCGCCGATTTCGCCAGCGCCAGCAAAACCATTCGCGAAAAACTGCCGCAGGCACAGGCCGCCGAACGCCTGTATGACGAAAGCGCGCGCCTTGATGACCTGATTGCCGGCGGCGCTTCGATTGATGAGATCGCCCAGCAGATGAACCTGCAGGTTGAAAAGTATCCCGTGGTTGATGCGCATGGCCACGATAACACCGAAAAGGACATTCCCGCCCTTATCAAGCAGCGCACGCTGCTGACCGAAGCGTTCCGCCTGAACGAAGGCAACACCAGCGACGTCATCGCCATCGGCAACGAAGGCTATGCCATCGTGCATGTCGACGGTGTTACCCCGGCCGCCCTGCCTGCGTTTGCCAGCATCAAGGCCAAGGCGCTGAAGGCGTGGATGGAAGAACACCGGGCCAAGGATGCACGCGAAAAATCACTGAAGCTGATCAGCGATCTGCGTGCCGGCATGGATTTCGTCAAGGCCGCCAGCACCTATGGCGCCGAAGCCACGCGCGAAGCCGCCGTCAGCCGCAAGGATGGCGCGGTCATCCGCTATATCCCCGATATCTACACGCCCGACCTGTTCCGCATGAAGCAGGATGAAGTCGCTCAGTTCCCGACGGATGAGGGCATTGTGGTGGTGAAGTTCGTGCAGGCCAACCTGCCGGTAGCCGTGGCCGACGCCGAACCCAAGGCCTCGATTGCCAGCAACGCGCAAGAGCAGATGAAGAACGAAGCGGCCGAAGCCTATGTCAACGCGCTGAAAGACCGCTATACGGTGGCCGTTGACCACGCCGCCATTCGCAAGCTGTTCGAACCGGCTGAACAGGAGTAATTTGATACCGCTGCGGGTATGGCGGAATTGGTAGACGCATCAGACTTAAAATCTGAAGTCGGGCAACTGACGTGCCGGTTCAACTCCGGCTACCCGCACCACTGTCAAACCGCTGATGCCGGGCTATAATCAGCGCAAGGAGAGAACATGGAATCGCATCAAATTCTTGGCATCATCACCATGGTGCTGCTGCTTATCCTTGTGGCGCCGCGCGTGCTGCGCTTCAACATGGCTTTGGGCACCACCACGCGCAACATCGCCATCTGGGTGCTGGTCTTCACGCTGCTGGTGTGGGGGTACAAGACATTTGTCGAGGAACCGCGGGCTGTTGAAAACACGCCGGTCGCTCCTGAAGATACGATTTAGCCGATATCCTGCTGCGGGAACGGCACCGGCGCCGGCATGCCGGGAATATCGTAGTGGTTATAGATGAACGCCTGCGTCATCATCTCGGATAACTCCAGCCGTATATGGCGCCCGTCTTTGTTGAAAGCGATGAAGGGTGACTGGTGCGCCGCCATCTCGTAAGCCGGGAAGTAAATCACGTCGGGATAAGCACGCGCAATTTCGCCCAGCACGGCGCGCAGCACGGCCTTGCTCTCCATGTTGGCAACCACCACGTCGCCACCGGCGAATGTTGTCCCTATCGGCACCGGTGATACGGCAAAGATAATCGGGCAACCGGGCTTGTGTTTTTGCAGCAACTGGATGATCTGCTCGACGTTCGCATAGTTCTCGGCGAACGTGGTCTGGTGCAGCGTCGTGCCGCCCAGCCCGTCGTTCTTGAAGAACCGTGCGCGTTCACCCACCGCCAGCCCGTTGTGACTTTGCTTGAACACTTCGGTTGTGTCGAAGGTGAACAAAAACGCGTTGGCTTCCTTGAAACCAACAAATGTCACCTTGTTGATATGCGCATTCAGTTCCTGTATGTCGGCCAGCGTGCGCCCCATCTGCAGGCGGCGGTACGGGTCCTGCCAGCTTTGCGTTTCGCCGGGATGATCCTGCTGCCAGGGGTTGCGGTCGATGTGCCAGTAATCGTCATCCGCCTGCGTCCACAGGCCAAGACAGCGGTGCATTTCCTGCAGCACCGTATAGGTGTTGAAATAATTGATATGGAAATACGGCCGGTCATACCCTTCGATGCGCATGCGGCTGCCGTCGATCGGGATCGATTCATAATCCGGCGTGCATTTCAGTGTCGCCTTCTCCAGCGCCGTGCGGATAAGAATGGAAAAGCATGACCCCATCACAAACAGTTTGTCGGTCGGTTTCAGCACGCGGCGCGGCTGCAGCGTAATCACGCCTTCACGATCGTACACATCCCATGAATGGTTGCCGCGCTCGGTGCTTCGGAAAACGATGATATCCTTCATCAGCTGCCCAGCGAAACCATGTCGGCCTCGCCGCCCAGTCGGATAATCATCTGCTGCACATCTTCATAGGCCTGCTTGACCAGCGCCGCATCGTACCCGCGCGCCACCAGCGTCACTTCCCACTTGTTATCGCCGATCTGGTGCGGATAGCTGCCCAGCGATACCGCCGGGTACTTCTTCGCGATCGCCTCGAACGATGCCGACAGGTCACCCTCGGCGATACGGCATAAAACGCTGTAAGAAATCAGCGGTGCGCCCGGCTCAAGCAACGGTTTAAGCGCGCCGAACATCGCCTGCATCACATGCGGTACGCCGGCCAGCACGAAAACGTTTTCAATATAAAATCCGGGTGCGCTGGTCACGGTGTTTTCAATCAGCTGCCCGCCGACGGGCACGCGCGCCATGCGCCGGCGCGCCTCGTTCACCTTGCCCGGCCGGTTTTCGTAATACGCTTCCAGCCGTGCCAATGCTTCGGGATGGATGGGCAGGTCAACACCGAAGGCCTGCGCCACCGCGTCGGCGGTAATGTCATCATGCGTGGGGCCTATACCACCCGTGGTGAACACATACTTGTATTTCTTCCGCAAGGCATTCAGCGCCGCAACGATTTCGTCCATATCATCAGGTACAACGCGTACCTCGGCCAGCGGCAGGCCCAGCCGCGCCAGCTCGGTTGCCAGATAATGGGTGTTCGCATCCTGCGTGCGGCCGGTCAGGATTTCGTCGCCAATCACCAAAAGTGCGGTTTTATTCATCACGCTCACTTGCTTATGCCACCTGATATAGTCTATTTTTAACCGATGAGCGAGAGCATTACAATTCACCCCCCCGAAGGTTTTGCCGGCCTGCGCAAAGCCGGGCTTGTTGCGGCAGCGTCACTGGATTTTATTGCACCGCACGTAAAGCCGGGCGTAACGACCGCGCATCTTGATAGCCTGATCGAACAGTTCATCCACCAGCAAAGCGCCATCCCGGCCTGCATCGGCTATCTGGGCCAGAACACATGGGACCGCAACCTTGGTCTGCCCGGCCTTGGCTATGCACCCGGGCAACCCGGAGCCTACCAGAAATGCAGCTGCATTTCTGTCAACCATGTCGTGTGCCACGGTATTCCCGACGATAAAGTCCTGATGGACGGCGATATCCTGAACATCGATGTCACGGTCATTGTCGATGGATACTTCGGCGATACGTCACGCATGTTTGTTGCTGGCGACAAGACCAGCGTGAAGGGCCAGAAGCTGATGGATGCGACGTTCGAGGCCATGTGGCGCGGTATCCGCACCGTGAAACCCGGCGCGACGTTGGGCGATATCGGTCACGCCATCCAAAGCTATGCCGAGGATCAGGGCTTTTCCGTCGTGCGCGATTTCTGCGGCCACGGTGTCGGCACCGTGTTCCACACAGAACCCGCTATCCTGCACTATGGCAAGCCGGGCGCCGGCATCACGTTGCAACCCGGCATGGTGTTCACCATCGAACCCATGATCAACGCCGGCCGTTATGAAACCAAGATTCTATCCGACGGCTGGACAGCCGTAACACGCGACCGCAGCCTTTCCGCGCAGTACGAACACACGATAGGTGTAACAGCTGACGGCGTCGAGGTTTTCACACTGTCCCCCGCCGGCCTACACAACCCCGCAGCCAAAAATGCCACCTGAGCCCGTTAAGATAGAAAACACCAATGCCGGGCACCGCGCACGGCTTCGCCAGCGTTTTCTTGATAACGGCCCGCAGGCCCTCGCCGATTATGAACTGCTGGAACTGCTGCTGTTCGGTGCCATCCCGCAAAAAGATACCAAGCCGCTGGCCAAGGAACTTATCAAAGCCTATGGCTCTCTGGCAGCCGTGCTGAACGCGCCGCTGAATGATTTGCAGGCGCGCTTCGCCAAACAGCCCGCGATTGCCACCACACTGCACCTTGCCGGCGCCCTTGCCCAGCGTATGCTGAAAGACGACATGGTGGGTCGCACCATCTTCAGTTCATGGCAGGCTGTGCTTGATTACTGCAAGCTATCCATGGCCAACCTGCCGCACGAGGAACTGCATCTGCTGTTCCTGGACGCCAAGAACGCGCTGATCGGTACCGAGGTGCACCAGCGCGGTACCATCAACCACACACCCGCCTATCCGCGCGAAGTTGTGAAACGCGCGCTGGAAAAAGGCGCTGCTGCCATCATCCTTGTGCACAACCACCCGTCGGGCGACCCGATGCCCAGCAAGGAAGATGTCGCTCTTACCAAGCAAATCAAGAAAGCGGCTGAAATTCTGAATATCACGCTGCACGACCACCTGATTATCGGCCGCGGCAGCCATATCAGCTTCAAAGCCGAGGGCTTGCTGTAGGGGCTATCCGGCGCTAACCTGCCTGCCATGCACGATATCGGCTTGCGCATCCACGAAGTTGAAGACCGCCGCACGTTTTTCCGCAAGGCATGGTGCGTCATCGCCCATGGCCAGATTACCGGCGATTATGTCGAGTTCGGTTCGTATTCCGGGCTAACGTTCGGGCTTGCCTATCAGGAAGCGCTGAAGATAAACCACAAGCCGCACTTGTGGACGTTTGATTCCTTCAAGGGCCTGCCCAATGTTCCGCAAGGCACGGAACACCCGCTGTGGAAACCCGGCGCCATGGCCACGGATTTGCGCATGTTCCTGTCAATCTGCGACCATCAGGGCCTGCCGCGCGAGCAGTACACGATTGTTGAAGGCTTTTATGAACACACGCTAACACCGCAGCGGCTGGAAAAGGCTGGCTACCCGACCGACGTCGCCATGGTGTATGTTGATTGCGACATGTACGCATCCACCGTGCATGTGATGAACTTCCTGAAAGGCCGCCTGAAACACGGCATGATTATCGCCTTCGACGACTGGTTCTGCCCATGGCCGGGCGATATCGCCGGCGAACGCAAGGCATTTCTTGAATTCGCCGAAACCCAGACGCAGTTTCATTTCCAGCCCTACTTGCAATTCGGCTGGAGCGGCTATTCATTTATTGTCGAGGATAAGAAATTTTTACCAAAAAATTATAAGGGGGATATCTAGCCATGAGAAACTTGTTCGCACCCTTGGCCACATTGGCCGCCAGCGCTGCTGCGTGGTACGCCACCACCGATTTGCGCGTAACGGATCCGGGCGGCTATACACCGGATGATGCCGTGTTCCTGACCACTTCAAACCCAACAGCGGCAGTCGGTCTCGGCGCCTGTGTGCTGACCATCGTGGGCATGGCCGGGCTGGCCAAGTCGCTGGGCTTCCAGCTGCGTGATCCCAAAACCCACGACCATCGTGTTACCGCCGCCCTGGCTGCCATCCTTTTCGCTCTTGGCGGCGGGGCCCTTGGCATGCTGGCACCCGTCAACATTGCCGAACGCACGGCCACGCTAACCGGGCACTTTATGCCCCAATAAGGCACCTTGCCCGACCCCTTGCCGCACGCCGCGAAGCACCCCACTATTGCGGACATGTATCGTTCGAAACTTCTGCTTGCCGGCCTGCTGCTTCTGGGCGCGTGTTCATGGGCCAACACCAGCGGCGCGCCGAATGAAGAGCCCGATCCCGGCCCGTCATCGCAACTGACCGTGACCCAGATCGCGGTGGAAGGCGGTTACTGGCGCCCCATCAGTGCGCCGAACGTGATGATGCCCGCGCAGGAAGCACAGGGTAAACTTGAATTCGATGTCGGCCAGTGCCAGTGCGGCATCTTCCCCAAGAACGTCGCCACGCCGGTCATGATGCAGTATATGCCCGACCAGCAACGCATGGTGCAAACCTCAAAGATGGGCAAGTGCGGCCAACATACAACCGGCGTGCTGTCGGAATGCATGCGCGCTCGCGGCTGGGAACCAACGCTGTGCAGCGGCCGTTTGCCCACCGAAACCGGCGCTTACTGCCCGAATTAAGCTTTAAGCTGTAATACTTTCAGGCCTGGCCTGCTAAAAGGGCCCCATGGCCCTTTGCAATGACCAACCCGTAACAGAAATCAGTGTCACGCGAACAATAAGCGACATCGGTATGATTTTTGATGCTGCGCAGGATAATGGCAACCTACCTCAGGATATGAACCTGGTAATCGATCATTACTGGCAAACAGCCTATTTAAATGTGAATCCATTTACAAATACAGTCACTGCAAATCCTTACACACTTTCTTGTATGAATACTGAAGAACTGACCGCAGCTATAGGTCACGAAATTCATCATCAGCAATCCGGCGCACAATGGATAACGGCTCCTGTACACTATGCAGAACTCATTCTTGGCGCCTGGGGGCTTTCTCTTATCATAGGCAAGGCACTTAACATGATGTCGCGCACGCTTGATAAGAGCGTAGCGAAACGTAAGGTAAATCCGATGTTCATTGCTGGACTCGTTGGATTACACGCCCTTGTAGGAACGTTGGGCGGCCTGCATCGGCGCTATGAAGAGCAAGCTGCCGACATTGCGGGTGCAGAGTATGCCCGATCAAACGAAGCCATGATTGGCGCCCTTGAAAGTATGGAAGAATTTCGTTTTGAACCTGATGAACAATTTGCAACAGGTCTTGAATTGTCAGCTTCAAAGGTCACAGATTCGGCCTTCCAATATTTGCGCTATGGCCCCGGCATGTTCTTTATGTATCCGAAAACTGTGGAACGGGTACGTAATGTCCACGAATCTGGTCCTTACCCAGGCCAATAAAAGCTTCTTATACACCTCTTGTATCCTGCCACAGAGGGCATTAGTTTGTTGACAGGATGCTGATCAACAACCTTTTGCCGGTTATTGCTGGCCTGTCAAAAGCGCCTACGCCGGCCGAACGCCCCGTTCCCGACGCAACCAAGGGCAACAAGGTCGCGTTTGTCGTTGATATCCCCACCCCCAAGGTTCAGGGTGATTTCGATGCCTTTCTGGGCGAGGTTAACAGCGATGCCGCCAACCGCGCCCAAAGCTTTCAGTTGCTGCTGAACGAACAGCAAAGCGCCACCGCCGCCAATGGCAACCAGGCGGACAATATCTCGCCCTTCGAAAAAGCCGCGAAAGCGTATACTGACGCTGAAAGTATTTCCTATTTTGCCAAGCCGTCTGGTATTGATCTGGGCACATTGTAATTCAATTTTAGGATTCGATATGACGAAGGTATTTGTTGCCGTGCCGATGTCCTCGATCCCCAAGGATCATTACACGCGCTTTCGCGCCTCGCTTGAGAATATCTGCAGCGCTATTTAACAACGCTCGGGCATTTCAGGAACGTTCTGCGCCGCGCTTGATGCCGAAGGCACAAACTTCGATCACCCGTCGGATGCGCTGGATATGGACCTTGACCACCTGTGGCAATCACAGATGTGCGTTTATATCTGCCCCGGTAATGTAAATTCTAGCGCGAATGGCGAGGCCATTGCAGCCTTGGCGCTTAAGATGCCCGGCATTTTCTTTGTGAAGGATACCAGCGACCTTGTCTTCATGCTGCGTCACGCCGAAAAAGCAAAGAACGCCGATGTGACGATGGTCCTCTACAGCGACGAAACCCAGATTGCGGATGCTATAGCGGCAGGCCGGTTCGATGACATTTTTGCGGGCCGTACACGCAGACTTGCTGGTCAGGTCGACCTGCGACTCTAGCCGCGGGCGCTTTGCTTGCGCTCGGCTGCCTGCTGCATAAGCTCGGCCACATCTGGCCGCTCGGTCAGACGGGCCTGCAGCTGACGCTGCATGGTTTCGGCATCAGGCGCCACCAGATTGATGACGTTATTTTTAAACTTGGTGTCCATTTGGGTCTCTTTTGA
>JBFWRI010000025.1:0-25327 GCA_050248995.1 Bdellovibrionales bacterium
CACACCGCTTTGAAACGCCCATTCAGCTTTGGTGCTACAGGCGCCCGTGGCAATACTGCATTCTGGCGTTTTCAACGGGCTTTCTTCTGGCCTGTGCCGGCAGACTTCTGGCTGAAATCAACACAACGGCCGGGATAATCATCGCAATGCTACCCGTACTGCTATCTCCATCTTCATGGGGTCCGTCAATACTCAGGGGCGCGCTTCCATATGCAGACAGGGTCTTCGGTCATCGTTTTTACGAGCAGGTATTGGGCGCTGACAATGATGCTGAAGCGCGACGGCGCATTGACCGCGTGCTTGATATGCGCCGTCTTCCCATGCTGATGGGGTTGGTTGCTTCCATATGCTGCGGCATACTGGTTAGCGTGCGTTTTTTAAAAATGTAGAATGTTTGCGTGGGGTGCAGGTCCGAAGTATTAACCCCGCACGCGTTGCGGGGCTTTTGCTTTTCATGAAAGTATTTTTATGGAGTACCCTTGCGTATGACAATTTACCGCCGTCTTCAACCAGATGATATCGCCGCTGCTACCCGGATTATCGGCGAAGTGGTTAATCACAAGCCTGATGTCCTGCAGGATGTCGCCGACCACCTCTATCGTTCACTGGGGTCTATTGGTAACGATGTCATCCTTTCATGCAGCGATGAAGGTACGCCGCAGGGTCTTGTCTGGATTCAGTACGGCGTCGATCAGGAAAGCAGTGAGCTCCATTACCTTGCTGTGGCAAAAGGCCTGCAACGGCAAGGCTTGGGCGACGCCCTTTTCGATATCGCTATACGGTGTTCGCGCATTCATGGCGCTTTCAGTATGTGGTGGCGTTCGCCGACAGACGAGGCTGTTATGGCTTTCTATGAAAAAGTGGGGAAGCCATACGGGATCCAGGATGTAACGCGCCTCGGCCGTTCCGATAAAACTGTCAAATTCACCTGCAAGGTTGATCTTGTTCCCGGTCAGCAGATCGCTGTCGGCTAGCCATTGTGATTACTTGCCGCAGGCACCGCACGGTTGCCGGGCCGCAACGCCGTGTGTATAACACCATTATGAAGCCAGCCCTTAAAGTCCTTCTTGCCAAACCGCGCGGTTTTTGCGCCGGTGTTGACCGCGCCATCCAGATCGTCGAACAGGCGTTGGCCAAGTTCGGTGCGCCAGTCTATGTGCGGCATGAAATCGTGCACAACAAATATGTGGTCGATACACTGCGCGCCAAGGGTGCGATTTTCGTTGAAGAACTGGATGATGTGCCGAACGGCGCTGTCACCGTGTTCAGTGCGCATGGCGTTCCCAAGGCTGTTTTACGTGGCGCCGACGATCGTGCGCTGCCGTTTATCGACGCCACATGCCCGCTGGTGACCAAGGTGCATAACGAAGGCGCACGCATGGCACGGGAAGGCCGCGAAATCATCCTCATCGGCCACAAGGGCCACCCCGAGGTTATCGGCACCATGGGCAGCATCGATGGCACGGTGCAGCTGGTGCAAACCGTCGATGATGTGGCAGTCTTGCAGGTGGGCGATCCCGATAAGCTGGGCTACATCACGCAGACGACGCTTAGCGTTGACGATACCAAGCTGATCATCGCCGCGCTGAAGGAACGCTTTCCTGCCATCGTCGGGCAGGATGTAAAGGATATCTGCTATGCCACACAAAACCGGCAGGCAGCGGTGCGGGCCATGATGCCGCAGGTGCAGGCCTTGCTGGTTGTCGGGGGTAAGAACAGCAGTAATTCAAACCGGCTGCGTGACATTGGCGCCGAAAACAACCGACCTAGTTTCCTTATCGATGACGCTGCGGCTATTCAGCCACAGTGGCTGGATGGCGTGTCCGTCCTCGGTATCAGCGCCGGCGCGTCGGCGCCCGAGATACTGGTACAAGAAGTCATTCAATCACTGCATGAGAAATTCGATGTAACTCTCGAAGAATTCTTTGTAATTGACGAGAATATCACCTTCAAATTGCCCAAGGAAATCACGCATACGCCCGATGATTTCAACCGGCGCCGCGCAAACTCATAACGGTATCATTATATCTGTAACGCGGGCGCTACACGAATCCGATAAGTCATTCAAACTCAAAGCGGTAACAGAAAGCCTTAACCGCTTGGTAACTACAACACAGGTGTACTAGGGGCGTGATTCTAGAAGTACCCACAGCGGCCGCCGCATCCTTTGCCTCGCGCCGAAATATTCCTGTGCACAGCCGCTGGCTGCACATCGTCTTGCTGTTTGCGATCATCGTGATGACAGGCTGCACAGGACTTGAGCCGGCTAAGCCCTCAAAATCGCTTGCTTCCGGGGCTGATCTGGGCGAGGAGTTCAACAAGGACACGGCGCTTGGCCGCAGCTCCGAACCGTCGGTGATTACACTCGGTATCGGCGACGCGCTGAAAGAACGTCTGGCCAGCGAAGGCGAAGAGCTGCCGGTTGGTATTTTCATCGACAGCACCAACCTGAACAGTGTGCCCGTTGCCGCCGCATTGCAGGCTGTGCTCGCCGATACGAACATCTCGTTGTCATGGCAGGCTGGCCAGTTCGATGACCGTCTGGTGACGATTTTGAACCTGTCGGGGCCGTTGCCCAAGGTGGTCGAGCGCATCTGCTCGGCTGCGCGTGTGTACTGCAGTTACCGCAACGGCACGCTGGAGCTGATGGAACGTGAAACCTTCATCATCGAAATGCCGCCGATTCCCGGCGAGGCTGAAAACACGATTGCCGACACCATCGCTGCGCTGGCTGGTGGCGGCGAAGGTGCAGGCGAGGTCAATGTCGATACGCAGGGCGGCAACATCGTCTACACCACCGACATGGCCGGGCAGATGCGCGTCAAGCAATACCTGTCGCAGCTGCGGCGCGGCCGCCCGCTGATTATGATGCAGGTCTTCATCTGGGAAGTGACGCTGAACGAGGAATCCGAAACAGGCATCAAGTGGAACGCCGACAGTCTTGGCGATTTTAATATCGGCGGCTCGACAGTTTCGCCGCTAAGCAACTCAGGCATTACAGATGCAACGCTGGCGGCCGCCAAGGGCGCCTTTACATCGCTGCCCGGCAACATAAGTTTCGGCGCTGTGTTCTCGGGCACGATCGATGCGGCTGCCGTGCTGGCATTCCTGAAGCATAACGGTCATGTTGAAACCGTCAGCAACCCGCAGCTGACATTCGTGTCAGGCACCCGTTCTGAATTCACCATCGGCGGCAAGCGCAGCTACATCTCAGGTGTCGGCCAGTTAGTTGGGTCAACGGTTTCATCGGGCGGCACCAGCAACAACACGGGCGTCGGCACCAACACCGTGCAGACCGAAGAAATCGAAACCGGCCTCAGCGTAAAGATGTCGGGTGCCTATGAAAGCGGTGTGATCTTTGGTGAACTTGAAATGGAAGACACATCACTGGTCGATCTGGAGCGTATTCCGTCATCAGGTACCGAAATTCAGCTGCCGATCACACAGGAGCGCCAGCTGAAGACCGTTTTGCGCCTGCGCCCCGGCGATACCATGCTGCTGGCCGGCTTGCGCTCGCAGCGCAACGTTTCCGACCGCGCCGGCCTGCCAACGCTGTTCGGCCTGGTGCCCACCAGCGCGCGCAACGAAACGGAAAACCGCGAACTGGTTGTGATGCTGCGCCCGGCGATCATCCGCTTTACCGATGCGCTGACGCGCGATGGCGATCGTTCGCCATCGAAGGAAATGGCGACACCAATGACAACACTCGATACCATCGAGACCGTGCCGGATGTGCCGCCGCCGGAAGTGCTGCAGCCGATGGCGTTGACACCGTCGCCAGTGCCGGCATCTGTTGAAGTGCTGCCGCCGCGTCCGGCCAAGGCCCTCTCGGGCGACAGCCTGCAGCGCACGTTTGATGACGTTTATAACAATGCGCGCCGACGGCCGCAAACATCAGATTCCTATGGCGGGGGTGGCGAATGATGATCCGCTTGCCGCTGATTATCCTTGCGCTGCTTGTCGCCACGCCGGCACTGGCCCGCGAAGCGTCGTTTGTGCAGCCCGGTACGGGCGGCGACGGCAGGAAGACAGATGAAATCGTGTCGGCAACGCCCAACAACGCCGATGTGGGCGAAACCATTATCGGCGTTACCAAGCGCATTACCATCTTCTTCAACAACAACGGCGGGCGCCCGGTTGTTGTCGGCGGCGTGCAGATTACCGGCGATGGCAATATCCGCGCCGAACTGATCGACAATGACTGCGAAAAAGTCGGCACCGTGCCGGGCGGCGAACGCTGCTCGGTTGGTGTGCAGGTAACGCCGAATAGCCCCGGCCCGTGGGCCGCTGAAATCCTGATGACGCACGATGCACCGGGCCGCGTAACGCAGGCCGCCGTTTTCGGTATGACAGCGGGCGAGGTGGGCAACACCGGCCAGCAGCCCGGCCTGTCACTGCTGGGGTCCAGCAAGGAACAGCTGGTTGATTTCGGCGATGTGGACATCGGCTTTGGCCGTGCAGTGCGCACAGTGCTGCTGGTTAACGACAGCCCGAACCCGTTGACGGTTGAATCGCTCGATCTGGTCGCGGCCGACCGCGGCCTGGCCCTGATGGAAGGTGGCGGATGCCAGAAGGGTCTTGAAATTGCCGCCGGCTCATCGTGCCCCGTCACTGTCATGTGGCAACCCATGGGGCGCGGCGATGTATCGACCGACCTTATTATACGTCATACCGGTCCGGTTGGGTTTGCCGTCATCCCTGTGCGCGGCCGTGCGGTCGGGCAGGGCGGCGGCGCTGTTGCAGCGGCGCCTTCAGCGCCCGGTAAAAGCAATTCGCCTGAAGATGCTGCAGCCAACCTGCCGGTGAACAGCGTTCCTTCCGTGTCGGCTGCGGCATTGTTTGCGCAGGCGGCGGCTGGCGGCGGCAGTAACCGTCTGATCCTGCGCGGCACGGTCGGCCAGCGCGCCATTCTGGCTGACCTGAACGGCACGGTTACGGTGGCGGCTGTCGGTCAGGTGATCGTTGCCGAAGGTATCAATCACAAGGTGATCAGCATCGATCCCAACAAGGTCGTGGTCGAAGTCGAAGGCACGAAATCTGAACTGATTATGGGCAGTGGTGTGTCAACAGGCGGTTCCGGCAACAGCAGTGGCAATGCGCCGCGCAAGAAACCAGGCGCAGCCACGCCAACCGGCGCCAAAACCATGAAGGCAAGCGAAGCGGTGCCGGCAGCCATACAGCCGCTTAATTCAGCGTCATTATACGGGGGATCATGAGCACGCTGGGGGGTCCCATCGATGAAAGCAAGACAAAGCCCCGCCACCTGCGGTTAGCCGAAGCGGAACAGGCGGCCCTGCGTGCCCGCGGCCAGAACCTGAGCATTGACGACGTGCTGCGCCGCAACGGTCTGTTGCAGGCTCAGCGCACAACCAAAACCGCCGTCAACAATATGCAGCGCGCCGACCTGTCGATGCAGGCGCTGCGTCTTTATGTCCCGTCGTCGCTGCAGGCGGCGATGAACATCTGTTTGCTCGAACTGCGCAATGGCGTGTTGAAAATCGCTGTCGGCGATAAGTTGTCCGACGCTGAAACCGACAAGATCATGAATGCGCTGCGCCAGGCCAACCGCCCGGTAGAGCGCGTTGAAGTCGAACCGTATGATCGCGCCGCCCTGCAGCGGCTTTTGCGCGACCAGACCGAAAACGCCAGCGAACGCCTGATCCGCCTGTTCGCATCGCTGGCCCGCGACCCGGATAACGCGCTGAACATCGAACAGGCGGTCAGCGATATCTTCGCTGAAGCGCTGCAGTTGCGCTGCTCGGATATTCACATGACGTTCCTTGAAGATGATGCGCGCTGCTGGCTGCGCTACCGTGTCGACGGCGACCTTGTGTATAAGCATCTGCTGCCCGCCAGCGTCATGGCGCCGATCGTCACCCGTATCAAAACCGACAGCAAGATGGACGCTGCCGAACGCCAGCGCCCGCAGGACGGCCGCCTCAGCTACGAGTGGCAGGGCCGTATGATCGACGTTCGTGTCGCGTGCTTGCCCGTTGCGCCCGCCGGCGAAAAAATCACCATGCGTCTGCTTGACCGCGAAAACCTGCGCTCGTTCGATGAGTTGTTTGCGCACGCGCCGCAGGTAGCCGATCGCCTGAAGCGCACCATCCACGGCTCGATGAAAGACGGCGGCCTGATCGTTGTCAGCGGTCCTACCGGTTCGGGTAAATCGACAACGCTATATGGTATCATTCAGGAAGTCGACCGCACGGCCAAGGCCGTGTATTCGGTCGAAAGCCCGGTTGAATACGATATGCCGCTGGTCGACCAGACATCGGTCACGGATACCGGCGCCAACAGTATCGCCGATATCATCCGCGCGCTGATGCGCCACGATCCCGACGTCATCATCGTCGGGGAAATGCGCGACAGCGAGACGGTTGAGGCCGCCCTGCGGGCGACCGAGTCCGGCCACATGGTCATCACCACCGTTCACGCGGTGGACGCCATCCACACGCTGGACCGTATCGACGGCTTCCTGTCGTCGGCCTACCGCACCAGTGGTATCTATATTCTGGGGCACGCGCTGATCGGCACCATGTCGCAGCGTCTTGTGAAAACTGTCTGCCCGTCATGCCACCGCACCGGCCGTGCCATCGATGTCTATGGCTCGCAGGAAGGTTGTCACGATATGGGTATTGAACCCGAGGAAATCGTCGCCACCGCCAACCCGGCCGGCTGCGACCTCTGCAACCATACCGGCTTCCTTGGCCGTACGCTGGCGCTCGAGGCGCTGTTCCCACCCGATGACCAGGTCAGCCGCCGCGCGATTACCGAAATGATGGTGTCGAACGTCATTTCATCAATCACTGATATTCCGGGCGTTATCTATATGCCGCGCCATGAATCGATCCGCGATCTGATCCGCCGCAAGGCGATCGACGCCCACATGGGGGCAGCGCTGATGATCGAAGAAATCGCCGCCCGTCAAAGTCGCAGGTAAGCCATGAAGTTGTGGAGCGCCAAATATGCGGTCCCGATGCAAAACGGTGCGCCGCAGGTGATGCAGGAAGATTTCTACCTGCCGACGGCGAATGATGTCCGCCGTTTTCTGCGCACGCGCGGGTTCCACCCCATCAGCATCACCGAACGCAAAAAGCCGGTGCTGGAATGGTTCGAGGTCCGTTCGCAGAAATGGGCGCTGCAACTGCTACGCGCGCTCCGCTTCCAGACGGCGACGGCTTCGGCCGGTACGGCGTTGCTGAACATCATCGAAAACGAAAACGATCCGCGCCGCCGGGTGGCGTTCCTGCCGTCGCGCACCGTGCTGAAGGCGGGGGGGACTTTCGCCGAAGCCCTAAAAGTGCTGCGATTGCTGGATGCAGCAGCCATGGCCATCATTATCGCGGGCGAGCGCGCCGGCGACCTGAAAGGCGTGATCCCGCATGCCATCGAACATATCGAGCAGAAGGGTAAACAACTGAAAACCGTCACCGTGGCGCTGGGCTGGGTGGTGTTCGATATTATCAGCGTTTTCACCACCATCGTCAGCGCGCACTTCCAGTTCATCCCGTACCTGAAGGAAAAGGGTATCGAAAGCAAGGACGTCGAAGCGGTTGAAAAGTTCCAGACGGCGCTGGCCCGTGCCGAATTCATCAACATGTCGTTGATGGTAATCTGCGGCGCCCTGATGCTGCTGGCGGGCGTATCGGTCTATTCTTACCTGCGCAACCGTGACAAGCCCGATCACTGGCTGAACAAGCTGCTGACGCGGCTGCCGATCTTCAGCGATTACCTGCGCAATACTTCGTTTGCCGATACCGGCCTGCTGATGGCGCGCCTGATCCGCGGCCACGTTCCGTTGGATGACTCATTGCTCATCCTGCAGGAATCCACCATCGACCCGTCGGTGCTGGATTACTGGCGCAAGTCGCACGCCCGCATGATGTCGGGTGCCCCGCCCAACCGGGCGTTGGCGCGCCCCCCGTTGACCAAGACCGAACAGGACCAGATCGCTACCGTGCTGGAAAGCCTGCAGATCGCCGAGGTCTTCGAATCAATCGCGGAAGAACGTAAGCTGATGGCCAAGGATTCCCAGCGGAAAATCTTTTTGCTGGGCTTGTTCATTATGATGGGTATCTTTGGTATTGTTACCCTGACGATGATTTACCTGGTCATGATCCAGAACCAGGGCTTCATGGACAGCCTGTCGCAACTGCGGGCAGGCGGGGCGTAACGAGGAATAAGAATGGTCAACGAGCCGAACACCACGCCTGAACTGAACCCGGTCCCGCAAAGCACCGAGACAACGACGCTGGGCGGCAGTCAGACAGCGGTTGAAAAGGCCAGTGCCTTCCTGTCGAATTTCGCCGCCAACAATACGGCGCTGGTGGGCGGCATCACGGGTGATAAAAGCACTATCTTCTATCCACCTGAACTGATCGGCGGTTGCGCGCCACACGTCGCCGGGCAGGAAGATGAAATGGCGTGGCAGGCCGGCGCCGAGTCGGCCGACAGCGAGCGCGTGCATTACACATGGAGCGTGCACAATAATACCCTGTGGTATCTGGCGGTGCGCAGTGGCGATATGGCCTCGGCCGTCAACAGCTGGTGCCCGTTCGCGGCGCTGCTGCCCGGCATGCCGCAGGCGCAGGCCGGCCCCATCGTTTATGTGCATCAGGATGACGAAGCGGCGATGATGATGACCATCGCACCGAATATGCTGCAAATTCATCGCGGTGCGGCCATGGTTATTCAGGCCCGTGCCGAGCGCATGTCATCCGAACTGGGTGGCGCGCCGATTGTCGCCCTGCGCCCCGATTTCGTTGACCAGCTTGACCCCGTTGAATGGCGCTCGGCATCCTTGATGGAAGATAAGGCGCGGCGTTTCCTGGCGACGGCAGCCGTGGCCACAGGTCTGCTGATCGGCATTGTCTCGTTTGTCGTATGGGTTCTGGCGTCGCTGGCGGTCATGGGCATTTCCCATAACGTCGATAATGCCAAAATGCAGGCATCGGCGTCGGCCCAGCAGTTGCTGACGCAGGCTACCAACCTGCGGGCCAGCGCGCTGCGCACGCAAGTGGCCAAATTCATCGAACTCAACGACAATCTGATCCAGATTGGCGGCTGGCTGCAGGAATACCGCATCGAAAAAGGTAAAGTAAAATGGTCGGCTGTTTTGCCGTCGGGTGTGACGGGTGAAAAAATTTCAGCGTTGGGCGGTGTGACAAAAGAAGTCAGCGACAATGGCGTGATTATCGAGGGGAAATAGCATGGTAGCGTTGGTTCCTCATCTGAAAATGAGCGTTATGACACGGGCTGTGCAGGCCTTCGATAAGGCAAGCGCCGTGATTGTGGCCATCGTCTGGGGCGGTGCCGTTGTTTTGATGTTTCTGGGATACCTTGGCGTGCACAGCGCTATCGGTGCCCGCGAACAGCTGGCGGCGGCTGAAGCCAGCACGCCGGGTACGCCGGTCATTTCACTGGACCGTCTGGATGCTCCTTCCGTCGCGATTCTGGTGGATAAGCTGCAGAAACGGTATGGCAGTGTGCTGACGATAAAATCTGACAAAGGGTCCAACAAGATTACGATCATGGCCAAGGATGCCAGCGCGTTCAGCAGTTGGCTGACGGCCGTCACTTATCTGGATATCATCCGTCCGGATGTTTCATGGACCATCGAAGACATGTGTATCGGTGCCAAGTGCAAGGACGGTATCATGACCGGTACCTTCTCGGCCCAGACCACCAAGTTCCAGCTGCCGCAGCCTGTTGACTAGGAACGACTTTTCCCGCCCAAAAAAGTGAACAATCGATTAAGCCCGGAACATAAGTATCGGTTTATTAAGCTTTGAATGGTAGGATTCTTGCTAGTTTCACCTTGTGGCGACAGTAAACGCCGCTTGGCAGTCTGGGGCAAACTGTTAATATAGCCCAAGTGAATCACTGGAGGATTTATGACTAATAATAACACCTCGCGCCTGGCCGCCACCGCCGGTATTGCGATCGGCCCCATTCTTTTCGTTGTGGCCATTCTTGCCGTGCTCGTTGGCGCCATTGCTGCAGGCAGCGGCGGGTTCACCGGTTCGGCGACGACCGAGTCTGTTCGTGTACGTGCGTCGGTTCTGATCCAGCAAGCGAACAACATCAAAACGGCAACCGACCGTGTTATCGTTAACGGTACCGGCCCGACAGCCATCATCGTTGCTGAATCCCCGGCAACGCCAACATCATCGTCGGCTATCTACACCACAGCAGGCGGCGGTATCACACCGCAAAATCCGCCTGCCGGTTCGGTGCCGACAGGTTCAACGTGGCGCTTCGTGCTTGATGCAGATCTTCCCGGCATTGGCGCCGCTGATGGCGATTTCATCGCTGTCATCCAGGTAACGGAACAAACCTGCGAAGCGCTGAACAACATTATCTTTGGCACTGGCGTGCTGTCGAGCATCCCGTCACTGGGTACAACTCCTGATGTGACGATTGCCGCTGCGGCAGCAGGCGATAACGTAACCCCGGCGGGTAACGCGTTCGACCAGGGTGGTTCGCCGGATACAGAATATGACGGTCGTATCAACGCCTGTGTGGCCGACGGTACCGATTACTACTTCTACCAGCTGCTGTCAGCCGGCTAGACGAAAGTCTGCCGTTCATGACCAGCTATGAACAAAAATGGGCCCAGCGCGGTATCGCGATTGGGCCCATTCTTTTTATCATCGCCATCATGGCTGTTATCGCCAGCGTGATGGCCGCTGGCATGGGCTCGTTCAGTTCTAACGCCAGCGTCGACCGTATCCGCGCCGATATCCGCGGGCAGGCCAACCTGATCCGTTCGAAGATCCAGGAATGTTATATGGTCACCATGGGCGCGGAAAGTTTTGGCTATCCGACCGGTTCAAGCGGTGTCGATATCAGCGATGTTGAATGCCCGGGTGACCCGACGGGACGCAAGAACTTGTGGACCGGTGCGCGTCCGTCATCGCTGCCGCCGCCAGTGCCGGGTTTCAATGAATGGGTGTATTATAATTACGCGGGTGGGCGCTGCATCATGGCCACGCCAACAGCAGGCGCAAGCACCGATGCCTCGACCAAGGAAGGCATCAACGTTGTGGCCGCGCTGTTCAACGCCAACGAGGTGCACGTCGATACGGGCGGCGACTGGTCGCTGTCGATCTGGCTGACGCCGCACGACAGTCCCGGCAAATGCGGAGAGTAGGCGTGGTGAGCAGATTCAGGCGGCATAGCGGCATCGCGATCGGTCCTATCCTTATGGTATTGGCGCTGATTGCCGTCATCATGACCGCACTTAGCATCGGCACCGGTGATTTGTCAGGGGCTATCAGCCAGGACCGCATTTCAAACGACCTGCGCGCCCAGATTGATATGGTTAAGGCCAAGATCGGCGAATGCGTCTATATGACCCGACGCGACCCGCCACACGCATGGGCGCGCGGCCTGTATTTCAGCAGCGGCAATCAGGCTATCTATGACGGCAATATCTATACAGCCGACAGCAGCGGTACCGCGGGCACCAGTGACCCTTTGACGTCGATTCCGCCGACGCATACCTCGGGCAGTGAATCCGATGGCAATATCAGTTGGACGTATGTCGAGCCGTTTGAACAGCTGGCATACCCGCCGGATGACGGCATGGTGGGCGAATGGGAAACCAGCACCGCTTATGGTCTGGGTGATATTGTTGTCAATGGTTCCAATACCTATCGTGCTGCCACCGCCGGCACGTCGGGGTCAACGGCGCCCGTGCACACATCAGGCACTGTGTCGGATGGTGCGGTGGACTGGGAATATATGTCCGATATGCCGGGCACACCGGTCGCCGACCTGAAATGCCCGCGCGATCCCAGCGGTCAACAAAACCTGTGGACAGGCGTGCGCCCCGCCAACCTGCCGGCGCCGCCGAATGGCTTTACCGAATGGATGTACCGCGACCATGGCAACCCGGAACTTGTAAGCCCGGGCGGTACCTGCATCTATATCCAGCCGCGCACCAACCAGGCTGCCGACCCGGCGCTGCGGCGCGGTATCACAACGGCCATCGATCGCCTGTCATCTACCGAATACACCTATGATCCCGGCAGCACGAACCAGCGTTTGATCATCTGGATCCGCCGCCCGGCCACCGGCACCGACTGCTGATGCCATTCCTGTTCCTGCCTTTTGATGTTCCTGTATGGATCGGCGCGTTGTCGCTGCTGGCCTTGGCGGGCACAGCGCTATACGACGCCCGCACAGGGCTTGTGCCACCCGTGCCGTTGGCCGTGGCCACGCTGCTGCTGATGTTTGGCCTTATCAGTGTCGATGCGGCCCGTGCGTTCACCGCGCCGCTGTATGCGGTACTGTTCTATGCGGGTGTGTGGGCCGTGAACGAAGCGCACTACCGCATCACGGGCCGCGATGCACTGGGGCTGGGTGACGCGCATTGGAGCCTTGTGGCGGTCATGGCCTATGGGCCGCTGCCGGTGTTGATGGCATGGGGCGCGGGGGCGTGGCTGGCTATCTTCTGGCTGGGCGGGCTGAAACTTCTGAAGCGCCCAGCGGGGCACGTTTACTTTGTGCCGTTCCTGTTCGCAGGGCTGATGCTGGTGCTTATGCTTTTGCCGGTACTGGCGACAGCTGTTTAAGCGGCTTCATATACAGCAATAGGGCGGCGGCCACATAGATTGACGAAAACGTGCCGATAACGATGCCGAACGTCAGCGCCAGCGAGAAATTCAGCAGTGATGGGCCGCCGAACAGCACCAGCGGCAGCAGCGCCAGCAAAGTCGTGCCGGCTGTCATGATGGTGCGCGCCAGCGTCTGGTTGACGGCGTCATTGATAACCTGCTTCAGGTCGTGGCTTTTGTTGCGGCGCAGGTTCTCGCGGATGCGGTCGAACACCACCACAGTATCGTTGATGGAATAACCCGCCAGCGTCAGGATGGCTGCCACTGCCGTCAGGTTGAAATCCAGCTGCAGGATCGAAAACAGGCCCATGGTCACAAAAGCATCATGGAAGGTTGCGAACAGTGCGGCCAGACCGAATTGCCATTCAAAGCGCACGGTGACGTAAATGCCGATCATCAGCATGGCGATGATCGTGGCAAAGATACCGGCATTGAATAGCTCGTCGCCCACGCGGGGGCCCACTACTTCAACGCGGCGGTACTCATAACTGTCACCCAGCGTATTGCGCACCAGCGTGGTGGCGGCTGTCTGGGCTTCTTCGCCGCCGGGCTGGCGCTGCAGGCGGATCAGTACGTTGTCGGGCGCACCGAACTGCTGGATTTCGATATCGCCAAGTTTCAACGCTTCCATCTGCTGCCGCAGGGCGGCCGTATCAACGGCTTGCGGTGCCTTCACTTCCAGCACGATGCCGCCCTTGAAATCGATGCCAAGGTTCAGGCCCACTGTGGCCAGCGATACGATGGTGACGATGAACAGCAGGCCGGTCACGATAAACGCCGGCCAGCGCTGGGAGACAAAGTCGATATGGGTGGCTTCTTTGATGAACTGAATAGGCATGCAGGGTTTTTAGCGGGTTTTCGGTATTTACTCAAGCTGCTTTCAGCAGCTTTGCGCGCTTGAACACCATCACCAGTGCATCCACCAGCGCGTCGATGTGCGCGTCGGTATGTTGCGGTGTGACGGTAAAGCGCAGACGCTCGTCACCCTTCGGCACCGTCGGGTAATTGATGGGTTGCACATAAATCTGATGTTCGTTCAGCAGCCAGTCGGAAATTGCCTTGCAGTGGCGGGCGTCGCCCACATGCAGTGGCACGATGTGGCTGGTGGCTTCGATCAGCGGCAGGTTCTTTTCGCGCAGTTTTGCCCGCAGCTTGTCGGCGTTGGCGTGCAGCTGTTCACGCAGCTCGCCGTGCTGGCGCACATAATCGATACTGGTCACCGCTGCCGCCGCAATCGCCGGGGGCAGGGATGTCGTGAAAATGAAATCGGGCGCATAGCTGCGCACACAATCCACCAGCGCTGCTGTACCGGCGATATAGCCGCCGATGCAGCCGAACGCCTTGGCCAGCGTGGCCTCGATGATGTCGATATCGCCGGCAAGGCCCAGTTTTTCGGCAACGCCGGCACCGGTTACGCCGTACATGCCCACGGCGTGCACTTCATCAAGGTAAACAAGCGCGTTGTACTGGCGGGCCAGCGTGACAATATCGGCCAGCGGCGCGAAATCAGCATCCATCGAATACACGGATTCGCAGGCGATGATCTTCGGCTGCGTCGTGGGCAGGGCGGCCAGCAGCTCTTTCAGGTGCGCCATGTCGTTGTGGCGGAAAATGTATTTCGGCGCGCCGCTGGCTTGAATGCCGCGGATCATCGATGCGTGGTTTTTCTGGTCGGAGAAAATGGCACAGTCCGGCAGCAGCTTCGGCAGAGTGGACAGCGTGGCCATGTTCGACGCATAGCCGCTGGTAAACGCCAGCGCCGCTTCCTTGCCGTGCATGTCGGCCAGCGTCTTTTCCAGCTGGATGTGCGCGATATGCGTGCCGCCGATGTTGCGGGTGCCGCCGGCGCCCGTGCCGTACTTGCTGGCCGCCTGGCTTAGCGCGCCCTTGATGGCCGGATGCTGTGACATACCCAAATAATCATTGGCGCACCACAGCGTAACAGGTACGGCAGAGCCGTCCGCCTTAAGCCATCTCGCCTGCGGATGCCAGCCGGGAACGCGCTCAAGCGTGACAAATTCGCGGTAGCGGCCTTCATCTTTCAGGCGGCGCAGGGCCTTATTCAAAAACTCAGCATACATAATGGTGTTAAATTATCAGGGATAGGAAAGATGCCAAGTCTTATTATATACAGCGTTATGCACGCCTTACTCCTGTTCCTGCTTCTTCTGGCCCTGCCAGCCGCTGCCCAGCAGTCCCCCGCCAGCCTGCATATTTTCAACTGGAATGATTACATTGATCGCAGCGTGCTGGGCGACTTTGAAAAGCAAAGCGGTATCAAGGTCGTTTACGATGAATACGACGATAACTCGATTCTGAACGCGCGGCTGCAGCGCGGCACGACAGGATATGACCTTGTGGTGCCCACAGCCATGCCGTGGCTGGCACAGCAAATCAGCGCCGGTTTTTACCAGAAGCTGGATAAGGACAAAATTCCTAACTTGCAGAACCTTGACCCGCAGCTGATGCGGGCCGTGCAGAAAGCCGACCCCGAGAATGCCCACAGTGTCATCTACCAGTGGGGCACGAACGGTATTCTGTATAACGCCGACATGGTGCGCAGTATTTTCCCCGACGCGCCGACTGACAGCTGGGATATGGTCTTCAAACCTGAAAACATTGCCCGGCTGAAATCGTGCGGTGTCGCTTTTCTCGACTCGCCGACCGAGATCTACCCGATCGTTCTTAATTATCTGGGGCGTAATCCCGCCAGCGGCGAAATGGCCGACCTGGTAGCCGCTGAAAAGCTGATGAAAAGCATCCGCCCCTCAATCAAGTATTTTCATTCCTCACGTTATATCGATGATCTGGCGCAGGGGCGGGTGTGCGCCGTTGTCGGCTACTCAGGCGATTTCGTGCAGGCGCGCGCCCGCGCACAGGCGATGGGCAGCCGCCAGAACATCACCTACAGCATCCCGCGCGAAGGCACATTGATCTGGTTTGATATGCTGGCCATACCGGCGGATGCGCCAAACCCCGATGCTGCGCATGCGTTCATCAATTATCTGCTGCAGCCGGAAGTGATGGCGAAGATCAGTAACTACATCGGCTACGCCAATGCCGTGCCTGCTGCGTTGCCGTTGATGAAAGGTGAAATCAAGGGGAATCCGATGATTTACCCTAGTGTCGGGATGAAACAGCGGCTTTTCAGCAATGCCGTTACAGGGCCTGCCTTCGACCGCGCCATGAACCAGTCGTGGGCGCGCATGCGTTCCAGCAACGAAGTTTCGTCCGAATCGCCGAAAAAGGCCGCTGTTCCTTAAGGTTCGCTTAATTATAGCTCAAAACCATCGCAAAATTAACGCGATTATAAGTGCATCGGCGTCATACTGATTTTTCTATTTTGGTAATACGCCATTTGTTATAATGGCGCTTGTGAGCGAACAGGACAAAAAACGCATGTTATCCGAACAGGACGTAATGTTGTTGCTGCACGACCGCTCGTCGCCCCAGGCGCGGGCCGAGGTCGCAACCAAGGTCGCTGCAACATTCGCCCGCGAATCCCTGTCATTGTCCGAAATCCAGCTGGCGCAGGATATCATCCGCGCCATGGTGAAAGACGTCGCCGTCGAAGTGCGGCAGGCGCTGTCGGAAAACCTGAAATCGTCGCCCGAACTGCCGCGTGAAGTGGCCATGAAATTGGCGCAGGACGTTGAAGTCGTCGCGCTGCCGGTGCTCGAGTATTCAAAGGTGTTGACCACCGAAGACCTTGTGCAGGTCATCAACAGTGTCGCCGGTCATTCGGCGTCGGCCAAACATAGTGCCATCGCCCGCCGCGAAGAAGTGCCGATGGAAGTCGCCGACGCGCTGGTTGATAAAGCCGGTGAAGAGGCGATTGCCACACTGGTCGCCAACAAGGGCGCCGACCTGACGCCGCAAAGCCTGCAGAAGGTCGTTACCAAGTTCCCGGAAAGCCCCAAGGTGCATACCGGCCTTGTCCACCGCGATAAACTGCCCATCACCATCGCCGAACAGCTGGTGACGCTGGTGGCTGACAGCCTGCGCGATCACTTGGTGGCCAGCCATGAAATGCGGCCCGAAATGGCCACCGATGTCGTGATGCAAACGCGCGAGCGTGCCATCGTCACGCTCGTGGCGCGCGGCGCCGAAGGGCATGACGTTGAAAAGCTTGTCACGCAGATGTTCCACAAGCAGCGCCTGACGCCGAACCTGATTTTGCGCGCGCTATGCCTTGGCGACGTGACGTTCTTCGAAGCGGCGATGGCGGTAATGACGGGTATTCCGCTGGTCAATGCCCGCCTGCTGATCCACGATGCCGGCCGCCTGGGCCTGAAGTCGATCTACGAAAAATCCGGCATGCCTCTGCGTTACCTGCCGGTTGTGCGCGTTGCCATGGATATCGTGAAAGAAACGGAGATGGACGGCGGCGACTACGACCGCGAGCGTTTCCGCAACAAGGTCATCGAGCGCATTCTGACCCAGCTGGAAGACCTTGGCGAAGAAGACCTGGATTACCTGCTGTCGAAAATCGTCGATACACCGCGCCAGGTCGCGTAACAGGTCGCTTAACAAAACTCCCGAATACCCATAGCCTGTTGGCATGACCGACATTCTGCATGCTGTTTTCCTTGGCATCCTCGAAGGCCTCACCGAATTCCTGCCCGTATCATCCACGGGCCATTTAATCCTGTTCGTTGATCTTCTGGGCTTTCAGGGCCCGCCCGGCCGTGTGTTCGAAGTCGCCATCCAGCTGGGCGCCGTGCTGGCCATTTGCGCGCTGTACTGGCGCAAGCTGTGGAACGTCACCATCAACCTGCCCACCAGCGCAGCGTCGCGTCTGTTTGCCGCCAATATTCTGATTGCGTTCTTGCCGGCCATGGTGCTGGGGGCGCTGTTCCATTCGTATATCAAGGAAGTGCTGTTCGACCCACAGGTCGTGTGCATTGCGTTGATCGTGGGCGGCATCGCGTTGTTGGTACTGGAGCGTGTTTTGAACAAGCCACACATCCACCGCGTGGATGACCTGCCGTTGCCCAGCGCGTTTAAAATCGGCGTCGTGCAGTGCCTTGCCATGGTGCCGGGTGTCAGTCGCAGCGGCGCCACCATCATGGGCGGGCTGCTGCTGGGGCTCGATAAGCGCACGGCGGCCGAATTCAGCTTTTTCCTTGCCATTCCCACCATGGCCGGAGCGGTGGCGTATGACCTGTACAAGAACTGGGAACATCTGGTCTTCGACGACTGGCAGGTCATCGCCATCGGCTTTATTACGGCCTTTCTGGCGGCGCTGGCCGTGGTGCAGTTCATGCTGCGCCTTATTACCCGCTGGGGTTTCGCGCCTTTCGCCATTTACCGCATTATCCTTGGCGCGGTCATGCTGACACTCATCTGAAAATTATGTTTGACAAGCGCATCCCGTTTATGATGCGATACCTGTAATGATTATGAACGTCTGCCACCGCCTGACCGTCATTATGCTCGCGTAAGCGAGCCATCATCATTTCTACCCACCCACATTGTTGAACTTTTTAGGGCCTTCAGGCCCCCGCATGGATTAACGGAGAATGGTATGAGTGCAGAACCGATAGACGACAGGAAACCGCAGCCCCCCAACGCCGACCAGGACCCCGGTGAAAGCTTCCGCGACTGGGCCGCCCGCAAGGGCAGGGAAAAGGAAGCCCGCCGCCAGCAGGCCGCCTTGTTTTACGCTGCGCGGGCCGATGGCCGGGCCAATAAGGCCCACTGGCGCGAGATTTCGCTGGCCCTGAAGCAGAAAGCCGGCAAACCGGTGCCGTTCCGCCGGGAAAAACCCCGGTACGATATCAAGGGCTTGAAAATGGGCTGAAATTAACCTTTTTGCGCTGAAAGTGAAATTTTATTAGACAAACAGGGGTGAAATCAGTAGAAACACCGCTTCTGAAAGTAATTCAGGGTAATTAAATATTGCATACGATACCGAAACAGTATAGGTTGCGTATGTGATTTAAGAAATTTTGGGGAGGAAATTATGTCGTCATGGAATAGAAAACGCCCGTTTCAACGTGCTGGTGGCGTAATCACCGCTAGCTATGCAACCGATAAGGCTGAAGCGAAAACGAAGGCAAACCGCGATCGCGCTCCGATTGTAAGGCGCGAAGATGTTGTTGGTGCTGCTAACCAAATTGCTGCAGCCTGGGGCGCCGACCCGGTTCGAAGCTAAGCTTTGAAGAATTTAAAAACCCCGCCCGAAACGGCGGGGTTTTTTATTGCCTGAAGTTTAGTCAAGGCCGAGGAATCCGCCCGACTGGTGCTCCCATAATTTCGCATACGTGCCGCCCTTGGCGACAAGTTGCGCGTGCGTACCTTCTTCCACGATGTGGCCGTTCTCCATGACGATCAAACGGTCAAGGCTGGCAATGGTCGACAGGCGGTGCGCAATCGCAATCACGGTCTTGCCCTGCATCGCGGTTTTAATCGCGGCCTGAATCTCCACTTCGGCTTCGCTGTCCAGCGCGCTGGTCGCTTCGTCCAGCAACAGCACCGGTGCGTTTTTCAGCAGCGCGCGAGCAATGGCGATACGCTGGCGCTGGCCGCCGGAAAGCTTGACACCACGTTCACCCACCATCGTGTCATATCCGTTCGGCATGATCTCGATAAAGCCATGCGCCTGCGCGGCCTTGGCGGCGGTAATAATCTCTTCGTCTGTTGCGTCCAGTTTGCCGTAGGCGATGTTGTCGCGTACTGTACGGTGGAACAGCAGCGTATCCTGCGGGATGAACGAAACCGCCTTGCGCAGGCTGTCCTGAGTGACGCGGCTGATATCCTGTCCGTCAAAGCGCACGGCGCCGCGCTGCACGTCGTACATACGCAGCAAAAGCGCCACCAGCGTCGATTTGCCGGCTCCCGATACGCCGACAAGACCGATGCGCTCGCCGGCCCTGATATCCAGTGTGAAGTTCTGGAACACCGGCCGCACGGTGCCCGGATAAGTGAAGGTGATGTCGTCGAATTTCAGCGCGCCTGCTTTTACCTGCAGCGGCTGCGCATCCGGCGCGTCCACAAGATCGCGCGGCTTCACCAGCGTATCAAGGCTGTCCTGCGCGATGCCGATCTGGTCCAGCGCTTCCGGCAGGTTTTCAACAAGGTCGATTGCGCGGTTCACGACGATGATCGCCAGCATGCTGACCATCGATATATCGCCCAGTGTCGCCATATCGTGCGCCCACAGGTAGATGCAGGTGCCGATAATGCCAACCAGCGCCGCGAACGACATCAGCTGGTTGAACACGCGCACATCCAGCAGTGACAGATACGAAAACTGCTCGCGGTTCACCACCTCGCTTTCACGGCGGGCAAAGCCGTCAATCTCTTCGGGCTGGCGGGCGAAATACAGCACGTTGCGTACATTGATGATGGCATCGGCGATGCGTCCAACCACCTGCGAACGCGCGTCGTTGCTGGCTTTCGCCAGCGCCGACAGGTTTTTGCCGATAAAACGCGAACCGCCGAACAGCACGGCAAACCATATCAGCGCGATACCGGCCAGCCGTATATCCACCGTACCCAGCATCACCAGCGATGTGCCGAAAAAGGCGATAGCGCCCGACCAGTTCCACATGATCGAATCCAGAATCGAGGCAGTACTGGTGTAAAGCGACACCATCTTCTGGATAATGCGGCCCGACAGGTCGTTTTCAAAGAACTGCGGCGTATGCGCCAGCACATAGCTGCTGATGCGATGGCTCATGCGGCGGCGGCCGACACGCCAGAAATACGAAGACGTCCAGACCATGTATTGCGCTAGGAAGCGCGCACAGATGATGGCGATCAGCAGCAGGAATGCCGGCATTACATAATCGATGCGATCAACCCCGGCGGGCGCCGTGTTCATCGCGTCGATGATCTTCTTGATGGCATAGGTCAGCGTGGCCTGCAGGCCGTTCACGATAACGGTAAAAACCATGATACCGAAAAACTGGAACGGGATGGTGCGTATGGTCATCCACACCATGCCGCCGACGGTCGTCGGGAAGGGCGTAGCTTCGCCCGCCCGGATGAACGGCACATAATCGCGGCGACGGTAAAGGCGGGTCAAAAACATGGATTTTTCCTGCGGGCGCGGCATAATGCCTGACATGAGCGGCAAAGCGGAAGCGATTATTGAATTTACAAGGGTGGGCAGTGTCGTCCGTGTCACAGCTGTTGACGCGGCCACGGGCATTGAAGCGGTTATTCAGGGGCCTGCCAGTGCGGGCGAGGGCCTTTTGCGCGAAGCGGCGCTGAAAAAGCTGAGTTATTTGTTGGCGCGCCAGAAGGGTTAGGTTCTTAACCTAATGCTTGTGCGTCAGCAATCTCTTCGGCGCTGCGCGTTGGCCTGACGGCTCTACCACCGGGTTGGCCGATGATGTGGAAAGCGATCTTCAGCTTACGTCTTTGATCCCGAGCAAACTTGTTCAACCATGCTTTTGAGCGGACCCAGCTCCCTGACGCGTCTACCTCGTAATCGCCGGATTTTTTCTGTGCAGCCGTCAGCTCAAAGAACTGGATATTTCCTGCTAATCGTTTACGCATGCTGACTTGGCCTTCAAGCGTATCCATACCAGACAGGAAAGAATACTTGTTAATGTTCTCGACCATCTTTGCGATCTCTTCAGCTTCTGCCGTGCGAGCTGCAAGTGCTCCTTCACCTTTGCCACCCGTCAGAACGAACTGAGCCATAAGGGTGTCTTTACGCGAGAGTTTGGTTTTTGTTTTTGGGACAGCGGCCATTTTTATCTCCGTTGAATATGGGTTTCTTATACGCCGCTCTGGGGTGCGTTCAAGTTTAAAATGACTTGCCGGGTTGCACTTCTGGGGCGCAGCGCTACTGTCACCCTATGACACAGAAACTGACCCAGAAACCCATCGCCCTTGCCGCCGATCACCGTGGCTTTCCCCTGAAAGAACACATCAAGAAGTGGCTGCAAGCCCATGATTATACTGTGAACGACTTCGGCACGGACCAGGCGGCGAATCGGGTGGACGCCATGGACTACGCGCTTAAGGTGGTGAAGGAAATCAAAGAAGGCAGGTCGGACTTCGCAATCGCAATATGTGGCAGCGGCCAGATGATGGCCATGACGGCTAACCGCTTCCCTTTTATTCGCGCCGCGCTTGTTCACCAAGCCAGTGAAGCCACCGATACCCGCCAGCATCACGATGCAAATGTGCTTGCATTGCCCGCCGACCTTCTTGATCCATCAACCACAGAAACCATTGTTCAGACTTTTCTAACAACCGCGCCGCTGGGTGACCGGTATTCCGCGCGCCGTGAAAAATTGAACAAGCTTGATATCAGGGAGATTTAGTATGACAGCGACCGCAGCCAAGGTAACAAACATGACCATGACAGCTTTTTACAACCAAGACCTTGCCAGCCGCGACGCTGACGTATTCGCCACCATTACCGAAGAGCTGGAACGCCAGCAAAACGGCATTGAACTGATCGCCTCGGAAAACATCGTCAGCCGTGCCGTGCTGCAGGCGCAGGGTAGCATCATGACGAACAAGTATGCCGAAGGCTATCCCGGCAAGCGCTATTATGGCGGCTGCTATGCCGTCGATAAAGCCGAGGTGCTGGCCATCGAGCGTGTGTGCAAACTGTTTGGCTGTTCGTATGCCAACGTGCAGCCACATTCCGGTTCGCAGGCCAACCAGGGCGTGTTTTTCGCGCTGCTGCAACCGGGCGATACCATTCTGGGGATGAGCCTTGCCGCCGGTGGCCACCTGACGCACGGCGCCGCACCCAACCAGTCGGGTAAATGGTTCCATGCTGTGCAGTATGGTTTGGATCCGCAAACGCAGGATATCAATTACGATGAAGTCGAACGTCTGGCGCTGGAATGCCAGCCGAAGCTGATTATCGCTGGCGGCAGCGCCATTCCCCGCACGATTGATTTCGCCCGTTTTCGTGCGATTGCCGATAAGGTTGGCGCTTATCTTATGGTCGATATGGCACATTTCGCCGGCCTTGTGGCTGGCGGGGCGCATCCGTCACCCTTCCCGCATGCGCATGTTGTCACCAGCACCACGCACAAAACGTTGCGCGGCCCGCGCGGTGGTTTGATTCTGGCGGACGCGCCGGACATGGGTAAAAAACTGAACAGCAGCATTTTCCCCGGTCTGCAGGGCGGCCCGCTGATGCATGTGATTGCCGCCAAGGCTGTCGCTTTTGGCGAAGCGCTGCAGCCCGATTTCAAAACCTACGCGCAGAACGTCGTTGCCAACTGCAAGGTGATGGGTGACGCGCTGATGGCGCGCGGATACAAACTGGTATCCGGCGGCACCGACACGCACCTGATTTTGGTTGACCTGCAGGCGCAGAAAATTACCGGTGCCGATGCCGAAAAAGCACTCGAGCGTGCGCACCTGACATGTAACAAGAACGCCGTGCCGAATGACCCGCTGCCGCCCACCAAAACCAGCGGTATTCGTCTGGGCTCGCCGGCGGCCACGTCGCGTGGCTTTGGCGCAGCCGAATTCACGCAGATTGGTACATGGATTGCCGATGTGCTGGATGCTCTGGCCAAAGGTGATGCCACAGCCACGGAAACCCGCATAAAGGCCGAAGTAGAAGCCCTTTGCAAGCGCTTCCCCATTTACCCAAATCCGTAATAGTATCCACGGATGCGTTGCCCTTTTTGCGGACATGAAGAATCCCAGGTGAAAGACAGTCGCCCGTCGGAAGACGGCTCGGCCATTCGCCGTCGTCGCCAGTGCCCGAACTGTGGCGGCCGCTTCACGACGTTCGAACGCGTGCAGCTGCGTGAAATCACCATCATCAAAAGCAACGGCAGCCGCGAACCCTTTGACCGCGACAAGCTGCACCGTTCGCTAAACCTGTCGTTGCGCAAGCGCCCGGTCGCCGCTGATCGTATCGAGCAGGTGGTCAACAGCATCACGCGCCAGCTGGAAACGATGGGCGAAAGCGAAGTGGAATCGCGCGTGCTGGGCGCCATGGTGATGGAAGTGATGAAAACGCTCGATACCGTCGGCTATGTCCGTTATGCGTCGGTGTACAAGGATTTTCGCGAGCCGCAGGACTTCAACGAATTCGTCGACAGTCTGCAAAAGAAATGAGCAAGACCATCGCCCAGAAACTGAAGAAAAGCGCCGCGCACGAAGCGAAACGGCTGGCCCGCCTGTCGGCCATGCAGGCCCTGTATCAGGCTGATATCATGCAGCAATCGGCCGTACTGGTTTTAAAGGAATTCGAGGCGCACCGCCTGATGAACGTCGGCGGCGACATGATCTGGCACGATGCCGATACCGGTGACCGCTTGGGCAGCATCGATGTGATGCTGATGCGCGATATCGTGGCACTGGCACTGTCACACCGCGAAGCGGTAGAAAACCTGATTAGCGCTAACCTGCCGGCGGGCTGGCCTTACAACCGCCTTGAAAAACCGCTGCAGATGATTTTGCTGGCGGGCGCCGCCGAACTGTACCAGCAGCCGCAAACACCCGTGGGCGCCATCATCAGCGATTACGTTGATATCGCCCACGCGTTCTATGACGACAGCAAGGAAAAGGGCATGGTCAATGCCGTGCTGGATAAGGTCGCTAAGGCTGTGCGGTCCTAGCGCCGCGATTCCGTGCGCAACCTGCGTAAATAAGGCCAAAATAGCCGCTTAACCATTCTTTCACGCCCGCCGGGGTACCTTTAAAGGGGCGGGCGAGTATGCGTTTTATCGGGCTTTTCCTTCTTCTTTTTATGCTGGCGATCGGTTTCGGTGCGCCTGCATCGGCACAGGAATCCGGTGACGGCACCGGACCCACGTATATCCAGATCGCACCGTTCGTCATTCCTGTCATCGGCCCCAACGGGCCCGAGAAAATGGTGTCGCTGATTATCGTCATCGAGGTGGCGACAGAAGAAAAAGCCAACTTCATCCGTGCGCGTTTGCCGCGCCTGAATGATGCTTATATCCAAACGCTTTATGGGGCGCTTGATCGCGGCACCGTCAACCGCAACGGATTGATTGATGTAAGTATCCTGAAAGACAAATTGACAAAAGCGACCGCCAAGGTATTGGGCGACGGCTATGTCGACGATGTGCTGGTGCAAGCCGTCGCCGAACGTCAGATGTAATCCGTCACGCTGTTTCCGGCCGCTGGCTTAAGGTCGCCTGTCGCCGCCTTATGTGTGGCGGTATCGCTTTGGTGTTGCCTTTCAATACAGCGCCGCTGCCCATGCCTTTGCCGCGCGGCAGGCGGGGTATACTTAACTTTGGCAAGTCCTTCTTCAGTTTCTTGCGCAGTTTCTCCAGTGCATTGTGGACATCCGCCAACGGGGCGGGGGTTGCCTCGCTGTAGCGGGCTTCCAGCTCCTGCTTTTCGCGGTTGGCGTCTTCCAGCGTATAGCCGGGCTTGAACAGCAGTTTGGCGCAGACAAACTGCGCGATACTCAGATCCACCTTTTCCCCGCGGTAATGAAGGCTGAATCCGGCCATCAGGCGCCGAGGTCGGCACAGTGTGTACCGTTCGCGCACTTCCTGCATTATCCTGCGGCGGTTTGAGGTGTAGTGCGTCTGAAAAACCTGCGGCTGGTAAACGGCAGGCTTTGGCTGGCCTTCACTGGACCTCAGCGTTGCGGCTTGCGACTGATGCAACTGGCGCAGGTTGCAATAGTTAACGTCGGGCAAAAACCATTCAGGAAAATACTGCGGGATTTTTGTGCGCAGTCCTATCACGCTTTGTGAATGCCCGTCTTTGCTTAGCTTGCGCGT
>JBFWRI010000026.1:0-25234 GCA_050248995.1 Bdellovibrionales bacterium
ACCGAAGACCCTGTCTGCATATGGAAGCGCGCCCCTGAGTATTGACGGACCCCATGAAGATGGAGATAGCAGTACGGGTAGCATTGCGATGATTATCCCGGCCGTTGTGTTGATTTCAGCCAGAAGACTGCCGGCACAGGCCAGAAGAAAGCCCGTTGAAAACGCCAGAATGCAGTATTGCCACGGGCGCCTGTAGAACCAAAGCTGAATGGGCGTTTCAAAGCGGTGTGCAATGAACGCTGCGCCGAACATATAAACCAGCGGCATCATAAAAACGACAATCAGGCCGCTTTCCGGCAGTCCATATTTAAAACCGGCGGTAGTAAGCGCAATCAAGTAAAGCGCTGCAAGGACTTTAGCCAATGCATAAGGCCCGCTGAACATACGAATAACATCGTCGTGCTTCATGGAATAATCATATGCCAGCCCTTGAAAAGCAAAAGCCCCGCAACGCGTGCGGGGCTAATACTTGGAATGATTAAAGCTTATGGATGGTCAGGCACAACAGCCTTCGGCAGCTTCTTCTTTTTCTTCTTTACCGCCTTACCGGCTTCCGATGCGCTGCCAGCCTGGGTTGGTGCCCAGTTGGCAAAGCCCGGGGTTGCCGCATCATAACCTTCCAGTTGCTTGGCGCGGCGCTGTTTGTACAGGCTGCGGACCTGCGCGTAGAAGTCGAAGCTGTCACGCTCCAGTGCATCCATCACATCCAGCATCTGCTCGCGGCGATCCAGAACGATCAGGCCGTAGCGGGTCATCCGGAATGCCATCGACTCGTCATTGGTCAGCTGGTTATTCGCCACATAGCTCCATGGATCCATCACGATATCAACGCCAAGGCCGATACCATCACGCGGATTCGACGGGCCGATCAGTGGCAGAACAAGGTACGGACCACCATCGGTCACGCCCCATACATAAAGGGTTTGGCCGAAGTCGGCGCTGCGCTGCGGCGTACCCATGCCGGTGGCGACATCATGCATACCCAGCAGACCTACGGTCGTGTTCATGACAAAACGTGCGGCGCTGTCAGCGGCGTATTCGGGGTTACCCTGCAGCAGGTTATTGGCCATGTTGACCGGCTCGCCCAGGTTGCTGAGGACGTTGCCGATGCGCACCCGGACAAACTCGGGCAACACGAAGCGGTACAGTTGCGCTGCCGGGCGGATAGCCGCCTTATCGATGAACTGGTTGAACGCAAAGATATTGCGGTTCATCGGCTCAAGCGGGTCATTGTTCTCATCATAAATAGCGCGGTCTTCCGGATCGGCCGGCGGCGTTGCACACGCGCTGACGCTGGTGACCAGTATCGCCATCAGAAACAAACGAAGCATTACAGACATATTGTTATCCTTTTCACAGCCCAGTCCGGGAAAGACCGGGGCGCCCCCTCTAAAGAATCGGCAGTTGAATGACTTACCGATTACTAAAACTGAAGCTGACAAAAAGACAATACCGAATAGTTAATATCTGTAACCTGCCGTGATATTGTGGCATGCCGGACACGGAACGATCTCGCGTGTTTACTTCATATCAACAGGTTTTATGGTTGTTTCATGAATAGACCCGCCAACAGCAACGAAGGCGTTATTGTCGGGGCCGGCCCTACCGGCCTGGCCGCCGCATTGTTTTTGCGCAGGGCAGGAATCAGCACGCGTATCGTCGAGGTATCTCCGCAACCAGCGGTGACATCGCGCGCGTTGGCTGTGAATCCGCGATCGCTGGATATTCTGCAGCACGCCGGCGTTGCCGATACCTTCCTTCATTACGGCCGACCGATGACCGATGTTTACTTCTGGCGTGGCAGGAATGTGCTGGCACATGTGGAGCTGAAACATCTGCCGCATAGGCATAAGTTTCTGCTGGCGCTGTCGCAGGCCAGCACAGAAGGACTGCTGGAAAATGAGCTGAAAAAACTGGGCGGTATAGTGGAACGCGGCAAGCGCGTCAGCGACTGCCGGCAGAAAAACGGCAAGGTTGTCATCGATGTTGGCGGCGAAACCATCAGCACCAACTGGCTGCTGGGCGCCGACGGCGCGCACAGTATTGTGCGCAAAGATCAGGAGATCGGCTTTCCGGGCGATGCATTTCCCGAGACGTGGTATCTGGCCGATGTATCGCTGGGCGATATGCCGCATACGAAAAACGATACCCTGTCGGGGCACGGCTGGCTGCGCGATGAAGGTGGCGTGATTGTGTATATTCCCGTGATTACCGGGCCCGATGGTCCGCGCAACCTGTGGCGTATTATTTCTAACTTCCCCGAACCGCTGCAGAACCTGCCGGCCGGCAGGATGGAAGGTCCACCGGCGTGGGAATCGGATTTCCACGTTTCGCACCGCATGGCATCGACGCTGAATGTGGGGAATGTGTACCTGGCAGGCGATGCAGCACACATCCACTCGCCCATCGGCGCGCGCGGCATGAACCTTGGTATGGAAGACGCGTTTGTGTTTTCAGAGCTGATGCGTACCGGCCGCATAAATGAATACGGCGCCATGCGCCATAAGGTGGATGAAGGTGTGGTTGACCGTATCCGCACGCTGACCACCGTGATGCGCGGGGCGTCGCCCTTCACACGCGCACTGCGCCGTTATATGATGCCGTTGGTTGCGAAAACACCCTTCCTGCGCCCCGCCCTGCTCAAGATGGTAACGGGACTCGATCACGCGATAGGGGTTTAGGCTTACTTCTTCCCGTTGTTGCCGTCGTTGATCGGCACGCCGCATTCCGACTTGGCGGCGCGGATCACCAGCGTTGAGCGCACGCTGGCAACGAACGATGCTTTTGTGAGGTGATGGGTGACGAACTGCTGGTAACTGTCCCAGTCTTCGGCCACGACCTTCAGAATATAGTCGACATCGCCCGACACCATCAGGCACTCGCGCACCTGCGGCCAGGCTTTCACCTGCTCTTCGAACTTCGCCAGGTCGCCTTCGGCATGGCTGGTCAGGCTGACATGCGTATAGGCCATAACATTGTAACCAAGTTTTTCAGGCGACAGGTCGGCGTGATAGCCGGTGATATAGCCCGCTTCTTCCAGCGCGCGCACGCGGCGCAGGCACGGCGGCGCCGAAATGCCTGCCTGCTTGGCCAGATCAACGTTTGAAATACGGCCGTCGCATTGCAAGGTGCGAAGTATCTTCTGATCGATGCGATCGAGTTTGACGCGCTTCATGCCCCCACCTATCGGTTCTTTGTAATTCTTCCCGTACCAAGCTTTTGCGGCTTCATCCTTATGACTTATCCCCAAGACTTGTCTTAAGACTGGCCGCAACAAAATTACAAGGAATTAGAAACTACTTTCACTACCCCTGTGTCAAGCGCATTATTATTATCACGAAACGACCCTATGGCGACATGACAACCCCCCCGATACCCCCTAAGAATATCTGATGATTGGACAATTCCCGACCTGCTGGGTGATTACCGACGGCAAAACAGGCACAGAAAACCAGTGCCTTGGCCTTGCCGAGGCCATGGGCCTGCAACCAATTATCAAACGCATCCAGCTGCGCATGCCGTGGCGTTGGCTGACGCCGTTCCTGCGTGGCGGCGAGAAATACGCCTTCAGCGGTAGCGGTGACCAGCTGGATGGCCCCTTCCCCGATATCGTCATTGCCAGCGGACGCCGTTCGCTGCCGGCAAGTTTCTACATCAAGCGCCGCAGCCCGAAAACATTCGTCGTGCAACTGCAGGACCCGCATTGCAGTGCCGCGCTGTTTGATATGGTTGTGGTGCCCGAACATGACCGCCTGCGCGGGCACAATGTTGTGACGACCGTTGGCGCGCTGAACCGCGTGACGCCCGAAAAAGTCCGCGACGCCGTTAGCGCGCAGCGTGAGCGCTTTGCCCACCTGCCCACACCGCACACGGCCATCCTGATTGGCGGCAAAAGCATGGCGTACGATTTCACCGATGCCACAATGCAGGCGATTATCGCGCAACTGGCCAACATTCCCGGCAGTTTGCTGATAACAGCCAGCCGCCGCACGTCGGACGTACAGATGCGCATGCTGCGCGATTTCGCTGCTGAAAATCCGCAGCGTGTGTGGTTGTGGGACGGCAGTGGGGATAATCCCTATTTCGCCCTGCTGGGCCTTGGCAGCCATATCGTTGTTACCGCCGACAGCGTTAGCATGATCTCGGAAGCGGCTGTGACCGGCAAACCGATCTTCGTGATCGACCTGCCCGGCGGCAGCGCCAAGTTCGACCGTTTTTACAACGGCCTGAAAGACCGCAACATCATTCGCACGTTCGACGGCACGCTTGCCGACTGGACGTATGAACCTATATATGAGACACAACGCATCGCCAGAATTGTAAAAGAAAGAATGCAGGGGAAGTAACAGAATGTCTGAGACAAAGCACACCAAGGTTCTGATCATCGGCGCCGGGCCAGCCGGTTACACGGCGGCGATTTACGCGGCGCGCGCCAACCTGAAGCCAACGCTTGTGCAGGGCATGCAACCCGGCGGCCAGCTGACGATTACCACCGACGTCGAAAACTATCCCGGTTTTGCCGATCCTATCCAGGGCCCATGGCTGATGGAACAGATGGAGAAGCAGGCGCGCCACGTCGGTACCGACATCATCTTCGATACCATCCTGTCGGTTGATTTCACCACGACGCCCAAGAAGGCAGTTGGCGATAGCGGCACCATTTACACGGCCGATACGGTGATTATCGCCACCGGCGCCAAGGCCCGCTGGCTGGAGATTCCGTCGGAAAAAACATTCGCCGGCCACGGTATTTCGGCCTGTGCCACCTGCGATGGTTTCTTCTATCGCGGCAAACCCGTTGCCGTTATTGGCGGCGGCAACAGTGCGATGGAAGAAGCGCTGTTCCTGACCAACTTTGCCAGCCATGTGACGATGATCCACCGCCGTGACGAATTCCGCGGTGAACAGATCCTGCGCGACCGCGTGAAGAACAACGAGAAGATCAGCATCATCTGGGACAGCGCGGTTGATGAATTCCTTGGCGAGACCACACCGAACAAATCGCTAACCGGTATTCGCGTGAAGAACGTGAAAACGGGCGCAACGCAAGACCTGAAGGTTGATGGTGCGTTTGTGGCGATTGGCCATGACCCGGCAACCGCAATCTTCAAGGGCCATGTGAATATGGATGATGCCGGTTATATCCTGACTGCGCCAGATTCAACCGCCACCAATGTGCCGGGCGTGTTCGCGGCCGGCGATGTGAAGGACAAGGTTTACCGCCAGGCTGTTACGGCTGCGGGTATGGGCTGCATGGCGGCACTGGAAGCCGAGCGCTTTATCGCGCACCATAAAGACAGCAAAACCAAAGCGGCCTGATAGCTATTTTTCAGATTTGGTATCGGCCAGTGTGCGCGCCACATCGATAGCGGCAACGCCCAGTTCAAGGCCCACAGGCGCGTCGGCGAAAACGATATTCTCTTCGGCAGATTCATCCACCTTGGGTTTGCGCGGCGGCAGCGGCGCGATAACGGGCTTGTCGGTCATCAGACTCTCCTGCCCCTACATCTACAGATTGCAGGCGAACAGAACTTTAATTATGCCGACAATTTTAGGTAATAAGCCCTAACGCTTTGTTCAGCGGTTTAAAAACAAGCCAGTGACGGGATGAACAACGGCTTTGGATGCCGCCCATGTCAGCAGTGCCGCCCGATCAATCGGGTTGAAAGCATCATTGGCCGTTTGTGAACAATCATCAAAAGCCGCATCAAGTTTCGCATCCGTAGCTTCGAAGAAAGCGCGTTCTTCGTCCAGCGCCGCATCGACCTCGGCAGCATTTTGATCGTCTGCATATGGACGATGATGCGAATGGAAGCCATCCACCCCGGGGGCAGCTTCCTGCCCGGCAAGATACAGATCGCCCTCGCCAAAATATGGGTAGCCATAATAATCAATACCACCCATATGCGGCCGCGACAGGCGTACAGAATAAGTAAGATCGCCGGCCGTTGTCATCCATGGGCCATAGTTGTGACGCATCTCGGCACCCGGCAAGCCACGTTCGGCAAGGCAGGCCGTACCAGCAGCTTCGGCACGATCAAGCGGACCGCCAAAGGTTACATAGGATGCTGAGCCCAGCAAAGCAGCCGGTGGACCTATCAGCAACGCAGCGCTAGCAACCAGAATTCTTTTTACATTCTTACGCATATTTATCTCCGCATTCTTATGAATTTTGAAAAGCCTCGGCGCCGCGTAACTGGCCAGGGCCGGCAATGCGCACATTGTGGCGATCACCGCAGCCGATGGCAGCGGGCCAATAACCACGGATCAGCGACTCTGGGTCGGCATCCGACCAGCCGGTGCGGCTGTCGAAACCGGGCGTGATGGCCGTCAGCGTAATGTTGCCATCAATGTTTTCAAATCCCAGCATCGTTTTTCCGCGCGAGCCAAAGAAGTGTTCGGTGTAGCGCACGCCTTCGGCACCGTCCAAAACATACTGGCCGACATTGTTGAAAGTTTCGGGCTGCTCGACATCGTCCTGCAGCGGTGCCGTGCTGCGGGCCACACACAAACTGAAATTGCGCATACGCTCATCCGCCGGTGTATCGGCAGTCGATTGCGGTTCGATGGTTGTATAAAGCGGCTGTACATTGCAGGCGGCCAGTGCGGCGGTAGCAACAAGAGCTATGGCAAGGGGGGTTTTGCGTGTCATCACTGTCTCCTTGAATATGCAGGCAATGTACGCTGTAGGGGGCGTGAGACAAGGGCCAATTTTCTGCATAAAGAAGCCCTTTCAGGATAAGCACTTATCCGATATTCTTAAGGCAGAGGATACTTACGAATGGCCAGTTATCTTGAGTCGCTGCTGATGCGCGACGAAGAAGTTGTCTACGCCGCCAAGCTGCACTGGGTGACCTATCTTCCCAGCCTGCTGCTGCTTGCCATTTCATGGACGCTAGCCCATTACGGCCCGGCCAGCCTTCTGTACCGCTATACCGGTATCGCCATCCAGCAGCCGGCGTTACTGGAGATCATCAATTATATTGTTTTCGGGGCCACGGTTATCAGCGTGCTGATGCTGTTTGAAGCTTACCTGCGTATCGCCCGCACCGAACTGGCGGTTACCAACCGCCGCGTGCTGGCGAAATTCGGCATCGTTAGTCGCACCACGTTCGAGCTGTTTTTAAGCAAGGTCGAAGGTGCCAATGTTGAACAGGGCATTATTGGCCGCATGCTGGGCTATGGGTCGATCCACGTTAAAGGCACCGGGACAGGCATGACGCCGATTGACCGCATCAGCCACCCCGAATTCTTCCAGCGCGTCTTGCTGGAACAAATCCGCAGGCGTCACGACAGTGAACTGGGTGACGAACGCGGTATCCACGACTAGATCATCCCCATGTCTGCGATTCCTGTTGAAGCTGAAGATGATATACCCGTGCCGTTCCGGCCGGACGAAAAGAACACGCGCGAAGAAGGTCCGGTGGATTTCATCGTCTATTATGCTGGCCCCAACATTGCATCCAACCAGCGCATGCGCGGCAAGCTGCAGGGCCAACTGCACCCCGAATGCAAAACGTGGTTGACGGTTTGCAACCAGCAGCTGTCGCAGGAAGAGATTGTCGAACAGCTGATTGAAAAGGCAGCGAACGAAGTGCATGACCGCGACCCTGATGTTGTGGCCGAACACCTGCACATGGGCGAGCGTCTGCATGGCGGCCATGGCAACCGCGGCCCGCTTGGCATCATGATTGATTTCATTCGTACACAAATGCGCCTGCGCAGCGAAGGCCCCAGCTGGAAACTGTATGTGGAAGCGCAGTTCCCGGGGATCATCCGGGCGCTGCGCGAACGCGGGTATGACCCCATCCCCTATAGTGGCGCGGTTATTCGCAAGCGCCGCAAGGTTTACCCGTGGTGGCTTTTCCCGGCCAAATAGGGCCCTTGCTTTCAGCCCCCGCAGCGGCCTAGGATGCGCGCCATAACGCAGGAGATATTCATGTCATACGATTTCGAAACACCCTTGGATTACGCGATTGTTGTTTTAAGCGGCGGCGCCGACCGCGAGGCTTCGCTGGGCTGGCTGCAAAGCCATCTGCCGGGTTGCGCACACGCTAACTGGCATGTGCTGGTGCCGGAATTCCCACACAAGATTCACGGCTTTGATGGTGTCCGCGACACCTTCGACCGCATTCGTGAACTGCAGGAAGCAGCCAGCAACGGGCGCTTTACCCGTAATTTCCATGTATATATAGACTCGGCTTTGGAAGAAGTCGTTCCGGCGTCTATCGGCCGTGACGGCATCCAGCCGGTTATTACGTTCAAGGCACCGCGCAAAGACCGCTAGTTTACTTTAAAGCTGATACAGCCTTAGCGATACGGGCGCACGCGTCGTTCAGCACGTCGGTGGATGTGGCATACGAAATGCGGAAGTAAGGTCCGGTGCCAAACGCACTGCCATGAACAGCTGCCACGCCTTCACTTTCAAGCAGGTACGTCACGACATCTTCGTCGGTTTTCAGCGTTGCGCCGGCAGGCGTGGCTTTACCGATCAGGCCTTCGCATGACGGAAACACATAGAACGCACCTTCCGGCGTCAGGCAATCAAGCCCGGGGATAGCATCAAGTTTCTGCACCACAAGATCGCGCCGTTCCTTGAAGCTTTTCTTCCAGCCAGCCAGAAAATCCATCGGGCTTGTCAGCGCGGCCAGCGCAGCGGCCTGGCTGATGCTGCACGGGTTGGATGTGCTGTGCCCCTGTATCTTTGCCATCGCCGTAACCAGCGGCTTCGGCCCGGCGGCATAGCCGATGCGCCAGCCCGTCATGCTGAAGGCTTTCGATACGCCGTTGACCGTCAGCGTGCGGTCGGCGAGATCGGGTGCAACCTGCGCCACGGTTGTAAATTCGAAGCCGTCATAGGTCAGGTGTTCATAGATATCGTCGCACATGATGTGCACCTGTGGGTGTTGGCGCAGCACGTCGCATAGCGCCAGCAGTTCATCCTTCCGGTAGGCGGCACCGGTCGGGTTGGACGGCGAATTCAGGATGATCCACTTTGTTTTGGGTGTAATCGCTTCGGCCAGCGTATCGGGCGACAAACGGAATCCGCGGTTGGCATCCGTCTGCACGACAACCGGCACGCCTTCGACCAGCAGCACCATTTCAGGATACGACACCCAGTAAGGCGCCGGGATGATGACTTCATCGCCGGGGTTGATGGTGGCCGCCAGTGCGTTGAACAGCGCCTGCTTGCCGCCGACGGTAACGATCACCTGATCGGGCGCGAATGTCAGGCCGTTTTCGCGTTTGAATTTCTCTGTCACTGCCGCACGCAATTCGGGCATGCCAGCAACGTCTGTGTATTTGGTAAAACCGCGCGCCATGGCCTGCCGCGCCGCTTCTTTAATGTGTTCGGGCGTATCGAAGTCGGGTTCGCCCAGCGACAGGCTGAGGATACTGCGCCCTTCAGCCTTCAGTTCGGCCGCGCGCTTGCCAATCGCAAACGTGGCAGACGGCTTGATATTCGAAAGACGGTTGGCAATGAAGGCCATGGCTTTAACGTAAGCCTAGGCGACGCGTTTGACAACCTCGTTGGCGCGCTCCCAGTCAGCCATGGTGGCGATATCCATTCCCTGAATGGTTACGGCTGTAAACGCCGTGCCTTCGGCAATCAATTTCAGCACGCCGTCATTGATTTCGTATTCGCCGCGCGGACTGAGCGGGATGTTTGCCAGCGCATCACGGATCGCCAGCGGCAGCTTGTACATCGCCAGCACGGCAAGGTTGCTGGGCGGGTTGCTTTGCGGCTTTTCAACAAGCCCCGTGACGCAGCCGCGATCATCGAGTGACAGAATGCCATAGCGGCTGGGGTCATCCACTTCGGCGCAACCCACAGCACCGGGCGTTGACGCTTTCAGCACACGCGCCATCATCTCGGTTTCAATCAGACTATCGCCATAAACCATCAGAAAATCATCGGTCAGCTTTTCAGCACCCAGACGTATCGCCTGCCCCGTACCTTTGGGTTCACCCTGATCGACGTAGGTAATCTTCGCGCCCCATGCACTGCCGTCGCCCAGATGGTTCATCACCATGTCTTTCATGTAGCCGACAACAACGACCTGTTCAGCGACACCATTCGCCACCAGCTGGCGCGAAATGCGCTCGACCAGCGGCTGGCCGGCGATGGGCACCATCACTTTTGGCTGGTTATCGGTTAGCGGCGCAAGGCGCTTGCCGCGCCCGGCCGCAAGAATCATACCTTGCATAGGATGGGATTAGGCGGGTTTGCCAGTACTGTCAGCACCCAAATTGTTACGCTTTATTACAGCAGATTATGCAGGTGCCACATCGAACAGTGTGGGCTGCTGCTCGGGCGCAGGACGCCAGCGATTGAAACGCACTTCGCCGGGAACATGGCCGTTGACCTTGCCCGCTTCCATACCGGCAGCCTCGCGCACAACTTCGGCATCGGCCTTGCCGAGTTCTTCCAACGGCGGCGCGGCCAGCACGCGATCGTTGATGCCGCATAATGTGTTCAGCTCGCGCCCGCGCTCGATGGCATTCGGGCGCACGCTGGCGATTTCAACACCGACAAGACTACTGCCTGGCAGTTCGACGGTCTTGCCCAGCAGCGGAACATTATGACGGTCGATGAACGACAGCTCCTGCCCGCGGCCTTTCTTAACAATATCCATCACCGCCGCCGAATCCGGCACGGCCAGCATGACGCTGAAATCGTCGTTCGCAGCGCTGGGCTGACTGCACACGATTTTACCGACCGCAACATCCAGCAGTTTGCCGACGGTTTTTTCGGCGGCTTTGTAAGATGCGGTGCACTGCTTGCTGCGCGCCCATGCATATGAATCTTCGGCGCCGATGGCCGTGCGATAGCGCACCAGTTCCAGCGCCGGCACCGTGCGGCCTGCGCCGAATACGGAAACAAAAGCGGGATCTTCAACGATCGCCAGCGCCTGCTGCAACGCCTCGATATGGAACCATTCATGCTTACCCGCTTCACCTTCGCGCTGGCGGTGCATCAGGTGTTCGGGCAGGATGAAGAATTCCTTGTCGCGCTCGCGCGCCAGAAGCTTGTGCAGGCGCTGTTCAACAGCGTATGCGGCCTGCCAGTTAGGGTAACGGATCAGCACACTTTTCTGCCAGTCGACCTGCGGCCACAGGATGGACTGGAAACGGCGGCCCGGCACGTCGCTGGCACCGATTTTCACATGCGTACCGCAGTCGCTGACCAGAAAATAGACGTGGCCGTACCACGGCAAATTATATTCCTGGTCGCGTTTGCTCATGCTTTTGCTCATAATGCGCCGGACTATAGCCCTGTTCGGGGGCACATTTACAACAGAGAAATGACTGTGGATAAATGCCCCTTGAATGGCGCTTTCCGCCCCGCTATAAGCTGCAAACCCTTATATAAAGGGCGCGTAGCTCAGCGGTAGAGCACTGCCTTCACACGGCAGGGGTCACAGGTTCAATCCCTGTCGCGCCCACCATTTCCTAACTCTTACTTACTAATCCGCAGGTTGGCGAGGCTGTCGCCAATCATCTTGAACGCCACCTGCAGGTCTTCGTTGGTTGGCGAATTGAAGAAGTAATCGGGTTGCGACGCGCAGTCTTCCAGCATGTCCAGCGTACTACCACTGATGCCGCCGCCGAATCCGATGGTATAGATGGTGATGTTATTGTTTTTCATTGCCGTACATACGGTTTCAAGACGCTCGTCCAACTCGTCAGCGGCATCACCCGAGTCCGTCGTGCCAAGGCGCCCTTCACTCAGGTAGCCGTAGGCGCCTTTGACGCTGTTGCTGATCACGTTGTCACCGTCCGTCATCAGCACGACGGCCTTGTTCATCAGCGGCGTGTTGTAGTCCAGCGGCAGGTTGTTGGTATCCATCTCGCCGCCCCACATGCCGCGCCATGTCGGATCCAGCATATGCCATGCCCATACAGCTCCCAGCACGATGTGTGTATTGCCTTCGGCGACCAGTGTATCGATGGCGGCGTCAACCGTGGCCTTGCTGGCCGTCAGCGGTGTCACTTCCTGCGAACAATATTTATTCGGTCCTTTGGTGCTGGTAATCGTGTATTCCGTCACCTCTTCATAGCCCACGACCTCCATGTCGCAGTCTTCGCCACACTGGTACTTACTATGCTTCTTACCGCAGTAAATCGGCGTGCAGACTTCTTCGTAAACCGGAACCTCGGTGATGGTCACCCAGTTGTTATAGCTGTTATGGTCAGGCCAGTAATAAGCCTTATACGGCTGGTCTTCCGGCGTATGGTCGCTTACATCCTTGTCATTCGTCTCGCGCGCTTCAACACAGCCGGCCCACGTTGTGGGGTGCCAGTTCAGCGACGCATAGTGCGTAGCATCAAGCCAAGCCGTGCGACTGGGCCCAATGTTAACGGCCTGCGCAAACGGCACCATGCCGACCCACAGATCGTCGACGGTTTCATTATCGCCATACAGGATGTCTAGCAGATCATGCGCCGCAGTCTTGGCACCGGTCAGCTTGCTGCCCGCCATCGATCCTGTGGTATCCAGCACCAGGACGACTTCAAGGCCTTTTTGTGTGCGGGTGACCTGCGATTCGACTTCCACGGTCATTTCATCGTGACCGAAGATACCCATGAACACGGTGGGCACCGTGGCGGTGGCTGTGATGTTGATGACGGTATTATCGGCACTGGGCGTTGCCACAACGCTGGTAATAGTGGAATCGACATAGCCATCGGGGTAGTTGGCATCCATATATTTTTCGACTTCCGACTGCACGTTCTGCGTGCTGACCGACGAGCCTGCCGCCAGACCCGCAGCATCAACGGCCGTCAGCATGCGTGACTGCACAAGATAGGCGCGGCCCGAATCCACCGCCACACCGGCAGTGCCGACAAGCGCAAACAGCGTCAGGCCGATGAGCGGAATGGCCGACCCGCGTTCATCCATACGGCATTTTTGAAGAAGTTTCATCAGCATGGGACTCTCCTATGGCGCCGTCAGCAATGATCCAAGGCGCGGCTTGAAGACCGCGACTTTATAAATCTCGTCCGTATTTAAAAAATCGACCGGGAACATCTGCGTAAACTGGTAAAACACTTCGGCCACGATAACGTTATCGCGCGTATTCAGCGTCAGCCCGCCCGGCAAGGTGGCGTCGGCGTTGATCTCGCCGATTTCACTGGTTCTGACCAACGTACCGCCGCCTTCGCTGCGCCAGCGCACCTTACCCACAGCATCTTCATCGCCGCGATAGACCGACGTGATAATCACGCGGCCGTTTTCGGCGAATGTGAACGGATCCATCAGTTCGGCCGGCGCCATGTAATACTCGGCCATATCGCCAGCCGTTATCTGTTCACCCTGTGTCACAAGGTCAGCCATAGTATAGGCCACTTTCTCGACCTTCTGGTGCAGCAACATCAGGCGCAGGATATCGACACTGCCCAGCAGCAACGTGACCAGCAGCGGCGCGGCCAGGGCGAATTCGATCGCGGCAATACCGCGATTGTCCTTCAGCCAGTTATGAAGCCGCTTCACCATACTAGGCCCCGTCATCATACGGTTCGTTCTTCACGACCACGCGCGCCTTGATCATATAAGCACCATCATCGCCGATGAACTCACTAAGCAACGGTGTCATCATGTGCCACGGGTATTTGATGGTATACACAACCACCTCGCCTGCAGCCCCGGCACCGACGGCGCCCTGGTCATCGTCATACGCGCCGTTCTGGTTCACGTCGGTGTAATTCTCGCCGTCATCGCGCACGCCATTACCGTTCGCATCAACAAACGGTTCAGGGTCGCTGATGACATCGTACCCGCTGTACGCCATCGATTCGATTTCGATCTTCTCATCATCCAGAAGGCCAAGTGTTCTTTCGGCCATCAGCTTTTTAATTGTCTGTTCCTGGGTCAGGCCTTCTTCGACATACCCGGTTTTGCTGAGGCGCGAGACGTTAAAGCTGGCGTTTTCCACAACGTGCTGGGTAAAGAAGAGCAATGACAGCTCAAGAATGCCGATCATCATCGTAAAAAGTACCGGCGCAATGATGGCGAACTCGACCGCCGTCACCCCGCGGTCATCGCGGTGGTCACGCCAGCCAAAAAGGCAACGCGCATGATAAATCAGCCGGTGCACAGCATCCCCTGCAGTTTCGTTTTAATGAGAACACATGAATTGTCTTAACAGGGGGTGAACACCCTCTCGCCCAGAACAACCCGGCTGCAGCGCCCCGGTGGCTGCAACACACGCACACAATGTTATGATAAATCAACGACCCTAAGAAACCGTTACAGGACTTTATTCCTATAATCATCCGACGTTCAAACTATTACGTTTCTAAAATATCATATTGATTTTGCTCATAAAAATCACTGATTTTTTAACCAGAATTTAGCCAATGAGGTATATTGTTTGTGACCGTTACGTTCGTAACCGTAACGTTTAGGGAGACTCAATCCCGAACTAAACGAAGTACAACTTGGAGGATGAAATGACCACGTTTAAGAAACTGATAGCCGCCGAAGAAGGCGCCACCGCTATCGAATACGGCCTGATTGCAGCGCTGATCGCTGTTGCCATCGTCGGCACTCTGGCCCTGATCGGCCCGAAGCTGGACGCTACTTTCTCGACTGTCGAACAGAACCTGCCGGCTGCTGAAGAAGGCGGCGAATAAGAGCTTTTCAAGCCGGTCTTTCGGCTGGCTTAGAGCAAAACACGATAACGGGTGGGGCATTGCCCCACCCGTTCTTCTGTGAGCGGAATTTCATTTTATCGCGGATGAACATGCAAAACATCGATATCGCCCTGATTGTACTGGCTGCTGCATCACTGACGATGCTGTTCATCATGTGGAGCGATATACGTCAATTCCGGATACCCAACATTGCAACAGCTCTTCTGCTGATTCTCGGCATTATATTCGGATTTGTAACAAATAACTTTGATTGGCTGTCACATGCCAGTGCCGCCCTGATCCTCTTTATTATTTGTTTCGCTTTGTTTCACTATGGCTTACTGGGCGGTGGTGATACAAAGTTAATACCTGTCGTCGGTTTTTGGGTTGGCTTTGCTTATCTTTTACCTTTTTTGCTGATTATGACGGGTGCTGGTGCCGTTCTCGGCATTGTCGTTGCAGTTTTTTCTGCGATACGCACGCGAAAACTTTCGGCTGATGCCGAAAACAAAACAGCGTGGCGCAAAAAAGCAATGCCGTATGGCGTAGCGATCGGCTTCGCCAGCTTGGTCTTTTTTATAAAGACCGCGTATGAATTGTTAGGTCTCTGATTGTCGTAAGCGGCAGGCGGAGAATGGAGAGAGCAGATGGGGCAACGTCAGATAATTTTTCTGGCACTGGCAGCGTTCGTGGGCATCGGCATGGTGCTGCTGGCGCGTGGCCTTATGTCATCGCCCGAAACAGAATCACAAGCAGAATCCAGTATTGCTACAACCCGCGTTCTGGTCGCCACCAAAAATATTCCTGCCGGTAATTTCGTTGGCGCCGCCGACGTTGAATGGCGTTCATGGCCCAGCGACAGCCCGGTTGACGGGTTGTTTGCCGAGGGATCAGCAACCAACAAAGATTACATCGGTGCCGTCGCGCGTGAAGGCATCCGCGCCGGCGAACCCCTGCTGCGCGCCCGTGTGATGAAGCCCAGTGAAGGCGGATTCCTGTCAGCCGTCCTAGGACCCGGCATGCGCGCGATGACGATCAAGGTATCCCCCACCAGCGGCGTGGCAGGCCTTATCTTCCCGAACGACCGCGTGGACGTCATCCTGGCACAGAAGATTTCAAACGAAAGCGATGATGGCAGCAGTGGCGAGCGCCGGGTCAGTGAGACCGTTCTGGAAAACGTGCGTGTTCTGGCACTGGACCAGAAACTGGACGACCAGAAAAAGGAAGCCAAGATCGCTGAACTGGCAACGCTGGAAGTGACCAGCAAACAGGCTGAAAAGCTGGCTGTCGCTTCACAGATGGGAGCCCTGTCGCTGGTGCTGCGCAGCGTCGCCAACGAGATTCCGGTTGAAGTGACCGACGCCGCCACCGGCACAACAGCCACCACCAATGTGCCGCAGGTTTCAGCACTGCCGCTGACGATGGATAACGAAGTCAGCAAGGTTCACCGCGTGCAGATCATTCGCGGCAGTTCCGCCACTGAAGTCGTTGTTCCGGGGAGCAGGTAATGGTGCGTATCCTTTTCGTCCTTCTTGCTCTTTTCACCCTGCCGGCAGCCGCCCAGCAGGCCGTGCCGCCGCTGGAAGTCGAGCTGGACAGCGGTAAGCTGCTGCAGCTGAACAGCGACGTGCGTTCGGTGTTCATCGCCAATCCCGAGATTGCCGATGTGCAGATGATGACGTCGAATTCGTTGATGGTGTTCGGCCGCCGCGCCGGCGAAACCATGCTGGTGGCTGTTGATGAGCACAACCGCACAATCATTAACCGCCGCGTCGTTGTCGGCCAGAATGTGGGTGCGCTACGCGACATGCTGAAAGCACTTATTCCCGACAGCCAGATCGATGTAACGCCCGTTCCCGGCGGCATTGTTTTAAGCGGCGATGTGCGCACGCCGGCACAGGCAGAAGATGCCCGCCGCGTGGCGGCCCGCTTCCTGCCGGAAGGCAACAGCGAAGTTATCAACCGCCTGGCCGTCAGCGGCCCGACACAGGTGATGCTGCGTGTTCGCGTCGCTGAGATGCTGCGCACCGTGAACAAGGAATTCGGTGTCAACTGGGAAGCTGCCGGCAATAACGGCGGCGCGGCCAGCTTCGTATTCGGCACGGGTGACGACATCGTACGTGACGCCACCGGCACGCTGATCCGCCCCGGCGCAAGCAACGTATTGCTGGGCAACATCGCCACCGGCGGCCTGTTCCTTGACGGTATGATCGATGCGCTGGCCGAAGAAGGTATGGTGACCATTCTGGCTGAACCGTCGCTGACGGCGGTGAGCGGCGAAACCGCCAGCTTCCTGGCAGGCGGTGAGTTCCCCGTTCCTGTTCCCAGCGACGATGGTATCCAGATTGAATACCGCGCTTACGGCGTGTCGCTGTCGTTCACACCGACGCTAATCGGCGAAGACCGCATCAACCTGCGCGTACGCCCCGAAGTCAGCCAACTGTCATCGGCCAACGAAGTCAACATCCAGGGCAGCGATATCCCGTCGCTGATCACCCGCCGCGCCGATACCACGGTTGAACTGGGCAGCGGGCAAAGCTTCGCCATCGCTGGCCTGCTGCAGAACAACAGCAACCAGACCACCAACAAGTTCCCGTTCCTGGGCGACATGCCGGTGCTGGGCGCCCTGTTCAAGTCGGAAGCCTTCACGCGCGAGGAAAGCGAACTGGTGATCATCGTCACACCATTCATCGTGCGCCCCAGCGACGAGAAGCTGAAGACGCCGGTTGATACCTTTGATGTGCCGGGCGAAGGCTCGCGTATCCTGCTGGATGAACATGTCAACGAAGTGCCCGCCGCACCGCTTGCCCGCCTGGTTGACGAACCTGTAACCTTCTTTGTGGAGTAAGTTGATGAAACGCGCTGTCCTTGCCCTGCTCCCGCTTCTGCTGTTGACGGCCTGCTTTGGCGGCGATGATGCCGGTAAGCCGGTGACCGAATCGCGCGGCTACACGATCGATGTTGTACGCCAGCCTGACGGTGCCCTGCGCGCCGAAGCGCCGGATTGCGTGCCGTGGGATGACGGTACGGTGCCGAACCTGACAAATGACCCCTTGCCGCAGCTGGGCTGCGCATCGCAACATAATCTGGCCAAGCAGATTGTGAACCCTGCCGATCTGGTGCGCGACCAGTTGCCTGCGCGCGACCTGGCCAAGGGCGACGGCGAAACACTTTCAACCGGCAACCGCCGTTTCCATGAAAACAAGACGTATGCACCGGCAACCGACTGGTCAACGGCAGGTACGACGCAGTAACAGGTGGTGAATTCGTGGGCGCGAATGGTGATCCGGCAAACATAGTACACAGTGACTTCATCGCCTTCGTTGGCGACGATGCCACGCACGATGTTGTGCGTGCCTATGCCGAATCCGTTGGCTTTCCATCAGCCGTTGTTCAGCAGGGCGATATCGGCAGCCTGACAACTCTGGTCGAGCAGTCACAGGTCCTGCCCAAGATTATCCTGATCGATATCGATGGCGTTGATGACGCCCTGCCCCGCCTTGTGCGCGTCATCGAGGCACTGGACGGCATCAGCAAGATTATCGCCATCGGTTCAACCAACGACGTCAACCTGTTTCGTGGGCTGCTGTCAGCAGGCGCCGCCGATTATGTTATTAAACCGCTGACGGCCGAAAGCGTGACCGCTGCCTTCCGGAATGCTGAAAAACAGATCAGTGGTGATAACCCGGCCGGCGCGCCACAGGCTGGCAGAATTGTCACCTTCATCGGCGTGCGCGGCGGCGTCGGCACATCAACCATCGCCATCAACACGGCGTGGCTGCTGGCGCACCGTTTGAACATGCACACAGCTTTCTTTGACCTTGATCTGCAGTTCGGCACTGCTGCGCTGGCGCTGGATCTGGTGCCGGGGCGCGGCCTACGCGAGGCGCTGGAGACACCTGGCCGGCTGGACAGCCTGCTGATCGCGTCATCGATGGTGCCGGAAAGTGATCGCCTGAGTCTGCTTTCAACCGAAGAGCCGGTGGAAGACAATGTCGCCTGTGATGGGGGTGCCGCCAGTGCGATTGCCGCCGACCTGAAAAAGAACTTTGCGTTTGCCCTTGTCGACCTGCCACGCCATCGTATGGCCGGCCAGAAAAAACTGCTGGCGGAAAGCGACATCATCATCCTTGTCGCCGAACAGACGCTGGCTGCCATTCGCGACGTTGTGCGCATCAAGGGCGCGCTGAAAACCATCGCGCCCAACGCGCGGGTCATGTATGTGATGAGTCGCATCAGCCCCGCCAAGGCCGGAGAGCGCGCGGCGCAGGTTGACCAACCGACCTTTGAACGCGCCATCCAGGACAAGATTACGATCATCGTGCCGGAAGACCCCGGCCCGGTGGCCCATGCCGCCAATCGCGGGCAGTCGCTTGGCAAGGTGGCGCCGGGTGCCGGCATCACGCGCGCCATCCTGCAACTGGCCGAGCTGCTGACCGGTCGCCGTGCGTTGCAGCCCAAGCAGGGGATGCTGTCTCGTTTCATACCGGGTTTGGCGCCTAAAGGCGGCAAGAAGACATGAGCGAACAGGTCGAAGCCCTTGCGGCAAAATATGCGACGGAACTAAAGGCATCCCTGCCCGCCCCTGTCTTGCAGGGCAACCGCGCCGACCTTGCGCGCGAGATCAAACTGCAAACGCAAACTTTCTTTGGTCGTGACAAAGTGTCGCTGAACCTGCTGGACCAGCGCGATCTCATTACGTCTATTCTTGGCCATCTGCAGGGCGGTGCGGCTGCGATCCCGACACCGACCGCCGTACCCGAACAAACCGCCGTGCCGCCACCCGCAGCCGCTGCTGTGCATGTGGCGACACCCGAACCCGCGCCGGCCGCGGCGCCAGCTGCACCGCAGGCGGCACCGCGCAGCTCGCATGTTGTGCAGACCAAGCAGAAGATACAACCGCTGGTGCTGGACCGCATCGATACATCGGCCGCCGCGCGCATGTCGCGCGACGACTTGAAGAAAGACCTGACCAACCTGATTGCCGAAATCCTGGTTGAACAGAAGATCCAGCTGAATTCCAGCGAGCGCACCGAAATCGTCAACCAGATTATGGACGATATGCTGGGCCTTGGTCCGCTTGAACCGCTTTTGGCCGATGAAACGATTTCAGAAATCATGGTCAACGGCCCACGGCAGATTTATGTCGAACAAAAAGGCAAATTGACGCTGACCGACGTGACGTTCCGCGATAACCAGCACGCGTTGGCCGTTGCGACACGTATTGTGACCGCTATCGGTCGCCGCATCGACGAAAGCAACCCATTGTGCGACGCGCGTCTTGCCGATGGCAGCCGTGTGAACATCATCGTGCCGCCGCTGGCGCTGGATGGTGCCGCCATCACCATCCGCAAATTCTCGAAAAAGAAAATCACGCTCGACGTGATGGAAGGCTTCGGCAGCCTGTCGCCGACGATGAAGAAAGTGCTGCAGATTGCCGGCAAGTGCCGCTGCAATATCCTGATTTCAGGCGGCACAGGCTCGGGCAAGACTACACTGCTGAACGCGATTTCGCAGATGATCGATATGGGCGAGCGCATCGTGACTATTGAAGACGCCGCCGAGCTGCAGCTGCAGCAGCCGCACGTGGTACGCCTTGAAACGCGCCCCGCTAACCTGGAAGGCGCCGGCGAGATCACCATGCGCGACCTGCTGAAGAACTCGCTGCGGATGCGGCCTGATCGCATCATCGTCGGTGAAACGCGCGGCGGCGAGGCAATCGACATGCTGCAGGCGATGAACACCGGCCACGACGGCTCGCTGTCGACGGTTCACGCCAACCGCCCGCGCGAAGCGCTGATGCGCCTTGAGAACATGGTCGGCTTGGCGGGCGTCAACCTTGCGCCACGTGCCATCCGCCAGCTGATCGCCAGCGCGGTCGACATGATCGTGCAGGTTTCACGCATGCGCGATGGCAGCCGCAAGATCACACACATTTCTGAAGTCGTCGGCATGGAAGGCGAAGTCATCACCATGCAGGACCTGTTTACCTGCGAGGTCACCGGCGAAGACCCCGATGGCAAACTGCTGGTTGATTTCAAGTCGACCGGATTGCGCCCCGCCTTCATGCCCAAAGCCGCCTATTACGGGCTTGATAAGGAACTGATGGAGCTCATGTGATGGACAACATGACGCTCCTGCTTCTTCTTGGTGGCGGCAGTTTCGCTTTTCTTGTGCTGCTGTTCTTCGGCCTTGGCGGCGACGAAAAGATGAGCCGGCGTCTGGCCCGCGTTGGCAGCGGAGAGCCCCCCAAGGCTAGCAAGAAGCTTCCTGATCGCATCTCGGCCATCCGGCAGGCCAACCAGAAGACCCTGCTGGACCGTTTGGCGCATGATTACCTGCCCAACATCGACAAGCTGCGCCAGAAGATCGCCCGCACCGGCAAGCCGATCAGCCTGTCGAAATATGTTGTATGGATGGTCCTGTCAGCGGCGGGTGGCTTTGTTGTTTTCAAATTCTTTTTCAGCCTGTCAACCACAGTATCGGTGCTGGCAGCGGTCATCACCGGGCTATACCTACCTTTCAAGATTGTGATGCGCATGGGTGACAAGCGTATCAAGGCGTTCATTGCCAACTTCCCGGAAGCGATTGATACGATGTGCCGTGGCCTGCGGTCGGGCCTGCCGGTCACCGAATCCATCAATGCCGTCGGCCGCGAACTGCCTGACCCGGTGGGCGAAGAGTTCCGCAAGATGGCCGACGCGATGCGGCTGGGACAATCGATGGACGAGGCCATGTGGGATGTGGCCAAGCGTATCGACATCCCTGAATTCCGCTTTCTTATCATCTCGATGGCCATTCAGCGCGAAACCGGGGGCAATCTGGCTGAAACGCTGGGCAACCTGGCTGACCTGCTGCGCCGCCGGCGCCAGCTGAAGATGAAAATCCGCGCCATGTCCTCGGAAGCACGTGCCAGTGCCATGATCATCGGCAGCCTGCCGTTCGTGATGTTCCTGCTGCTGTTCCTTGTCAGCAAGCCGTATGTAATGACGCTTATTAATACCGATTCCGGCAATACGCTGCTGATGATTGCTGGCGGATGGATGGGCATTGGCGTGTATGTAATGAAACAGATGATTGATTTCGAGATATAGGCGCAGATGAAGATCCTTGACCTCATGCGCGATAATCCTGATGCCACGGCCGGCCTGATGGGCCTGATGGCGGTGGGTGTCGTGTGGCTAGTGTGGAAGGCGCTGATCGACGCCGACCCCCTGCCCGCACGCCTGAAATCGATTCAGGACCGCCGCGCCGCGCTGAAAGCTGAATACATGCGGCAGGCAGAGCAGAAGAAGAAAGAGAAAGGCAGCGATAAACACCTGTCATTCTTCCGTCAGATTTCCAGCTGGCTGAAGCTGCAACAGATGACCGGCCTTGATGAGGTGCGCAAGAAGCTTATTCGCGCCGGTTACCGTTCGCGCGACGCCCTGCCCGTGTTCCTGGTGCTCCAGATCGGCCTGCCGGTTGTTGTTCTGGGCATTTTAGTGGTGTTTTTATTCGTGCTAGCGCCGCCGGCCGACCTTTCCGCAACCATGCGCACATTGATCTGTCTGTTCTTCGCCATCCTAATGGGCCTGCTGCCGAACATGCTGGTGAAAAACAAGACCGACAAACGCATGAACGACCTGCGCAAACAGCTGCCCGATGCCTTCGACCTTCTGGTGATCTGCGCTGAAGCGGGCCTGAGTCTCGATTCGGCGCTTGACCGTGTCAGCAAGGAAGTGATGCACAGCGCGCCCGATCTTGGTGAAGAGCTGGCGCTGACATCGGTTGAACTGAGCTTCATGCCTGAACGGCAGATGGCGCTGCGTTCATTCGCCGATCGCGTGCCCATTCAGGGTGTGCAGGCGCTGGTGTCGACGTTGATACAGACCGAGCGTTACGGTACACCGCTGGCGCAGGCGCTGCGCATCCTGTCGGGCGAAATGCGCGACGAGCGCATGATGCGGGCCGAAGAGAAAGCCGCCCGCCTGCCTGCCACGTTAACGGTGCCGATGATTCTGTTCATCCTGCCGCCGCTGTTCATCGTGCTGGTGGGCCCGGCCGGCATTAAGGTATCGCGCACATTGTCCAAGGTTGGTGGCCAATAAGGCTTATTCTCTAAAACTTTAGCCACTTTCCACTAAAGAAATTGTTTACATATTTGTGCCATAATTGCAATCTAGGTTTTAGAAACTAACTTAAAAAGAAATCCACGTTTCATCCCGGCATGGGCCGGCGACTATTAGGAGTACCGCATATGGAAAACCGCATCCGTGAAGTGCGCAAAGCGCGCGGCCTTGGCCTTAATGATCTGGCTAAAAAAATCGGCGTCAGCATGAGCGCGATGTCGAAGCTTGAAACTGGGCAGATGCAACTGACCGTGCGCTACCTTGAAAAGATTTCAAAGGCGCTGGATGTCGCCCCCGCCTCGCTGCTGCCGACCGACCCGGGTGGCCCCAGCATGATCAACAATTCGCTGCTGGCTGAAGTGCTGACTGTGGTGAAGGAGATCCTGACTAAAAAGAACATTGAGATCGACCCGGCGCGTCATGCAGCAATCGTCACCCGTCTTTACGAGACGTTTCTTGCACGCGCTGAGGCAGAGACCGATGACGTTCGCGCCGAGGCGAATAATATTATTGCTTACGAATCGCTGGCACAACGCAAGCGCGTTTAACATCCTAGTGCACCAGGGCCAGTAGGTATTCGACAACATCGTCATACTGCCGGCCTTTTAGATCAGCCAGCGATTTCACGCCAAACTGGGCCATAATCACTTCTTCCACCCAGTCACGGCTGGTACCCATTTTATAGGCCACATAATCCATCAGATTGATGATGGCGTCGGCTTCGATCATCGTCAGCGGACGCGCGTGCACACCACTATACAGGTCACCAACGGCAACCCCCATCAGCGTGCTGAGCAGCAGACCGCTGGCTATAATGGCCTGCGCACGGCGCTGCAGGCGTCTTTGCTCTTTCTGTATCTCAAGCTGCTCTTCCCGGGCCTCGTACAATTCGTTTTCGGCCAGCCTGAATATCTCCTGCTGTAATGCAGACATCTGAAAATCTCCCACTTAGTATTATTGATAAGGTCCTGCTTCAGTATTCGTATGTATGCGTGTGGCGGGGGTTATATGGCGCGACGCTTAACAGAATGTTATTTCAACATACGAGTGTGTGGAAAACGCTGGCCTTTTTTAAAAACTCCGCCGATTGGCCGACCCAAAAAGGAATTTAATCCTTTTTCATAAGCTGGTGTGCACCGCACAAAAACGGTCTTCCTGTAACCCCTTGCGAAATATTATTTCTTGGATGTTGCAGCGCACACCTATGGTGCGGCGCATAGCAAGAAACAGTGTGCAACATTCCGTTATCTTAACCCCCCTCTGTTATCCTGATTTCGTCTCTCTAGGAGGAGGACGCCATGACAAACCTGAACCTGACTAAGTTCCTTATCTCGGCCCTGGGCGTGACGGTGTTCACGCTGGTGTACGGGATGTTCATCCAAGGCCATATCGGCGCTGTTGAGGCGACGGCCATAAGCATGACCGCCACCGTCAAGGCCCTGTTGGTAGCCCTGGTTATCACCCTTATCTTCACCAAGAACTATGAAGATAAAGGCATGCACGAAGGCATCCGCTTTGGTGTGCTGATCGGTCTGCTGCTGGGTGTTGTCGGTGCCACCGGCCACATGGATAAGATCGACGTCGCTGTAAAGCACCTGATTGATGGCGTGCTGTTCGGTGTCGGTAGCGGCATCGTGCTCAGCCTGCTGTATAAAGACGGCAAATAACAGCTGATATAAGAAGAAGATTGGGCCCCGGCAGAAATGCCGGGGCCTTTTTCTTTGCCTGCAATTTGCTTGCAAACCGCCCCGACGGTCTTTAGCCTTGGACTGCATTTTAAGGCGTATGGCACCTATGAATATTCCCGGCGTTACCATTGATCCTTCCCGCATCGACCACAACCTTGTGGCCACCCTGCGCACCGACGGCATGACGCGCTTTCCGCCCCTGCCGAAAACCATGATGACGCAAATGCGCAAAGACGAGCCGTGGTTGATTGTCGACAATACTTACCCCGCCCAGATTGCGGAGCGCCTGCGTATGCTGCAGGAAAAGCCCGACTGGGTGATTGCGCGTACAAACGCGCGCGGTGTGCGGGCAATGGAAGAAGAACTACGCGATACCGTCGTTACGTCTCTACTGGAGACCTACCCCGAATACTTCGAGCTGGATGGTGCAACCCTTTGGTCAAAGCTGACCGGCATTGGCGTGGATACCAGCCGCACGGGCGCCGACCCCATGGTGGCCTGTCTGCTGCTGGCCAGCGAAGATATGACGATTATGGCGCCGCGTGTGCGGTCGGGCCAACGCGTATACCCGCTGGTTAGCGGAACGCTGGCATTCCCAAACAACTGGTCTTTGGTGCCCAACTATGATGAACCACGGCCCGCCGATGTGCCCGGCAACGAAGGCGCAATCAAAGAGTGGGAACAGCGCAGCTATATAAGCAAGCTGGGCGCACGCCTTGGTAAAACGCCGCGCCAGATCCATTACCGCCATGTTCCGCATTACATGAAAAAATTTGCCGACCATGTCGACCGTTTTAT
>JBFWRI010000027.1:0-25182 GCA_050248995.1 Bdellovibrionales bacterium
AAATGGGTTATCTAATGCTCCCTAATTTCGGTTGATTTTCAACCCCCCACCTTCCTACAGTCCCTTCATGAACAGCCTCGGCATCAACAAGGACCCGAAAGACACGCGCGTCGTTGTCGCCATGAGCGGCGGCGTCGACAGTAGCGTCGTGGCCGCAATGCTGGCGAAGGAAGGCTATGACGTCGTCGGCATCACGCTGCAGCTGTATGATCACGGCGAGGCGGTGAAGAAAAAGGGCGCCTGCTGTGCCGGTCAGGATATCTACGATGCCCGCCGCGTGGCTGAAGCTATCGGTTTTCCGCACTATGTGCTGGATTACGAAAGCCGCTTTCGTCAGTCTGTTATCGACGACTTTGCCGACAGCTACCTGCGCGGTGAAACGCCCATCCCCTGCGTCAAGTGCAACCAGCAGGTGAAGTTCAAGGACCTGCTGCAAACCGCGCGCGACCTGAACGCCGATGTATTGGCCACCGGCCATTATGTGCAGCGTAAAGTCGGTGCGCATGGCGCCGAGCTGCACCAGCCCGCCGACCTGAACCGCGACCAGAGCTACTTCCTGTTCGGCACCACGCAGGACCAGCTGGACTTCTTGCGTTTCCCGTTGGGCCACCTGCCGAAAGCCGAAACACGCGCGCTCGCGCTCGCGCTCGGCCTTGAAGTGGCCGACAAGCCCGACAGCCAGGATATCTGTTTCGTGCCGCAGGGCCGTTACGTCGATGTCGTATCGCGCCTGCGCCCGAACGCACAGGTTCCGGGCGATATCGTACACACCGACGGCCGCGTGATGGGCCGGCACGAAGGCATCATCAATTACACGATCGGCCAGCGCCGCGGCCTTGATGTGGGGGGGCAGGAAGAACCGCTGTATGTGGTGCGCCTTGATCCTGCTGCCAACCGCGTCATTGTCGGCCCGCGCAGCGCCCTGGCCCGCACCTCGGTATTCGTGAAAGACATCAACTGGCTTGGCGGCGCCGTGAACGACAACGGCCGCGATGTGCTGGTCAAGCTGCGCAGCGCGGCTGCGCCCGTCCCCGGCACTTATTTCACGCATCCCGAAGGCCGCGGCGAAGTGCGCCTGCACGCGCCGTATGAAGGCGTGGCGCCCGGGCAGGCCTGCGTGATGTACGACGGCAGCCGCGTACTGGGTGGCGGCTGGATTATGGGCGCGGCGTAAACGCCTTTAATCCGGGCTGTTTTTCAAATTGCGCAGGCAGCACGGATTTGTTATTTAATGCCCTCTTTCGGGCGGCAGCGTAGCTCAGTGGTAGAGCAGGGGAATCATAATCCCTTGGTCGGGGGTTCAAATCCCTCCGCTGCTACCAGAAACATCCCGCAACATAATCTGAATGATGCCATGCAAATTCAGCATTATAGGTTTCATATAATCGGGGCATGATGCCCGCATGACAAATAAACCCATTATGATTGTGTCGTCGTTCGACGAAGTGCCGGCCATGCTGCGCGCCGACGGCGTCGCCGCTGTTATCGTGCGCCCGACTTATAAAAGCCGGCCAACGCCATTTCTGGCACAGGTTGCCGATCTGTCGGGTCCGCTGGTGCAGGGCAACCGCACCAGCCTGCAGGCGCCGTGGCAACATGACTTCGGCATCAACTATACCCGCGTCATGCGCAACAGCTGGCGCGACCCGTTTGCCGGCGAGTGGTTTGGCAACCTGCTGCACGCGCATGAGCTGGTACAGAACATGGGCGAATATAATATGGCCCACATCGCATGGCATTCGGTCGATACAGACAAGGCGGCTTTCCCGCTGGTGCCGCATATCCACACCAATTCGCTGCGTGCCTATGGCATCTACAGCGGCCGGCGCCTGTTGGCCGCCGTGAAAAGCGAGGATTACGGAGCGCTGGAAGTGCGCCACAATCTGCCCAGCAGCGCCCGCGACGGCGCGCTGTCGGAAGCCCAGTTTCTGAAAAAGTACCGGGGCCAACTGGCCAAGGTGCGGCCGGGCGACTTTGTTTTTGTGCTGGGCGCACAGGAAGCGCAGGCTAAGGGCGCCCCGCCAATCGTGATGCACAGCATGCCGTCAAAGCCCGACAGCCGTCTGGCCTATGGCCAGATTGTGTGCTGCCGCGAAGCCCAAATCTAATCAGCCACTTAATAAGCCCTGTTTGGTGAAAGTATTCGTGCCTGCTACAGTCGGCGCATGATCGCGTCTACCGACCCGCAGCTGCAGAACGTGCACATCCTGAGCGAGGAAACCTGCCCGGACAGCATTACCATGACGCGCGACCCGGCCAAGGTATTGCCGTTGCTGCTGGGCCCCAACCCGCCACTAGCAGTGTGGTTGCGCCTTCCCAAACAGCGCGGCCTTTTTACCCGCACCAAAGGGCCGGGGAATGTCTTCTACCATATGGAAGACGGCAAACCGGTGATTGATGAAGAAAACCCGCCGGCCAATTACTCAACGGGTCACTGGTGCGGGCGCAAGCCGCTGTATTTTGCTATGCCGAAACTTGTCACGTTGGCTGGACAGCTGGCCGGCACGATGCCGCTGCAAAAAGCACGCATCACCGCCAAGTATGAACGGGAAAATACCACCGATACGCATACCGACGGATTTGCCGATATCATCGGTACGATGACACTGGCCGTCGGCTCTTCGCTTCTGGTCGATACCTCGGCGATGACCGAGGCCGAAGCCCAGGAAAAGCTGGAACTAAAATATATCCATGTTATCGCGCGTGATAATATTGCGCCTGTGTATTCGCCGCCGCTGGGCGATGCCATCTTCTGGCGCGGGAATAACTTTCCCAAAAAGAAGAAACTGCGGCCCGTCTGGCACGCCTCATGGCCTGTTCAGAATTACGAAGATATCCTGCGGCCGCTAGCGCTGTTTGATTTCACATTGACGCCCGCCGCCCGCAGGGCCGCGCCCTTGGTGTTTGAGTCCTAATCCGTCAGCCTTAACGTCAGGCAGCGGCTGGCGCCGCCGGCCAGGATGTAGCTGTCCAGCTCAAGGTTGTGCGTGGTGAAGCCAATCTTGTTCAGCTGCGTCTTCAGACCCTCGCCCACCACCGGCATCACGATATCCTTGTCGTTCACCACGGCGTTGCAGGCGAACTGCCGCGCATCGGCGTCTTCCACATAGACAACGTTGTCGCCATACACGCTTTTGATCGCGTCCATCGCATCCTGCGTGAAAGCCGACGCCGTCAGCATCGCCCAGCCGTTGCGTAGTGGACAAAGACAGGTATCAAGGTGGTAGTAATACGCATTCTTCAATGCCAGCGGGATGACGCGCTTGCCGTAAATGCGCTCCAGCTCGTCCTTCATCAGGGCCGACGAACGGAAACCGTAACCCAGCCAGATCAGGTCGTAATGCGGGTCGTACAGCGCGTCGCCGCCGCCTTCAAACACGAACCGTGATTCAATCGCCTCGAAACCGTTGTCGCCGAACCACTTCAGGATATGCGGCGTTTCGCCGTCGCGCTCCTTGGTGCAGGCGCGCATCACCACAGCCTTCTTATCCATCACAAAGGCATGATTGGCAGCGAATACCATATCGGGAAGGCCCGGCTGGCCGGCGATTTCCTTGATACCCCACTGAAGGCCCTGCATGGTTTCGATCAACGTCTCCCACTGGGCACGGGCCTTAGCCGTCCATGCGGCGCGTTCAGCGGCCCACACTGTCGGCTGCATCCACGGGTTGATAACATACGAGACTTCGTAATGCGTCGGCGGGCAGACAAGATAAGTAGGTTTTGTCATTAAAGAACTTTCCGGGCTGTCTATTGCTTTTTGGCCGGCGCGGCGATATCGGCAATGCTTCCATCATCGGCAGGCGGTTTTTGGTTAAATGTGCAATGCACCGTACCCGACGATTTGTCTTCGTTTTCAAACGGGCTCTTTGTAATCGCGGCGGTGTTGTAGTTCGTATCCTTGGCATGCTCGGGCATCAGGTAACCGGGCTTGTCATAGGTGCGCGTGCGGCGTGCTTCGGCGGCGGCTGGCATAGCACAGGCCAACACAAGGATAATCAGAAGAAAACGCATATAGCCCCCTACAGTTTGCTTGACGCTGTTTCTATCGCGTCCTGCAGCTTTTTAAAAGCCTCTTCCCCTGTCAGGCCGGGCATAATTGGCGGCAGTATCTGCACCGTGATAGTGCCCGGCTTCTTAATAAATTGATGGCGCGGCCAGAATTTTCCGGAATTGAGCGCCACCGGCACCAGCGGCACATTCAGGGCGGTATACAATTCGATCGCCCCGCGCTTATAGGGCCGTGTTTCACCATAAGGCACGCGCGTACCCTGCGGAAAGATCACGATCGCCTGCCCGTCCTTCTTGGCGCGCAGACCGCCTTCGACCAGCGACTTCACCGCGCGACTTTTTCCGCGCTCGACGAAAATCGACCGCACCTTCTGTGCGTACCAGCCCCATAGCGGCACATACTTCAGCTCGGCCTTCATCACAGTGACGGGGTTATCGAACATCACGTGCACCTTATAGGTTTCCCATACACTCTGGTGCTTGATAGCGATAATGCAGCAGCCGGGGGGCAGATTCTCGCGCCCTTCCACAACATAATGCAGGCCAAGGATGTTGCGTTCCAACACCCCGAAGAAGCGAAAGAAAAGCTGCAGCGACTTTACCGCTGCACGGTGTGGCACGAGCGGCAGCCAGAAGATGCCGATGCACATGACGATGTTGCTGACGTAAAAAACGATCGTGAAGATCACAGAACGGAGATATCTCATTGCGCATACCGCAACGTGGCGCGGCCCCAGGCGAACACATACTTGTTATACTCGCGCATCATCAGGTTGGTCGTGCCGGGAAACTGTTGTAGATATGTCAGCGGCGCTTCCCACCATGCCCCCAGCTTTACGTTTTCGCGGGCCAGAGGGTAATAGACCAGTTCGACATCGGGCAGCGCCCCGTCTTTAAAGGCATGCGCAAACTCCAGCCGTGCGCGCGGAATATGATAGGACGCCGTCACAATAATCAGCGAATTGAGTTTCTTGTCGCGCGCCCATGCCACCGCTTCCTCGGCATTACCGACCGTACTGCCTGCCGCATAACCAAGATCGACGCAGCAGGTCAGCAGGCGGCGCTGGGTTGCATCATCGACCTTTTGTGCCGTGATGATGGACTCCTTACTGGCACCCGGGTGTACGCCCGAAATCAGCATGGCCGTGCCGCGCATATCAGCCAGCAGCTGCAGGCCGACGCCCACGCGGCCCTCGCCGCCCGTCAGCACCACGATGCCGTCGGCTTTCGGGCTTTCGGGGGTGCGCTGCATCTGAACCTGCCCGACAAATACCACGAAACCCAGCAGCCATAGCGCCGCCAACGACGCCACGAAAGTCAGCAGCCAGCGCAGCACATAGCTAATCCACCCCATCATAGCTGCTGCCTTACCCATAACAGGACGGAAAGGCGCGCCACAACCACCGCCATCAGGATTGCAGGCAAAGGCAGCAGAAGGATCAGCGCATAATCAATCCAGCCGATATGCACCTGCGGCAATAACGGCAGCGACAGGGCGGTACCGATGCCCGTGATGCTCGCAATCGCCACAACACCCAGCAAAGCGCCGCAGATACTGCCCAGGAAAGCGATACGCGCCACGAACGTCTGGAACTGCCACGCCAGATAGGAATCCTGCGCGCCCATAATATGCAGGATATCGACGATATCGCGGTGAGCCAGCAGGCCGACGCGTGTCACCAGAATAACCGTCAATACGGCGGCAAGACCCAACAGCAGCACGATCAACTGCGACGTAAAGTTCAGCGTATCGACAAAACCTTCCATATCCTTCAGCCACGCGCCATTATCATCCAGTTTCACCCCGGGAATGGCGCGCTGCAGGCGGTCGGCCAGCTCGGGAAGATCCGCAACGGCTTCCGGTTTGACAGAAGCATTGATCAACACTGGCAATGGCAGGTCCTGGAAGTTGATGTCTTCGCCCAGCCAGGGTGCCAGCAGGCGGCGCATTTCGCTTTCGCCCAGTGGTGCGGCATGCGTGATGCCCGGCGTCGCACGTAGCACATCCAGCACTGCTGCCACGCGGGATGACAGCGAGGGCGGCTGCGCGCCATCGGCTGGCGCCAGCGGCCGCACTTCAACCGTGAACTCGCCCGTATGGCTGTGTGACCAGCTGTCGGTCAGGGTGCTGAGAACGCGACTGCCGGTCAACCCCAGCGCCGCCAGAAACACCATCACAGCCAGCAGCGCACACAGCGCCAGCGCTGTGCCGTCGGCAGCCAGCGGCAGTTCGCGGCCGCGGCCGAACAACCAGCGGTAAATACGTTGTCCCGGGTGGCCCGTCCAGTAACCGCTCATCGGCGCGCACTCCGGCCGTGGGTGTCGGGCATCTCCAATTGGCCATTCTTAAGCACCAGTTGCGGCTGGCGGATGCGATCCATCAGCGCCTTGTTGTGCGTGGCAATCACGACCGTGGTACCCAGCTTGTTCAGTTCGACAAACAAATGCATCAGTCGGTAGCCGATTTCATCATCCACGTTGCCGGTCGGCTCGTCGGCCAGCAACAGCGCCGGACGGTTGATAACAGCGCGCGCAATGGCCACACGCTGTTGCTGTCCGCCCGACAGTGCCATCGGGCTTGCATACAGATGATCACCAAGGCCAACCCAGCGCAGCAGTTCGGGAACATGCGCCTTGATCTGCGCGGCGCTGGCGCCCGCCAGGCGCAGCGGCAGCGCAACATTCTCGACGATACTGAGGTGTGGCAGCAGCCGGAAATCCTGGAACACGACACCGACACGGCGACGCAGGCGCGGCAACTGCTGGCGCGGTGTGGTCAGCACATCCTTGCCGAACAGCGTGATGCGGCCCTGCGATGGACGCATGCCCAGGTACATCAGTTTCAGGAGCGTTGACTTGCCCGCACCGCTGGCACCGGTCAGGAAATGGAAGGAGCCGGCCGGCAGGCTGAAGGTGACGTCGCGCAACACCCAGGCTTCGGAATGCGAGGCGGCGCCTTCCAGTTGTTCGGGGCCGTCGCTTTCGCGCACATCACTGTAGCGGTGCGAGATACCGTGGAATTCCAGCAACGGCGGCGGTGAATTAACCTGATTAACCATAGACCCCAGAAATAGCCCAAGCGCCCCCTATTGTACAGAAAGGGGTATAGCTTATAAATAAAGGCATGATTTTAACCTGCCCCGAGTGCCGGAGCCGCTTTCTGGTCGATGACACCGCCTTCGGCCCCCGCGCCCGCACGGTCCGCTGCGGCAAGTGCCGACATCAATGGCAGGCAGAGGCGCCCGCTTCATTGACGCCGCCCATAGCTGCCGAACCGCCCTCTCTGATTGCCAAGCCGATACCAAAGGGATCGAACCTGCCTGTACTGCCTGAAAGCCGAATGGCGAAGATCAAACCGATTGCCATGGCTGTCGTATTGCTTCTTGTCCTGGCTGCCGGCGGTTGGGGCCTGTTGACGACGGCGTTCGGCACAGTGGGTCTGGGACTCGAGAAATTACCCGGCGGCGGACTGGCACTCAGCGACGTTAAAACGCATTATGAACAATCGGGCAGTGGCGATTATGTATTGGTAGTTGAAGGCAACATCCGCAATGTCGGCACCACACAGGTTGAGCTGCCGCAAGTGAATGTCATCATCAAGGATGTGAACGGCGGCGTCTTGGGAAGCGGCGTGGCTGCCGTGCAGCGCCCCCGCCTTGAAGCCGCTGATATGACGGGCTTTGTCTATACGGTTGACCCGGTGCCCGAGGGCATGAGCGACGTGACCGTTGAATTTGCCGAAAACAGCCCCACTTCTGAACAAACCGCCGTAGAAGCAACAGAAGAACCCGCCGATGAACAGACGCCATAATCCGTCCGAGATATCCGTACTTGTCGCTGATGACGAACCGCCGGTACGCGAATTTGTCAGCCGCGCACTGCAAAGCGCGGGATATAAAGTGACAGCTGTTGAAGACGGCGCAGCGGCGCTCGCGCGACTGCAGGCGGAATCGTTCAACTTGCTGATCTCAGATATCGTGATGCCGGAGCTGGATGGTATCGCGCTGGCGCTGAAAGTCTCGCGCGATTACCCGCAGACAAAGATCATGCTGATTTCAGGTTATGCGAACGAACGCCAGCGCGCGCATGGCCTTGAGATTCTTGTGCACCGCATTATCGCCAAGCCGTTTAGCCTGCAGGAACTGCTGGAAGCCGTCGCGCAAGTGCTGGACAGTTAATCGCGAATGACCCGGTCTTTTGGAATGGTGAAGGATACAGTCGTACCCTCGCCCAGCTTACTGGTCAGCGTCATCTCACCGCCGTGAAGCTCGATAAGCCCTTTAGTAATAGGCAATCCAAGGCCAGTGCCCTGGTGTTTACGGGCCAGTGCACTTTCGATCTGTCCGAACGGCGCCAGCGCCTTGTGAATATCCTCTTCCGCGATACCGATGCCGGTGTCGCTGACCGCCACAAGGATATCACCGCCGGCACGCAACTCGGCTGACAGCGTCACTGTACCGCCTTCGGGTGTGAACTTCACTGCATTCGACAACAGGTTCACCAGCACCTGCTTCAGTGCCTTTTCTTCGGCGCGGATCTTCAACGGCACATCCACTTTTTCAACCAGCTTCACGCGCCCGGCGATGGCGCGCGCACCGATCAGGCGAACAGCCGAATGCGCGACATCACCAAACATCAGCTGTTCGTCGCGCAGTTCGCGCTTGCCGGCTTCCACTTTCGACATATCAAGGATGTCGTTGATCAGCGACAGCAGGTGCTGGCCGCTGTCGTGAATGTCTTTCGCGTATTCGGCATACTGCGTATTGCCGACCGGGCCAAACAACTGGTCCTTGATAATCTCGGCAAAACCAATGATGGCGTTCAGCGGCGTACGCAGCTCGTGGCTCATATTGGCCAGGAAGTCCGATTTGCTGCGGTTGGCGTATTCGGCCTGTTCCTTGGCAATCTGCAGCGCACGTTCGGCCATATAGCGTTCTGTCATATCGAACAGCATGGCCTCGTAATACAGGATATTGCCCTGTTCATCGCGCACGGCGGCGCCCGACAGCGCAACGCGTATCTTCTTTCCATCCAGCCGCTGCACGTCGGCTTCGAAGCTGTTCGGCTTGTCGCTTTGCATGGCCTCGAACCAGCGCTCGCGGTCCTCGGGATTCACGAAGAAGTGGCCGCCCATGTCAGGCTGTGCCGACAGGATTTCCGACGCATCAAGGTAACCCAGCATCTTCGCCAGGGCCGGATTGACCGAAAGCCAGCGTCCGCCGCCGCCCCTGCTGTCGCGCGGCGCAATCTGCGCGATGCCGATCAGTGTGTTTTCAAAGATGCTGCGGTACTTGCGTTCACGGTCACGAATCTGCGCCGCCAGCCGGTCACGCTCCTGCATCTGCTGCAGCAGGCTAGTGTTCGCTTCTTCCTGCTCACGCAGCGCGGCGGCAGCGGCCGTCGATTGCGCACGGCCACGCCACAGGCGGAAACACAGCACCGCCAGAACAAGGGCGCAGAGTGCAAGAAATGCTGTCAAAAATGGCATATTTCTCTCTAACCCTATTCGTAGGTTCGGGCTAGTGTAGGCGCATGACGTTACCCATTCGTTTATGCCTGTTCCTGTTCCCGCTGGCCTATGGCCTGTTGGCACTGGCCTTCGGGCAGGACGCCAACTGGGACCTGCGCAATTACCACTGGTACAATGCCTATGCGTTCCTGAACGGCCGTTACGGGTTTGACCTGCTGCCGTCGCAAACACCTTATTTCTATAACCCGATGCTGGACCTACCACTGTACCTGTCGGCACAGCTGCTGGGTGCGCGGCCGCTCGCGTTTTTACTTGGCGCCCTGCAGGGCCTGAACTTCGTCCTTCTGTTCACGCTGGCCCGCCGCCTGATGCGCGTTGAAATCCCGAACCGCGACAGTTACGCGCTGCTGGTGGCGTTTGCGGGCCTTATCGGCGGCGGCGTGCTTGGCGAACTCGGTACCTGTTTTTACGACAACGTCGTCAGCCTTGGCGTGCTGGCCACACTGAACATCATCGTGCTGCGCCTTGGCCAGTCGGACGAGCGCCGTAACTTCCGCGTGTCGGCATGGAAATGGCTCATCGCCGGCGTGCCGCTGGGTCTTGTTAGCGGCTTCAAGTTACCGACCGCTGTGTATGCCGTCGGCATCGGCCTTGCGCTGGTGGTTTATGCGGCGCCACTGACCGAGCGTTTCCGCCGCGGATTCTTCTTCGCACTGGGGCTGGGACTGGGATTTCTGGTCGCCATGGGACCGTGGGGCCTTTACTTATGGCAGGAATTTCAGAATCCGCTGTTCCCGTATTTCAACGACATCTTCAATTCGCCGCTGGCCCCGCCAACATCGGCCCGCGATATCAAGTTTCTGGCCGAAGGTTGGGAAAAGCTGTACTTCCCATTCCTGTTCACGATGGATCCGTTGCAGGTCGGTGAAGTCGCCTGGCGTGACATCAAGATTCCGCTGGTATACGCGCTGCTGCCGCTGGCGCTTGTGTTGTGGAAAGTCCCGGGCCGCATCGGCTACAATGCCGCCAATGATCTGACAAACGCGCGGCGCGCCTTCGTGTTGTGGGCCGGCGCATTCAGTTATGTCGTCTGGATGCTGATGTTCGCTATCTACCGCTACGCCATCCCGCTGGAGATGCTCAGCGCCCTGATGTTGTTCATTACCATCGACTTGCTAAAACTGCACGCCGGGCGCAAGCGCAGTATTTATGTCGGGCTGGTGTTCATTGCGCTGGCCACCATGCAGGTGGCCGACTGGGGCCGTGCCGATTTCCGCCGCGATTTCGTGAAAGTCACCGGTGCTGATATCCCCGCACCCGACACAGCGATGCTGCTGATGGCGGGCTTCCAACCCTACAGCCATGTCATTCCCGCGTTCCCGGCGCAAATACCTGTTATCCGCGTGCAAAGCAACTTTGCCAGCCCGGGCGAACCCAAAGGCATCAACCCCGTGATTAAAGCCAGAGTCCGCAACCATGCCGGCAACTTCTGGCTTCTGGTCCCGACCTATGATACGGAGTGGGTCAGCCGCGATGTGCTGCCGCAATTTGGCCTGAAAACCGTGTTGGATAGCTGCCGCATCGTCCGCAACAACCTTGGCGAGGATCTGAATCTATGTCCCGTACAGCGCGTAATATAACCGGCAAGTACCGTCATTATAAAAACATCCCCGTTACTGTGCTGGGCGAATGCCGCCATTCCGAGACCGAGGAAAAGTTCGTCATGTACCGCCATGAAGATACCGGCGAGTTCTGGGTGCGGCCCTATGACATGTTTTTTGAAAGCGTCACCGTCAACGGCACGACACAACCCCGCTTCCTGAAAGTCGAGGAATAACATGATTAACGTCAACGGAAAGATCGCCGTCATCATTCCCTGCTACAATGAAGAAGCCGCCATCGCCAAGGTCGTGCAGGATTTCCGCCTCGCGCTGCCGTCGGCCACCATCTATGTGTACGATAACAACTCGAAAGACCGCACCTCGGAAGTCGCCCGCGCCGCCGGCGCCGTCGTGCGCTTCGAACCGCTCAAGGGCAAGGGCAACGTTGTGCGCCGCATGTTCGCTGACGTTGACGCCGATTACTACATTATGGTCGATGGCGATGCGACGTATGACGCCAGCGTGGCACCACAGCTGCTGGAAAAACTGATTACCGAAAACCTTGATATGGTGAACGGCGCGCGCGTGACTGAAATCAAGGCCGCATACCGCGCCGGCCATGTGCTGGGCAACAAGCTGCTGACCGGCCTAGTCGCCGGCATCTTCGGCAAGCGCTTCAAGGATATGCTGTCAGGCTATCGCGTTTTCTCGCGCCGTTTTGTGAAATCATTCCCCGCCATCTCGGCCGGCTTCGAGATCGAGACCGAGTTGACGGTGCATGCGTTGCAGCTGCGCCTGCCGGTCGGCGAGGTTGATACCACCTATGTTGACCGCCCGCCGGGCAGCGTCAGCAAGCTCAATACCTACCGCGATGGTATCCGCATCCTGTGGATGATCGCCCACTTCGTGAAACGCGAGCTGCCGCTGCATTTTTTCAGTCTTGGCGCCGCGCTGATGGTACTGCTTGCACTGGTATTAGGCGGCCCAGTTATTCTGGAATACGTCGAAACCGGCCTTGTGCCGCGCCTACCGACAGCAGTGTTAAGCGCCAGCCTGGTCATCCTTGCCGCCATATCGCTGGCCTGCGGCTTAATCCTTAATACGGTCACGCTGGGCCGCATCGAAGCCAAGCGCCTGACATATTTAAGCCTGCAGGCGCCGCAGCGGTAATTTGCTTTAATTTCACTGGCCTGCCCCGCTATAACAATGGGCATGGTCATGCTGCCCGAACCGAAGTTTTTTGGAAACACAGCCGACGATTCCGATTGCGTTCCGTGCTGCTGGCGCATGGCACTTGAAACCTACTTCCCCGATCAGAAATGGCCGCTTAAGAAAATCAAGGCCATTACACGCAAGATAAAAGGAGAAGGATCATGGGAACAGCCCTTCTACAGTACGGCGATCAGGGCCGGGTGTAACCTGCACGTTATTGCGCCATTTAGTGATGAGCAGTTTGTAAAAAGGGGTATCGATTACATCGCCGAGGTTTACTGCGCCGAAGAAGTAGAGCGCCTGAAAAAAGTTGATGACATTCCTTTCATTCGCGCCCGGACCAAACAGGCTCTTCTGTCGCCATATATGAAATGCAATGTCCGCGCGGCCACCATCACGGATATCAAGGAACACCTGGCCAAAGGCTCTTACGTCCTGTGCGGCGTGAATGATAACGTTATGGCCGGCATCAAAGGACGTCTGGATCATGCCGTTCTTGTCTATGGCATCAAAAACGGCTGGGTCTATTTCCACGATCCTGGCCTGCCGCCAAGGCCGCGCCGCCGCGTGCGTATCAAGAAGTTTGCCCGGGCCTTTTATTCACCATCGCGCGGCGAAGCGGCAATCTTGGCGATTTCCAAGCGCCCGGCTACATTGAAAAAGTGAGTGTTATCCTTACCCAGCTTTTTTGGTTTGTTGTTGTCGGCACCATCGGCTTTGTCGTCGACACCGCCGTGCTGTATGCGGGCATCGGCGCGGGTCTGGGGTATTACGGCGGACGCGTCGTCTCATACGTGTGCGCTGCTACTACAACATGGTTCCTGAACCGCCGCTGGACCTTCAAATCAACTAACCAAAACACCAGATCCGAATGGGCGCGCTTTGTCGTGCTGAATCTTGGTGGCTTCATTGTGAACTATGGTACCTATGTCATCTGCCTGCAGATTCACCACATCTTTATCGCCTACCCCGTTCTGGCCGTCGCCGCAGGCAGCGCCGCCGGGCTGGTCGTCAATTTTTTAATCAATAAATTCGTGGTATTTAAGGTCGCTTAGCACCTTGAACATTGGCCAATCAATGCCAACATCTTGCTTATGAATTTTGACAAATACACCGATCGCGCGCAGGCCATGATTCAGGCCGCGCAATATCAGGCACTTAAGGCCGGCCACCAGCGCCTGACGCCCGATCATCTGGCCATGGCGCTGCTGGAAGATTCCGACAACACCGCCAAGAACCTACTGACAGCTGCTGGTGGCAATGCCGCGGCCATCCAGAAAGCCGTGCAAGCTGAACTGGATAAGTTACCAAAAATCTTATCCGGCCACGCCAACCTGATGCTGGACCCGACGACGGCGCGTATCCTTGGCACCGCCGAGGAAAAAGCCAAAGCTGCAGGTGACGACTATGTAACCGTTGAGCGCATTCTGGAAGCGCTGGCAACCGCGCCGACGTTCGGCAAGATTCTGGAAGATCATGGCATCACGCCGCAGAAACTTTCACAAACTATCGCCGCTGCGCGCGGCGGCCGCACGGCCACCAGCGCCAGCGCCGAAAGCCAGTTTGACGCGCTGAAGAAATACGCACGTGATTTAACTGCTATGGCCCGCGAAGGCAAGCTGGACCCGGTCATCGGTCGCGACGAAGAAATTCGCCGCACAATTCAAGTGCTGGCACGCCGTACCAAGAATAACCCCGTGCTGATTGGCGAGCCCGGCGTCGGTAAAACCGCCATTGCCGAAGGTTTGGCGCAGCGCATCATCAACGGCGACGTACCGGAAACGCTGAAGGACAAAAAAGTCCTGGCGCTGGATATGGGCGCGTTGATCGCAGGTGCCAAGTTCCGCGGTGAATTCGAAGAACGCCTGAAATCCGTTATCGAGGAAGTGAAAACGGCGGCAGGCGATATCATCCTGTTCATCGACGAGATGCATACACTGGTCGGCGCCGGTAAGACCGACGGCGCGATGGACGCATCGAACCTGCTGAAGCCTGCCTTGGCGCGCGGCGAGCTGCACTGCATCGGCGCCACCACGCTGGCCGAATACCAGAAATATGTTGAAAAAGATGCCGCGCTGACGCGCCGTTTCCAGCCTGTGTACATTGAAGAGCCAACGGTTGAGGACACGATTTCGATTTTACGCGGCCTGAAAGAGAAGTACGAGCTGCACCATGGTGTGCGCATCACAGATGGTGCGATTGTCGCCGCCGCCACACTATCAAAACGCTATATCAACGACCGCTTTCTGCCCGACAAGGCCATCGACCTGATTGACGAAGCCGGTTCGCGCCTGCGCATGACTATCGACAGCAAGCCCGAAGAGATCGACGAGCTTGACCGGCGCATTATCCAGCTGAAAATCGAACGCGAAGCGCTGAAAAAAGAAAAAGACCGCGCCAGCGCTGATCGTCTGGCCAGGCTGGAAGACGAATTGAAAGAGCTGGAGCGCGAACAGAAAGACCTGACCGCGACATGGCAGGCCGAGAAAAGCAAGATCACCAGTGCGCAACGCATTAAAGAGCAGCTGGATGCCGCGCGCACCGAACTGGAACGCACGCAGCGCGATGGCAATTTCACCCGCGCCGGCGAGCTGGCATACAAAGACATTCCCGCACTGGAAAAGCAGCTGGCCGCCGCATCCACCGTGGCCGAGACCCATATGCTGAGCGAGGCCGTTACCGACAACGATATCGCGCAGGTTGTCGCGCGCTGGACCGGTATTCCCGTCGACAAGATGCTGGCGGGCGAACAGCAAAAGCTGCTGCACATGGAAGATGAACTGCGCAGCCGAGTGGTCGGGCAAGAGGCCGCATTACAGGCGGTTTCCAACGCCATCCGCCGCGCACGCGCCGGCATCGCCGATCCGAACCGCCCGATGGGCAGCTTCCTGTTCCTCGGCCCGACCGGCGTCGGCAAAACCGAGCTGTGCAAAGCGCTGGCTGCCTACCTGTTCAATGACGACAGCGCCATGCAGCGCATCGACATGAGCGAATATATGGAAAAGCATGCCGTCGCCCGCCTGATCGGCGCACCGCCGGGCTATGTCGGCTATGATCAGGGTGGTGTGTTGACGGAAGCCGTACGCCGCCGCCCCTATCAGGTCATTCTGTTCGATGAAGTTGAAAAGGCGCACCCCGATGTGTTCAACGTGCTGCTGCAGGTGATGGATGACGGCCGCCTGACCGACGGGCAGGGCCGCACCGTCGATTTCAAGAACACGCTTATCATTCTTACCAGCAACCTTGGCAGCGACGCGCTCACATCGGCCACCGGCGAAGAACTAACGAAGAAAGAGCGCGATGCGGTGATGGACGCCGTGCGCAAGGCCTTCCGGCCCGAATTCGTCAACCGCCTTGATGACATCATCATCTTCCAGCGCCTTGGCGAAAAAAGCATCGGCGATATCGTTGATATCCAGCTCAACAACCTGAATGCGCGGCTGGCCGAGCGCAACATCCGCATCTTCGTCAGCGCGCCCGCGCGCGCATGGCTGGGACAGCATGGCTACAGCCCTATGTACGGCGCGCGGCCGCTGAAGCGCCTGCTGCAGGAGAAGGTGTTGAACCCGCTGTCTGACATGCTGCTGCGCGGCGACATCAGCGACGGCGGCGCACTGGAAATCATCCGCGCCAAGGGATCAGGGGGCGACGAACTGGCGCTGAATGTGCTGGGCGAAAAGGAAACCGCCAAATTCCTGCACTAACTTTTAACCGGTTTTGCGCTATATTATTCAAGCATGCCGATAAAAAGAACCCTGCTTAAAACGCTGTCTTACGCAATTATGCACATGGCCGGGGCCATTACTGTCGCTTATGTGCTGTCAGGCAGCTGGAAAGTGGCGTTGGCGATCGGCCTGATCGAACCGGTTGTGCAGACGGTGCTGTTCTTCTTCCACGAACGCATATGGCATAAAATCGACGCCCCGGGCAAAGACCACCACAACGCGGTGACCGACAGTGTGTCGCCCATCACCCGCGCGGTTGATGTGTTCTTACATAAGCATCCGCATTAAGGATTATGGGCAGATAAGATCCTTAAGGAACTGGAAGCGATCCCGTTCATCCGGAAAAGCGGCTACCAGCGCCGCTTCGGCACGCTTGCGATCAAGGCGCATGTTGTCTTCGCGGAAGGGGAACTTTCTGTTGTGGTCTCGAATGGCCTGGCGGTGACGCCATGCCGCATCGTGTTCATCAATCAGTGTGCGGGCGTCCCATCCTGTGGGCCATATCGGCTTTTCAGCTTCAATGCCCGGCAGCGTTTGCTGGGCCTCAGCTTCGGCAACGTCGTATGGCATCTTAATTCGTCTCAGTAAATCCCGCAGGCGCGTTTTATTCGAGTCTTTGCCGACAGCCTCAACATGACTTAAGGCGCCCCCTAAGGCGTTACGCGACAGCACTGATGCTATACCTGTTAGATTTTCGTCCGTCAGGTAATCATCGCCGTCGTCAAAGTACATCAGGTCCATAACAAGCTCGCTATAGCCAAATGAGTTATAAAGATTGAACCCGTGCCGCCGCCCTTCGTACATATAGCCCGGTATAGTGAAGTCTTTGGGCCAATCCTCAGCATCAGCTGTATAAACATCACGGCCAATACGCTGAGCAAACTCGATACCCTTCTCGATTCCGCTAGAAGTGTCACGCTGCAAGTATGTTTTACTAATGTCGTAATGCAATGTTTTCGCTAAACCAGCAGCAATCCCCAGTACACGCTCATGCTTGTCGGTATCATCCAGAATGCCTTTATAGGTAAATTCAGCATGTGAGGCCGAGCCCATCATCCCACGATCCAACTGTTTGCGCATGGCCGAAAAGGCAAAGCGCATGTTCAGGGTAGTTTCCTGCTGCGCATCAAATGTCATATCGTTGTAATTACGCTTGCCGTTCGGCGCGAACGGGCTTTCGACAACAATACGCGGGCCGGTATGGATGTATTCGACCAGTAGCGCCAGGTCATCGGCACCCAGTGTTTTCTCACGCAAGGCTTCGTACGTGCTTTCAATCAGTGCTTCATCCAGCTTCGGGAACTCTAGCTTTATCGGCGCTATATTGTTGATCCACTGTTCGCGGCGCTGGCGGTCGCTGGCCCGCTTCGGCGGGTTCAGCCATGCCACTTCCACCGGCTTGCCAAGGCCCTTGGCAATGCCAATCAGCCGCTTGTACCGCGCATCATTCAAAATCGCCGGGCTATCAGCGTACACGACCACATTGTCGGCGGTCAGCATTTCGGTCACCGCCATGGCATCACCAAGCACCGATCCATGCGATGTGCTGCGATCGATCAGGGCCGACGGATACTTCACCGCCAGCGCGGTCGGCAGGTTACCCTGCATCAGGCGCTGGTGCATGGCCTTGCACGCCAGGTCAAAGTGCGGGTCGCGGTTGGCGGCGAACGGGTTGGCATCAAAATCTGGCACATTGTCATACGGCGAGATGATCACTTCGTGGCGCGCATTGTGCCCCAGCACGCGGATAACATTTTCAAGATCAGGATAGTCCAGTGTACGGTCGGTGATCTTCGCCCAGATACCTGCGGTAACGTCGTCTGACGGGGGTCCAAAATCGAAAGGCTCGCGCATAAGAATCTCCGCTGGAATATGGGCGGGATACTAGCGAGAGCGGCCCCTGCGCCGCAAGGGCTGCCTTTTATCTGTTAACGGTTTCCCTGTTAATAACTAAGCGCAGAAAAGGCGCATTGTAGCAGCGCCAAACGGCAGTTCGGCTTCTGTCGCTTCGCCTTTTGCCTGCCGGGCAGCGATTTCACGCGCGAAAGCCTGCACGTCATCACGCGTTGTTGCCAGCGCGGTTTCGTATTCCAGTGCTGTCGGCGGGATCGCCTCGCCCAGAATCTCAACCCCCATCACTTCAGCCATGGTCATGCGCTCGAACTCCGGCGATACGAAAGCCGAATCCGAACCCCGCACGACAGGGATGACTGTACTCGTCGCCTGCTGCGCGGCGATACGCGCCACACGGGCTGGGATGTCTTCATCAAGATTGGAAAAAACTTTTGCGGCCGGCGGCGGCTGGTCATCCAGCGCCTCGGCCAGAAACTTGATGGCGCGTGCTTCCTGCGGCGTTGCCGCCCGTGTCGCGCCACGGCTATGAATGGTGATGCCTGACGTAAGCTCCTCAACTAAAGATTCGGTATTGGCCTGACTCTTCATCTTCGCCTCCCAAAATCACGTTGCCTGTGGATAACCGGGATGGTTGTCCAGAGTACTATGTCTACACTTGGGATATCACCTGCCCGCGATCCCATGCTCAACGCTAACACCGGATTGCGGACATTTCGCGTAAAATCAACCGCTGCACTGCATCAATTCTTTTTCCATAAATTGCGATGCAGATTGCGGGCAGCCGATAAATGCCAAAACGCACCCCATTGAAAAACCTTGGTAAGTTTTTGGCATTCCGCTTGCGTTACTATCAGCATGTCAAACCGGCCCCTACATTCATATTCAGCAACTTTCCAGGCAGCCCTGGCCGCCTTGCAGGCGGTCACCGAACTGCCTTCCGATCTTGCACAAAGTTTCTACCGGCTAGCCGCCCGCCGCACGCATTTCGGGCCTGTTTCGGCACAGGAAGATAATCCTGATAGCGAATAAACAATCCACATCATTTTTCCTGCGCTTTCCGGAAAATTCTTGACGCACTTTGCGGTTGACGCGCGCAGGTGAAGTTGGTTTTATCCGGCCTTCCTTGCCCCCAAGGATCACAAGCACGGACAATAAGAAAGACACTGATGTTAAAACATCCTGATATCTGGCGCGCGATTGACGAACTGGCGGCGCGCTATGGATTCTCTCCTTCCGGTCTCGCGCGCGAAGCCGGGCTGGATGCCACGACCTTCAACGCGTCGAAGCGTTCGGCCGCCGACGGCAAGAAACGCTGGCCGTCGACCGAAAGCATTGCCAAGATTCTGGATGTGACCGGTGCCAGCTTCATGGAGTTTGCGGCTCTGGTTGCGCGCACCAGCTTCAAGAACAAGATTCAGGTGCTGTCTTTGACGGCGGCGGCCAAAAGCGGCAACTTTGACGCCGATGGCAAGCTGGCCGGCAAGGCATGGACAAAACACACCATCAATGCAGGCGTCGACGACGAAAACGCTTTCGGTATCCGTGTTACAGGAAAGGCCCTTGAACCCTTTTTTCGTGCGGATTCCCTGCTGATTGCCTGTCCCGGCGCCAAAGTCCAGAAAGGTGACCGGGCGGCAGTTGTCACCGCTGACGGCGTGCTGACATTGCGTGAAATCACGCGGATCAACGGCAAGACGTATGACATGACGACTTTGGTCGCCACCGGACGCGCCGGCAAGACAACCCTCACGGCCGGCGAACTGCGCGTGCTTGCAAAAATCGCCATGGTGGTGGAATAATCCACCCATGACAGCCAAAGAAAAGCCTGCGCAAGCACCCGCGTCCACTCCCGCCGCACACGATCTGCGCGAAGTGCGCCGCCAGAAAGTCGCGACGCTGCGCGCAGCGGGCATCAACCCGTACCCTTATAAATTCGAACCGTCGCACACGCTTATCGAACTGCAGAAGAAATACGAAGGCCTTGCCGCCGATGTTGTCACCGAAGACCGCGTTGTGGTTGCTGGCCGCGTACGTGCTTACCGCAATTCGGGCATGTTCATGGATGTGCACGATCATACCGGCAAGATCCAGATTTATTCCGACCGCGCCGCGCTGGACACTACATCGGCGACCGTGCTAGATAACCTTGATCTGGGCGACATCATCGGCGTGGAAGGCGTCATCCGCCGCACCAAGCGCGGTGAGCTGACGGTGAACAGCGCCAAAATCACCATTCTCAGCAAGTCGCTGCAGACACTGCCCGAAAAGTACCATGGCCTGACCGACGTCGAGGCACGTTACCGCCAGCGTTACGTCGACCTGATTATGAACGAGGAAAGCCGCCAGCGCCTTGTCACGCGGGCGCGCGTGGTGCAGGCCATGCGCCAGTTCTTTCAGGATAAAGGCTACCTTGAAGTCGAAACACCCATGCTGCAGCCCATTCTGGGTGGCGCCAACGCACGGCCCTTCACAACGCACCATAATACCCTGGATATGGACCTGTTCCTGCGCATCGCGCCCGAGCTCTACCTGAAGCGCCTGATGGTCGGGCAAATGCACAGCGGCGTGTTTGAAATCAACCGCAACTTCCGCAACGAAGGCATTTCGGTCCGCCACAATCCTGAATTCACGATGATGGAGATTTATGTCGCGTACGCCGATTACAGCGACATGATGAAGCTGACCGAAGACGTTGTTGAATACTGCTGCCTGCAGGTACTAGGCAGCACCAAAGTCACCTATCAGGGCGTTGAGATAGACTTCAAAGGCCCGTGGCCGCGCAAGCGTATGACGGACCTTGTGAAGGAACACACCGGGGTTGATTTCGTCGGCATGGATATCGCCGCCGCCCGCGACGCCTGCAAGAAACTGGGCGTACACGTTGAAAAGCACGCGAACTGGGGCCAATGCGTCGAGGCCGTATTCGGTGAAAAGGCCGAACAGCACCTGATGCAGCCGACGCATGTGATCGACATGCCGAAGGATATTTCACCGCTAGCCAAGGTCCATCGCGAAAACCCGCTGTTCGCCGAACGCTTTGAAAGCTTTGTCTATGCTCGCGAACTGGGCAACGCGTTCAGCGAGCTGACCGATCCCGAAGACCAGCTGGCTCGCTTCAAAGAGCAGGAAGCGCTGAAAGCTGCTGGTGATGATGAAGCGCAGGTTGTCGATTACGATTACGTCAACGCGCTGGAATACGGCGCGCCGCCGATGGGCGGCCTTGGCATCGGCATCGATAGATTGGTCATGTACCTGACCGACGCACCGTCGATCCGCGACGTTATCGCATTCCCCACCCTGCGCCCGAAAGCCGATTAAGCGTTCGCTAGTAAGTTGCGTTCCTGCTGCTGGTCGGCGCTGGCTTGACGCACCGTTTCATAAGGCAGCAGATAAATAATCTGCTGTGTGATATCAAGCGCCACACCGACATAATCGCTTTCAAAGCGATCGGCCAGTTTCTGCCAGTCCTGCAGCGCCACCGGCTGGATTTCCTTGGGATACAGTGCACACGTTTCAGCCGCATCCAGCGACAGGTTATTCTGGCGCACGAATACCAGCTGCTGCTCTTTCAGGCCATTGTGCATTCCGCAGCCCACCAGCATAAAGCCATTGCGCAGGCCCGAACGCATGACCGTGACGTTGCGCGGAGATGCCTGGAAGATCTGTGCATAAACGCCCTTGGCGGTGGCCGTCGCAATGCCATGCGCCAGGAATTTCTCATGCAGCTTTTTATTCTGGGCAATCCGGGCGGTGAAGTTGTTATACATAAGGTATGTAGGGAATACGCAGGCCGATGCGTTCAGCGCATCAAAAGCCGTATTCAGTCGCTGCAGGTCTTCAGCTGCTGGCAGGAAGCGCCCCAACTGCTGCGCCACCAGCGCATCGTTCTCATCAAACGCGCCGGTCATTGTGCCGCCCTCAGCCAACAGATCCATACGATGTCGGTCAGTTTGCACGGCGCCCAAATACCCGGTCGCTACATTACTTTCGGTGACACAGGCCTGTTCAAGCGCGGCCACAGCAGCAAGCGCATCGACCCCCAGCGGCTTCAGGGCGTAGGGGGAGTCTGATACATAGCCTGTTTGCGTAAATACAAGCATGACTATTCCTCACCCACGCTTTCCGGCCGCTTGGCCACCTTCCAGATCAGGTCGAACTGGTGGTGGTAAGCTTCAGCTACCTGCTGGTCGCGGATCACCACGATACGCGGCGTCGGCTTCCAGCGGATAACACCGAGGTTGTTATGATACAGGTAGAAGGGAAGCCGCGAGAACATGTGGTCGGGCAGTACACGGAACTTCACATAGTCTAGCGGCTTTTCATCCTTCAGGCTGGCGGGCTTTATGGTCCGGATTTCAAAACCCGGGATAGCTTCCAGCCGCTTTTTATGAAACTCCAGATACTCTTTATCCATGTTATCAAAGAAGTCTTGCTGGAAACCGCCGCCAACAAGAATGAGAGGCGTTTGTGTTGATACAACCGCATAGACGTTGTCGAAAAACTCGCGCACACCTTCGGTACCTTCATAAATGGTCACCAGGTCACTTTTCAGCTTCACGCCGCTGTTATCGGTAAACACGACGCCGGCGTTTTCAAACGCCGCTTTGATTTTATCCAGACTGCCGCTGCGCGCGGTGCGGTTTTCGGTTTCAATCTGGCCAAGTGCAGGCGTGGAAACGCCGCTGGCTTTCGCAAGGTCTTCGCGGGTCCAGTCCAGCAGGCCGCGGGCGGCCCGAATCTGCTTGGCTTCGATCAAAGCATTAGTCCTGTGGATAATTTTGTGTTGAAATCTTATAGAACGATAGAAAAACTACCGCAATACAAATTAAAACATGTTTTTATTTTCTTTTTTAATACTTTATTAACTTTTAGAAGGTAATGTCCTGTCCATATTTGGGTAAGACATTATTAAGGCCCCTAAAAAACTGGTGAAGATTAGAAGGACAAAGAGATGCGGAACGACATCAAAAACAACAAGGACTCAATCCAGGTCAAAGTAGCGGCCCCGGCTGGCGATCTGTCGTCTGAACTGGTGCATGCTGACGAAACCATCAAGGGCCTGCGCCTCGAAATTATGGCCAGCCTAACCAAGTATCGCATGTGGCGCGCGCATATGCGCTGCGGCCGCGCAATCGATAGCGGCCTCGAACTGTTCAACATGCCGATGGTAAAGAAGATCCGCGGCCTGTGGGCCACATACCGTTTTGCCCAGATGGTGCGAGCTGATATTCGTCACATGATGGCCCAGGAAGCCGAAACGCGCCAGCGCCTGCAAGATTTGCAGAATGTTGCCACCTATGGATTCAAACCGGAACTGGTGACGTACGAAGAACTCGAAGCACGCTTTGGCGCTGCTGCAGCGCAAGACCTGTATGACGACATGCTGGCGCAAACGGCTCGCGATGCTGCGCGCCGCAAGCTCGTTTCGTAAAAATTTTTTCGTTTGTTGTTACGATACCGGGGGACAGTTGCGTGAAACGCAGAGTTTACCCGGAAAAAGAGCGGGGTATCGGGCGATGCCCCGTTTTTTATTAACTGACTATGCGTTCAACGATCTCGGGCAGTGTGACGCTGCTGGCAGGATCGTCGCTTAAAATGGTGCCCTGCTTCATTACCACAATGCGGTCAGCCACCGCAAACACATCGTTCAGGCGGTGACTAACAAGAATAACCGCACGGCCTGCTGTTTTCTGGGTGCGGATCAGGCCCAGCACACGATCAACCTCGCGGGCGGCCAATGCCGCCGTCGGTTCATCCAGCAACAATACCTTTGGTTCAAACATCGCAGCGCGGGCAATGGCCACGGCCTGCTGCTGCCCGCCCGACAGGTGGCCGATGGGCTGTTTCAAGTCAGCGATATGAATACCAAGGCGCTGCAGGTGGCCTACCGCCGCCATGTGCATGGCCTTACGCTGCAGGAAGCCACTGCCCGCGCACATTTCGCGGCCCATGAAAAGATTAGTGACAACATCCTGCTGCTTGGAAAGCGCCAGATCCTGATACACCATCTCGATACCCGCAGCGCGGCGCGCCATCGCATCAAGGCCGGTAACGTCGTCACCGGCCAGCATCACCGATCCGTGGTCCGGTGCATGGATACCCGACATTACCTTTAGCAAGGTCGACTTACCGGCGCCATTATCGCCCACAATCGCCGTCACGCTGCCCGCACCGACATCCAGTGACAGGTTGTGAAGCACTTCGGCGCCGTCGAAACTTTTGGCGATGCTGGTCAGCTGCAGCAGACTCATGCGCGCCGCCAGCGATTCAGGAAAGCGGCAGCGACCAGCACAAGGCCGACGAACAGCACCTGGTAATAGGTGCTGACGGCCAGCAGGTTCAGCCCGTTCTGCAGCACGCCGAGGCAGATGACGCCCAGCAGCGTACCAACGATGCTGGCCCGGCCACCGAACAGGTTAGCGCCGCCCAGAATAACGGCAGTGATAGCGATCAGTTCATAATTCTGCCCGGCGGTCGGGTCGCCGGCGTTCGTGCGTGCCATGAAAACGAAACCGGCGATGCCTGAAAACAACCCTGCCAGGGTAAACGCCTTGATGCGCAGCAGCGGGGCGTTCAATCCCATCGCGTCGGCCGCGAATGGGTTGTCGCCAAGGCACAGGATGTGGCTGCCAAAGCGGCTGTGATGCAGGATGATGTGGGCCAGCATGGCGGCGATAATCACAAAGACAACCGGCCCGCTGATACCCAAAAGCGTGCCCTGCCCGACGGCAGTGACATTTTCCGGCAGGCTGTAAACCGGCATGCCGTCCGCTACCAGGTAAGCCAGCGCTCGCGCGACGCTCAGCATGCCCAGCGTGATGATGAAGCTAGGCGCGCGCGTGATGTTGATTAAAAGCGCCGTCACAAACCCGCACAATGCGCCGATCCCCGCGCATAAAACGATCGCGGTGAAAGGCGCAACCGTTTGGTCCTGAATGGCCGACGCGCACACAATGCCCGACAGCGCCATCACCGAAGCCGACGACAGGTCGATCCCACCCGCGGCAATTACGAACGTAGCGCCCAACGCCATCAGGCCGATGACCGCCGACGCGGTGATGACATTCTGGATATTCGAGACCGACAGGAAGTACGGCGAGAGGATGCTGAACAGCACGCCAAGCACCAGCAGGAACACAAGGCATAACCAGGTGCCGTTCAGGTTGCTTAGCCTAGCGGACAGATTTCAGCTCTTTATTGTTTTCCATTTCCAGCGCCGGCTTGGTCAGCAGCGGCGTCGGTACATATTCCGTCACCCCGGTCACCTTGCCCGCTGCCGCATCCTGCGCCAGTTCGACGGCGCGCTTGC
>JBFWRI010000028.1:0-24588 GCA_050248995.1 Bdellovibrionales bacterium
ATCACTACTGAAAGAGTCTTTAGGGTCATGTGTTGTCTCCTTTTCTCAGGGTCGCCCATATACATTGCAGGAATAAGCATCAGGAATCGATGCGGCGGCACCGCAGACCGGTTAATGCTCCATAAGAAGAATTAGGCGTGGGCCACCAAAGGAGCGACAGAAGCGGAATCGTCCGCTTTCTCTCCTGTCACCTCCATGCGATAGCCGATGCCCGGTTCGGTGATGATGTAATCGCTGCCGGGAATGGCGTTCTGCAGCTTTTCGCGCAACTGGCTGACATAGACGCGAAGGTACTGCATGTCTTCGCCGTGCGCCGGCCCCCACACTTCCTTCAGAATCTGTTTGTGGGTCAGCATCTTGCCGCGGTTGACCAGGAAGAAGCGCAGCAGTTCGTATTCGCGCGGCGTGAAAGGCACCTTCTCGCCGTTTAGAAACACTTCATGGCGCACCAAATCCATGCGGATACCGCCATTCGTCAGCTCCGGCTCGCCGGCCTGCTGTGTGGCCGACTTGCGCAGGTTGGCATGAATGCGCGCTGTTAGCACATCCGGGTTGAAGGGCTTGGTGACATAGTCGTCGGCGCCCATTTCCAGCGCGCGGATAACTTCCTCGTCGTCGCTGCGGACTGAACAAATGATGATCGGCACCTGTGACCACTCGCGGATCAGCGTCACGACATCCTTGCCGTCGATATCGGGCAGGCCAAGGTCAAGAATAACCAGGTCCGGCTTGACAGACGCAACCATGCGCGCGCCAGCGCGGCCCTGGTCGGCATCGACAACCTTGTAATCACGGCTTTCCAGCGTGATAGTTAACAGTTTGCGGATGGGGGCTTCATCTTCGATGATGAGGATACAATTCTTTTTCTCGTTCATAGGCATGGGGGGTCGGGCCTTCCTAGAATAGAACTCAGTTGTATGACACCGCACATAAAAATCCTATTAGGAAAACAGGTGCGGTGACATTCATAATGATCGCGCACATTAAGGCATCAATGCGGCATCATCCTATTTGACTTAAATACAAAGAAAAAACCGGGTTCAGGGCATTATGCAATGCGCCAAATCCCGGTCTTTCCAGAGAGAAACGGCTTATCAGCTGTTAAAGCGGCCGCCGCGCGATGATGACTCGCTTTCTTCGCCGGCCCGTTCGTTTTGCGGGCGATTGCCGCGCTGCTGGTTTGCCGACCTGTCTTTGCGGCCTTCCGATTGCGCCTGGTAAGATGGGCTGCGGCCCTGTTGGCCTTGTCCCGTCTGACCCGGGTTCTGATTCTGCACGTTCGGCATAAGTCTTCTCCTTCTCGGGTTTAAAGGTACTGCCGGTACCGTTCGTTTTCACGGCAGTACCGGCAGCGTCCCGACATTACGCCGTAACACCTTATGATGCGATGCGGACAACCCTTGCTTACTATCATTTTTCCCTAAAAGACCGGGTTGCACTGGGGTTTTCTTTTTATCCCCATTCGGGCGTAGTTCGCATGCATTACGGGTTACTTATGTACGCGCCCTGTCCGCCTTATAGCGCTTTAAGGGCGCATGTATCACTTTGGATTCTATGCCAATGATCCAGCCATGGAGTTCTGCATGGATATCTATGCCCTTATCCACAATGACCACGAAAGCGCCACGCGCATCATCGAGCAGATCAATGCCCTGCCCGACACGCGGCACAGCGAACGCCTTATCTTGTTCCGCCACCTGAAAGAGGACCTGCTGGCACACAATGACGCGGAAGATGCGTCACTTTACGAAGCCCTGCGCCAGCATGACGCAACCCTGCCCCTGGCGCGTGATTCCAGCCTTGAACACGACAACCTTGTGGCGCTGCTGGATAACCTTGATAGCCGCCAACTATCGCCCGCTGCGTGGCGTAACCGCTTTGCCCGCATGCAACAGGCTTTCTTTCATCACATCCGCGAAGAAGAAAGCTCCGTATTTGCCGCTGCCCGCCGGATCCTTAACCCGGCCACAGCAACACGTCTTACTGAAACAATGCAGCGCATAAAATTCCTGCGTCGCGAACTTCTCAGGAAAGCCAGCTAGAAAGGATGAAATACGTGCCGCTTATCATAATTCCGCGCCCCGCTAATGATAATAATCCTGCACCGCTGGTGGCGTAATACCGGCCCTGATGGGTTTTTTACGGACGCGAACACGGCCGCATTTAGCATCTTGATAGCCGGCCCCTTAACGTCGTGTATCGGCACTAGGCCCGCCTTGTGCTTATCCAGGAAAGAAAGGACCCCATGAAACACATTCTTGCACTTACCGCCGCCCTTATGGCGACCCTGACCGCCGGCACCACAATGGCTGAAACCACCGGCAGGACCGAAGTGAAGGCCGATGGCGGCTATACCAGTAGCGCAACATCCAGCACCACGACGACCGCCGGCACCGATATCAAGACCGAGAAAAAGGTCGATGTTGATGTGGATAAAGACGGCAAGGTGATCAAAAAGACCACATCGGAAAAAGTAACGGACCCCGAAGGCCCGATGAACGAAAAGCGTTCGACGGTTGAAACAAAGATCAAGCAGGGCGACAAGGGGTATGAGAGTGAAAGTTCGGTAACAAACACCAATGCCGAGGGCACCAGCACGCGTGAGACGACCAAGCAAAAGGTGAAAGTCGATGCCCAGGGCCGTATTATCGAGACCACCAAAACCGAAAAAACGGTGGACCCAGAGGGACTACTGAATCAGGAAACGACCACAACCGAAACCAAAAAGGTTGATGGTCAAACGGTTGATGTGAAACGGGACTGACACGTTCGGACTTGTTTCATGTCATTGGCCTGGCGCAAGCCGGGGTCGGAAAGCACGCCTGCTCTTGCAGTATGGCGTGCTTTCTTTTGGCCTAAATAGACCCTTGCTGCATAGCAACAGCCCTTGCATCCGGTTTTGCGACAGAGTATAAATAACCTTGAGTTTCGATACCTCTCTGCGTGCCTTGCCTGTCTTGCGTTTCGTCAAAGAGTTCGCTGCTCCCGTCATCATGGTGATGCCGGCTCACGACAAACGAAGGACTAAACGATGGCTACCGGTACAGTAAAGTGGTTCAATGCGACTAAGGGTTTTGGCTTCATCCAGCCGGATAATGGCGGCGCCGATGTGTTCGTACACATCAGTGCTGTTCAGGCTGCTGGTATGACGGGCCTGACCGAAGGTCAGAAAGTCAGCTATGAAGTGACAATGGAACGTGGCAAGCCTGCCGCGACCGGCCTCGCCCAAGCTGCCTAAGGCCACACGGCTATCCAAGATCGATACGGCCACCTTCGGGTGGCCGTATTTTTTTATGCGGCGGGGGATGCCGTGCACGCCGGTGCGCTGGCATCAGGAACGGCGGGCAGTTCCGGCACAAGGCCTGCATGGGCGCCGGGTATCAGCGAAGCAGCATAGCCCCGGGCGTGGTCACAATCAAACAGCACCAGCAGGGGATATGGCGGGTCAATATACGTTGCCAGTTCCGCCTCCATACTGTCCGTATGCTTCAGAAGCGCGTCACGCAGCTCCATGCAGGCAGCCCAGCTGACCGGATCACCCGTCGCTGCAAACGCAGCGGCATGGTATGCGCCCTTGGTGGCAAGTTGGAACTGGCGAGCATACGCGGGCAGAAGTTTGAAGCTGTCGTGCAGCATGTATCCCAATTCGGGCGGCAGCTGTGGCGCCAGTGCGGCTGCCTCGGCGGCCAGCCGGTCGGCGGTGGCCACAGCTTGATCCTTGATGGCAAAAAGCTTTTCCGGATTCTGTTCATCGAACGGCGGCGGCGCGGCCTGGTTGCGCGACCCCATGCCGGTTGTCGCCATCGAATGCAGGCCTTCCTGCCATGAACTGGGCAGGCGACTGTGACGGGGGAAAACTTTGTCATTCCAGTAGGCAGCATCGGCAATCACGTGCCAGCTTTCCAGCAACAGCGCCGTGGTACGGCGGCTGACTTCACTATCCTGCGCCACGCCGAAACGCACCGCCAGCCAGTCCGCCACCAATGTTTCGGGAGCAACGTCTTCACGCGCCAGCCGGGCATAGGCATAGACATTCACATCGCCCAGTGTATCCATCGCGTGACGGCCGGGAATCGCTTCCCAGCTGACGCGCGTAACGACGCCTCTCGCGCCCGCCGCACGCACGGAGCGCAGGCGCTCGGCCATTTCGGCCACGCGGCAGTTCGGCAGAACGTTCCAGCCCATGTGCTCGCCCGACGTATCAGTTTCAACGATCATCGGCGCCTTTACCGCACCGATTGATGGGTTTTGTGCGGCCTTGGGAAAGTAATCGTGTGCCGTCACCTTGATAGATGCACCGACTGCGCCATTGCAGCGGTCGACTGCCGCCATCACCCCGTTCTGCATATCCTTGGTGTATGAAAAGTCGCGCACGAACAGGTTCATGCCCTTGTGGCGCAACGGCGCATGAAATGCCTCGATCATCGCGTCAAACCAGCCATCCAGCGAAACGCCCATACCCTGCGTCGCATGGTGATCGGGCATCGACACGCGCGACTCGGGCGACGAGATATTGATGATCATGCCGCCAAGGCCCGGCAGGTCATTCACGATTGCCCGCGTCTTGGCGCGGCACAAATCGATAAACGCCGGGCTGGCCGGGTCGGCACGGCCATCGGCGGTGAACATACTGCTATAGGCGTCCAGCTCGCGCACATAATCGGCATGCGACGGCTCTTTCACCTGCAGGTAAAGCTTGGCCCCGAACGTATCCAGCTCGGCGATCATGCGGCGCAGGGCGGCGATGCGGTTGCGGACTTTCTTACGGCGCAGGTCATACACGCCGAAGTTCGGTGGATCGCCAACCTGCGTGCAGATATCCAGCAAGTCATTCTGGTGCAGAATAAGCGCGTTGTAACCATACGCCTTCATGGTCGCAATGGCTTTGGTGACCATCGATGGCGTCCACATCGACTCGTCGTGTATTTCCAAAGCCACAAAAGGCGTCTCGGTATTCATTCGCTTCTTATGTTCTAGTCGGCCTGCGATTCCGCGGCCGGCGTCGATATATTATCGGGACCGTATTAAACCGCTAATTCTTTCGCAGCAATAAAAATACAATTTTTAAACAGCCACCGTCAGGCCCACCGACCTGTTGCACCGCACAGGCCAGAAGCCAGCCAATAACCGCCCCTTGCCGGACCGCTAAGCCTGCCGCTGAACTTCCACTTTCTGCGCCCCGTCTCGTGAAGCTTCGGTTTTCTTAGGCACATCAATCACCAGAACGCCATTCTTTAAATAGGCTTGGGCACGGGCAGAATGACTCCCTTCAGGAAGGGTCAGAACCCGGCGAAACCAACCATGGGCGCACTCACGAAGAATACAGCACTCTCCCTTCTGCTCGTCCACTTCGTGCTTGCGCCCCCTGATGCAAAGGTTGTTGCCCTCGACGGAAATCTCGATATCGTCCTCACCCATCCCCGGAACTTCGATGCGCACCCTGAACGCCTTATCGGTTTCGGTAATATCCGCCTCTGGCTCGATAACCCCGTAATGCAGCGCATGCCATAGCTTGCTTTGCCGCCATATCGCAGGCAGAGCAGGTACTCGGCACGTATCGCGCCACAGTGTGTCATAGTAATGCTGAAGCGAAGCGACGCCATTCTGCTGCCTGCCAGGCTGCCATAAGGCAAGAATATCTGGCATATTCATCGCATCGGCCCATAGCTTCTTGAAATAGTGTTGAAAAGCGAGCAGTGCATCGCTCCGCCCATCGTTTGCCGTCAGCTTTGGGTCTGACATTTTCAAAGCGCCTATGGCCGCACGCCACATATTATTGAAGTTAGCCTGCATGACAGGGGCGCTTTCGATCTCCCGCCCGATCGGGACAGCCCGGCCGAAATCTTTGACCGGACGAGATGGATTTGCTTGTGTGCTCGCGTTTGTGGCTGGCATGACAGGCTCCTTTGGCTGGTTATGCGCGCAGCGCAATTCTAGCCGGGACCTGCTGCCTGCTGTTTGACCACAATCAATCGGGTTCGATTTTAAGCAGCGTGACTGCGCTCCAGCTGGCGCAGCAGCTCGGGCCGGGAATAATGCGAAAAATCTTTTGGCAACGCGGTTCGCAACGCATGAAGCGCTTTAGGATCAAGCAGGCTTTTCAAACGGCCCAGCATGGGTGATTGCGCCACCAGGGTCAGACTATCGAACTCTCTCTTTTCACGGGCCGCGTTCAAGCCGCTGGCAATAGCACGAGCCAGATGGTCAGGCTCGATGCTTTGGGGCGCCGTTCCATTATAGCGGCCCTCATCAGACCGATCATAAGCTTCGCTTTGCCAATGCGTAACCGGCACCAGTTCTTTTACTTGGGTTAGCCTTTTCCGTTCCGGCGCATTGCCGATAATAGGCATGATCTTCTCCTGCTGCCGGCGGACATAAGCTTTGGCTTCGCGCCCACCAACAACGACGATCCACTCTATAGGCTGATACTGATCAAGATTCATGACACTTCCTTTCCTGTTAGTAATAGTGAGGACAACCGGCAATCGCCAATAACGCCAGCACCAGCAAAAGCCAGAGCAGCGCGTTCAGTAGCGTGTATAATAAGCGTTCTTTTGGTACGTGGGACGTCACAGGCACCGTTTTCTCGTAAAGAATGAAAGAAAGCCTTTCGCAATGGCGCACCTTAGCCAATCTCGATTTGGTAACTGTCAATATCAATCACCGCAGGCTCTAGCGAGCTAGCACTGGTTATCGACGATGCCGTAAAGTAGGTGCTGGCAATCAGCGTCAGGAAAAGAGCAAGCAGAACCCAGATAAGGGTGCTTGCTACCGTGTCACCAATCGGTTCATGTGATGAAAAAGCTGACATGACGATAACTCCTTTCAGACGAGACAAAGGGTGCGGGACAGGGGAGACCCGCACCCTTCTCCAGGTAGACGTCAGGCGGCCTGCCTGACGTCGATGCGGCGTTCCTTCGCCGATGCTTCGGCGCTCTTGGCTATTGTTATTTTCAGGACGCCTTTGCTTACTTGCGCATCGACTTTGTTCGTATCGGCGGTGTTTGGCAGTGCCACAACACGCTGAAACGACCCATACGAGCGTTCGCAGCGGCAATAGTTTTCATTTTGCTCTTTAGTTTCTTGGGCTTTATCACCCCTGATGCTCAGGTAGCCTTCGGCCACGCTAACCTGAATATCCTTGGCATCCATGCCCGGCACTTCGGCCGTCACCGTAAATGTTTTGTCGTTTTCGATGACGTCGATAGCAGGCGAGATAGCCCCTTCTTCCCCACTGTTCCAGCGCGGCAGCGACATGTCGCCAAAAAAGTCATTGAACAACTGGTTGGCCTTGGCTTCTACCTGCTGTTCGCCATTGCTATCACATCTTCCGTTCAACTGGTTGGGGTATATGTCGTCTTTGCCAGCCTGATCATGCCGGCGCTTGCTGCAGTCAAGTCTATGCGCCCTTATCTGGTCGCCTGGCTATGCGGGATTATATCTGTAGCTCTGGGTGTTACTGTCTCGGCTGGCCTTGACCTGCCAGCAGGCCCTGTAATAGTCGTTTCTTATAGTGCCGTAGCCATACTGATGACTTGGCACAGGCGCGAACTAAAGTGTTTTGATTAAGGCGTTCCGATTCAGACTTATACAGAGAACCTTTTCGACCATTAGTTGCGTTATTTCATCAGGAGTCGATTGTTGTGGCTATTCGGCGGATTTGAGCCATATAATGGCTACCAGCAAGATACTGGTAGAAAGCGTTGTCTTATGACCAGACTGCCAACCCCATCCAATTCCAACAAGACTTCCCCAGAGGTTTACGGCCCGCCGGCGCAAAACCGGCCCCCACAAAAAGCTCGGCCGCAAAACTTTATATTTGCCAATGCAGATGATGAGGCTGACGGAGTGCCAGCTGACGCATCGGGCGCGCCGGGTGGTCAGGGCGGAGCAGCGGTGTTTCTTCCTAAGCGCTAGATATCGTACAGACTTATTCTGTAGAGGGCAAATGACAGAAACATATTCCTTATTCTACTCGAAGCAGCACAAGCAAAAGAACGAAAGAGAGTATAAAGGCCTACTCACATCTTCTGGCAGTTATCAGTTTGTTGATCTGCGCACCAATAAGCAGTATGAAGTTACCGAATTCGTCAGTGACAGATACTTCCTTGGATTTCTTTGTTTTCCGGGAAAATCAATATGGGCTGATGCTGAACTTATACTAGCGCGCGTACCAGCCGAGTGTTTGCGGCGCATTACCCACAAATGATAAGAATATAATTATATTAAGTAGCCGGGGCGATATGTATTGCTTTCACTCTAATATGTCTGTATAGGTATAGGCGAGTTTAGATTAACTCTGCGCCTATGCATTGTGCCGGTTTCTCCGGTGGGCCTTTCGGGGCCATTGAACGCCTCCAGCCTTAAAATTGGCCCGTTTTTTCTTCGCGTTATCAAAGAGTCGGATTATGTCCCCGCTAAATGGGATGCCGCTACGCTCGCCCGCTATCGCTGTGATGGCAGGCAACGCTAAGTTAAAGGATACAATAATGGCTAAAGGTACAGTTAAGTGGTTCAACCGTGACAAAGGCTTCGGTTTCATTCAGCCGGAAGATGGCACCGCCGATGTGTTTGTGCACATCAGCGCCGTTGAGAAAGCCGGCATTAGCATGCTGACGGACGGTCAGCGTCTCAGCTATGAAGTAACTATGGAGCGCGGCAAAGCCGCTGCGAGCGATCTTCAGTTAGAGCAAGCAGCTTAAACAGAACAGATTGGAAGGCAGGGGCTTGCCCCTGCTTCTCCGTTCACTGGTGAGTAAGATAGAAAGAGGGCAGCATGAATATGGACGCACTGGCCCCCTGTTATTTATGCAGGAAAGCACCTTTTATTTCCGTTTCTCGGGGCAATGCACGAACGATATGCTGCCTCGGTAAGAGCTGCCGCCATAATTCGGCGACTAGCCTCAGCACATGGGTAGTCGGATTGTGGAATGCGCAGCAGGACGCAATGAAACTGCATATGACAAATATCGTTCAATTGGGCTCATTCAAACATCGGTTACCGCAAGGATGGTCCATTGCCAGCCTATCAGAGGATGGCCAGGGTTGGGCTTGCCGGCTAACGAAGGATAGTGAAACTGTCCAATGTTATGGCATGTCACCACATGGGGCGGTTAACAATGCGGTTCAACTAACAGAAGAGCGCGTCTAAGCACTGCCATGTCCATAACTCACGCTACAGGAATTCCCCGGCATATAAATCACGGCGTTGTCGGGGCCACTTTTGCTTTCAGCTTGTTCGCGCTCGGTGTGCTGGTGGCGCTCGCAACCTTCCATCCATGGCAAACGGCATTTGGCGGCCTGATATATGGTGGAAGCCTCGTTGCATGCTCATTCTGTTCATATATGTATACCATTCGCTCGGATATCGAGGGAAGCCGCGCATGGCGTCACCTTGATCACGCCGCTATCTTTCTTCTGATCGCCGGGACATACACCCCTTTTGCCTTGGATATTGCGGGGCCATTCGGTGTTAAGCTAATTTATGTGATTTGGGTGCTGGCCCTGACTGGAGTGATATTACGAATCTGTATTCGGCGCAGCTGTCAGCGACTCTTTGTGGGTTTGTATGTCTTGATCGGCTGGATCTTCATTGCGGCCATCACTGAGGTAGTTTCAACAATCAACTCTCTTTCTCTTATTTTGTTAGGAGCGGGGGCCATCGCCTATACTGTTGGCGCCGGGCTCTTCGCGCGTGATATTGGGCGCTGGACCGATCCCGTATGGCACAGCTTTGTCTTTGCTGGTGCTTACCTGCACTTCTTGGCTGTTGTAGATACCCTGACACCTGCTGGCATTTAACCTTTAAGTTGTGGCTTTCAGCCCTAAAACACCTGTATTCGTCTATGGTTTAGCCTGACGACTTCGCGCCTCGTCTCGTGCCTGCCCGAGAGAAGAAGCGTTCGATTCCTAAAGCTTTGCATTGGTAGGTGGGCTTGGTAGCGGGTGACCGAATATCATACGCGCGGCTTTCTGCGACAAGAATAAATAAGCGTTTGATCGTAATCAAACCAATCTGGCGACGGCGCCTTATAAAAGCTTCCGGGCCTGCCTGCGTCAGGGGGCCTGCCGGTCATTTCATTTCGTTTACTATGCATCACTTTTCGCTCGTTCACTTGCCCCGGGGCCACACCGTCCACACCATGGCGGTGTGCGTGAGCGTGCCCACCGGAAATCTTCAGAGTGTTATCCCGCCGCTACTCTGAACTGTTGACCGGAAGGTAAGGCAGGTATTTAAATATGCGGCAGGAGCGCCGGTGGCATCTGCAGATAAAGGTAGGGCATGATAAGTGATTTAACGCGGGGCCAGCGTCAGCTGACATTGATCTTCCTTTCTTTCATGGCGCTTGCTGGCCTTTTCGTGGCTGCCCTGGGCCGCGCAGACCCCATTGCCACGCATGGCTGGCTTGTTTTTGTTGTGTCTTTGCTCAGCATATTTGCTGTTGTTTCGCGCTTCTATGACCCGGATCCCCCGACCGACTCTTCAGCTGTCTATTATGATACACCGGTAAAGACGGGTATTATTATTGCCATGGCGTGGGCCGTCATCGGGTTATTTGTCGGCGACTGGGTGGCCTGGTTGCTTGTTGATCCGGGCCTGACCTTTGCCGAACCATGGGCAAGCTTCGGACGCTTGCGGCCCGTGCATACAACCGGAGTGATTTTCGGTTTCGGTGGCAACGCGCTTATCGCTACCTCATTCTACGTCGTGCAGCGCACCTGCCGCACGCGGCTTGCCGACCAGCTTACGCCCCTGTTTGTGCTGTGGGGCTACAATCTGTTCTGCCTGCTTGCAGTAACCGGCTACCTAGTGGGAATTAATCAATCGAAAGAATATGCTGAGCCAGAGTGGTATGCCGATATATGGCTTGTTATCGTCTGGGTTGCTTACTTCGTACTCTATCTGCGCACGCTGGCGCGGCGCAAAGAGCCGCATATCTATGTTGCCAACTGGTATTACCTGGCTTTCATTCTGGTGGTTGCGGTATTGCATATTGTTAATGGCCTGGCCCTGCCACTTTCGTGGACACACGCCAAAAGTTACTCCCTGTTCTCGGGGGTGCAGGATGCCATGACACAGTGGTGGTATGGCCATAACGCAGTTGCGTTCTTTCTGACAGCGGGCTTTCTGGGCATGTTGTACTACTATCTTCCCAAACGTGCCGAGCGCCCCATCTTCTCCTATCGTCTTTCAATCATCAGTTTTTGGGGCATTACATTCTTCTATATGTGGGCAGGATCACATCACCTGCACTATACGGCGCTGCCGCAGTGGGTACAGACGCTCGGCATGACTTTCTCAGTCATGCTGCTGGTGCCATCGTGGGCTTCTGCGGGCAATGCGCTTCTTACGCTCAACGGGGCTTGGGGAAAGGTGCGTGATGATGCGACGCTGCGCTTTATGTTTGTGGCCGCTGTATTCTATGGGCTTTCAACCTTTGAGGGCTCTTTTATGGCCATCCGATCGGTGAACGCATTGTCGCACTATACGGACTGGACCATCGGCCATGTACACGCAGGGGCATTGGGCTGGGTCGCAATGATTACGTTTGGCGCCATTTATGCTTCTGTCCCCTGGTTGTGGAAGCAGAAGACAATGTGGTCGCCACGCCTTGTTGAAGTCCACTTTTGGCTCGCCCTCGCTGGTACGCTCATTTATGTATTCGCCATGTGGAACTCCGGCATTATTCAGGGGCTCATGTGGCGTACCTACAACGAAAGCGGGGCGCTTGCCTATTCGTTTGTTGAGTCTCTTGAGGCCATGCATCCGTACTATATCGCGCGGGCTATCGGGGGGCTGCTTTTCTTCATTGGCGCACTGGTTGGCTGCTACAATATATGGATGACGGCGCGCGCGGGGCATACACAGGCCGCGCTTGAGGGTGATTACCCGGAACCGGCGCGTCCTGTGGCCGAGACGGGGAGATAAGCGATGTTCGGGTTGCATTATAAGCTGGAAAAGAAAGCCATCGCCCTTGTTCTGGCCATTATCGGCGTGTCAAGCATCGGCGGCATTGTCGAGATTGCACCGCTGTTCACCATCAATCAGACGGTCGAAGAGGTGCCCGATATGCGGGTGCTGACGCCCTTGGAGCTTGCCGGGCGGAATATTTATATCCGTGAAGGATGCAATGCGTGCCACTCTCAAATGATACGCACATTGCGTGACGAAGTGGAGCGGTATGGTCCTTACTCGCGCGCCGCAGAATCAAAATATGATCATCCCATGCTTTGGGGTTCGAAGCGCACAGGCCCGGACCTGGCTCGTGTCGGGGATAAGTATTCGGATGCGTGGCACAGTGCGCACCTTAACAATCCGCGTGAGCTTGTTCCGCAATCGGTAATGCCATCTTATCCATGGCTTGCGCGTAAGCAGCTTCGTACCGATGATTTGCCGCTGCATCTGGAGCGGCTGCGTGCACTCGGTGTGCCTTATAGCAATGAGATGATCGAGAACGCCGCTATTGATGCGGTGACGCAGGCGACGAATGGCGCCGCACGCGCCGGAGAAGTGGCTGGGCGCTATGGCGAGGCAACGAACATCCGTGACTTTGATGGGCAGGCCGGTGCTCCGACAGAGATGGATGCGCTCATTGCCTACCTGCAGATGCTGGGGCGTCAAACAGACATCGCCCGCCGCCCGCCAACCCGGGATGGAGAGCCATGATGATCGAGCATGATTTCCTGGTATTTTTATCCAAGACCTTCGGTCTTTTTTACCTGATCGCACTGTCAGCGGCTGTGATCGTTTACGCTTACTGGCCATCGAATAAGCGACGCTTTGATGCGGCAGCGCGCGCTATTCTTCACGAAGAGGACCGACCATGTCCGTAGAAGAGCGTGATCCGCATAGTGGCTATAAAACGACCGGCCACGAGTGGAACGGTATTAAAGAACTTAATACCCCCGTGCCACGGCCCGTGTACTTTTTCCTGATTGTGACGATCGCTTTTTCTGTCGCCTATTGGGTTCTTATGCCGGCATGGCCTACCGGACTTTCTTATACAAAAGGCCTTCTTGGCATTGACCAACGCAATATCGTGGATCGTGACGTCGCGGAAGGCCTCGCTGCCCGTGCTGCGTGGGTCGATGTTATGGATCAGATGCCGCTGGATACAGCTCTTGCTGACCCTGAGATCATGGCACATGTGCAGAATACGGCGCCGGCTTTATTCGGCGATAATTGCGCCGTCTGTCATGGGCAGAACGGGCAAGGTATGCCGGGATTTCCGAATTTGCGTGATGATGTCTGGTTGTGGGGCGGGTCACCGCAAGCGGTTAATGAAACAATGCGTATAGGAGTCAATTCCGGGCACGCTGAGTCCCGCATTTCACAAATGCCCGCTTTTGGCCGTGATCAGATGTTGCCGCCAGAGGATATCAGCGCGGTTGTCGTTTATGTTGCGAGCCTGTCGCAGGCCCGCGATTCAGCCACAAGCGAAAGTAGCGTGGAGCGGGGTTCGCAGGTATTCAGCACTAATTGTGCATCATGTCACGGCGTTCGCGGCGAGGGAAACCAGCAACTGGGGGCTCCCAGCCTTATCGATAATGAGTGGCTTTACGGAGGAGACTCTGCGACTATCTTCAAGAGCGTGTGGTACGGTCGTCAGGGGCAAATGCCGTCATGGGATGGCCGTCTTTCATCCACAGACCGCCGATTACTTACGCTTTACCTTCTTGATAAGCAGAAGAGGGGACAATGAACGAAGCGGTTTCCGGCAGACAAAAACTGATCATATGGCTGGTTGCCGCGCTGTGCTTTGTGTTTTTGATCGGCGCGAACGCTCATCTTGTGTATGTTGCGACAGTAACACAGCCAGATTGCGTGGCGCATACTCGCACAGGTGGGGGCGCTGCCGCGAAGTCCTCATGCTCACCCTGATAGGAGAAACCGATGTCATTGCCTGCTGTTGAGCCACGCCATCCACCGGCCTATGATTTCTGCCGGCATCTGGGCGCGACGGCCGCGTTTGGCTGGCTTGCCGCAGGTTGGCGCGACTTCAGCATTCAGCCGCTTGCCAGTATCCTTTATGGTTTGCTGGTCACGCTCATTTCCGTCGGCGCTGTCTGGGGACTGTTTGCCCTCAAACTCGACTATATCCTGTTTCCGGCTCTGGCGGGTTTTATGGTGGTTGGGCCCTTTGTCGCTATTGGCCTTTACGAAAAGAGCCGCTGCATTGAAGCAGGCGAGCCAGTGACATTTTTCCGCATGGTCTTTGTGAGCCCGCGCGCTGGCGGGCAAGTCATTTTTGCGGGCGTGCTTCTTGCGCTGCTTATGCTGCTGTGGATGCGCGCTGCTGTTATCATCTATGCCCTCTTTTTTGGTGTGCGTGCTTTTCCGGGCCTTGACCACATCGTCGGCATGTTGCTGACCACGCCTGCAGGCTGGTGGATGCTTGGCGTCGGGACTGCTGTCGGCGGGCTGTTTGCGGCTTTCGCTTTTGCGATCAGCGTTCTGGCAATTCCCATGATGTTGGCCGAGCGTGTTGATGCCCTCACCGCGATGGGCACAAGTATGGCGCGTGTCTGGGCCAACCGCCCTGTCATGATTATGTGGGGCGTGATCGTGCTGACACTAATGGTATTCAGTCTGGCGACGGGATTTCTTGGTCTCATTATAGTGTTTCCGGTACTGGGTCATGGCGTCTGGCATGCCTATCGCGCTCTTACAGCCTGAGCCGGTTCTTTCAGGCAGCGATACAGATCGCGCCTCTGCCGAATTGCTGCTGGCAAGTACCTCGGCGGGGCCGGACGCGCATGAGATAAATCTGGTTGTTCCCGAGATTCATTGTGCTGCGTGCATTGCCCGTATCGAGCGCGCTCTTGCAGCGCTGCCCGGCATAAACAGGGCGCGTGTCAATCTTTCGACGCGGCGCGTTTATGTGAGCTGGGCTGGCCCGGATGTGCCGCCCGTTTTGGAGACCTTGGCCCGCCTCGGCTTCAGCGCTCATACACAGGCAGATACATTGACAGAGGGCGAGGCACAACGCGGCGAACTTGTTCGGGCGCTCGCCGTTGCAGGTTTTGCGTCGATGAATATCATGTTGCTCTCTGTTGCTATATGGTCCGGGGCATCAGAGCAGGCACGCCAGCTGTTTCACTGGCTGTCGGCTCTCATCGCGCTGCCGACGCTTGTCTATTCCGGGCGCCCGTTTTTCAGGTCGGCATGGCGTGTGTTGCGGCGCGGACAGACAAATATGGATGTGCCTATATCAATCGGGGTTCTGACAGCTTTTGGTCTTAGTATTTACGAAACAGTGACTCAGGGATCTCACGCCTACTTTGATGCAGCTGTTATGCTTCTGTTTTTCCTGCTTGTCGGGCGCACGCTGGATCATGTGATGCGCGGAAAAGCACGCATGGCTGTACAAGGTCTTGCGCGCCTTGCGACGCGCGGCGCCACGGTTATCAGAGATGATGGTGCGCAGCAGTATCTTTCTGTCGAACGGATTGTTCCCGGCATGACGTTGCTTATTGCTGCAGGAGAACGTGTGCCTGTTAATGCCCGAGTGCTGGCAGGGACGTCAGAGGCCGATGTTTCACTTCTGACCGGCGAGAGCGCGCCGGAAACTTTGCGTCCCGGCGACAGCGTGTGGGCTGGAACCCTTAACACGTTGGCCCCTTTGACAGTTGAGGTGGTGGCGGCTGCCCGGGATTCCTTCCTTGCCGAGATGCTGCGCATGCTGGAAGCAGCTGAAGAGGGGCGGTCCACTTACCGCCGGATTGCGGACCGCGCGGCACGTCTTTACGCACCCGTTGTTCATCTGACAGCGCTTATTACGCTAATGGGGTGGTGGATATCGAGCGGCGATATTCATCATGCAATCACGACAGCTGTTGCCGTTCTGATTATTACCTGTCCCTGTGCGTTGGGGCTTGCCGTTCCCATGGTTCATGTGGTGGCGGCTCAGCGCCTGTTTTCATCAGGCGTCATGGTTAAAGACGGGGGAGCGCTTGAGCGCCTGGCTGAAGTAGACTCCATTATCTTTGATAAAACTGGTACATTGACCATGCCTGAAACAGCGCTCGCATCCGCTGATGCGGCGAATGAAAAAGATATTGCACTGGCCGCTACGCTTGCACGGCACTCCCTTCACCCTTACGCCAGTGCGATAGCGCGTGGTGTTCCGGCAGATGATTCCGGGCCGTATGAACGAATACGTGAAAATCCAGGCGCCGGCATCGAGGGCTGGAGAGATGGTGTGTGCTATCGTCTGGGGCGGGCGGCCTGGGCACAGAATATGGAGACCCTGGGGGAAGATGATGGAGCCATCTTGTTTACAGGGAACGGGAAATGTCTCGCACGCTTTCGCTTTGAGAGTAATTTGCGGCCAGAGACCGAAGCGGCCATCCAGTCTCTCAGACAAGTCGGATTCAGTATCGAGATACTCTCCGGGGACCACGACCAGCCTGTCAGAGCTCTTGCCGAATCTTTGGGTATTCCATATCGCGCCCGGGTAAGCCCGGCAGAAAAGGTTGCCCATATAACTGCGCGAGTGGCGGCCGGAGAAAGACCCCTTATGGTGGGCGACGGCCTTAACGATGCGCCTGCGCTGGTGGCGGCGCACGCATCAATGGCGCCGGCAACTGCTGCAGACATAGGGCGGAATGCTGCTGACTTTGTTTTTCTTCATGCTGGCCTGATGGCTGTGCCTAACACTATTCGTACAGCGCGCCGTGCCGCCGCCCTCGTGCGTCAGAATATCGCCATGGCGGTCATATATAATATTCTGGCCGTACCGGTGGCGATTGCCGGATATGTAACACCGCTCGTGGCGGCGATAGCCATGTCGGCATCATCCATACTTGTGGTTGCAAACGCGCTTCGGCTTGGTTTTCCACGCTCTGGAAAGGCAGGAAAAAATGGATGACTTTTTCTTCCTGATTCCTATCGCTATTGGTCTTGGCCTTGTCGGCCTGGCAGCTTTTATGTGGTCAATGAAAACCGGCCAATATGAGGACCTGGACGGGGCGGCCGCACGCATTCTTATTGACGATAGCATCCATAAGGACGACCAGCACAAAAACCTATAGTCTGACGGCCCCGGTTCCCGCGCGGCGCTTCTTTGCAAGCGGCAACGCCTGCGTCGTGAAGCTGGCGCTCATCCATTTGTAATCAGCAGGTCATATTGAATTGTTGGGTTATTGGGGTGAGAAGAGACGGCAGAAATTATCAATCTTGCCGAGTTTCATTCGCGGGAGTTTTATAGGTTATGGCTGACGGAACTTCGACTGCACATATCCTTGAACCTAAAATCATCGCTGTTATCCGTAACGGCTATAATAAAAGCATGCTGCGGCATGACATACTAGCTGGCCTTACAGTCGCGATCGTCGCGCTTCCACTTTCGATGGCGATTGCGGTGGCATCGGGTGTTGCTCCCGAGCGTGGCTTGTTTACCGCTATCATCGGCGGTTTTATCGTTTCTGTTCTTAGCGGCAGCCGTTTTCAGATTGGCGGCCCTGCCGGGGCGTTCATTGTTCTTGTGGCATCCGCAGTCGCCGAGCATGGCATTGGCGGGCTTCTGACTGCCGTACTGCTGTCAGGTGTTCTTTTAACGCTTCTTGGTATTTTCCGCATCGGCTCTCTTGTCCGCCACATTCCCCATGCCGTGACTATCGGCTTCACTGCCGGCATTGCTGCGGTGATAGCGGTGAGCCAGATCAAGGATTTGACAGGCATAAAGCTGTCTGTGCCGGAACCCGCGGCTGTTATCCCAAAGATTCAGGTGCTGGCGTTAAACTTTTCCAGTGCGAATGGCGCTGCGCTAGCCATCGGCATACTGACAATTCTGATTATCGCACTGCTAAAACGTTATCGTCCTTCGTGGCCCGGCATGCTGGCCGCCGTTGTCATTGGTTCAGCCCTTACAGCCTTGATGCACCTGCCCATTGAAACCATCGCATCACGCTTTGGCGGCATCCCGCGCATGCTGCCTTCGCCGGAACTGCCGGCACTCTCGTGGGAAAGTATCGTGGCAGTACTGCCGGTTACGCTCTCTTTCACATTGCTGGGGGCCATTGAAAGTCTGCTGTCTGCCAAAGTTGCAGACAGCATGACAGGGCGTAAACACCGCTCGAATATGGAGCTGATTGGACAAGGCCTTGCCAATGTCGCTTCCGCATGTTTTGGCGGCATTAACGTCACCGGCACCATAGCGCGTACAGCCACCAATATCCGTGCCGGCGGGAAGACCCCGGTTTCCGGCATGCTGCATGCGCTGTTTCTGCTTGGATTCATGTTTGTTGCGGCACCGCTTGCTGGCTATATCCCGCTGGCCGCATTGGCGGGAGTGCTGCTTATGGTTTGCTGGACCATGACCGAAAAGAAAGAGATACGGGATCTTCTAAAGCGCTGGCCAACGGCCTTGGTTTTGCTGGTTACCTTTGGCGCAACGCTTTTGAAGGATTTGACGCTGGGCATCATTCTTGGATGCTGCGTCGCGGCTGTGCTCAGCTTTTTACGGCGCCCGGTTTCTGAAGAAGGTAGTTAGGAGAGCCGGTTTTCCTGGTGCCGCTGAAGACCGCCAACCCTAGCTTTTCCATTTAATCTGAAACTCGATCTCTGTTTCGTCTCCGTCACGCTCATGCTCGATGTTTACTATCGCATCCTGTGGAACAGTAATGCGCTCGCCGGCGATTTGAATGGTAAAGCGACCGTTGCTTTCCAGATTGTCGGCCAGACGGCGCAGCTTATCGATGAACTGTGATTTGCTGTAGGTTTTCTCGATGTCACGGTTCTTTGACTTTCGCTTCTTCATGCGACTTAATCCACTTCTTTTATCGGTTCTGAAGCGGTAAGTTTTATTGCAGATCAGGCGTACTTGTAAAGATGGTGCATTACCTCGTCGTTGACAGCATTGCTATCCGTGCACTTTACAATGTCGGTGACGGATAGAACGCCAACTACCTGATGATCGCGATCCAAGACAACTAGCCGGCGAATATCGTTCTGGCTCATCAGGTCGGCAGCATGTTCGATGCTTTCATCCTCAAAACAGGTAATGACTGCTGTCGTCATAATATTTTGTACGGGCGTTTCATCAGGGTCGTACCCTGCGGCAAGGCCATAGATAATGATATCGCGATCGGTCAATATACCCTCTGGTTTTTTGCGCCCAACAACCATGGACCCGCAGGCACATTCTTTCATGTGCCGCGCTGCTTCACGCAGCGTACTGCTGGGGTCAATCAGGCGGGGTTGGGATGTCATAAGCTCATTTACGGTTATCATGGTCTTTCCTTTCGTTCTTAATGAGAAAGCAGCAAAGGAGTCCGGGTGTGCGACAGCATATAATCGGTCACACCACCCCAAAGCATTTCACCAAGGCGACTATGGTGGTAAGCCCCCATGATAAAGATGTCGGCTTTAAGCTTAAGGGCCTTGGCCCGCAGGGCCTCGCCAATGTTGCGATCTTTGCAATGCAGGATATGGCTTTTTGGCACAAACCCATGCAGCCGCAGATAGTCTTCCAGTTCTTTCGTGTTGATGTTCTTTCCATGCTCGACGACAGAAAGAATATGGATTTCACTTCCGGCTCTTATCAGCGGCAGGCTGTTGTACAGGGCGCGTGATGCTTCCAACGTTCCGTCCCATGCAAGGCATATACACCGCCACAATAGCGGTGTGTCTTTCTTGTTCTTGGGAATATACAAAACCGGCCGATCAGTCTGTATCAGGCTTACGGTAAGGGCGTGGTTATACAGTGCCTCATCATCAACACACCCCTGACCAACAACAATAACATCGCTGACAGAAGAAAAGCGCCTCAGAAAGTGGTCCATTGATCCAACAACGGGTTGAAACTTGGCAAACGCCATCGGACGCAGCGATATGCGGCTGCGCAGCGGAACCAGCTTTTGACCTGCAAGCTTTGCAATGCTCTTTTCAGCAGTCTTGCGCTTTGCGGCGTAGCTTTTTTCGGCTTCTTTAAGCAGGGTGGTGTAGGTCGCCGTCGAAAAAGCATCGAACCCATTGATATATGTGTCCGCAGCCGGGTCGGGCGTGACATGCAGAAACCGCACGCCAGCCAGATGGTCCTCGGCTAACTGCAGGGCTGCCCTGACGGCTGCAAGTTCATTTTCATTGCCTTGATACGGGCATAAAATCGACTTAACGGTCATACGGAAATCCTTTTCACTTATTTCCTCTCCGACCAAAGTAATGCCGTCCCTCTTATGGGTAATTGATTGTAGTCAACTTTGCCGGACGTCCCATTTTTTAGACTGAAAGCACGCCTTGCTTGACCGGGGTCAAAGGAACCAGGCGGTAAGGGTTTTATACTCGAGCTACATCAGCAAGGAGTTTGAGCATGCGCGCCCTTTCTTTACACTCAAGCGAGCCAATTGGCTTCGTGCTTGGTGACGCCTTGATAGGGCTGCTTTTAACGCTATTTTTGACGCTTATCGCCGGCACCTATGTAATGGCCTCAAGTCCGACCCAAAGTGAAGGCCTTAAGCCAGCTATTGTAGATATGGGCAGTTACCAGATTGAAATTGACTAATGGTTTGATTGCAATCAAGGTGATGGGAATCCCCCCTGTTACGGTCTTTTTATGAAAATTACATTTCTGGGCGCAACACAAACGGTAACCGGGTCACGCTACCTTCTGGAAGAAGGAAAAGCGCGCATTCTGGTTGATTGTGGCTTGTTCCAGGGGTTTAAAGAGCTCCGGTTGCGGAACTGGGCCGCATTCCCGGTTAACCCTGCGTCAATCGATGCCGTTGTTCTTACCCACGCACATCTTGATCACAGCGGCTACTTGCCGCGGCTGATTAAAGAGGGTTTCCATGGGACGGTTTACTGTACGCACGGTACTTATGATCTCTGCAACATCCTGCTGCCCGACAGCGGGCATATTCAGGAAGAGGATGCCGAAAGCGCCAACCGGCATGGTTACTCGCGCCATCACCCTGCGTTGCCCCTTTACACGGAAGAAGAGGCGCGTGTCGCGCTGTCTTACTTCAAACCCATGCCGTACGACGAGGCGTTCAGCGTCGGAAACGGCTTTGAATGTACCTTTTACCGTGCCGGGCATATTCTCGGAGCGTCGCTTGTGCATATCGCAGGGAAGAAAAAATCAGTAACATTCTCGGGTGATGTCGGGCGCATGAATGACGCTGTCATGAAGGCTCCCGATTTACTTCCAGCCTGTGATGCTCTGGTTATCGAGTCAACATACGGTGACCGTCGGCACGACAACGCCGACCCGGGCCGCCAGTTGTCGGAAATCATCAACCTTACTGTAGGTCGCGGCGGCACGGTTATTATACCGGCCTTTGCTGTGGGGCGTGTGCAAAGTATTCTGTACTATCTTTACAAGTTGAAGTCAGACGGAAGACTGGCGCGTGATCTGCCGGTCTATCTGGACAGCCCCATGTCCATCAGCGCAAGCGAACTCCTAAAAAGACATCTTGGGGACCATCGCCTACCGGCACCTTTATGCGCGGCTGTTTGTAACACCGCAACATATGTGCACACGCCGGATGAATCGCGCGCGTTAAGCCAGAACACAATGCCGAAAGTTATTATTTCGGCCAGCGGCATGGCAACAGGGGGCCGGGTTCTTCACCACCTGAAACATTATCTTGGCGACTGGCGCAACACGGTTCTTCTGGTCGGCCATCAGGTGGCGGGCACCCGCGGTGATCGGCTTATCCGTGGTGAAAAAGAAATTAAGATTCACGGTGCGTATTATCCGGTGCAGGCTGAAGTCAGAAAAATTGAATCCTTATCAGCCCATGCCGACTTTGAAGAACTGCTCGACTGGCTTGGTAAATCTCCCATACAGCCCGAAACCGTTTACGTTACACATGGCGAAGCATCCGCAGCGCAGGCGATGGGGCAAAAAATCAGGCAGCGGTTTTCGTGGCCCACATTCGTTCCCGACTTTCACGAAACACGGAGTATCTGATGCATAAAAAAGCCGTCACCCATTCGGCATTCATGTTGGCCCGGATTCTTCTGGCCCGCTGGACTTATGTGCGGGTCCGGGCAAGCGGGGCGCGCGCGGCACGCTGGCTTATCGCCAGTGTTATTGCGGGGTTGTTAGCGGCTTTTTGGGCGCTGCTGTTTGCCTATCTTGCCTTCGTGCACTTCGGCATGCTGCCCGTTGTCGCGGCGGCGCTTGTGGCGGGTGTAACCTTAGCGGGAACACTTTGTTTTCTTTTCCTGGCCAAGACAAACGCAGCAGATACTGAAAAGCACTTGGGCAGCATGCAGGACGCGACAGCCATCTCTAAGATCGCGCGGTCATTCATCCGCGGGTTCGGAAAGATAGATTAAGATGGAGACAGCGCCTGTACACCAGCTGACGGTCCGCCGTCTTTTTATAGATACACAAAAGCAGCCGGTCGCTTACGTTCATAAGGATTCCCACATTTGCCGCGCTGAAGGCTTTGGTTCGCAGGCGCGCATTCTTCTTTGCAGCAAAGGACGTCAGATTATCGCTACCTTGCACAAAGTAGGCGGAGACTACCTGGCCTTCCACGAAATCGGGTTGTCCGATTCAGCATGGGCCTATCTTCAGGCCGCTGAAGGGGAAAGCATACATATCAGCCACCCGCCGGTTATCACCTCGCTGGGGCATGTGCGTTCAAAGATATTCGGACATGAGCTGCTGCCTTTTGCCGTCGGAGAGATTGTGCGCGATGTGGCTGCCAACAGATATTCAGACATCGAAGCCGCCTCTTTTATCACAGCGTGTGCTGGCGGCCTGTCGGAGAAAGAGATTCTGGCGCTTACAAAAGCTATGGTTGATGTTGGCGAGCGCCTGACATGGAATAGCGAGCTTGTTGTCGATAAACACTGCGTTGGGGGTCTGCCTGGCAACAGGACAACGCCGATTGTTGTCTCTATTGTGGCCGCCTATGGCCTGCTGATGCCCAAAACATCCTCAAGGGCGATTACGTCGCCGGCAGGAACTGCAGATGTCGTCGAGGTTCTGGCGCCTGTCGATTTAAGCCTGTCAGATATCCGCCGTGTGGTAGAGCGTGAAAGCGGGTGCCTGGCGTGGGGCGGGAATGTCGGCCTGAGCCCGGCGGATGACATTCTGATCCGTATCGAAAAGGCGCTTGATCTGGACAGCGAAGGGCAGCTGGTCGCATCCATCCTGTCAAAGAAGCTGGCTGTCGGTTCCAGTCATGTTGTCATTGATGTACCCGTGGGGCCGACAGCCAAGGTGCGCAATGTAACAGACGCTCACCGTCTTCAGGAAAGCCTTGTATCCACCGGCGCCCAGCTCGGGTTGCAGGTTCTTGTGCATATAACCGATGGCCGACAGCCGATAGGGCGCGGCATCGGCCCGGCACTGGAAGCACGCGATGTCGTCGCTGTCCTGCGCGGCGATCATAATGCGCCACAGGACTTAAAGACACGCGCACTGGATTTGGCGGCGAAGATTCTGTCGTTTTCCGGCTTGGCCCCGGATGCCGCATCCGAAGTTGCCCATGACATTCTGTCGGATGGGCGGGCGTGGCAGAAGTTCCAGCGCATCTGTGATGCGCAGGGTGGTATGCGCGACATCCCCTCAGCCCATTATTGGCGCACGATCGAAGCTGTCAGCGCAGGAACCATCAGCGAATTTGATAACCGCCGTTTGGCGCGCGTTGCCAAAATGGCCGGCGCGCCGGCTGACACTGTCGCCGGGGTCGATTTGCATATCGCGCAGGGCGACAGGGTTGAAAAAGGCCAGCCCCTGTTTACTGTATATGCGGCATCACATGGCGGACTTGATTATGCATTGGATTATCTGCGTGATCACGGACCCGTCATCCATATCGGAGAAGGCTGATGACGTTGCTCTTTGCATTGCCGGGCAATGAACCTCTGGCCGAACGATTATGGGCCGGTGGATGCCGTCGTGGAGAGCTGGATTATCATACTTTCCCCGATGGCGAAGTCCTGCCCCGTTTTCTGTCGGATGTCAGTCAACAACACATATACTTGTTGTGCAGCCTTGACCGGCCCAACGAAAAAATGGCGGGACTTATGTTCCTTGCCGAGACGGCCCGGGCGCTTGGCGCACACAGTGTGCATCTGGTCGCGCCCTACTTGGGGTATATGCGTCAGGATAAAAGCTTCCATCAGGGCGAGGCTGTCACCTCGCATATCTTTGCAAAGTTCCTAAGCCACTACTTCGATACAATCATAACGGTCGATCCGCATCTTCACCGGCACAAATCGCTCGAGACGGTTTTTAATGACCGTATACGTATTCTGCACTGCGCCGGCATCATCGGCAGTTGGATCGAACGGCATATCGAGAAACCATGCCTGATAGGGCCGGACGAGGAAAGCAGCCAGTGGGTCGAACGGATTGCTATGGATTGCGATATTCCGTATCAAGTGCTCTCAAAGGTCCGCCAAGGTGATCAGGATGTCAGTGTTTCCTTGCCGGATGTTCGTAAGCTTCAGGGACACACCCCTGTCATTGTTGATGACATTATATCGACAGGCCGCACGATAATGGCCGCCGCGGAACTGATCCGGGGACAGGAATTCAAGATGGCCTTGCCGGTCTGTATCGGCATTCATGCGGTTTTCGCCGCGGATGCATGGCAAACTATGCGGAAGACCGGATTGGAGCG
>JBFWRI010000029.1:0-22594 GCA_050248995.1 Bdellovibrionales bacterium
GAAAACAACAGAAGAAATACCAGCAAAACACGCATGAAGAGAGTTTTCCACAAGTCTTGACCTAGGGGTAGCCGCCGTTTAACGTGAGCGGAAATTGTTTCTGCTTCTGCCCGTTTAAAAGGGGTTTTTATGCGTTTTTTGCTTGTTCTGGCGGCTCTGTTTCTAATTGCCGCGCCCACGCGCGCCGAAGATATGCCTGCCGCCGAACCGGTGGGTGAAGCTGCTGTCACGAACGGCATTCCGCAAAGCAGCGGCATGCCTATTCCGCGCTTTGTGACATTGCGCACCAATGAAATCAACCTGCGCGCTGGACCCAGCGTCAACTACCCGATTGATTGGGTCTACATCCGTGAAGGTCTGCCGGTTGAAATCACCGCTGAGTATGACACATGGCGCCGTATCCGGGATATTGAAGGGACTGAAGGCTGGGTGCATCAAAGCATGTTATCGGGCAAGCGCAGCTTGATCGTAACCGGTGACGACCTTCAGCCAATGTATGCCAAAGCCGACAGCACAGCTGAAATTGTTGCCCGCGCACAGCCAAATGCGATGGGTCAGTTGGAAGGCTGCGAAAATGCCTGGTGTGAAGTGCGGTTCCCCACCGCTGACGGTGAAATTGACGGCTACATGCCCAAAGCCAGTTTCTGGGGTGCCTATGCAGATGAAGTGGTTCAATAATGCCTAATCCTGTTGCTGTTTCAAACAAGGTCACCCTGAAAATCAAGCGCCTACCGCACAGCGCCGGACTGCCATTACCCGCACACCAAACGCCGGCCGCCGCCTGCATTGACCTGATTTGTGCAATTGAAGGTGAAAAGGTCCTTCAGCCCGGCGAACGCTATGCATTCCCGACTGGACTCTGTTTTGCCATACCCGATGGTTATCATGGGCAGGTTTGGCCGCGCAGTGGCCTGGCCGTAAAGAATGGCATCGATACCATGGCTGGCATGATCGACAGCGATTACCGTGGCGAACTTCTGGTGGCGTTGGTCAACCACAGCAAGGAGCCTTTTACGTTCACGCGAGGCATGCGTATGGCGCAATTCCTGATTGCGCCTTATGCCCATAACACCGTGGTTGAGGTCGAAGAACTGGGCGACACCGACCGCGGCGCGGGCGGCTTCGGCTCAACCGGCGGGGCCGGTCAGGCTGCCTAATCTTTTAGCGTGGCCTGATAGGCCGCCAGCAATGCTGCCGTCACCATATCATTCACATTTGCGCCCATGGGCAGGATTTGCACGGGCTTTTCAAGGCCCAGCAATATGGGGCTGATGACGCTTTCGGCCCCGATCTTGCGCAGTAGTTTTGATGCGATATTCGCGGCATGCAGCGAAGGCATCACCATGATATTGGCGGGACCGGTCAAGCGTGCAAATGGGTAAAACTTTTTCAGCAAATCGTAATCCATTGCCAGATCAGCTGTCATCTCGCCCTCATACTCGAAGTCGCGCGGGGAGCTATCAAGGATAGCCAGCGCTTCACGCAGCTTAGTGGCGCTGGTACGGTTACTTTGACCAAAGTTTGAATATGACACGAGCGCGATGCGTGGTGCGTGCCCCATCTGACGGGCGAATACCGCTGTGCGTTCGCAAATATCTGCCAGCTGCTCGGGAGACGGCTGCGAGTTAATGGCCGTATCAGCAATAAAAAGGGCGTGCCCCTTGGTAATAATCAATGACAAGCCGAAAACGCGCGCAACACCCCGGCTACCGATGACAAAGCGTACATCGTTAAAGCAGTCGGCAAAGTTGCGTGTCAGCCCGGTCACCATGGCGTCGGCTTCGCCATGCTTCAGCAGCATCGCCCCGAATACATTGCGGTTATTATTCACGAAGCGCTGCGCATCACGCTTCAGGAATCCCGCGCGCTGCGTGTTTCTAAAGAGCTGGTCGGCATAATCATTTGTCTTTTCAGAGAGGCGCGCGTTTTGGATAAGTAACTTATCGCTTTCAGTCGCACCCAGTGCCGTCAGCTTTTCACGCACGACTTCGTCGCGCCCGATCAGGATGGCCGTGCCGTAACCTGCTGATACATAGGCCAGCGCCGCACGCAGCGTCTGTTCTTCCTCAGCTTCAGCAAAAATACAGCGCTGCGGCATCGAGCGCACACGGTTTGCTATCAGCTCGAGCGCTGACGCCGTCGGATCGAGACGCCCGCGCAAACGCTTGCGGTACTCGTCCATATCCTTGATGGGTTTTTGCGCCACACCTGAATTCATAGCCGCCTGTGCAACAGCCACCGGGATCTCGACAATCAAGCGCGGATCAAAGGGTACGGGAATAATGTAGTCAGGACCGAACTTTAGTTCCCGGCCCGCATAGGCGGCAAATACCTCTTCCGGCACATCCTGCTGTGCCAAATCTGCCAAGGCCTTGGCGGCAGCCAGCTTCATTTCATCGTTGATGGCGCTGGCGCGCACATCCAGCGCGCCGCGGAAGATATACGGAAAGCCCAGCACGTTGTTAACTTGGTTCGGATAATCGCTGCGCCCGGTGGCAATAATCGCATCGGGGCGCACAGCGCGCACAATTTCGGGCGTGATTTCTGGATCAGGGTTAGCCATTGCAAACACAATCGGCTTTTTGGCCATCACCTTGATCATCTCGGGTGAGAACGCCCCTTTCGCCGACAGGCCCACCAGCATATCGGCGCCCTTTGCCGCATCCAATAACGTTCGGGCGCTGGTTTTCACCGCGTGCGCCGACTTCCACTGGTTCATGCTTTCCGTGCGGCCCTGATAGATAACGCCTTTGGTATCACACATAATCACGTTGTCATGTCTGACACCCAATGTCTTGAATAACTCAACGCAGGCGATGGCTGACGCACCCGCGCCATTCACCACCATCTTCACATCCTGCAGCTTGCGGCCGGTTAGTCGGCAAGCATTGATCAAGCCGGCGGCGGCGATAATGGCCGTTCCATGCTGATCGTCGTGGAACACGGGAATGTTCATATCCTCGCGCAGACGCTGCTCAATAATAAAGCAATCGGGTGACGCAATATCTTCAAGGTTGATGCCGCCAAATGACGGACCCAGTAGTTTTATGGCATTACAGAACGCATCCACATCCCTGGTATCGACTTCGATGTCGATCGAATCCACATCAGCGAAACGCTTAAACAAAACCGCCTTACCCTCCATTACCGGCTTTGATGCCAGCGCGCCAAGATCGCCAAGCCCCAGCACAGCGGTGCCGTTTGAAATAACGGCCACAAGATTGCCACGCGCAGTGTAATCATAAGCGGCGGCCGGATCTTCTGCGATCTTCAGGCATGGAACAGCAACGCCCGGACTGTAGGCCAGCGCCAGATCGCGCGCTGTCGTCAGCGGCTTGGTCGGGGTAATTTCAAGCTTACCCGGGCGCCCGCGGCTATGCAGCTCAAGAGCCTCTTCATCGGTGATGGCGATACGTGATGTCATGGTTATTCCTTCGTGAACAGGGAATGTAACGCCGCTAAGCTGTCACGGCTAGGCGGCTTAAGTGCGGTGCAATAAATCTTTAGTCTACATAATCAAGATCTTTGCCGAAGGTCTCTGGGACCTTCCAAACAGCGAAGAGCGCTGATAGGATACAGATAAAACCAACGACGCCTGCGGCATACACCACACCATCATCCTTCAGCGCCAGAAAAGCTGTATTGATGAGGATGACACTGCCCCGCGCAAAGTTGGGGATCGTATTAGCGGCAAGCGAACGGATATTAGTGCCGAACTGCTCAGCTGACAGGGCAATGAAGTTCACCCAATACCCCATAAAGAAGCCGACGATTGCAGCCAGCACATAATAGCCGGTTGCTGTCAGCGATCCACTGTTAAAACCGATTGCCAAAGCCAGCAGCATCAGGGCCAGAAAGACAGCTATAACTTTACGGCGGCTTTGAAGATACTGGCTTAGCAGGCCAATAACTATTTCTCCTAACACCATCATTGTATACGCGATCACCATCGTCGTACTAACTGATGCGGGCGGATTTGCGCCCAAAGCCGTTGATAGTTCCGGCGATAACGTAGCGATAATGCTAACGCCGAAAAATACGGGGATGGCCATAATGATGCAAAGGACGTAGCGGCGAATATTTTCGCGCGACGAGAAGAGAAGGCGGAACGACCCGCGCACAACTCCCTTATCAAGCTTGGTAAACATCTGCGCCTCCATAACCCAAATGCGAGTTACCAATAGCGCCAAGCCTGCAAGGCCCCCAACAATGTAGCATGTGCGCCAGTGTAGCACCTCGGAAGCAAGAGCTGCTGCAACGACTCCCAACAAGCCAACGCCGATAAAAACGGTTACGCCAAGGCCGCGACGGTTCTTGTCCATGGTTTCAGCCACCATTGTCACGCCTACGCCAACCTCTCCCGCGATGCCAACACCAGCGATAAAGCGAAGGACAGCGAATGTATCAAGATCATGCGTAAGGCCGCTAGCAAGAGTGGCGAGTGAATACAGTAAAATGGATCCAAGCAAACTTTGCTTGCGACCAATCTTGTCGCCCAATACGCCGAAAATCAGGCCGCCCACTAGCAACCCGCCAAACTGCAGGTTAACAAGATACAGGCCTGTATCGGTTAGCGCCGCACCATCAAGACCGAAGTCTTTTAATACAGTGATGCGTGTGATTAGAAAAATATAATAGTCGAACAGATCGATAAAGTACCCCAGCGCCGTCACGATAACCGTGGCGTTCAATACCTTGTTTGTCAGCGCAGGAGCGGCAGCCATTTTTTGACTCCTTATTAAAGTTTCAGCACCAATGTATCAGCGATAATATCATGCAGCGTTTGCTTGCGTTGTGTAAAAGCGGCCATAATAAAACCGATTCCGCAGGTCAACACCGACAGGATGCGTGCTACATAGCGACCGCTAGCGCGGGCAAATGTAACGGTTTCATAGCCTTCCGTAGTTACGATCAGTCCACAGGCACGCTTACCCAGTGTGGCCTGCCACGCGCTGCTTTCGCAAAAAGCATAATACAACCAGCCAATGATAAAGGTGATAAGCCCCGGCACCGGTCCGCCGAACAGCACGGCATAAAGGGCACCCAGCAGCAGCATGTCGATTAGCCATGCAAGAAAACGCCACCAGAACCCGGCATACTGCAGGATTGGCGACGTTGGATTATTCATCGGAAGTTATTCGGCCGAGGTATCGGCAGCGCCCTCGGCGCCATCACCCATGCCATGGCCGGTGGTGCGTTCAGCAATACGCGCTGACTTACCGCGGCGGTCGCGCAGGTAGTACAGCTTGGCGCGGCGTACGTCGCCCTTGCGAACCAGTTCGATGGAATCGATGCGCGGGCTGTACAACGGGAACACGCGCTCAACGCCTTCGCCATAGCTGATCTTACGAACAGTGAACGCCGAATTCAGGCCAGCTTCCTTGCGGGCGATGCAAACGCCTTCGTAAGCCTGCACACGCTCGCGCGTACCTTCAATAACCTTCACATTTACGCGCACGGTGTCGCCCGCGTTGAAGGCTGGGATCTTCTTGGCCTGCACCAGCTTACCCAACTGCGCGGCTTCCATTTTCTGAATAATTGCGTTTGCCATAGCTAAAACCTCATGTCAGGCGGGTGTTGTAACCAAGTACTACTTGAAAAACAAGGAAAAATGACGTGTCTGGGCTAAAAAGGAATCTTATAATGTCTTGATAAATCAAGACTTCTTCTCACCCCGCAATAAATCAGGGCGGCGCTGCCGGGTCAGGGCTTTGGCCTGGGCCCTGCGCCACGCAGCGATATCGGCATGGTTACCCGATGTCAGCACTTCGGGCACAGCATGGCCTTCCCATACAGCCGGGCGCGTATAGTGCGGGTATTCTAAAAGATTATTTGAAAAACTTTCTTCATCGTGTGTTGCGTTGTTGCCCAGCACACCCGGCAGCAAACGCGTTACAGCTTCCAGCACAACCATTGCAGCGACTTCGCCGCCGGCCAGAACATAATCGCCGATCGAAACTTCTTCTAGGTGTTCGGCGTCGATAACACGTTGGTCGATGCCTTCATAGCGCCCGCACAGGATGATGATGCCCGCGCCCTTTGAAAGTTCTTCAACGCGCGCCTGCGTCAGCGGCGTACCACGCGGTGACATGTACAAAATCGGTACGCCGGGATTTACTGCTTTTGCCTGACGTACAGCTGCCGCGATAATATCGGGCTTCATCACCATACCGGCGCCGCCGCCATAGGGTGTATCATCAACCGTGCCGTGCTTGTCGGTAGCAAAGTCGCGCGGGTTGATTGTTTGCAGTGACCAGATGTTGTTTTGCAGCGCCGTGCCGGCCAGTGCCTGCCCCAGCACACCGGGAAACATGTCGGGGAACAGTGTGATGACGGTTGCGCCGAACATCACTCGACCTCAACCGGCATATTTATAGCGATAAAACCACCAGCTACATCGACCGTCGGCACAAAATTATCATTGAATGGCAGCAGCAGCGGTTGTTGCGCTGGGCGCTTGATTTCAAGCACCGGCCCGGCGCCATAATTCAGCACGCGGGCGACTTTACCGACTGCGGCACCTTTTTCGTCACGCGTTTCAAGACCTTCAAGGTCGGTAATATAGAATTCGTTATTCTTGGTCGCCGGCAGTGTCGCGCGGTCGATATACAGCTTTACGCCGCGCAGGGCATCGGCCGCATCGCGGTCGGCAATACCATCAACAGCAACCAGAAACTGGCCGCTGGCTGCACCACGCTTCGACAAACGCACGACGGCGCCTTTTTCGTTCTGTAGGTCTTTATAGGAAAAAACTTCGTCTGCCGGATCGGCGAAGCTGCGCAGACGCAGAAGACCACGCACGCCATGCGGCGCGGTCAGTTCGGCAATCAATACGCGCTTCGCCATATCCAGACAGCTTACGCTTGCGCTTCTTCAGCTGGCGCTTCGGCAGCAGGCGCTGTTTCTTCAACCGGGGCCGGCTTTGCTGCTTCAGCAGCAGCGGCTGCAGCTTGTTCAGCCTTTTCAGCGGCAGCCTTGATGCGTTCTTGTGCCTTGGCCTTCGGGGCTGACTTCTTCGGCTGTTCTGTGCGTGCACGCGCCTTCATCAGGCCGGCAGCGGCCAGGAACCCGGCAACGCGATCCGACGGCTGGGCGCCAACCTGGAGCCAGTGTTGGATACGATCGGTGACCAGCTTCACGCGCTCGCCGCTTTCGCGCGGCAGCAGCGGGTTATACGAACCCACTTTTTCGATGAAACGGCCATCGCGCGGTGCGCGGCTGTCGGCAGCGACGATGTGGTAGTACGGGCGCTTCTTTGCGCCGGCACGTGTTAGACGTAGTACGGTAGCCATTAGTTACTCTCCTTCTTTGATGTTAATGCCTGTTGTAGTTCAGCAGGATCTATACCTGCCAGGTTATTCAAACCACGTCCGCCCAGCAGGCCACCAAACTGACGTAGCATTCCTTTTGCGCCACCTTTTTTGAACTGGCGCATCATATCGCGCATACCCAGATACTGTTTGAGCAGGCGATTGATCTCTTCAACTTTAACGCCGGCACCGGCCGCAATGCGACGCTTGCGTGAGGCGTTCAGTAAGTCCGGGTCGCGGCGTTCACTGCGCGTCATCGAGCTGATAACGGCGCGCTGCCGCAATATAATACGGTCGTCGACATTGGCATTCTTCATGGCGTCTTTCAGGCCGCCGACACCGGGCAGGAAATTCATGATACCGCCGAGGCCACCCATCTTTTGCATCTGTGCCAGTTGGCTATCCAGGTCATTCAGATCGAACTGGCCGCTTTGCAACTTCGTTGCCATAGCCGCAGCTTCATCGTGGTCGATCTTGGTGATCGCACTTTCAACCAGCGACACGACATCGCCCATACCCAGAATGCGGCCAGCAAGACGATCGGGGTGGAATGCTTCAATCGCATCCAGCTTTTCGCCGGTGGCAAGAAACTTGATTGGCTGGCCTGTAATATGACGCAGCGACAGCGCCGCACCGCCCCGCGCATCGCCATCAATGCGCGTCAGCACGGTGCCGGTAAGTGGCAACGCGTTGTGGAAGGCAGTTGCGGTATTCACCGCGTCTTGGCCGGTCATCGCATCGAGCACCAGCAGGATTTCGTGCGGCGATGTGGCGGCGGCCAGCGCCTTGATTTCATCCATCATCTGCGCATCGATGGTGGTACGTCCGGCGGTATCGATCAGCAGCACATCAAAACCTTCGGTGCGCGCAGCTTTGATTGCACGCTCGGCAATGGCAACCGGCTTCTGGCCTTCGATAATCGGCAAGGCCGAAACGCCGACCTGATCGGCCAGAATTTGCAGCTGATGCTGCGCCGCAGGGCGGTAAACGTCGGTTGACGCGACCAATACCTTTTTACGGTCAATATCGTGCAGGCGCTTGGCTAGCTTGCCGGTGGTGGTGGTTTTACCGCTGCCCTGCAGGCCTGCCATCAGGATAACAGTGGGCGGATTATTCTGGATATTCAGCGGCACATTGGCAGCGCCCAACAGGTCTTTCAGTTCGTCATGAACGATTTTTACAACCTGCTGCGCCGGGGTGATGGATTTCATCACATCCTGTCCGACGGCACGCTCTTTCACCTTCATCAGGAAATCTTTGACGACCGGTAATGCGACATCGGCTTCCAGCAGAGCCACACGCACTTCGCGCAGCGCTTCGGCGATATTCTCTTCAGACAGCGCGCCTCGCCCCGCCAGCTTGCGAAATACGTTACCTAGTTTATCGCTCAGCGCATCAAGCACCTGATTTTCTCCCAACGCGGGGGTGAACGAAGTCCGTTACCCGCGCAAAACATAAAGACCGCTGTGAACGCATCGCGTCGACAGCGGGGACCCTACGCCCCGGCAGAATTTCCCCTGCAGGGCGGGCTTCAAGCCAGAAGTGGCTGGAAACACGGTTGTTTTAGGAAAAACAGACCTGCAAAGTCAAGAATTTAAAGAAAAACCTTGCGTTTCAGCGCTTTCGGCCCTTATAACCACCGCCTGTCCCGGTCGGAAATCGGGATGTAACGGAGATGACGATGAAACCAGAAATTCACCCCGACTATCACGAAATCAACGTCGTGATGACGGATGGCACCAGCTTCAAGACCCGCAGCACCTGGGGCAAGGCCGGCGATACACTGCGCCTGGATATCGATCCCAAGACGCACCCGGCATGGACCGGCAACACAAACGTGCTTAAGGGCGGTACGCAGCTTGAAAAGTTCAACAAGAAGTTTGCCGGCATCGGCAAGAAGGACGACAAGAAGTCGGCCTAATACTTCGGACACCCAATTTAAAAGCCCCACTTCGGTGGGGCTTTTTATACCGCCGGTTCGAAATTATTGCGGCTCCAGTTCCACAGCACCGGGTGCATCTCGACCGGGCTTAAGCCGCTGTCTTTCAGTAGTTCTCGCCATAGCACGGCCACCTGCTCGACCGTCGCGCCCGCATCAGCGATGCCAAGATGTGCCGAACACTGCAGCACATGCGTATCCGGGATGATCGAGATTGCATCCATATTGGCGAGTTTCATATCGGTGTACTGACTCAGGATATACAGCCAGTAATTAGCCATCTTCGGCCCACTAAGATACGGGAACCATGCGCGCTTTTCCTTCTGCACAAATGGCAGGATACATGCAGCGTCGTGGTTGCCGGCAGCCAGCACACGACGCGGATCGCTGCCAAAGTGCTCGTGTAGTGTGCGACATATCTTCGTCCAGATTTCCGTATGCTTGTTCGGCTGCAGACCCAGCTTGTGTTTGCACAAGTCAGCGCGAACCTCTTCTACCGGCCGCATGACGACACGCTCAGGATAGAACAGGTAATTGGCATCCGGGTCTTCCCACGTCTTCAGGGCCGCCTGCCACATGGCCGGGCTGCTCCGCTGAAAGTTCAGGCACGGCGGCAACGTAAAGTATAGGTAGTTTTCCCGACTGCTCTTGGGATGGCCCGGATTAACTTCGTGCTGCGACAGCGTCGGAATCTTCCCTGCATGATACAAATCATGCAGGGCAAGAACGCGCTTCAGGACAACTTTTTTATCCATGCCGCTGTTTTACGCCAGTACCAGCCAAGAAAAAAGCCCGGCCAGTGGATTACCAAGGGCCGGGCTTTTGCTGTCCACCAAGGAGATTTCTTATGCGCGGGCTGCAATCGGCTCGACATCAGCGCCGCCGACAATGTGCAAGCCAATAAAGGCCGGTGCTGTTTTCGACTTTGCTGTACGGGCGGTTGCCTGCGTCTTCAACATCTGTTCGAGGCGAGCGATGCGCATATAGTAGCTGTGGCTGCGTTCCAGCAATTCGCGCAGGCCCTTCGGCAGACGCTCATCGTCATGGCCATTGGTTTCGATACATTCAATACCGCCACCCAGCTGCCAGTTGGCAGCTTCCAGCTCTTCCGCATCCAGTTCGCCGGCCGCAACCGCCTTATGGCCAAGCAGCCATGCCAGCGAGTGCATCAGGCGCGCCGTGATGCGCGTTTGATGATAACCAATACGAAGACCAACAGACAGGCTCGCGGCTTCGCGTTCCTTGCGTTCCTGATAGGTCATGTAATTCTTAGCTTGCGTCAGCAGTTCAACGCCGTCATCGAAAGCCTGTGACAGGAACTTGCTTTCCGTGTTCCAGCTTGATGTATTGCCCAATTCAACCATGCTCGCCCCCTGATACTCTTTGTTGATGGGCGCGATTTTTATTTTGCGCCCAGCCAGAACATGGTCCCCACCACGTCCTGTTCTTGACCCCATAATCACGGTTCGAGGTAAACAAACGGGAAATAAAAGCTTGCCAAAATCTAAAGCTGTTTAATTACCACTTCGGAAAATCCACACCTTAGGAAATAGGCGTTTTTATTGGGTTTTTGTGGCATCTTGAAACACCGGTTAAGGCTTCCCACATACAATTTTAACGGAGCGCTAAGAGTTAGGCTCCGCCGAAGAGCGTGGAACACCAAGGTGAAACGCGATTCGAAGCGTACGAATCTTGCTTTTTGAAAGGAGAACGAATCATGCGCACTTACGATCTGACCCCCCTGTTCCGGCAATCAGTCGGTTTCGACACACTGAACCGCATGCTGGATAGCGCGCTGAAGTGGGATGAAAGCGCACCGGCATATCCACCCTACAACATCGAAAAGCGCGGCGAAGACGCTTACCGCATCACGCTGGCTGTCGCTGGTTTTGGCGCGGATGACCTGACCCTCACCAGCCAGGAAAACTCGTTGGTGATAGCCGGCAAGCAGGCGACCCCTGAACCTGCTGCCGGTGACTATCTGCCCGAATACCTCCATAGGGGCATCGCCGCCCGCGCCTTTGAACGGCGCTTCCATCTGGCTGATCATGTGAAGGTGACGGACGCCCAGCTGGAAAACGGGCTGTTGCATGTCAGTCTGGTGCGCGAAGTGCCGGAAGCCATGAAGCCCCGCACGATTAAAGTGCAAGCGGGCGGTGGCACAAAAACGATAGATCAGAAGGCGGCGTAATAACCTTTGCATAGCCGCCGGATGAGGTCCGCCGCAGTCAGTTCGCTGCGGCGGGTCTTTTTACTCTGCGGCCGGGGATTGCAAACCCAACAATGCTCGCAGAGCTTCGGGCCCGGTTAACCGACCAGGGCGGTCCGGCTGCATCATAATGCGTTCACGCCTGTCGCCACGCTGTTCAACCGACCACCAGACATCCACGCCGGTGGGCACCACTTTCAGATGGTCCATATCAGAGCGCACAAAGTCATTTAGCGTAATAGTGGCTTCGTAGCGCTGGGCCGCCGTATCTTTAGGTTTCAATAAAAAGACAATGGATGTTTTTTCTTTGGCTCCCACTGAAGGGCTTACAATGCGGCCTGCTTCCATATGCTGGAATTCAAGCTTCAGCCCGCCTTCGGCCGCAACCGCTAAAAGAGTATCGAAAAAAGGCTTAGCCCCCTCACTGCTGAGAGCCATTTCAACATCAAAGGAGACATTATTCTGACCGAACCACACATGGGCTGCGGGGCTGATATCTGCAATTTCTGCTACCATTGCTATCTCCTTGCGAATATATCCGCCTAGCTAGCAGTGTGCAGCCATATCCTGCAACCATATAAATGCTTTCAGCTATATTGTGCGCCGCACAGGCGCATGATTCAGGCTTATTGCGCTGTCCAGCCGCCGTCGATCGACATATTGGCGCCCGTAATCTGTTTGGCGCCATCACTGCACAGGAAAACCGCCAGATCACCAATTTCTTCGGGTGTAGCAAATTGCATCGACGGTTGTTTTGGCCCCAACAGCTTTTTAGTAGCAGCGGCATTATCAAGCCCGTCACGCTCAGCAATCGCATCGATCTGTTTCTGCACCAACGGCGTCAGCACCCAGCCGGGGCAAATAGCGTTGCATGTAATACCGCTGCCGGCCGTTTCCAGCGCTGTAACTTTGGTCAATCCCACAACACCGTGCTTGGCGGCAACATAAGCCGCCTTGTCCGCACTGGCGACAAGGCCATGTGCGGAAGCAATATTGATGATACGGCCCCAGCCGCTCTTTCTCATGTGCGGCATGCCATACTTGGTTGTGTAGAAAGCTGATGACAGGTTGGTGGCAATCACAGCATCCCAGCGTTCCAGCGGAAAATCCGGAATACTGGCCACATGCTGGATGCCGGCATTGTTTACAATTACATCAATACTGCCAAGGCTGCTGACGGTCGCCTGGATCAGTGCTTCAATTTGGTCGGGCTTGCCAACGTCAGCGCCATGGTAATCAGCGCGTACGCCCAACGCTTCGATTTCATCATGGATTTTGCGCACTGTATCTGCGTCAGCAAAACCGTTCAGCATAATGTTCGCACCGGCGGCAGCCAGCCGTTTGGCAATACCCAAACCAATCCCGCTTGTGGAGCCCGTAACCAGTGCCACTTTGTTTTTTAATGTCATACCAAATTCTCCGTTATCATCCTTGGGCGCAATACTAGGCCGCATTGACTAATAAAAAAAGGGCAGCCGAAGCTGCCCTTTTAAAATGCTTTACCGGTTACGGCTTCTTGGCTTCCCGGGCTTCAGCCACCAGTTTCTTGAACTGGGCGATATCCATGGCACCGGGATGCAGCTGGTCCTTGATCACGAAGCCGGGCGTTCCCTGAACACCGACCGAACGGCCCAGTTCAAGGTCAGCGTCGATGCGCTTGCGCACTTCGTCGCCGGCCATGTCTTTTTTGAATTTTGCAACATCAAGGCCTTTAATCTCACCAGCCATCTTGTCGATTACGCTTTCTGACAACGGCTCCTTGTTGTTCATCAGAGCATCATGCATGGCTTCGAACTTGCCCTGCAGATGAGCCGCGACAGCAGCCTGCGCTGCCGTCAGCGATGTTGGTCCCAGAATCGGGAACTGCTTATAGACATAGCGAACATTCGTATCTTCCTTCTTCAGCTGGGTCGTTGTCGGGTGGGCCCGCTTACAGTAACCGCAGTTGTAATCGAAGAATTCAACAACCGTCACATCACCCTTGGGATTGCCGCTTACCGGGCTGTTTGGATCATTGTTCAGCTTTGCACTGTTTTCCTTGATAGCGCCAGCTGCCTTAGCCATCTCGATTTCGCGCTGCTTAGCCTGATAGTTTTGCGCAGCATCCATCACGATTTGTGGTTCGCGCTGCAACAGCTGTTTAACGATAGTTTCAATCTTCAGACGTTCAGCATCAGGAACACTGGGAGCGACAGCCGGGGCCACGGGCGCCGGAGCCTTTGTATCCTGCGCAAAAGCGGGAGCACCTGATACAAACAGGATCGCCGTCAGAAAAATTTTAGTGAATCTCGATGTCATCATGGTCTCCTTGAAAGGTGGCGCTACTCTACGAAATCAGGGGTTAAAGACAAGCTAACTTCCATGCACGATTAGCTGTGGGCATTCTCTTAGCGTTATGAATCTTCATTTTTGGCCCGCTTCAATGATGCCTTGAGGTCTAGCAGACGCAGACGATAAGGGTCGTTTGCCGAAAGCAACTTTTCAGCGCGTGCGACCTGGGCTTCCGCGGCCTTGAGATTACCGCCCGACACGGCCTCTTCCGCCAAGGCATAGGCTGACAATCCCTCATGTCCCTGACGCCCCCATGCCGTTGCCAGCAGGCGCCATGTGAAAGGCGACTTCTCTTCTATGCGCAGCGATTCCTGCAGCTGCTCGACAGCCGTCGCGATAGCACCCGGATCGCCGCTCTCAAGAAGCGCATGCGCATAGGACGTGCGTATCAGCGATGATCCGGGCGCTAATCCAACCGCCCTGGCATAGCTTGGCACGGCTTCTTTAACCCGGCTGGATTCAAACAACATCTGCCCGCGCAGTTCATGCAGATAGGCGTTTTGCGGTTCTTCAACCAGCAAGCCGTCGACCACCGGTAACGCCGCTCCCAACTGATTACGCTTGAACAGCGCAACAGCACGTGCATAGCGACCGGCAAAAGTTTTATCATCAGCATCATACTTTTGCAGAGCTCGCATGGGATCCATAAAACCCAAAAGCTTTGCCTGCATCCGCTTATGGGATTCCGTCCATCCCGGTGGCACCGCATTTTTACTGTATGGTGAACCCGCAACATGGTTTTGCAGCGCATCGATCCGGTCCTGCGTTAGCGGGTGGGTTCGCACATATTCAACCTGACGATCGGTCGGCAGCAGTTCCTGGTCCTTCAGCTTTTCCATGAATTGCAGTAGACCGCTGGAAGGCAGGCGTGCGCTGTCAAGAAACGACATGCCCGCCGCATCGGCAGAGCTTTCCTGCACGCGGCTATGGGCAAGAAAGCCACGCAGGGCCAGATCCTGTCCGCCGCCGATAATAGCGGTGCCCGCTTCGGCATTACCCCCGGCAATACCGGCGGCGACGCCAAGGATCATTGCTAGAACAGCCTGCGCCGACGCCTGTTCCATGGCCATGCGGCCGCGCACAAGATGGCCACCCGAGATGTGACCAGTTTCGTGGGCTAGAACGCCGAGCAGTTGAAGCGGGTCCTCAGCCTGCTCCAGCAGACCCGTATATACATAAATATTCATACCTCCCGCAACAAAGGCGTTCAGCCCCGGGTCCTGTACCATGGCGAAACTTATACTGCTGGGCGGAATGCCAGCCGCCTCGAAAATAGGGTGGGAAATCGTTCGCAGATAATCTTCGATTTCAGCATCACGGATAAAAGAGAGCTTTTGCTGGGCATAAGCCGGCGCCGCCAGCAGTAGGGCTACGACAACGAAAAGGCGGAGAATTTTCATCTCCGCCTAATCTAGGCCTAAATTATGGTGCGTCTATGGCAACTTTGCCATTCGTCTAATTTGTCCACTTCCGCCACCAGCCGGCTTTAGGTGCATCGGCGCCTTCTTTAGGTGTCGTATCAATATCATAAACGCTGGCCGGGGCTGTTGGCGCGTAAGCCTGCGCAACACGTGACTCATCGCGTGGCGTCGTATCAAACGGATCGCCGTTTGCAACCGGCGGCGCGATATTTCCGATGTTATCGGGAACCTCACGCGGTGTACGAGACCCCTCGCGACCTTCGCGGTTGCGGTCACGGTTGCGGCCGCCACGCCGGCCGCGCCGACGGCGGCCGTCTCGACGATCGCCACGACCTTCCTGGGCTTCCCCGCCAACAGCATCATTCGCCGCCACATTTCCGTTCGGTTCGTTATCCGCATTTGCGACTTCTGTTTCCTTCGCAGAACCGGCGTCATCTGCAGCGCTTGCTGCATCGACACCATCATTGCGATTGCGGCCGCGGCGGCGTTTATCGCGGCGCCCGCGATCGCGGCGACCACGGCGGCTACCGCCTTCTTCATCATCGGCGGCGGGGCCTGCTATGTCGGCACCAACCAAATCTTCAGCCGACAGCGGCTGCAGGCCAAGCTGTGCGGCATGCTCGCTGAATATCTTGCCGGGTGATGTTGTTTCGGGCGCCTTCACCAAAGGCTCGCCTTCGCGCGCCTTCAAGCGTTCGATCCGGTGTTCGGCAATCGCCAGCTTGTCGTCATTCTTGAAGAACACGTTGAGACCAAAGCGACGCTCCAGCCCTTCGACTGCAGTGCGCTTGTGATTAAGGATGTACGTCGCGATCGGGGTTGGTACAAATACGGCGATTTCGGTCGCCTTTTGCTTGAGCCCTTCTTCGGCGATCGCGCGTAATACCGATAAAGCCGCGCTGTCGGTCGAGCGTACATGGCCGGCGCCACCGCACTGCGAGCACTTTTCATAGTTGGTTTCCAGCAGCGACGGGCGCAAGCGCTGGCGCGATAACTCCAGCAATCCGAACGGTGAGATGCGGCCGATCTGCAGGCGCGCACGGTCAAAACGCATGGCTTCCTTCAGGCGGCGTTCCACCTGATGGTTATGCTTGTAATCTTCCATATCGATGTAATCGACGACCACAAGGCCGGCCAGATCACGCAGGCGCAGTTGCCGCGCGATCTCATCCGAAGCCTCTAGATTTGTACGCAGCGCCGTTTCCTCGATGTGCCTGTCACGCGTGGCGCGGCCTGAGTTAACATCAATCGCCACCAGCGCCTCGGTCGGGTTGATAACGATATAGCCGCCGCTTTTCAGCTGCACGACCGGCTGATACAGCCGCTCGATCTGGTTCTCGATCTGGTAGCGCGAAAACAGCGATACGTTCGGGTCACTGTAGTGCACAACACGGCTTACATGGTCCGGCATCAGGATTTTCATGAAATCGGTAGCCAGTTTGTAACCGCCTTCACCTTCCACAACGATACCGTCGGTGTCGCGTGAATAATAGTCACGGATGGCGCGCTTGATCAGATTAGCTTCTTCGTAAATCAGCGCCGGAGCGGTTGATGCCAATGTATCCTCGCGGATCTGGTCCCACAAGCGCACAAGGTAATCGAAGTCGCGCTTGATTTCCTCTTCCGTGCGCTCAAGGCCGGCCGTCCGTAAAATAACTGACATGCCCTGCGGAACTTCCAGCATATCAATGATTTCTTTCAGACGCCTGCGGTCGCCCATGTTGCTGATCTTGCGGCTGACACCGCCCGACTTGTCCGAGTTTGGCATCAGCACGCTGTAACGGCCGGCCAGCGACAAGTATGACGTCAGTGCAGCGCCCTTATTACCGCGTTCTTCCTTCACAACCTGGATCAGCATGACCTGACCGCGCTTGATGACTTCCTGGATACGGTAATTGCGCAGGAACTGACGGCGGATGCGTTGGCGCATTTCGCCCATCTCGTCTTCGCCGCCGCCGACAGTTTCATAGTTACTGTTGGCTACCGCCGGAACGTCGGCGTCCGGCGTTTCGACGTCGTCTTCGCCGACATCCTCGTCCAGAGCGTCTTCGTTATCATCTACTTCCAGCGGCAAGGCCGTCACGGCCTGCAAATTGTCGGCTGCAGTATTCTCAGCATCATCCAACGGTGCTTCCGATGCGTCGGTCAGCTTGACAAGGCCGGTATCCAGCGTGGCGCCGAAGCCGCCGCTATCATCCAACACAATCGGCTGGAAGGGGTCGGTACTGGCAGCGGCCTGCTCTTCAATCGCCTGCGCAATATGCGGCAGCGGGTCTTCCCCTTGCTCAAGTCGTGCTTCGGCCGCGGCGATACGCTGCATCAACGCCTCGCGGTCGGCAACCGGGATGCGGAAATAGTCGGGATGGATTTCGGCGAACGGCAGGAAACCGTGGCGGTTGCCGCCATATTCGACGAACGCCGCCTGCAATGACGGCTCGATCCTCTTGACCTTGGCCAGATAGATATTGCCCTTCAGGGGCTCGCGGCCGGCATGGACAATGTCCAGGTGTTCCAGCCGCAGGTGGTGATCAACCACCGCAACACGCGTCTCTTCAGCATGAGTCGCGTCGATCAACATGCGCTTGGGCATGGTGTATCCTATAGCGGACGATTTTCGGCAGACTGTCGCAGCGATGCATGCGCCCGTCGGGCCACGTCCTATGTTCACGCGCGATCGGCAGATGGTGTGCTGGTCAAAGAAATCGCTGCCAAAGACTGTTCGCTAAAAACATCCCGGCCCAAGTCCACAGCACCCGCGCAGCCGCGCAAAGGGTTTATGCCAGCAAGTCCTTCTGCACCTTTATTTCATCGCGCCCTTCGGCGCACCGGTGGGGAGCCTGTCTCTTTCAAGACGCGCTCACAGCGGACTTGGCATCGCAGGCAGGACCATAACAGATTTAACCGGTGCGTGGAAACGAATTCATCCACAGCCATAAATCGTTCAAGCTCAGTAAGTTAGACAGATTAAACGCTGATATCGACGTTTTGGCCGCGGGGCCCGCTGCGCGGACGGTCATCCCGGTCAACGCGCTCGCGTCGCGCTTCACGCGCTTCCTGGTTCTTGTTTGTATTATCAGGCGCTCGCACTGCGGCTTCCGTCTGTGTCACGCCGACACTGACATTCCGCGCCTCGAAAGCAGCGGCTGCAGGTGGCGGCGCCCCCGCTTGCGATTGTGTAAAGTTCTGTACACTCTGATACTGGACTGTACCAACAGTCATGCAAAACACCCCGGAAAACCTTAGAATCCCACTGTCGCCACTATAGATGATCGCAATGAATATATCTTTAACGTTACGCCTTTATAATGGTCTTTGGGATATTTAATAAAATTTTAGATAATCGGGCGGCAAGATGGGCCGGAAATGCGGTTTTATTGGGAAATTTGCTGACAGGGGTTTCGGGGGCGACCGAAAATGCTGGATTACGTTATGGGTTTAATTGATCTTGCACGCGATCGAAGTCATTCGGGACGCATTCGTCTTGCCGAAGCGCTGGCTGATACCTTCATTACAACCAACGCCAACCTGAGTCCCGAAGAAACAGCGCAGCTTTCCGCTTTCATCGATGAACTATGCGCCGGCAACTGCCCGGTTGATATACGCCGCGTTTTCGCTGAACGTACCGCTAGTAGCACCGCATTGCCGCGTAACGTGGCGCAGAAACTGGCGATGGATAATATCGACATCGCCCGCTCCATTCTCAAACAATCACCCGCCCTGACCGATGACGATCTGCTGCAGGTTATCGGCATGGAGTCGACGCCGCACCAGATTGCTGTTGCCGGCCGTGAGGCCGTCAGCCAGGCTGTCGCCGACGCGCTTGTTGTAACAGGCAACCCCGAGGTTGTCGAAACATTGCTTGAAAACTTTGGCGCCAAACTGTCGCGCAAGTCGGTTGAAAAATGTACTGAGCTTGCCCAGCATGTCGCACAGCTGCGCCTGCCGCTGATTGAGCGACCTGAATTCACCGCTAACGATGCCACCAAGCTGATGTGGTGGCTGCCAAAAGAACTCCGCCAGACCGTGCTGGAGCGCTTTGGCTTTGTCGGCCCCGAAATCAAGGCGGGCCTGCAGCCCCTGATCGAACAGATGTTGCAGCGTTTCCGCGATCATGAACCGACCGAGAAAGAAGCTGAGCACGTCGCCGCGTGGCTTGCAGACCGCAACGCCATTAGTTCACAGTTGCTGGTGCAGGTGCTGCGCCTGCGTTCAGGACCGCTGTTCACGGCGCTGCTGGCAAAACTGATCAAGATGCCATATGCGCTGACCAAACAATGCTTCGAGGAAAAGACCGGCCAGCTGCTGGCGGTGATGTGCCGCGCGATCGGCATGGAGAAAGCCTACTTCGCATCCACCTTCATGCTGGCCTACGCCAACCGCAGCACTAGCAAGGTGCTTAACCCCAAAGTGCTGGATAGCGCCCTTCAGGCCTTCGACCGCCTGACACAGACGCGCGCGCAGACGATGGTCAAGGCGTGGCGCGATAATCCGGAACTGATCAAGTCGCGTATTTAAACTGAAGAGGCGAAGGCTAGTACGGCGCTTGCTCACCACGACGCCAGTATTTAAAGCAACGCCACAAGCCATAAACACTAATAATACCCCACGCCGTATTCCCTACAAACGTTGCTGTGTTCCATTGATATGCAAACGTAACGCCGACAAGAATTGCTGAGATAAAGTTGACAGCTGAATAAGTAAAAGTCTTTGCAAAATCACGGCGCCACTGTAATCGAGCAAATGCGCCGATGCTAAGCGCAAATCCCAGCAAGCCGACAACTTCAAACCATTCCATGGAAATTAGTTTTTCTTAGGCGACGGCAGCTTCTTCTCTTCGAAGTCTTCGTGCTTGCGTGTGAACGGATCGTACTTACGCAGCTTCAGCTTTTCCGTCTTGCGCGGGTTCTTTTTACGCACGATGGAATAGCCGGTCCCCGCCGCACTGACGAGACGTACCAGATTGTCCTTGTTGCTTTTCTTTGCCATCGCTTAAACCCTTAATTCTGAAACAAAACAGGCCGCTTTAATGCCGAGCGGGGGCCCTAAAGTCAAGGAAATTACCGCCGCTTACCGCGCGGCGGGCTTCCTTCGCGATCCCGTTTTCTTTTTAATTCCTTGGACTTAAAGGACTTTTTGAGCCCTCGGGGCGACGACTCTTCAGGAATAACAGGGTCAAACAACATGCGGCCGGTTAGGCCATTGGCTTCACGAAGCTGCACGGTAACCGGGTCGCCCAGACGGTACACGAGGCCGGTGCGGCGGCCGGTCAGCGTCTGCGCACCTTCATCGTGCACAAAGAAATCATTGCCGCGATTGCCGGCCAGCGCACGCATAGGCACCAGCCCGTCGGCGCCCGTATCGCGCAGGCGCACGAAAATACCAAAACTTGTGACGCCACTGATGGTAGCGCCGAATGTCGCCCCGACCTGCGCGCTCATATAGGCGGCGATATAGCGTTCTGTGGCCGAGCGCTCGGCCTGCGAAGCCCGCCGTTCGGTTTGCGAAATATGCTCGGCAATATCGGCCAGCTTCTCCTGCTGGTCCTGCGGCAGGAAGTCATCGCCAAAGCGGTGCTTCTTGATTAGCGCACGGTGCACCAGCAGGTCGGCATAACGGCGGATAGGCGATGTGAAGTGCGCGTACTTTTCCAGCGCCAACCCGAAGTGGCCGATATTATCGGGCGAATACAGCGCCTGCGCCTGACTGCGCAGCATCATTTCATGTACCAGCGGCGCTTCGGGCGTATCTTTGAAACGTTCCAGAATTTGCGCCAATCCCGCAGAGGTTAGACGCTGGCCCTTTGGCAGCGGGCGCCCGAGACTATCCAGAAAGTCACCCAGCATCTCGCGTTTTTCATCGCTGGGCGTATCGTGCACGCGGTACACGCACATATTCGTGCCTTCCAGCGCGCTGGCCGCCGCGACATTGGCCGTAATCATGAATTCTTCAATCAGCTGGTTGGCTTCCTGCTGCATGCGCCTTTCAATCGCCAGTACCTTACCTTCAGGGCTGATCTTCGCCTTGTATTCTGGGATCGCCAGTTCCAGCACGCCGCGTTCGCGCCGGTATTTGCGCATGGTTTGGTAGGCGTCATACAGGTTTTTTAAAATCGGGTCCCACAGTAACTTGGTAGTTTCATCAAACCGGCCTTCGATGGCGGCCTGCACCTGTGTGTACGTCAGGCGCGCCGCTGACTTCATCAGCCCGCGCACGAACTGCCAGCGCGTTAAGTGGCCTTTGTTATCAATCCATAAATGCACAGCCATCGTGGCACGCTCGACATTCGGGCGCAGCGAACACAGGTCGTTCGACAGCTCTTCCGGCAGCATCGGCACTACACGATCGGGGAAGTAAACACTGTTACCGCGATCCTGCGCTGAGACATCAAGGTCACTGTGTGGTGTGACATAATGTGCAACGTCGGCAATCGCAACCAGCAGGCGCCAGCCATCACCGTCAGGCTCGGCATACACAGCATCATCGAAATCGCGCGCGTCTTCGCCATCGATCGTTACCAGCGGGATATCGCGCAAATCCGTGCGCCCGCCAAGGCCGGTGGGTTTTGCGGCTTTCGCCTGCGCCACAGCGCCTTCAGGAAATTCAACCGGGATGCTGTTTTCATAAATTGATATCAGCGAGAACGCCTTCGGCTGATCGATTCGCCCGACTTTTTCGACCACGCGCGCCTCGGGCAGACCAAGCCGCGTTGATGCCTGCACCTCAACCAGCACCAGTTCGCCATCCTCGGCACCCATGCTGTATTTCTGCGGCACAAAGAATTCGGTTTTCGCGCGTTTGTCAGTCGGCTCGACACGGCCGCCTTCGCGCGTACTGCGGAACACGCCCAGCGCGCGCACGGTTTCGATATCCAGCTTGCGTACAACAAGCGCACTAAACAGGCCGTCGGCAACCGGCGTCAGCTTGGCTAGTGCGTGGCTGCCGCGCTTCAAGTCAGCGGCGCGACGACCTGTGACCAGCAGGCGCGGCTGATCGCCGTCCCAGTCGACAATGCGCGCCTCGAATTCACCGTCGCGGTCAACGCCGGTGATTTCAAGTTCAACAACTGTCGGCAGTTCATGGCGGCGGCGGTGCGGGCCGTCAGGCTTTCTTCTTGGGTTTTGGTGTGGCCTTTGCGGGCTTTTTCCCTGCGGCCGGTTTCTTGGTTGTTTTGGCTTCTTTGCCACTGTCGTTACTTTCTGTGTTCATATCATCATTAGCTGATTTCTTGGATTTTGTCGCTTTGCCTTTGCCGCTGCCACCCTTCTCGGCTTTCGCTGCCAGAATCTCGACTGCGCGTTCAAGACTGAGCGTTCCATCACGGTCTTCCTTTGGTACGGTCGCCATGATCTTGCCCCACTTCAGGTAGGGCCCAAAGCGGCCGGTG
>JBFWRI010000030.1:0-16950 GCA_050248995.1 Bdellovibrionales bacterium
CAATAAAATAGGGCGAATCTTTCTGGTGTAGCAGCATGAACGATAGCGCTTTCACATCTTCCAATTTACAAACAACGCCCGTGCGAAAAAAACCAACATAAAAGAACATCGCAATACTCAGCGCCATCGGTACAACCGGCTGGTCCAGCACCACATGGTCCCGCATATCGGGCAGATTATTTAGCGTCCAGTGTGATAGGTGGATCGGGAAGCGCAGCAAGTCCTGCTCAGGGAATACCGTGCGCAGCGCACGCGACGAAGCCAACGGCACAATCGTATGTATCTGCGAGCCTGGATCAATGCATACAAGGCGGTGTGCATCGCTGGCCAACGCCATCATGAATAGCTGGCAACCCTCAGGCGCGTCAAGGAAACGGTAACCTGCCAGCAGTAACTGGCGGTAGGTCTCTTCGTTTGCCGTCATACCCACACGGTTCCATGCAGGCCAGGCAATACACTGGAAATTACCCCCAGCCGCGTTAGCCGCAGCGCAAAGATAATTCATAACGTGGTTGGCATACCCGTAAACCGACTGGCCGGGGCCACCGAATTCACCCACAACTGATGTAAAACAAACGACTCTTTTAAGCGACAGCGTTTTCTGTATTTCTACCAGATGCTGCGTCGTATTCACTTTCACCAACATCTGCGAAGAAACAGCCAGTGGCGACTGCTGCGTCACCAACGCTGACACTTCAACGCCGCCGGCATGAATGAAAAGATCAATTGCTGTGTGATTCTTCAACGCTAACGCAACAAAAGCGTCCAAATCGGCGCGCACGGCACTGTCGCCCGCGTAATACGTCACCGTAACGCCCGGTTGACGTAGCGGTTGTAGATCTTTTTCAACATCAGATGCAGGGCGGCGGCCCATCACATAGATATGCTGCGTGCCGTTGCTGATCAGTGTCTTCAGAATCTCGCGTGTGATACCGCGTGATCCGCCAATAGCCGCCACAACACCAGGGGCCAGTACCGGCTGCTGGCGTTCAAGGGCGCGCATTTGTAATACTTGGCGGCGGCCAGCCGTATACCGCACGGTGTGCAACAGCGGCAGCGCCAGCTCATCCATGATCAGGGGAGCTGCGGTATCTTTGTTAAACTTATCAAAGCGGAAAATGCGACACGAGAAATCAATCTCAAGCGCAACAGCTTTAAAGAAACTTTCCAACCCCTGTACATGTGGCACTGAAGTATCGTCGATTACCAGCGCCAGACAAAATGCGTGAGGCAGACGCTTAAGGTCTTCATACGCTTGTTGGAATACATGCAGAAATGGTTCAAAGTCAAACGGCGTGCCGTCATCATAAAAGATAATCGCTTCATTGCTACCACCAGCCAGCACGTCAGGCAGCCTTCTCACTTCGCTTAACTTCAACCATTTATATGATGTTACCGGTATCGCCAGCAGGCGGTCGGCTTCATCAATCTCTTTGGCTTCCCATGTCGGCTGGAATAGATTGTACAATCCTGGCCCAGCGGCGCGCGCCGTCACCGTATCTTTGCCCGCCGCATACCATGCCAGGACATCTTCAATCGTGCGGATCTGGTTCATGACAACGCCATCTTGCAAATTGGCGCCGATATCGCCCTGTGATTCAAGAAAGTTAAGCACAATCTGCGCTTTTTTGATCGAGTCGATGCCCAGATCTTCCTGAAAGTTATTGGCCAGCGAAATATCAGTAATTGAATAGCCTGTAACCGATGAAACAATCTTGTTTAGAAACCCGACCAACTTCTTATCATAAGTGCGCGAGGGCTCTTTAGGTGCGTCAGAAGCGGATAGCGGCGCCAATGCTTTTGGCACAGATATTTTATGCTGCGTATCAGCCAGAATATCTTTGATCCATGATGTGCATGTTTTATGGTGAGCTAACTCGATGAAATTATGACAGCCGGACTGTATGACTGCTTTAATTTGCGATACGAAATCAACAGGCGCGGTAAGTTGTCGTATCAGAATATCATTTACAGCGGATACTGAGAAATTGTTACTGTCTATGATTATCCCGTTAACCGAGGCAAGAAATGGAACCTGAGGCGGCGCATACTTGAAGTTACGACTCTGTATATACACCTGCAGCTGTTGTGCCGCTTTGGTTAACAAAGGTGAGTGGTATGCTTGTGGTATATTACCCAGCTGAATGGCGGCGATACGCGAGCGTCGCAGGTCCTCCAAAACGCCGCGTGCAGCATCGACGGGCACTGACAACACTGTCTGACGCGGACTATTCGTATTTGCAATATACGATATCATGGCAGACAGTTTTTCTGTTCCGGCATTGACGGCAATCATTACGCCAGGCTGTCCTGCTGCACGGCAAGCGCGATCGCGTTCGAGAACAATGTCGAACACATCCTCGAACTGTACAACACCGGCAGCCACAAGGGTGGCATAATCGCCAAAACTATGGCCGGTCAGCAGCGCTGGTTGCTCACCCGAAAGTACCAGAACTTCGAACATCCCAATACTGATTGTCAGCAGCGCCAGACACTGTAGAGCTGTGCTGTGTTCCGGCGGAATAAGCTCGGGGTCGTTGATAAAAAGCGATGGTGGCGGGATACTGCGCGCCGCCGCCAGTTCATCGGCGACTGCAAAGCGGCGCTGCAAAACCTCAAAACGCTTAAGGTCGGCCTTCCCCATGCCGGGCTGCGCCGAACTTTGCCCCGGGAAAACGAAGCATTTGCTGGCAAAACTAACGCCCTCATAAGGCCTCAGCAACGTCGTATAGCAGGCACCGTGGATATCGTTTGCCTGCAACAAGTTTGTAGCGGTGCCAACCGCCGGGTTTTCATTTGGCTTAGGCCGCAACATGCAGGCCTCGCTGGATTTCAAGCGGCTGGACGGTCGATAGAATAGGCAGATTGTATTCCAGCGCATAGGGCAAGCTGGCCACCAGCATACAACGCATGGCAACACCCCTCAGATTGCAGTCGGGCTGCTCAAGCTTCTTAACAGTGTCGAACACCAGCGCCGCGCCTGACGATACACGCAACGCCGAACGCGCCACATCCAGCGCAACAAGACCCGAAGCGAAATCGGCATCAACATTCATATTCATGCCGCGCAGATCAAAAGCCTTGGTCACACGAGATGCAATAAGGCTGTTCAACGTTCCCAGCATCGACTGATCATTCATCTCCACAATATCATTGACAGGTATTGTTTCTGTTGTGCCCGGGCTTTGCCGATCGACCACTTGCTGCGCATAAGTAGTAACAAGGCGTTCAATCAGCTCCCGCTGCAACTCCAAAGGCTGCGTTGATCCAGCAAAAACGTGCAAGCTATCCCGGTCTAGCGCTGCCATATCAATGCCCTGTTCACGCAGCAGCTTTTCGGTCAGTAAAACACCCAACAGCTGCATCTTGTCGATAAAGGGCCATGCCTTGGGCGGCATGCGGTACGCTGTCTGACGGAAAAGATTGGGCACTTCTTTCACATCGGCTTCTGCCATGGCACATAGTACGACATCATGTGTCTGGGACGCCGGCGCTGGTAACACCGCAGCACCTTCCACGTATTCTTGTAGCCATACGTGGAAGTTTGCCCCGCCAAATCCGAAAGAGGAAATGCCGACATTCATCGGCCCTGTCTTTTTGACGGGCCGAGATGATGTATGAGTTACCAACGTCACATTCTTGTTTGCCGGATAAGCCTCAAAGTAAGGATGCGGCGGCAATGTGTGCCGCTGCATGATACCCAATGCGCGTAACAAGCCCACGGCGCCCGCCGCACCCATCGTGTGCCCAACGCTCCATTTGGCGGAGCCGATAGGTGTTGTCTGTCCGGCAAAAAAGCGGGTCATCGAATCCAATTCAACACGATCTCCTACCTTGGTTCCGGTTCCGTGGGCTTCCAGAAACGTCATATGTGTCGGCACGTTTTTGCCGTAGGCACGCTCGTAGCATAAAATCTGACCGGGCATGGTTGGCTCTGTCAGGCCGCCGAATTTGCCGTCGCTGGATGCGCCGATACCCTTGATAACGGCCAGAATAGGGAGCTTTGCACGCTGAGCTTCCGCTTTTGTTGTCAAAAGGAACGCCGCGGCGCCTTCACCAATCACCATTCCGTCAGCTTTGCGATCGAAAGGCACAGGATGGTTTTCAGCAAGAACGCCCAGCTGCGAAAACCCAATCAGAGGATTAACATTACCAAGACCATCTTCCCCACCACCCACAACTGCATAGCGGGCGCATCCTTCACGCAGGCGCAGCACTGCTGTATATAGTGCCGCATGCGATGACGCACATGCCGCATCTGTCAGCAATGCGAGGCCACCCAAACGGAAATAACCACGTACTTTTTCAGCGATAACAGAAAGAATTGACAGTTCATTACGACGCAGCGGCTGCTGGCGCTGCAGCTCTAGCTCTAGAGCTTCGCCGGCGCCCTGTTTGGCGAACCGTCGACGTATGCGGTCATAATACACGCTCACAGCCTCAGATGGCGGATTGATAAGACCCAGAATAAGATCTGTTTCAGCAAGCGCATCGGCGGGCAGACGATCCTGCACACATTGGCGCACAACTTCAACCAGCAGCACATGCAGAAGAAAGTTATCTTCCAACGGTAATCCCAACTTTTGCGCCAACATCACCAGCTTACGACGATCGAGTGGCGCACCCATCAGTGTATACGATCGGTCGCGCACCGTCCGGTCGCGATCATAAACAACTGTATAATCCTGGCGCAGCGCAGCATCAGGCAAGTTTGTCAGCGGCTGCGTATAGCGCCGGCCTTCCATAATATTATCGAAGAACTGGTCAACCGTGTCGGCCCCTGGCAGCATCGCGCCCATGCTGACAATAACAATTTCCGTCTGGTCGTTCTGCATGCGGCAAATGTGCAATAATGGGCCGCCCAAAGCAAGCCGAATATACCCTGAATATATCGCAAATACGTTGTTTTAAGCGGCTTTTAGGCATGCTAAAACAGAGGCCATGAACAACCACGAATCCCCGACCCCCATCTCTGTCTTCGAAAAACTGATGACGACGCGCCGCAGCATCCGCGTGTTCGACCGTTCCCGGGTGCCTGAAAGCGTGGTCCGCAAGGCTTTCGATCTGGCCTTTCTTTCCCCCAGCTCATCAAACTTGCAGCACTGGCAGTTTTTTCGTGTAACAGAAAATCTTGACGAGGCCCGCATATGCTTCCTAAAGCAGGTACCTGTGATGACGTGCCAGGAAATCATCATCGCCGTGGCACGCCCTGACTTATGGAAACAAATCAACAACAAGCTGATTACCCGCCTGCATGATGCGCGGCCACCCCATTATGATTATCTGGTTGATTATCACACCAAGCGCATACCATTTAATTATGAACGTGGCTTTCTGGGCCTGCAGGGGTTTGCCAAAGCCATGGTTACATGGCTGGTTGGGTTTGCCAGACCGGTACCCCGCAGTGGTTTTTTCAAGCGACGCCTGCGCGAAGTCGCTGTCAAAAGTACGGCCCTGGCCTGCCAGACATTCATGCTGGCGCTGGCTGCGCAGGGTTACGATTCCTGCCCGATGGAAGGCTTTGACGCCGTGCGTGTGCGTAAATTTCTTAAACTGCCGGGCGACGCCATCCCTGTGATGGGAATCGCAGTTGGCAGGCGTAGCGCTAGCTATATCCCGAATGAACAATACCGCCTTGGTTACCATGACAAAGTCGTGGAACTTTAAGAACGCTACTCTCTTTCTTCACGATGAGCCAGCCGCGGCATTGGCGTGGAATGAGTGCGTAGCGCCAGAAGAAATCGCCCGAGCGCAAGGTATGCAGTCGCCCGAACGCGCGCATACTTTCCTGTGTAGCCGCGCCCTGTTGCGCCAGCAGCTTGCAGCACGACTAGGCATCCCCGCCCCGCATATCGCCATCGCTCTTTCAGCCGAAGGCAAGCCGCATCTGTCCGGCAGCCCCATTAGTTTCAGCCTTTCACACTCTCATGGCCAGATCCTAATTGGTCTTACTGACACCGGCACTTCAATCGGCGTTGACCTGCAACGCCCTGATGCAAACGTTGATATCTGCGCTATCGCACGCCGGCTTTTTAACGAGAGCGATAATAAAGCATTGGAAACCATGGAAGGCGCCGCACGCCGCCAGCGCGCCTGGGAATTGTGGTGTCTGCGCGAAGCACAGTTCAAGATGGATGGTCGCCGCCAGCCGGCCAATGCCCCCAAGAACAGTTGGACCGTTGGCACACTTGATAATGGATACATCTATGCCGTCAGCGTTGCCTAACCCGCAGGAAACTTATGGTGTTCACATCCTGAAGGCATTCGCCATCACGATGCAGATACTGGCCCATAGTTACATGTGGCTGATCCACTCGCAGGTCATCCACCTGCGCAACCTTATCAACTGGCAGGATTATATCGGCATGATTATGGGCGCATTAGTTTTGGCCCTGCCGATGACCGCCGGCGCCGTGCTGCGTCTTACGACTCAAGTCGACACTATGCAAAATCGGGCTATCAACATTCCTTGGTCTGCTATCGGGTGGACAATGCTGGTTCTGGCACTCATTGAGTCAACCAAGCATGCGCTGATGTGGCAGGCCGGGCATTTCTTCATGTGGGATGTCTTGCATCTTGTGGCGGTTTCCGTGTTACTTACGCTGGCCATTGCCCGCTTTTCAATTCCTTTGTTGTGGTCCATCGCGCTAGCCATTATCTTTGTCACGCCATTCTTGATTGACATGTTGGCCCCCATCGAAACACAGATACCTGTACCGCCGGATTCACTGGATTGGCTGGCAGGCGCCATCTTATCGGTTATCACGGCCTTTATCGTGCTGCTTATCGTCCGCAGTATCGTGCGCCATCCCGCTATCACACAGCGCTACAGGGTACGCACTTCGCTGGCGGTTGCGCTGCTGGGTATAGGCATCATAGGCCTACTGATAGCCTATATGCCGACAACTCATCTAACCCTGCGTTCACTCAGCCTGCTGCCGCTTGGCGCGGCTATCGGAACCATGACCGGCGGCCACATCTGGCCGCTGTTCCCGTGGGCCGGGTGCATTATGGCCGGATTCCTGATTTATGATCTTATTGTACGCAAGAATGCCTCGCCGCGTTTTATGATATCTCTGTTCCTGATAGGTGCCGCGCTGCTGGTATTCTTCTTCCGCTATTACGGCCCACTGTTCTTCGTCACGTTCAGCGATCACTCGTTCACATCAGCTGCTTTCTTTAACCGCAGCCCGTCAGCCCCACTGATGGTGGTCGGCGTGTTCTGCCTGATGGCACCTGTATCATACTGGCTGGCGCGCATGGGAGCCGAAAAATCATATATCGTGGCCATCAGCCGCAATATCCTGTGGATCTACCTGTACCAAACGTCGCTGCTGGTGATAGCAGCGCAGCATGTCAACCAGATCATGCCGGGTCGTGACGGGGTTATTGCTTACACGGCTTTTGCACTGGCCAGCTCGCTGGCGTTGCCGTTTATTCTGCGACTTATCCCTTTCAATGTCCGGCTAAGCGTTACGCGCTCTACTTAACGCGTTTGACAGGCATTAACATCTCGACCCAACCACGCCGCTGGATAGACAGGTCATAATTTTCAAGCACACCAGCGGTGGGCTGCCAGCCATTTTCCTCTGCGTACCTCTCGGCCAGCCACCAGTCGCGCCACTGGCGCGGCCAGCCCTTGCCTGTGCGCTCGATCCGCACAAACGTCCCGCCGGGGATCGTGATGGTCTTCATGCCTTTCGGCGGCTGCGCCGGGAAGAAATCCAGCACACAGCCGATGCGGGCGCGCAGGCTATCGCTCATAAACGTGCGTGGATCATCAAGATACTGCGCCGCCATATTCTTGCAGGGGATGCGCGCTTTGCGATAGGCCGCGATAAACGGCACCAGCGCGGTTGGCACTTTTTCATACGGCCCGGCATGATCAATATACAGCAAGCGCACCGATGGCTTTTTCACGATCTGAATATCAGGCGCCACAAACAGCCAATCACGCTGCGAGATACCGAACGCAAGAAAAGGTAAAAGGATAAGAAGGAAAAGCTTTATCCGGCGAACCATACGATACTGGTCTTATGGCTTTGCTGCAGGCGCGGCTTTGGCTTCTTCTTCCTTCTCAGCCTTCGCGCGCATGTCATCAACAGACACCACAGAAAACTCCACGGTTTGTGGGGGCAGCTTTTCATAAATGAATGTCAGCTTTATTTTGTCACCCTCTGCAAGAACATGGTCAAGGTCCATCAGGCGAATGGCGAATGGCTTTGCCATCAGTTCTTTTAGCGACATCGGCAGCAAAGAAATCAGCTCATCTTCTGAATAACGAGGCTGAACGCCAGAACGCAAAACCCTAATTCTTTTTGCCGGCCCTTCAATGCGTAACAAAACATCATCATTTAAAATTTTTGTTCCGCCCGTGGCCCTCGCGGTCTGTTTTTTTGTGAGCCCCGATGTGAATGTATATACAGTAGGGTTTTCATAGGAAATTTGCGCATGACCGAGTCCCGGCATAAGCAACATGAAGAAGAGCGAAAGCAGCAAGGTCTTAAGTTGCATGAAACCTCATTACGATAAAACCGCTTTTGTCATTTCTGTTAGAAGCACTCCGCATCTTTGTTGTGGGCCAACAACCCGTTGGCGTAGTAGGTGTTGTCACCGTCAACGCTCGGGTTATAGACGGTGCGCTTCCCATTACCCTTCACATCGATGCTGTCGATTTTCAGAGTGGCGCCATCTTCCCGCAGGATTTCGTCACCGATTTCAAGCTTCGACGTCTTTACACCATGCCCTTCGTTTGGCGTATGCAGCGGATCAATCGCTTTCCAGCCATCGCGCGTCATGAACGGGTGGCCGGCCGTCACAAACCCCTTGCCGCCGTTAAAAGCGTAGATCGGCTTATTAACCAGCGGTGTTGCCACACGCTGTACTGTGTTGATACCCTTGGCACCGCGCACCTTGTCGCCAACGCGCAGCTGACTGATAGGCTTCTTGCTGCCATCCGCCATTGTAATTTCAGTATCAGCAGTAAAGCAGGGTATGCATATATCACTGCAGCTTGCATTGTTACCACTGCCGCTTAAGGTGCCGTTATCACAGCATCGCGTCTCTTCAAACTGACTACAGTCACAGCAGCAGCCGCTGCAATTATTTGCAGCAGAGGCCGTATAGGCGGTGGTGCATGCTCCGTGACTAATGCTGCCGCCCCACGGCAGGGTGCAGCTGGAGCATGAACCCGCGCATGAGCTGTTGGTATAAGAACCGCTCAATGTGCCATCGGTGCAGGTGCGTGTTTCGCTGGGGCAACCGCTGCCGCATGCATATTGATACGCCGTCACGCTTGATCCATGCGCCAATGTGCCGCCCCACGGCAGCGTGCACGACGCGCCGGCATTGTTACAAGCACAAAAGCGTGAATACATACTGTAAGTCGCCGCGCACGTTGTAGTGCCGGTCCAGCGATAGGCCGTGGTGCCGTATTTATCTGTGTATGAATTGCATCCGATGACGGCGGTTGTTCCATTACCACCCCATGTATACGTCGGGTAAAAAGCAGCAGCGACCGCCTGGCAAGCCGCATCAGTGCCGGAACTGCCAATTGCACGCGTGCCCGTCAAATGGCAACCGCCATAGCTGGCGCAAGCCGTATCACAGGACGCACTTTGCCCGCCCCACACATAACAATAACCACCTGATGAAACCATGTTTGTGCCGCAGGCCGAACACGACGTAACCGTTACGCCGCTGGGGGGATTATTCCAGAAACTGCTCCACATGCTGGCGTCGGCTGTAGTGACACAAACCGTTGTGCCCGAGTTATTCGTTACCCGTTTGCATGGGTCGCTGAACAGTGTGAAATCCTGATATGCGCCTGTGTTAACCAGCGTACACGAATTTGTTTGCGCCGATGCGGGCGCTGTCATTCCCAGCATAAGAAGAAGGGCGAGAACGACGTAGCGCAACATCAGCGGCCGGCTTTCGTTTGATTGCGGCTGTCGCCTTCAATTACGATCGGCGCCCAACCGGTCGGCGTGCACATGTCGAGAGTCTTGTCGGCACGATAGCGAATAATGTTCACGTTCTTCTTATTACACTCATATGCCTCACCGATATAAATGCCGCGCGGCATCAGAACATTGTTCGGCACAGTCACCTTGTCGACCGTCGCTGGAACGTCGGGCTGGATAGCGGATGACATTGTGGTGTCTGTGGCGCAAGCGCTGACCAGCAGGCAACCAAGAAGAAGTGAACGTTTGATCATGCCACCATGGATAGCATAACCATTATGAAAGTCACCCTCTGGCTGGGTCAGAATTGTGCTTTTTTCAACAAAAAACCCCCGCTTTCGCGGGGGTTTCTGTCTGTAGAAACAGTGTGGCAATTACTTACCAACAGCTTCCTTCAGTTCCTTTGCCGGACGGAAGGCAATCTTCTTCTTCGCCGGAATCTTGATGGCTTCGCCCGTTGCAGGGTTGCGGCCCATGCGGGCAGCGCGCTTACGAACCTGCAGGATACCGATCGACGCGATGCGGATGCGGTTGCCCTTCTTCAGGTTCTTGGTCAGGCAATTCACCAGTTCTTCCATGATCGCATTCAGCGTCTTCTTCGGCAGCTCATGCTTTTCAGCGATTTCTGCGGCGATTTGCTTCAGCGTGACGGTCGGAGCCGTCGGGGTTTTCGTTGTCGTAGCCATTAAAAGGCCCCCTTTGGGTTAGAGTTAGTACGCACGCGACGTTGCACCCGCTTTTTGCCCGTGTAAACAGGTATTTTTGGACTTATACACAAAAAAACATAGGAAAAAGGGGGGCTAAGCCCCCAAAAGCCTTACGCAGCAGGGTTTTATACCCGGCAGCTTAGCAGAATCTAGGATTTTCCCGGCAGGGCCGCTACCGGCTGGGCGGCACGCTGGCGCATGACCGCTAGCAGCGACTCGACCGTACCGCCCCCGCGCTGGATCACGCTGGCGAATTCGGCGCGCTGCGTCACGCTCATGCTGACGCCCTCAACAACCACATCAACAATCTTCATAGCCTTACCTTGCTTGCGCACGCGCCATTCAACATTTACCGGCGGGCCTTGCGGACGCACAACCTGCGACAGAACAACCGTATCATTTTCGGCATCAGGGCGAGCACTTACAACTTCAAATGTTTCACCTGAATAGAGAGAAAAACGGTCGGTATAGATTTTTTCTACCATGGCGCGGAACAGGCGTAGATATTCCTCTTGTTCGGAAGGCGTTGCAACGCGCCAGTAACGGCCAAGGGTAAACTTGGCGATTGTCTGCAAATCAAAGTTGCTGTTAAAAAGCTGTTTGAATGCCGCCAGCGACTGCTCTTTCGATAAAGACGAGTCGGCCAGAACGCTCAGGGCTTTCTGCCCCACGCCTTCGATAAACTTCATTTCAGGCGCAGCCTGGGCAGCCTGAACTGGCGCCGTAAAGGCGAATGCACACATAAGCATGGTGGCAAGAAAACGGTGCATGGGACCCCTCATCTGATTAAAAAGATAGCTGACAATTAGGGCGATAATTAGACGAATGCTGCCAGAACGCAAGGCGGCTTTTTATGTTCCTTAACCGGAAATTAGCAAGGACGTCCCTATCCTAGACACCATGCACGAACCCTCGGCCATGCCGGTTTTCGATCCGGCCGTTTTTGAGGTTTTGTTAAGCGATGTGGGGCCACAGGCTGCACAGCGTATGATAGGTATTTTCAGCCACGAATTGACAACACATATGACGGCGATTGCCGCTGCTTTCGCGGCTAACGATTGCCGCGAACTGGCGGCCCGCTGTCACGCCATCCGTTCAGCTAGCGAGCATCTCGGATTTTCGCGCTTCGCTGCCGAACTGTTGATGACCGAACTGGCGGCGGGGCATGGTAATGATGATGCTGCCCATCCCGGCCCGGTAACACTGGCCCGTCTCCAGCAGATATACTGTGACATGCAAGCGCCTCTGGCTGATTTAAGGGCCCGTTTTAGCGGAAATTTCGCCTAACTAATCCCTAGCCCCGACTGGCAAAACACCTTAATTTTATTCGGCATGCCATCTACTGCCGATTTTCAAGCGTCGTCCGACCAAAAGCCCCGCTTTTTCAAGCGCTACCGGGCTGCTGCCTGGCTGCTTGTCATCAGCCTGTCGGCCATCGTCGGAATCGGCATCATTGCCTATCAGACTGAAACGCGTCTTGTCGCCACGGAAGAGCGCCTGCACGTCATGGACGAAAAGCCCCTGCCATTACAAGCTGCGCGTAAACTGGAAGATGCGCTCGGCTACGATGGTTTCCTTGGCAGCCTGTCGACGTTCCACAGCCAACCCAGCCTGCAGAACCTGCAGCGGCTGCGCGCTGACATGGAAGATGCCGAGCAAGCCCTGATTACAATCGCTGCCAGCGCCCCGCTCAAGGCCGACCTGCGCATCAAGTCACTGCAGGGCGGTGTGAAATTTTTCAAGCAGGCGCTGTCGAACGCCGAACTTGTTCTAACAGGTGGGGCTATCGCTAATCACGCCGTCGTCGCCGAGCTTGATGATGTCTATGCCAACATCCTTGCTGCAACTGCCCGCCTTGAACGCACCTATCAGGGCCAACATCTTGCCGCCTTGCGCCAACAGGGCCAGACACAAGGCACGCTGCTGTGGCTCAGCCTGTTTCTATGCCTGGGGCTGATCATCGGCGTCTGGTTGGTTGCCCGCCATAGCTACGCCGACCCGATACGCCGTCTGTTGATGTCGCTGCGCGCCAAAGAGGCCCTCGATTCAAACATTCCTATTTGGGGGGTTAACCGTGCCGATGCCGTAGGGGATCTTGCCCGCGCCCTGGAGATGCTGCGCCAACGCCTACTGCATGCGCCCGACATTATTGTCACGCGCGGCGATGAAAAACTGCCGATCCGCTTTACAGGCGCTGGTGGAGCTATTTTCCAGGCGCTAGTTGATGAAATGGCGAACGCTGTTTCAAATATCCGCTCTGCTGAGCTACCTGGCACCCTGTCGGCAATCGAACAAATGAATAAGTCTTTGGCCAGCAACGTAGCGCTGATGTACGCCGATCTGAAAGCAAGCACCGATTCAATCATCGCCGTCAGTAATGCTCTGGCATCGGGCGAGGAAAAAACAAGCCATGCCGCACAACAGCTAGCCGAACGCGCACAGATGATGGGTGAAATCGCGCAACTTATCGGTACCCAGGCACAAACCAGCCTGCGCGATCTGTTAGGCGCCAGCGGACAAATTAAGAGCACGGCAGCGGCAGGTGATGCTGTCATTCGCGGCTTCGCTACTAAAGCCAATGACCTGTCGGAACGCCTTGTCGCATCGACAAACCTAATGCGCGCCGGTGGAAAAGTGCTGCAGGAGACAGTGGAGAGCGTACGTGGGCGGGTTCTGGAAGCAGCCGCTGCATTAACACAGAATGATGCCCGCCTTTCAACATGGCTGGCACAAAGCGAAAACAGGCTGGCCGGTCTCGCCGCCAAGGCTGAAGAGGCCTTCGAACAAGGGCGGGCCGGACATGAAGCGATTGCCGAACTGGCAGCTGCCGGCGCACGCGTATCGGCTACGGCCAACCGTCTTGAACTTTCGCAAACCGACCTGACGCGGGCCGTTACCGCCATGCTAAGTCAAAGCGAGCAATTTGCGCCTCTGTCTCTACAGCTGCGCGACCTGCACGAGCAGCTGACGACGCACATGACAAAACACGTCGCGGTCGGCGAAGATATGATGCTGCGCCTTGCCACACAAACTGAACGCCTATCGCAGATCAATGACGAATTACAAAGCGGATCAATGGCAGCAACACAACAGCGTCTGGGCAAGCTCTCGGAACTGACCGACTCGCTGGCTGGCGTGCTGGGCCAAATTCACGACCTGCCTTCAAAGCTAAAGCCGCTGGGCCAGTTACATGATGATGTAATGCTGAAGCTTGGCGGCGCGCTAGATAAGAACACCGCGGCAACCGAGATGAACGCTCTGCGCATGGATGCCAACCTGCGCCTTGTCAGCGACCAGCTGACCGAACTGCTGCAAAAACTAAACAACGAACAATCAAGCCTGCTGGAGCAGGTGCAATCGCTACGCGATGTGCTGACAGGCGTTCCGTTGTCTTCGGTTACACCGCAGCACATTACCGAAGTTGAATCTGCTCTTGGTGATCGCGTCGAAAAGCAATACCAACAGTTCACAACCGAACTGAAAGGCCTGCTCCATCAGTTTGAACAGGCAATTGCCAAGCCAGTTGTTGAACAGGCAGGCCAGCCGGAATCTGCGCCTGCGTCTGTTGAGGAAGTTATCCTGCAGCGCCTGCGTGAAACAACGCCAAACCTGCCGAACGAAGAGCAATCGCTGCTTGATCCCGCTGCCGACCTGGATTCCACCATTGCCCTTACACGCCTGTCGCAAATCAAGAAACTGACCGGCGCGCTGAACCGTCAGGCGCGTCTGCTGGGCACGCTGCCTTCCGATACACAGCCAAGCGAACCTGAAGCACTAGCCAACCAGGCTAAGGAATTGATCAGCGCTGTTATGGATGCGATTTCGGATCTAACACAACTGGCCAGCGACATCAGCGATCTGTCACAGCGCAGCAAGAAAGACTAAAGCTATGGATCATTCCGCCGCGCGCAAAGTCTTTGAAGAAATACAAGCCCGCCCCTATGGCCTTTCCATAGCGTACAATGCTCCGGCAAATAACTGTTACTTCAAGGGCGTCGAGCTTTTACAGCGCCTTGGCGTGCTAGGCTACGCGGTGCGTGGCCGCGTTGGTGATACCAGCTGGGACGCAGCCATCGTACCAAAGCACATTATGGATTTACTTCCACCTGACATCAAAACCACCCACTTCTTTGTTGAAGCCATGATCGATGGTGAATGGCGAGCACTTGACCCAAGCCTTCAGCCGTCACTTGGCAAACTCGGCTTTGCGATCGGATCGTGGGACAATGGCAAACACTGTTTTCCCATCACTAAGCTTTACACACAAGAAGAAAGCATCGCTTACCAAGCTGAGTGGTTTAATGAAGAAAAGTCGCGTGACTTTTTTGAACGCGGCGCTGCTTGCTGGCGGGCGCTAAATGCATGGTTCCAAGAAATGGCAATTAAAACGAAAGACTGAGTATGGCCGTTATCGAACCACTGTCACAAGTTGGCGAGCCCGTTATCCGCGCTAAAGCACAGCCCGTCGCTATTCCGCTCACAGCTGAAAGTAAAAAAGTTATTCAAGACTTGATCGATACGCTGCACCCCGCGCACTTAGTCGGCATTGCTGCCCCGCAAATTGGTCAGGGCGTGCGCATCTTTGTTACCGAGCTGCGCAAAACGGATTTCCGCGATGAGGGCGCTGACCCGCTGCGCGTATTCATCAACCCCGAGATTTTGGAATACAGCAAAGAGACAGATTGCTACTCAGAAGGCTGCGGCAGCGTTTGTTATTCAGGCCTGTTTGGCGAAGTCGAACGCCCCACATCCGTGACCGTGCGCTATTACGACGAAAACGAAGTCCAGCACACGCAAACGTTCAAAGGTTTTATCGCCCGCGTGATCCAGCACGAATTCGACCACATCGAAGGCACGGTGTTTATGGACCGCCTGACATCAACCCGCACATTGGAATGTGCGATGGTCTTCAAGAAGAAGAAAGCCAAGTAATTACTGCAGGTCTTCGTGCTTCAGCGTCTCTCCCATGTGTGGTGGCAGCGGCGCTTCGGCAAAAATCGCATCGCGTGATGGATACAACGGCACCTTCACCGAACGCGCATGCAGGTGAATAGGAACCTTGCGGAACTCTTCCGGCAAATCGCCGTATACAGGCTCACCCAGTAGCGGGCAGCCCAGCGCTTCGGCGTGCACACGGATTTGGTGCGTGCGCCCCGTCTTGGGCGAAAACTCGACAAGTGATAAGCGATCGTTCTTTGCCAGCACCTTCCAGCGCGTCTCGGCCGCCATCGCGCCTTGTGCGCCTTCCTTGGCAATTTCCATCCACCAGCTGGTTTTGCTGTCGCTACGCTTTTTCAGTGGCAGCGTGCAAACGCCAGTATCTTCTGGCGGCGCGCCCACACATACGGCCCAATATGTTTTTTCAATCGCCCCGCGCTGGAACAGGCGGCCCAGCTTGGTCAGTGCTTTCGGGTGACGCCCTAATATAAGACAGCCGCTGGTATCGCGGTCCAATCGGTGCGCAAGGCCCGGCTTGCGTGGTAGGCCGAACTGCAGCCAGTGGAAAGTCTGCTCCATGTTCGCGCCTGCCTTGGGGCCTGCGTGCACCGGCAACCCCGGCGGCTTGTTGATGATTAGCATCAAACTGTCGCGGAACAGGATGCGCTCGACGATATCTTTCTCGGTCAGTTTGGGCGACGGTAACATTACTCTTGCGGCCGCAGGAAGGACATCAGCTCGGGCACCGTCTGCACGAATGTGAAAAACTCAAGGTGGGATGGATTCATGGTGCGCATGGAAACGAAGTGCGCCAGCATCTGCATCATCGGCTGCCAGTATCCGGCATAATTGAAGAAGTACACATGCTTTTCATGCAGCTTCAGTTTGCGCAGTGTCAACACTTCAAAAACTTCATCCACCGTTCCATAACCGCCCGGCAGTACGACAAAAGCATCAGCACGTTCGTACATAATCATCTTGCGTTCATGCACGTGGATTGTTTCAATCAGTTCAGTCAGTTTATCATGGCGCATAGCCTGCAGGCTTTCGGCCGCCGGAAATACGCCGGTCACCGTACCGCCGCCACTGAGCACGGCATCGGCTGTCGATGCCATCAGGCCGCGGTTCGTGCCGCCATATATAAGGTGAATGCCCGCTTTCGCGAACGCTGCGCCCAGCTCAGCTGCGGCAACGTAATAATCGGGCGGCAGATTGGTAGCAATGCTTGAATAGACCGTAACGTTCCGGATCATAAGGATGAGTATTGCACCATGATGTACGTTAAGAAAGCGTTGTAAGTCGTTTAAATTATTATTCTTGCGACCACGTCAGAATCAACGAAT
>JBFWRI010000031.1:0-16923 GCA_050248995.1 Bdellovibrionales bacterium
CGGTTTTGTTTTTGAGAATGGTTGACCCAGCGTTCAATGGCATGGGTGACCGAATAGTAATCCATGCAACCGGCAAAGAAGCGTGGTTCGCCTGTCTTTTTATCTTCCATCATCAGCATGTTGTAATTCTGGCGTGTTTCCAGTTTTACAATCAGCGGCAGTTCAAGGCTGCATAATACGGCTTGTAAATCTGACTTTTGTGGTTTTGTGGCGGCGGCTGAAATGTGCCCATCAAGGGGATTGCTTAAAGCATAGTATATCTCCGATGCCTTTTCGCGCCCGGCAACGGGAGAAGCATAACGCTTTCTGAGGACAGCCGAGGTATGGGCTGCTGTGTGGCGGCCAAGGACGAAGCCATCCAGCAAGCGGTAGGTTGCTAATGAAAGACCTTTGGCCTTTTCCCATCTGCTGAATTTCTTTTCAAGCCTTTCGACGTTTTCGCTGAACATCCAGCTAATCAATGACATGGTCTTCCCCTTTGAATATGGGGGCTAATGTAGCGGCCAGGCCCGAAAGTAAACTAATAAAAACCCCCGCCGAAGCGGGGGTCTTTGGTCTTTATGCTTAGACTATCTCGTGATTTAGGCCAAAGCCGGGCGCCAGATAGTGATGCCGGGCTTCTGCTCGACAATTTCCCATCTTCTAGGCGGGCTGGCTTCGACAGATTCAGCAAGCGATTGGTGCATCAGTTCGCTGGCTTCAGCAACCTTGCCGGCAAGAATGAGTGCAGCGATCTTCTTGCTGCTTTCTTCAATATGCGGCTCGACGGTAACCATACTGGTTCTTCCTTAGTTGCTTTGGCGACGCAGGAAGGCCGGGATTTCCAAGTCTTCGTCAGCGGCGGTTGGCGGCTTTTGCTGTGCGGTCGGCGTAGTGACGCTCAGTTGCTGCTGGTAGGGCTGGCCATACTGCGCAGGCTGCTGTTGTTGCGGCTGCTGCGGCTGGCCCTTGCCGAAACCGATACCCGTCACACGCTCGAACAGGCTGGGGCTGCGCTTGGCGCGGTCTTCAAAGTTGCCGGTCTGCGGCTGGCCGTATTGCGGCGTTACATCGTTCTGGATGAACGGGTTGTGCACGGCGGCCTGCGGTTGTGTTTGCAGCGGTTGTGGGGCGATGAAGGCATCACCCGTTACCTGAGCCTGCGGGATATGCGTGCCGGCCAGCGATGTTTGCTGGGGCGCCTGCGCCGGCATTTCCGGGGCGTGGGCCTGCGCAATGTTCGGGATAACGTCGCTGGGCAGCGGGATATCGCGGGCAACATCATCCGCTGGCGTATTGGATGCCTGCGGCTGCTGCGGCGTGTGCGGCATGTACGGATTATGCGGCGTTGCCGGTGGGGCATAGGCCTGCTGTGGCTGTTGGGGCTGCTGGGCCGGTGTTGTGTTGCCGAAGCTTTGCGGGCTGCGCTGCATGGCGGCACTGTACGGCATCTGGCTGATGTTGCCGCCGCGGCCTTGCATGACCGTGGTGGCCTTGCTGGGCATTTGCTGGGCAACGCTTTCGATGCCGGTGGCCACAACTGACACGCGCATGGTGCCGTCCATTTCCGGGCTGAAAGTTGAACCGAAGATGATGTTGGCATCGGGATCGACTTCTTCGCGGATGCGGTTAGCAGCAGCATCAACTTCGAACAGCGTCATATCGTAGCCGCCGGTGATGTTGATCAGTACGCCCTTCGCGCCCTTCATCGAGACGTCGTCGAGCAGCGGGTTGCGGATGGCGGCTTCAGCGGCGTCGATGGCGCGGTTGGCGCCCGAAGCTTCGCCGGTGCCCATCATCGCCTTGCCCATTTCGCTCATCACGCTACGGATATCGGCAAAGTCGAGGTTGATGAGGCCGGGCATGACCATCAGGTCGGTTACGCCGCGAACGCCGCTGTGCAGCACGTCGTCGGCCATTTTAAAGGCATCGGCAAATGTGGTCTTTTCATTGGCCAGACGGAAGAGGTTTTGGTTCGGGATGATGATCAGTGTGTCGACGTATTGTTGCAGTTCGTTGATGCCGGCTTCGGCCAGACGCATACGATGCGCGCCTTCGAAGTGGAATGGCTTGGTAACAACACCAACCGTAAGAATACCAAGTTCGCGTGCGGCGCGCGCGATAACCGGCGCTGCGCCTGTACCCGTACCGCCACCCATACCGGCGGCAACGAACACCATGTTGGCACCGCGCAGCGCTTCGATGATATCATCAATCTGTTCTTCGGCGGCTGCACGACCGACATCGGGGCGCGCACCAGCGCCGAGGCCCTTCGTGAGGTTCACACCCAGCTGGATGCGACGTGCCGCCAGCGAATTCGCCAGCGACTGGCTGTCGGTATTCGCGACAACGAATTCAACGCCTTCAAGGTTCGAGCGCACCATGTTGTTGACGCCGTTACCACCCGCGCCGCCAACACCAAAGATGCTGATACGGGGGCTGAGTGAGTCATGTTCGGGAAGGCTTACGTTGATCATTTCGGGTCTCCAGTTGGTGCGCGAAACGGCAGCCCATAAGGGCCTTTACCGTTTGTTAACAATCGACTGTAGAGAGATTCGAGGCGGAATCAACAGGAATTAGTGCGCTTCCGGTATGGTTTTAGCCCATAAATTGGGGATAACTGGGTGCCGGGGGCTGCTTGCAGGCTAATTGAACTGGAACAGCTTGGCGATTTCCGGCAGTGCCTTGTTCGACCAGTGCGTATCATCGATGAAATAGAGACATCCTTTTCGCCGCTTTCGACCATGCGCCGGATGACTTTTTCCGTATCGATGAACGTGTATTTCTTGCCCGGCAGGGCGCGCACAGCTTCAAAGAACGTGCTTTGGGTATCCAGCGGTTCGGCCAAGTAGTCTTCATACACCGTCAGCTTGTTGGGTGAGGGCATGAAGTACAGTTTGATGCCATCCTTCGCCAGCACATCAGCCAGGCGGTTTAGGTTGTCGTGCATCTTCTGAATGCGCTTCGGGTCGGCATTCTTCCTGTTCGACTTGTAATCACCCTTGTGGAACAGCAGTTCGTCACCGTATGGCCCGCTAAAGACCTTCCGGTTCAGCATCTTGTGTTCGGCGGCTGTATCGTACTGCACGATACCGAATGTATCGGAAATGCGGCGCAGCAGCCATTTGAAGTTGTTGTTGATGGCGGCCGCCATGGATGTGCGCGCACCGTCTGACATGAAGGCGCTGCGCGTATCCCACGATTTTTCACGCAGGGCGGGGTACGTCGCCGTCAAATCGGAGATGAACCATGGTGGGCGGTAGAAGAACGTGCCCTGTGGCAGGCCCAGCTTTTCCAGCAGGCTGTTGTAAGTCGGGTTGGTGCTGTCGGGATAGCCCTGGAAGTTCAGCAAAGCAGCGCCCAGTGAATCGAACCAGACGATGATTGGCGTACCGTGCATGAAAACGAACTGCAGCAGCATTGAGCGCCATAACAAGCCGGGATGGTTTTCGAAGCGCGCAGCTTTCTGGCCTTCCCACGCATCGATGTGGCGGTAATCGGTGTATAACGAACCACGCAGGCGGTCGACATTCTTTTCCAGCTCGGCCAGCGGTACTTTTTTGTCCCAGTCTGCATCGGCGGACAGTCGCGGCACAGCGCCACGTTCGGCCGCCTGCACAACAACATATTTAACGCCATACTTTTTCAGGAAACCGCTGTTGCGCAAGAGCATGATATCCTGCGGGTAGTTGTTATCGGTCATTTCCGATACCCACGAGATGCGTTTGCCGCTGCGGGTGGCCACGAAATCCTGCCAGTAATTGTCGGTCCCGCCGCCGCGCCCGCGCGAGATGGAATCGCCGAACGATAGAATCTCGAATTTTGTCGTATCGCCGAGTTTCCATTCATGCAGGCGTTTGGGGAGCGTCAGGGCTTCGGTGCGGCACTGCGAGATATGTGGCGCGAAGGCCATACGCGCCAGGTCGCCGCAGTTCGGGTAGGGGATGAACAGCAGGTTGATGCCATAGAACCAGATAAAGAAGTTTGCGGCGATAAAGACCCCTGTAGCCGTCAGGAAGCCTGTAATCCATAATTTTGCTGCGCGGGATGTGTTCATCATGATCAGAACTGCCAGTACAGGAATTCGGCCTGCCGCGCGATATGCGCGAGGGCCAGGATAAACAGGGCGAAGGCCGCCAACAGCGTGCGCGGGGTCGGCTTGAAGGTGGCGGCATAATTCATGCTGTTGCGTGGCCACAGCGCGATGACGAAGCAGACCGCCAGCAGGATAAGCGCGTGCAGGTTATCCCAGCCGATCTGGGCGCCCTTCATGCCCAGCATGCCATTGATGACCTTCAGCGACCGCTCCAGGTCGGGCGAGCGGAAGAAGACAAAGCCGACAGTCACGAACAGGAATGTCAGCAGCCATGCCAGCGCGCCGGGCATCCTGATTTTGGTCATCTGCCACAAGCGGTGGATAACCAGCGCCGCACCATGCAGCAGGCCGAAGACGATGAACGTCCACCCCGCACCGTGCCAGATGCCGGCCAGCAGGAACGTCAGCAAAATGGGCAGCGCGGTTGCTTCGGTGAACGTGCGCCATTTGCCGACCGGATGCGCATCGTGCTTGCGCGCCGCGCGCATCGCCAGCGGCATGAAAACGTAGCTCATGAAAAAGCGCGTCATGGTGATGTGCCACTTACGCCAGAACGTGCTGATATCCTTTGCGCGGTATGGGCTGTCGAAGTTGATGGGCAGGTCGAAGTTCATCATGCGCGCCATACCCATGGCCATATCCATGTAGCCCGAGAAATCGAAATACAGCTGGAACACGAAGCCGACAGCGCCGATCCACGCGCGCACAAGGTCGGTCGAGCCGCTGTCGAACGGAATGGCGACATATTCGGCCAGGCTGTCGGCGATGACGACTTTCTTGAACAGGCCGATGGCGAACAGGAAGATGCCCACGGCGATGTTTTCGGGAATGACGCGCATGCGCGCGCTGTCGTTGAACTGCGGGATCAGCTCTTTATGCAGGATAATGGGGCCGGCGATCAGGTGCGGGAAGAACGTGATGAATTGCGTGTAATCCAGCAGGCTGGTTTTTTCCTTCACGCGGCCCTGGAAAGATTCGAACAGGTACGACAGCTGCATGAAGGTGAAGAAGCTGATGCCCAACGGCATGATGATCTTCTCGATCACGAAGTCGGTGCCGAAGATGAAATTCGACTGTTCGGCGAAGAACGTCAGGTATTTGTAATAGAACAGCAGGCCGAGGTTGCCGATCAGGCCAACCAGCATCAGGGCGCGGTCGGCGGCGGGGCGTTGGGCTGCAACGGCCGGCTTCTTCTGGAACTGCTGACCGATCAGGTAGTTGAACAAGATCGCCGCCAGGAAAATCGGCAGGAATTCGACTTTCCATAGCGCATAGAAAATCAGCGACGCCGCCAGCAGGACCCACTTTGAAAGCTGGACGCGCCCGAAGGCCAGCGCGCCAAGATAGAAAAGCAGGGTCAGCGGCAGGAACCAGAAGATAAAATCGTAACTGCTGAAAATCATTCGGTCAGGCGAATCCCGGCGAGAGTTTTAGGCTGTTCTTGTTTCCGGGGCACTTTGTAGGACAGAAATTCGCGTTTGCATATCCCGTACAAGTGGCAGCATAACTGCCAGCGGATCGGCTGCCGGTGCTGCAACCAGCGCTTGTGTCTGGTCAGTTGCTGTGCGGGGAAGTCGTGATATCAGAATCGTGGTTGTGGATAAAGTTGAGCAGAGCGCTTCGCCTTCAGTTTTGGCTGTAATGTATTCGGCCAGCTCGGCCAGTGGCTGCTCGATAGCGATGGACGACGGGTAGAAAAACACGGCTGATTTTTGCGCACGGAAGATATCTTCAAAGCCCTGCACATACATGGCGCGGAAGGCGGCAAGGCGCTGGGCGTCTTCGCCCGTGCCGCGTTTGCCAAAGATTTTCGGCGTAGCGAAGTAATACACCTGCGTTGCTGCCGGTAATTGCGACACATTGCCGGGCACGGTGTACTGCATCACATCACAGGCGCCGCCATGATCGCGGATGACGGCGGCGACGCGGTTCGCATCATCGACACTGGCAGCGTATGTAATAGTGACGTGAGCGCCGCCTGCCGCCAGGATTTTTGCGGTGACCTCGCCAAGCCCGCGTGACCCGCCGATGACCAGCGCGCGCTGGCCGGCGAATTCGCCCGGGTTCACCTGCGCAGCAATGGCTTTCATATCAGCGACCGCCGCCGGTGCGGGGCGCACAAACGCATCAAGCGTACCACTGATGCAGACGCCCGTTACATCAATCGTGATGCGGCTGAATCGCTCGTCGACATCGGTGACGGCATAGGTAAGAGTGGTGCGTGCCGAGGATGCTATGGCGACATCGAAGGCCGAGAACATGGACTGCAGGCCCGGGCATTCCATGCCAACAAGGCGCGATAGCGCCATCAGGTCGGCGGCCAGCGCACTGCTGCCGGTTAAAGGCAGTTCCCCGGACCGGCCTGCCATCTGGCCGATCGTCAGCACATTCGGTTCGGCTGCGGGCATAGGTGTTTGTACGTTGAAGGCTGGCAAATCTGCGCCTGCTTCGAACGCGATATCCACCAGCTTGATATCGCCCGCCATGATGAACAGCCGGTTGTTGTCGCGCAGCAGCGTGACGGTTTCATCGACATGGACGGGTTTCAGGAATTTCACCTTCAGGTGCGACGGCGTCTGTTTCAATTCGTCCAGTGCCCACAGCACCGCGTGTGTGCCATGCACGATGCATTGACCGGCCAGCGTGCGGCGCGCGGCCACGGAATCGATGTGAATGGGGTTATAGTCGCCCGACCGTTCGGCAAAGCGCTGCTGGTCGGCCATTGTAAATGTGCGTGTGGCCAGCGTTTCCATTAGGCGACGTCTGCCAACGCCGTACCGCCGCGTTCAACCGTCATTGGCACATCATAAGGCTGGTAGGTGGCGACATCCAGTGTCCAATGCGTAGTGCCGTTATCGTCATGCACCAGCGTGAAACCCAGCTCGCTGTAATGGTCTTTAACAAGACCGATATTCTTTTCAGTGGGAACGAATAGACCCTTGATGGTTTTGATGTTACGGGTGCGCGCGTTGGCGACGATTTCGTTCAGCACGGCCTGTTCGACATTACGCTTCAGCACGCGGCAGCTCATCAGCCATGAATCAATCAGCCATGTTTGTTCTTCATCAGGACGGCAGATGATAACGCTGATCATGCCATTGTCGCCGAAGGCATCGGCTAGGCGCACCTGTAGCGTGAACAATTCGGTATTATCCTGCATCTCCGCCACCTGCGTTTCGGTATAACGCCGCGTGGTCAGGTTGAACTGGTTTGATTTGTTGATCAGCTGGGCGATGCGGGCTCGGCCAATATCATCAAACGGCGCAAAGTTAATCACCATCTGCAGCGAACGCAGATAAGCAGGCAGATCAGTGGCGGCAGCGCTCAGTTCGGCGCGCTTGGCATTGGCCTGATACTGTTCGGCGCGCTGGCGGTCTTCGTCGGAAAAACCAATCGCCTCGAAGTAGCCGGCATACATCAGCATCTGCGGATACCATGCAGGGTCGGCGGGCACTTCGGGCACGGCCACCTGCGGCAGTTCGCGGCGCACCAGCGCGCGTTCGGCGGGGTTATCGTCAAGGAAAACCAGTGCGTCGATGCCGATGTTCAAAGTTTCGGCGATGGCTTTCAGGTTGGTCGCCTTATCCTGCCAGTTGGCCTGAAACACGGCGATGTGGTCTTCGCGCAGCAGCATATCCGGATGGTCCTTGAACGGTGTGCGGGCGATGGTGTCGTCGTTCTTCGAGCTGACGGCCAGCACAATGCCGCGCTGGCGCAGGGCAAGGGCCATGCGTTGGATATCAAGGTGCGCTTCGCCGGCGGGCGAACCGTTGCCGATCTTGATGCCGTCCATGCCGTCGTCACCGATGATGCCGCCCCATACGGTGTTATCAAGGTCGAGCACAAGGCATTTACGCGCCTTGCCGCGCAGGCTGGCGACAATGCGGGCAACGTGGTCGGCAAACAGCGGCACGCAATCCATCGTGAACGGGATTTTGGCCACCAGCCACTGCGGTGCATCATGCCATGCGGCAAGGCCCACGGTTTCGGCCAGCGCGGCGACGTCGAACAGCACATCGGGCGTGTTGCGCAGCGATTCAATCAGGCCAAGGTTGAAGGCGTCGATAAACGCGCGTTCGGTGCCGGCGACCTTTGCATCCAGATGGCCGAACAGCGGCAGCGGCGGCCGCGCGATGGTACAGACGATGACCGTGGCGCCGCTTTTGCGCAGACCGTCCCTTAACGATGTGATCTGTTGCAGCGCTTTTTCAATAGCGTCGCTCATCGCGGCCTGATCGCCCAGTACGGCGGGCATGGCAAGAAAGCGGTGATCGAGCGCCAGCAGCACGGCGTCGGCTTTCGCCTTGTGGATTTCGGATGTAGGGTCCAGCGCCTGCTGCACGACCTGCCCGAACGGTGGCACCATCACATCAAGCGCGATGCCGTGACGGGCGGCGGTGGCGATCGTCGGCTCTGCCAGAAAATCGGCGGTGGAATTCGACAGGATCGCAAGTTTGAACGGCGTCAACGGCGCCAGCGATGCCTGTTTCTTCATCGCCTTGGCCAGCTGGCCCAGTTGCGTCAGATCAAGCGCGTGCGTGGCCAGAAAGCGGGCGTCGGTTCCGCCCGTAAGATTTTTACATAGATCACGAAAATCGGCCGGCGGTTGCGGCAGCCATGGCAGAGTGGTGATCGGCGCGGTCATTATGCAGCTTGGGTCTGGCGCTGGATAAGCTCGACCAGTTCGCCAACATTCGACAGGCCACCGATTTCGGTGGTTGAAAAGCGGATCTTGAAGTGGCGTTCGACAGCCAGAATGAGGTTAATATGCGCAAGACTGTCCCAGCCCGGCACATCGTTGGCGGTGGTGGCTGGCGTCAGCGTGATGGAATCGTTATCCAGCACGTCGCGGAAGATCTGGGTGAGGGCGGTATAGATTGCGTCGGCCATGATAAAACCCCATTTTTGCTGGCCCTAGACATAAAGGGCCGGGGCAAAAATGTCAAAGTCAAACGTGCCGTTTCAGCCAGTCGAACGCCCGTGAAATAACGCCCACGGGTTCGGGGTCGACGTAGCCGCTTTGCAGCACGGGCGGCAGTTCGATGAATTTCAGCAGGCCGAGCGCGGTAGCGAATGCCGGGCCGTTGGCGAATTCGTGCATACCTTCCAGCAGGCGCGGCGTGCCAAGGCGCACGGGGCGGCCAAGAATATGCTGCGCCAGTTCGCGCACGCCCGGCAGCTGGCTGGCGCCACCCGTTAAAACAAAACGTTCGGTCGCGGCAGGGGCGAACGGCGCTCCAGCTAGTTTATCCAGCACGCGTTCAAACGTTTCTTCCAGACGCGGGCGGATGATACGGGCCAACATCGCCTTCGGTACCTGGTTATCGCTGCCCAAACCGCTTTCGCCCATTAGCGGTACGGTGATCAGTTCGCGTTCGTCGGCATGTGATGCCAACGCCTGACCGTACAATGCCTTCAGGCGTTCGGCATGGTTAAGTGGCGTGCCAAGGCCGCGCGCCAGATCGCTGGTGACGAGTTGGCCGCCGATGGGGATGCGATCGGCGAACACGAAGCGTCCGCCGGTGAACAGGCCGAACGATGTCAGGCCCGCGCCCATATCAATCACCGTCGCGCCCAGTTCCATTTCATCCTGCGTCAGCACCGCAAGGCCGCTGGCGTAGATGGAAAGAATAAGCGCCGGAACATCGATTTGCGCGTGGTTCAGCAGGCCCAGCAACGTGCGTACGGGGCCGCTTTGTGCGGTTACAAGATGGGTTGTGGTTGAAAACTTCTCGCCCGACAGGCCGCGCGGATCGGCAATAGCACTGTTGCCGTCAATCGCGAAGCTGACGGGCAGCATATGGATAAGGATGTCGTTCGGGTTCGGCAGCTGACGGCGCGCTTCCAGCAGTACACGCGCGACATCGTTATCATCCACCGTGTTGCCGTCCAGCGTCAGGTCGATGGTGGCGACATAACTTGTCGGGTTGCCGGTGCTGAGGTTGACCAGCGCGCGCTCCATCGTCACGCCGGCCATGGCTTCGGCGCTGTGAATGGCGTTGCGAATGGCACGGCTGGCGGCTTCGGCGTCGATGATGTTGCCGTTCTTGATGCCTTGCGCGGCCTGATAGCCGTAGCCTTTTAAAATGTATTCGTTTTCGGGCCCGGCCCCCACCAACAGCACAGCGACCTTGCTGCTGCCGATATCAATCAGGCCCAGCGGGCCCATGCCGCGTGCGCGGAAGTTCGGGTTACGGGGATCAAGTGCCGCCAGCGCCCCAAGGTAGGCAGGGGGTTTCATCGGATAGGCTCCGCCGCAGGTTTTTCGTCGGCGCCGTCAATGATAACGCGGTCGGGCAGGCGGGTATCAATCACTTTCAGGGGTCGTGTTGCGATATTCGTCGTTTGCCACATATGGCTAAGGCGTTCCAGTGCGGCGGCGGGGTTCAGCTCCGGCAGTTTGATGATTACGTCATTTTCCAGCTGGATATCCCACCGGCGATCGGAAACGCGGATCAGCGCCTTCATCTGCTTGCCGAATTCAGGATAGGAATCAAGCGTGCTCAGCATGCCCGCCGCGGCTTTTTCAGCGCCAGTACCGACAACCAGCGGCAGATGCTCAAAACGTTCAAGCGCATCGCCCGTGATAATGTTGCCTTCAAAGTCGATCAGGCGCAGGCGCTGATCGTGCTGCCAGATGGCGAAGGGCGCGCGTTCAGTGATATCGACATACAACACATTGGGCAGATGGCGTTCCACTCGTGCGGCTTTGACCCACGGGTTTTCCAGCAGGCGTGCATGAATAGCATCAAGATCAAGGGCGAGGATGCTGCTGCCGCGTTCGGCGCCGATGGTGGCCAGCAGGTCTTCGCGGCTGACATAGGTGCGGCCGGTAATGAAGACTTCGGCAACACGCAATCCTGCGCTTTGCGTAGCGCGGTAAAAACCACGTTCCATGCGTGACCAACCGCCACCCTGCATGTACCAGATGAAGGCGCCGACAAGAAACAAGATGCCGAGACCAGCCAGCACCAGCGTGCGGGTGCCTATCGATGCCGATTCCACCTCGCGCGGGACAACGCGCAGGCTGAGACGTGATTTGCGGCTTTTTGATTGGCGGCGCGGCATCCCGCTAGAGTAATTGCAGCGCCGGAAAGGTCAACGCGCTTGTATATGCTCAAGAACTGTTGTGGCGACGGCTTCGGCGGCCTTGGGCCGGCCGAAGGATTTGGCGATATCGGCCATATGGGCTAGGTCGACCTGGCCGGCCAGAATCTCTTTCAGGCGCATGGCCAGCCAGTGCGGCGTGAAGTCTTTCTGGTCGATCAGCCAAGCGCCACCCGCGCGTACGACGCTGGCGGGGTTCTTGTATTGCTCCAGTCGGTGACCGTGCGGCAACGGCACGAAGATGGCAGGCCGGCCAGCGGCTAGCGTTTCGGCAACCGTGCTCATGCCGCTGCGGCTGATCAGCAAGTGTGCGGTTCTAAGGCGATCGGGAATATCAGTGAAGAATACGTCAACGGTGGCGTTGACGCCGAGGTCGGCTAACTGGCGGCGCACGCCGGCCACAGCGTCGGGCTTGGCCTGCAGCGTCAGTCTGATGCGCGCGCGTTGTTCCGGCGAAAGCTCCTGCAGCGCTGCAGGCACGATATCACCGAACACCTGCGCGCCCTGACTGCCGCCGATCGACAGGATGTCCAGCGGGGTGGCCGCTGAAAATTTTGGATAGGGCAGGGCTGCCAGAGCTGCGATACTGTTACGAATGGGGTAACCGGCCATTACCACCTTACCGGCCGGCACGCGATCGATGCCTTCGACGTTGGGCACAGATGTGATGACCTTGCGGGCAAAGCGGTGCAGCGCTTCATTGGCGCGGCCTAAAATGGCGTTCTGTTCGTGCAGGAACAGGGGAATGCGCAGCAGGATGGCGGCGGCACAGGCGCTGAAACTGGCATAACTGCCGAAGCCGATCATCGCAACCGGACGTTTGCGCAGCACGATCGTAATGGCTTTCACAATACCGATGGCAAGCTCAAGCAGGCCTCTGGCGATTTTCAGCGGGCTGCCGCTGGGCGAACTGCCGCGAAGAGTATGCACGACAAGGTTGGCGCGCTGTTCAATGAACGTGTGACCGCGTGCGTCGGTGAAGAAGTGCACCTCATAACCGCGTTGTAAAAGCGCATCGGCCGCCGCCATCGCCGGCACAACATGGCCGCCGCTGCCGCCGGTAGTGATGGCGATGCGTGGCAAGGGTATGGGCAGTGTCATAGGCGTCCCCGTGGGCTGTGGCGTGTCATCGGCATATGCTGCCGCGTCAAGGCCAGCACAATGCCCATGCCGATGGCCAGCGCCACAAGGGATGAGCCACCATAGGAAACAAATGGCAGTGTCATTCCCTTAGTGGGGATCAGGTGCAGCGTTGAGCCGAGGTTGATAAGCGTTTGGAAGCCGAACTGCATCATGATGCCGCCAACGGCCAGCAGAACGAACATGTCTTTCTGCTGTGCAGCGCGCTGAAAGCCGCGCAGGACGATGGCCGCGAACAACAGAACAATCAGCGAGCAGGTGATAAGACCGAGTTCTTCACCGGCAACGGCAAACACGAAATCGGTATGGGCGTCGGGCACCTGCATCTTGACGGTGCCTTCGCCGGGGCCGGTGCCCAGCCAGCCGCCGTTGGCGAATGCCTCGGATGATTTCTGTACCTGGTAAGTGTCGCCGGTTTCGGGGTTAAGAAAGCGGTCGATACGGCTGGCAAAGTGCGGCAGCAGCATATACGCGAATAGCAGACCGAGAATGCCGATACCTGCGCAGAGGAATATGAATATCCAGGGCAGGCCGGCCAGCATGTACTGGCCGAAGAAGCTGGCTGTCAGCAGGATGCTCATGCCCATATCGGGCTGCTGTGTCAGCGTCAGCAGACAGACGGCAAAAATACCGACGGCCAGCGGCTGTGACGGAAAGCGCGGCATTTCCTGCTGTTTGGCAAACACCCATGCGATGACAACGGCAAACAAAGGTTTCAGGAATTCCGACGGCTGGATAGAAAAGCCCGGAAACTGCAGCCAACGCATTGCGCCCTTGGTTTCAATGCCGACAAACAGCGTAGCAATCGTTAAGCCAAGCGCGCCAATAAAACCAAGGAATGACAGGACGCGGATGGTGCGCACGCTTTGCATGGAAAGAACAAACAGAACAAGCAGCGTCGGTATAAGGATTATGACATGGCGGGTCAGGAAGTGGAACTTTTCAAGGTTGATACGCACCGCCACGGCCGGCGACGCTGCGAACACCAGCCAGATACCAAGGCCAATGATGGCCAGCAGCGGGAACAGCAGCCACCGGTCGATAGTATGCCACCATAAGCGTATATGTGCGGGTTGCAGTGTGTTCATTATCGCAGCTTCAGTGTGCTAAGGCCGATCATGGCCAGAATGACGGCCACGATCCAGAAGCGGATGACGACGGTGGGTTCGCTCCAGCCCTTCTTTTCGAAATGGTGGTGGATGGGTGCCATCAGGAAGAAACGCTTGCCGCCGGTCGCCTTGAAGTAGGCCACCTGAACCATGACGGACACGGCTTCAGCCACAAACACGCCGCCGATGATGACCAGTACCAGTTCGTGTTTGCTAAGCACGGCCACCGTGCCGATCGCGCCGCCAAGGGCCAGCGAGCCGGTATCGCCCATAAATACCTGTGCGGGCGGCGTGTTGAACCACAGGAAGCCCAGCACAGCGCCGACCAACGCTCCACAGAACACGGCCAGTTCGCCGGTGCCGGGCACGAAGTTGATGCCAAGATAATTCGCAAAAATCGCGTTGCCTGCCAGGTAGGCGATCAGGCCATAACAGCCGGCGGCTAGGATGATGGGGACAGATACAAGGCCATCAAGCCCGTCGGTCAGGTTGACGGCGTTGGCGGCGCCCGTCATGACGATGGCGGCAAACGGGATGAAGAAGATGCCCAGCGGGATCAGCACGCCCTTCACGAAAGGTATCGACAGACCGGTCGTTTGTTCGAGATTGGTACTGGTCATATAGATAAGCGCACCGACGCCGGCCGCGATAAGAAGCTGCAAGGTCAGCCGCACGCGGCCGGGCACGCCCTTGGTATTGCGGTGTGTCAGTTTCAGATAATCATCCCAATAGCCGATGGCGCCGAAGCCGAGCGTGACGGCCAGCACGATCCAGGTGAAGTAATGGTGCAGGTCGACCCACAGCAGCGTGCTGACCAGAAGGCTGATGATGATCATCAGGCCACCCATGGTGGGCGTACCCTTCTTTTTTGCGTGTGTTTCCGGGCCATCTGCGCGTATCGGCTGGCCCTCGGCCTGTTTGGATTTCAGCCAGCGGATAACAGCTGGACCGATGACAAAACAGATGATCAGTGCTGTCAGCGCTGCTGCACCGGCACGGAACGTAATGTAGCGGAACAGGTTGAACAGAATGAATTGGTCGGCGTATTGGGCAAGCAGGGTATATAGCATCAGGCGGTCTCGACTTTCAGGGGTTGACCGAGAGCAAAACGGACAATCTCGGCATCATCAAAGGGAATAACATCGTCGCCAACGGTCTGGCCCTGTTCGTGACCTTTGCCGGCAACCAGCAAAACATCGCCAGGTTTCATGGCGGCGATGGCTTCCATAATCGCATGGCTGCGGCTTGGAATTTCGTCGGCACCGCTTGCAGCTGCCATAATGCCGGCGCGGATGGCGGCGGGGTTTTCGTGGCGCGGATTATCATCAGTGACAATCACATGATCGGCCAGCGCAGCGGCAATCCTGCCCATGGCGGGACGCTTGGCGGGGTCGCGATTGCCACCGCAGCCGAACACGACATGGAGCTTGCCCGATGTATGCGGACGCAGCGTTTTTAAAGCGTTTTCCAGCGCATCCGGCGTATGGGCATAATCAACATAGACGTTGCTGTTGCCGACGCGTTCCAGGCGCCCGCGCACGGGTGCGAGGTTGGTAAGATTGGCGACGGTGGATGTAGCTGGCTCGCCGCTGGCCACCGCCATGCCCAGTGCGCACAGCGCGTTCTCTGCCTGAAACTGACCGATTAGCGGCAGGTCGACGGTGTACAGGCTGTCCCATGCGCGCAGCGTCAGCCGCTGGCCGTGGCCAAGGCGCTTGGTGTCCAGCAGCGTGATATCGGCGCCGGCATGGCCATAAGATACAACGTTGCGGCCTGCCTTGGTGATGTCGGTATAGACAAATGCAAACTCGGGCGTGTCGGCGTTGATGACCGCGGTGGCGTTCAGCGGCAGCACTTCGGTGAACAGGCGCATCTTGACGGCGCGGTAGTTCTGCAACGAGCCGTGGTAATCAAGGTGGTCGCCGGTCATGTTGGTCAGCCCGGCGACTTTTATCTTGGCCGCATGCACGCGGTACTGGTCCAGCGCATGGCTGGACGCTTCGAAAACACAATGGCTGACGCTGTTTTCGACCAGCATAGCCAGGGTGCGGTACAGCGTCGCCGGATCGGGTGTGGTGTTGCCGCCGGACGGACGTGTCAGATGCGGGGCCACAAGGCCCAGCGTGCCGATGCTGGCCGCGCGCTGCCCAGCTTGCGCCCACAGGTCACGCAAGAATTGCGCGGTACTGGTCTTGCCGTTGGTGCCGGTGACAGCGGCCAGCATCTTCGGCTGTTCGCCGAAAAATGTCGCGGCGACGCTGCCGAACATCTGGCGTGCATTATCGGATGTGATGAACGGGATGGTGCAGCTCGCCGGCTGCGACGTGCCGGTCTGTGTCAGGATCGCGGCCGCGCCGGCAGCGATGGCCTGTTCGATGAACTGTCGGCCGTCGTAGCGGTAATCATGAATGTCGCTGTGCGGCAGCGCGGCGTAAAGATTTCCCGGTCCTACCGCGCGCGGATCTTCCGTGACCCCGGAAATAATCGGGTCCTTGTCAGTCGCCCGTGCGTGGGGCAGGAGCAGGGACAGGTTGCGGCGTGGCATCAGGCGTATCTTCGGTTTCTATCGTCAGGGCTTCGGTATCGGTTTCAGGCAAGACATCATTTTTCGCTGCGCCGCCGGTTTGTTCAAGGGGCAGCGGTGGAATTCCCAAAATTGGGGCCATCTGCTGGACAATACGGCCTATCACGGGGGCTGCCACCCAGCCACCGGTGGCGTAGCCGAAGGTTTTTTTGGTGGGTTTGGGCTCATCCACCATCACGAACAGCACATAGCGGGGGTCGCGCATGGGGAAGGCGCCGACGAACGACGACATACGGGCGTCTTTCTTATAGCGGCCGTTGACCAGCTTTTCGGATGTGCCGGTTTTGCCGCCGACTTCATACCCGGGGGCTTCGGCGCCCTTGGCAGTGCCGTCGGTAACCACAAGGCGCATCAGGTGGCGCATCACATCACTGGTTTTGCGCGACAGGACCTTTTCGCCCAGCAGGACCTCGTCTTCCGGGCGGCGCTGCAGGGTGGGTTCCAGCAGGGTGCCGCCGTTGACAACCGCCGCCACCGCCCGCACCAAGTGCAGGGCGGAAACAGCCATGCCGTGACCAAAGGTAATCGTCAGTGCGTTCAGCTCGCGCCACGGATTGGGGATCATCGGCGTGCCGCGTTCGGGCAGTTCCAGCGGGGCCTGTCGCGTCAGGCCAAATTTGGCAAGGAACGGCTGTTGTTCGTCGATACCGACTTTCTGCAACATTTTCACCGAACCGATGTTCGATGAGTTGACCATGATGCCGGTGACGTTCAGCGGCTCTTTTTCCGGGTGGAAATCGCGAATGGTGAAACGGCCGAACTTCAGCGGCTTTGTCACATCGAACATATCGCCCATGCGCACCTTACCCGATTCAAGTGCCAGCGCCGAGTTGAAGATCTTGAAGGTGGAGCCCATTTCATAGATGCCAAGCGTCAGGCGATTGAACGCGGCTTCGTCACCGGCCCCG
>JBFWRI010000032.1:0-15249 GCA_050248995.1 Bdellovibrionales bacterium
ATGCTATAGAGGCAGGCCGGTTCGATGACATTTTTGCGGGCCGTACACGCAGACTTGCTGGTCAGGTCGACCTGAGACTCTAGCCGCGGGCGCTTTGCTTGCGCTCGGCTGCCTGCTGCATAAGCTCGGCCACATCTGGCCGCTCGGTCAGACGGGCCTGCAGCTGACGCTGCATGGTTTCGGCATCAGGCGCCACAAGATTGATGACGTTATTTTTAAACTTGGTGTCCATTTGGGTCTCTTTTGAGCGAAAAAGATGTTGCATAATCGTTTCTATTAGTTAACGACCAGTTAATTAGCTCTTTAACCTGCGCCCCCCTGCCTGCTATAACCGCGCTTTCAAGGAAAACCCGATGTTATTCACCAGCAAGACCCGGCGGCGCCTGTACGAAGGCAAATCAAAAGTCCTGTACGAAGGACCCGAACCCGGCACGCTGATCCAGTATTTCAAAGACGACCTAACGGCGATGAACGGCAAGAAAAAAGACACCGTCGCCGGCAAGGGCGTTTTGTGCAACCGCATTTCCGAATTCCTGATGCTGAAGCTGGGCGAAATCGGCGTGCCCACGCACTTCATCAAACGCCTGAACATGCGCGAGCAGCTGGTGCGCCAGTTGGATATCATCCCCATCGAAGTGGTGGTGCGCAACATCGCCGCCGGTTCGTTGAACCGCCGCTTCGGCATCAGCGAAGGTACGCAGCTGCCGCGCAGCATTATCGAGTTTTATTTGAAGTCGGATGAACTGGGTGACCCGATGGTTACCGATGAACACATCACAGCCTTCGGCTGGGCCGACCCGCACGATATCGAAGACATGGTGATGATCGCCCTGCGCGTCAACGATTACCTGTCGGGCCTGTTCCTCGGCGCGGGGCTGAAGCTGGTTGATTTCAAGCTGGAATTCGGCCGCATGTTCGATGAAAACCAGGGCGTGCAGATCGTGGTGGCCGACGAGATATCGCCCGACACCTGCCGCCTGTGGGACGCCAAAACCGGCAACAAACTGGACAAAGACCGCTTCCGGCAAGACATGGGTGGCGTCGCTGAAGCCTATCAGGACGTCGCGAAACGTCTGGGTGTATTTATCGACCCCGCCCAGATGCAGGCCGAAACCGGCGAAGAAGCCGTTGGCAGCGCCCCTGCGAATCAAGCATAAGAACTAGATGTAAATTTGAGTAAATTATAAAAGAAGGAGACAAAAAATGAGAAAAGTATTCGCACTTACAATCGCCGCCGCTGCCGCTGCTGCCTGCGCCGCGGGCCCAATACAAAATCGCATGATGTTCGGCTCGGTCGCCGACGATGCGATGACCCTTGTGCACAATCCTGAAACAGGTGCGCCGGATATCCGCCGCTTTGAAGCGAACCAAGGCATCATCCTTCAGTCGCGCGATGGCCGCACGGAATATGCCGTCTCTGCCCTGCTTGGGAATAGCGACGGACAGAACTGCATGGAGTTCATTGCACGTGACAAAGAAACGGCAGATCTTGCGGTTATTGGTGTTTGTCAGCACCAAGATGGCGGCGCTGCCAGCACCACCATCAGCACCGACCCTTTTATGACCAGCAATGCATTGCGTCGTGCGCGACTAGGTTGCGACCTTGAAACACGCTGGCGCCACCCGACATTGAGTATCTAAATGCCGATGATGCCTGACGAAATCGAAAGCATGATCAAGGCGGCGCTGCCACAGGCCGACGTGCAGATCGACGACCTGCGCGGTGACGGCGACCATTACCATGTAACGGTGACGGCGCCCGATTTCAGCGACAAAACCCGCATTGAACAGCACAAAATTGTTTACGCCGCCCTACAGGGCAAGATGGGCAATGAATTACACGCAATGTCATTAACAACAAAAGCGATATAGGAGAGAATAATGGGTGCACGTGGTGGAGTAGGATGCGCGATTGTCGCCAGCGTAATAGCGGTCGGTTTTACGAGTTGCACAGCTTCGTTATGGACGTATCTAGACGACTCCAATGGTTTTCTTAACCTTGAAGATCAAATCGTCAGCCGCCTGACTGACGATGCCTCACAAGGATTTGATGCACAGCGCGTCAATGCACAGCTGGGCGAAATCCACCAAAGCCCGAACGGCGAACTGCGTTACGTCATCACCGCGCACAGCCCAGGTACCGAGCGCGACTGCGTCAGCGTTGCCGCCGAATATCTTGATGGCCGCCGCAGCGCACAGATGAACGTGTGTGCCGGTTACCAATTCGGCGCGCGCGTTGACGAGATTGACATGAGCGATGCACCGTCGATTGTTGAAGGCGAAGCCGCCCGCGCCCGCCTGCTGCGCACGACGGCTCTGACAGCACCGGCTGCCGAGTAATAGCCCTTTAAAGGAGATACCTATGGACGCCACGATTATCGACCGCATCAAATCCGAAGTGAAGAACAACGACGTTGTACTGTTCATGAAGGGCAGCAAGGTGTTTCCGCAGTGCGGCTTCAGCGCGCAGACCGTGCAGATCCTGTCGCTGCTGGGCGTCGAGTTCAAGGATATCGACGTGCTGGCCGATAACATGATCCGCCAGGGCATCAAGGATTTCAGCAACTGGCCCACCATCCCCCAACTGTATATCAAGGGCGAATTCGTCGGCGGCTGTGATATCACCCGCGAAATGTACCAGTCGGGCGAACTGCAGGCGCTGCTGAAGGAAAAAGGCATCTCCTATAACGAAGCGGCCGCCTAGGGAAGCGCGCATGCCCTTCATCGACAATCTGAACGATGCCATTCGCGAAGTTTGCCGGAAGGCCGATGGCGCGCCGGTTGATATTGATCACAGCCACCAGTGGATTCAAAACAGCGCTGCGCGTGGCCTTATCAAGTGGAATAACCCCGAAGGCTCACCCGCAGCCGAACTGTTTCCCGGCGCCGAAGGGATCATCATCAGCGCCGAACAAAAACCCTATGGCGCCGAACTGCGTTTGCTGGCCCACAGCGACCGCTGGCGCAAAAGCGGCGCCGTCAGCGATGCGCCGCGCCCGTTCGCCATCATGAAGGTGTCGCGCATCAATGGCCGTGCCCAAATCACCCAGACGCTGATTGCCCCCAAAGTAGGCCGCGCCATCGCCAATTATTGGGAATCGTCACAGTTTGAACAAGGCCGGAAGCTCGACGCCGTCTATACCCATATCCGCCGTAACGGAGTGGAGCAGTCCGAGTTTGAGCCCTTCAATACCTGCACCCGCACGCTGACCCAGATCGTGGAAAAGGCCATTGCTGTCTACAATGTATAGACGCCGGTAATTCTGAAAGAAATTGCATCATTTTCATATCGTCCGACTTTGTCACTGAAATCCAGCACATTGATTTTGCTTGTTATTATTGCCCTGCATTCGATGTATTATTAAGATACTGGCAATCCTCGTCCGCCATTCTGTTTTCATAGAATCTAGGGGACGTACATGGCACAGCAGAAATCCAAAAACACAAAAAACGACACACTTTTATCCAGCGGTACACAAACAATCCCTTATGCCGGTACATCAAAAACAGCCACGACCGAAATCACTGCGCAAGAAGAGGGTGTATTCAGTGCGGCAACAGCGCATAAAGCCCTCAACGCACACCTTCACACAGAGACTATCTCATTTAAGGACTCGCCTGAAGGACTTGTGATTGAATATACGGATACTCTGCAAAATACTGTCGAAATAGACGGAAGAACCGGCCGGCCATACCTGAACGGATTCGTCAGTGATCTTAACAAGCATGAAAGGTATTTGATCGCTAAGGATGGTTCTATCACAACCGAGGTGTGGGATCATCGAACAGGGGAAATGGAATCTCGGTCTTACGACTGTCTTTCGTCTGGCCTGCCCGTCATGCTTGGTGAACTGCACGCATTAAGCCAGACTCCACATGAGCCATTCTCGAACAATAAATTGATCAACATTCTGGCCAACATCGGTAAATCGGTAGATTTGGATCCCCTTCTGGTAGCTATGGAATCTAAAGGTGGTGGCGATTTCAACGCAAGAGCGCTGGCAAGCCATCTGAAAGAAGCCAAGAAACAAAATGGCGATAGTACCCCCAAGAGAACAGCCGCACCCCCGCGCCGCAAAGTTGTTCCGGCAGGCGGAGATGCGCGCCCGTAACCTTCTTTTATAAGCTAAGCGCTGGCTTGAAGACCCTGAATTGTGCCTGCACCCGCACGCTGACCCAGATCGTGGAAAAAGCTATCAGCCACTATAATATGTAGCCCCTGTTGCGGGCCACTATTACCCCCGAGCATTGTTTCATAAGCTCGAAGTCGCACCGTAGGTAACAATCTTGCGTTTATTTCTTATATAGAAATATTGCTTGATTTAATGGAAATACTGTGGAAATATAATCCCACTTGGGGCGAGGTTTACGGCTTTTCGCTCCGGGCCGGATACGCTGCAGCATGCCTATGTATGTGCGCGAAAACCGGCCCCAGTGCACGGCCAAGCTGCGCCGGCCATATGCCATAGGGCTGAAATGCCTGCACGCCAAAGCCGTGAGAGTATCTTTAACTACATTATGTCGCTGGCAGCCTGCGTGTTGCGGCCCAGAACAACAATGGGTTCAGTGCAATCGACAGTATCGCACCTGCAATCACCATGTCATATAAAGTTTGCGGCAGCAGGCCATAGGCCATCGCCATCCCGACAAGAATGAACGAGAATTCGCCAATCTGCGCAAGACTGGCAGCCACGACAAGGCTGGTCTGGCGTGACTGTTTAAACAGCAGCGTGATTGCCAGCGCCGCCAGTGATTTGCCGACAACGATAATACCCAGTACCGCCAGCACCGCCACTGGCTCTTCCAGCAGGATTTCGGGGTTAAACAGCATACCGACCGACACAAAGAACAGCACTGCGAACATATCGCGCAGCGGCAGCGAACGCTCAGCCGATTTGGCCCCGATCTCGGATTCATTCAGCACGACGCCGGCCAGGAACGCGCCCAGCGCGAACGACGCGCCGAACAGCGAATAAGCGACATAAGCGAAGCCAAGGGCGATCGCAATCGTTCCCAGCGACAACAACTCTTCGCTACGGGTGCGCGCCAGCCGCACCAGCAGCCACGGCAACACGCGGCGGCCGCCGATGATCATCAAGGCCACGAACAGGGCGATCTTCAGCACAACGATTGATGCATCAAGGACCGTACCCACAACGTCAAAGCCGTTGTTTGTTTCCAGCATGTGGGCAATAACCGGCAGGAACACGATGGCCAGCACCATCACAAGGTCTTCCACAATCAGCCAGCCAACGGTGATGCGGCCCATGTGGGTTTGCAGCATGCCGCGCTCTTCCAGTGCCCGCAGCAGCACGACCGTACTGGCCACCGATAGCGCCAAGCCAAACCCGACCGCCTGAAAGAACCCGATTCCGAAGGCATACATCACATAGGCGGCGCCAAGGACCGTAGCGCACCCGATCTGGAACAGCGCGCCCGGCACGGCAACGCCGCGCACGCTCCACAGGTCTTTGACCGAAAAATGCAGGCCGACGCCGAACATCAGCAGGATGATGCCAATTTCAGCCAGTTGCAGCGCAACGCCCGCATCGCCCACAAAGCCGGGCGTATAGGGGCCGAGGATGATGCCCGCCACCAAATAGCCAACAATCGGCGGCAGCCGCGCGGATTTGCACAGGTAACCGAAGAACGACGCGAAAACGATACTGAAAACGATCGTTGAAATGAGTGGATGTGCGTCGTCCATTCGCCTCCTGCTGTTATTTTACGACAGTGCCGCGACGGTCTCCCGCAGGCGGCGACGCGTACGGCGCGGCTGGGCCGGTTGTATCTGCCACGCACGCACAAGCGGTTCGCCCGTTTTTGTAACCACATGGCTGCCAAGATCGTACTGGATATCGAACAACGTCAGCAATTCGCGATCCTCTTGTTTCAAGCGGCGCATGGCATGCAGGTAGTTCTTGCAGACCTCGGGGCTTGGAAAGGTGTGGGCGTTCAGGTCAACATAGGCACGACCATTGACGACATCCACCTTCACATCCTGATACAGGAATACGCCCTGCTCCGTCTGCGCAACAATATTCACATAGTTCTGACCAGAAAGCGTTTGAAATACAAGTCCGTTCGAAAGCATCATCTTACTCCTTAAACATTAAAAATCCGGATATTGCGTAACATACGCGATATTATTCTTCCATCGCTTTATTGATGGCATCGCACATTTTTTTGGCGTCGCCAAACAACATCAATGTGTTGTCTTTATAAAATAACTCATTCTCAACACCCGCATAACCGCTGGCCATGCTGCGCTTGACGAACAAAACCGTTTTGGCCTTTTCCACGTCCAGCACAGGCATGCCGTAAATCGGCGATTTCGGATCGGTCTTGGCAGCCGGGTTGGTCACATCGTTCGCGCCGATCACAAACGCCACATCGGCCTGCCCGAATTCGCGGTTGATGTCTTCCAGTTCAAACACTTCATCATATGGCACATTGGCCTCGGCCAACAGCACGTTCATGTGGCCCGGCATGCGTCCGGCAACCGGGTGGATGGCATATTTTACCGTGGCGCCTTCCTTCTTCAGGTGGTCGGCCATTTCGCGCAATGCATGTTGAGCCTGCGCCACGGCCATACCGTAACCGGGCACGATGATAACGCTGGTCGCACCTTTCAGGATATAAGCTGCGTCTTCGGCGCTGGCGCTTTTCACCGTGCCCTGTGGCCCCGCTCCTGCTGTTGCGCCAGCCGTAGTATCACCGCCGAAGCCGCCAAGAATGACGTTGACGATGCTGCGGTTCATACCCTTGCACATGATGTACGAAAGAATCGCACCGCTGGCGCCCACCAGCGCGCCGGTGATGATCAGCAGATTGTTTTGCAGCGTGAAGCCCGTGGCCGCAGCCGCCCAGCCCGAATAGCTGTTCAGCATCGACACAACCACCGGCATATCAGCGCCACCAATCGGCAGGATCAGCAGAAAACCAAGCACGCATGTAACGGCGATAAGAATCCACAGCAGCGTCGGGCTTTGCGCCATCATCAGCAGGATGATCAGCACGAACACGCCGATACCCAGCGCAAGGTTCAGCATATGCTGGTTGCCGAAGGTCAGTGGCCGGCCACTGACAATGCCCTGCAGCTTGGCGAATGCCACCAGCGAACCGCTGAAGGTGATCATCCCGATTGCAACGCCAAGGCCAATTTCGATAAGGCTGGCCAGGTGGATCTGCCCGGGCATGCCGATGTTATAGCCTTCAGGGTCAAGGAATGCCGCCACTGCCACCAGCACGGCCGCAAGACCCACCAGCGAATGGAACGCGGCCACCAGCTGCGGCAGTGCCGTCATCTTGATCAGTCGCGCAATCACTGCCCCGATCGCGCCACCGATGGCAAGGCCGATAAATATAAGCACATACGATTCCACGCGTGGCAGCAGCAACGTGGTACCGATGGCAATCGCCATACCAATCATGCCAAAGCGGTTACCCGCGCGTGATGTCTCCGGGTGGCTCAGGCCGCGCAGTGCCATGATAAAGCAGATGGCACTGGCAAGATAGGCAAGGGCGATCAGTGTCGTCATTTCTGCTCACCCTTCTTCTTGAACATGGCCAGCATGCGTTGCGTCACAACGAAACCGCCAAAAATATTGATGCCGGCCAGAATGGTCGCGACAAAGCCAAGCCACTTGCTGGTGCTGTCAACCGCCGGCCCTACGGCGATGATCGCGCCAACGATGATGACCGATGAAATCGCGTTGGTGACAGCCATCAACGGCGAGTGCAACGCCGGTGTTACACGCCACACAACATAGTAACCGACAAAGCATGCCAGCAGGAAAACTGTTAGCCCGGTAACGAAGAAGTCCTGGCCTGCCACCTGCCCCACACTGGTCAGCGCCTGCTGCGCAATCAGCCGCGTGGCATCGGTCATGGCCTGCATATTATCGGCCAGCTGGTTCAGTTGATCCTGCAAGATGCTCGGTTCCATATCTCACCTATCGAAACTGGTCATGCACAACCTGGCCGCCACGGGTCAGGCACATGGCCTTGATGATTTCATCGTCAGCCTGCGGCGCAAAAATCCGGCCGCCTTCTTTCGGTTTTTGTGCCGTTAAGAAGTGCAGGATGTTACGGGCATACAGCGCGCTGGCGTCTGCCGCAATCAGGCTGGCGATATTCAGGTGACCGACAATCACAACGCCGTTCGGACTGGTGATAACCTCACCGGCGCGGCTTAGTTCGCAGTTACCGCCCTGCTCGACTGCCATATCAACAATCACGCTGCCGGTCTTCATGCTGGCAACCATATCGGCCGTAACAAGACGCGGCGCGGCGCGGCCAGGGATCAGCGCCGTGGTGATCACGATATCCTGCTTCTTGATAACTTCGGCAATCATCGCGGCTTGCGCCTGCTTGAATTCGGGTGACATCTCTTTCGCATAACCGCCAGATGTTTCGGCGTTCTTCAGTTCTTCTTTACTGCGCTCGTCATTCGGCAGCACGAACATACCGCCAAGGCTTTCCACCTGTTCCTTCGCTGCAATACGCACATCGGTGGCGCTGACCTTCGCGCCCAAGCGCTTGGCGGTGGCAATCGCCTGCAACCCAGCTACACCGGCACCCATAATCAGCACATTGGCGGGCGGCACAGTGCCAGCCGCCGTCATCATCATCGGGAAGGCGCGCGGGAAATAGTTGCTAGCCAGCAGCACCGCCTTGTAACCGGCCAAATTCGCCTGCGATGACAGCACGTCCATGTTCTGTGCGCGGGTGATGCGCGGCACCAGCTCCAGCGCATAGGCATCAATGCCGGCCTGCGCATATTTAGCAACGGCATCGCGCGCCCCGAACGGGTTCAGCATCGCAATCAGTGTGCTGCCTGCGCGCATCATGCCCAGTTCGTCGATTTCCTCGATGCCCGTCATCGGACGCTGCACCTTCAACACGATATCGGCGTTGCCCAGCAAAGCGCCCGGACTGGCCACGACTTCAGCACCCGCATCACGGTACATAGCATCTGTAAACGCTGCTGCAGCACCCGCACCGGTCTCGACCATCACGCCATACCCCAGAGCAATCAGCTTTTTCACCGTTTCCGGTGTGGCGGCAACGCGCGCTTCATGGGCGCGGCGTTCTTTTAAAACAGCAATTCGCATAAGGCGAAATATAGCATCCTGACGCTGCCCGGAAAGCCCCTATATCTTCTCGGTAATTAGGACGGGCGCATCAACACGCGGATCAAGGCACAGCGGAATCAACCATTGCAGATTCGGTACCAGATGCACCGGATCACCACCCTGCAATGAAAAGACTTCAACTTCTTCTTTCTCGTTTGAACGTACATGCCGCACTGCATCATCGCTGGCAGCGAAGAAATGCACGCGGTACACGCCGGGCTTTGTCAGGATCACGCGCGTAGTCCATATGTCAGCAGTTGTTGGCACACCGGTTTCTTCGGCGAACTCGCGCACCATCGCCGCAACAGGTGTTTCTGCGTTTTCGATCTTGCCGCCAATCGCGTTCAGTCGGCCGCGCAGGTATGGCGGCTTATGCTCGCCCATGCGGATTAGCGCAACATTCTGTTGCGTCGCATCAAACATAAACCCAGCCACGTAGTCTTGCATTTCACACCCTTACGGCGTACATAGCACCCCTGTGAAAAGACCTAAAGCAGAATCAGTACCGTGAATTACCTGCACTCATATCACGCCGGATGTATCGGCGATGTTTTCAAGCATGCGCTGCTGTTGCACATGCTGCAGTGCATGCTGCGCAAGGAAGGTGCCGTTACCGTATTAGATACACATGCCGGGCGCGGCCTGTATGACTTACAGGGTGCTGAAGCCCAGAAAACCCATGAAGCCGAAATTGGTATAATAAAGGCCGCACAATCCAGTGAAATCACGCTGGCTCCTTACCTGAATGCCGTGCAGGCTTTCAATCCCAAGGACGAGCTGCGCTATTACCCTGGATCGCCTGCATTCATTGCCCATGCCCTGCGCTCCGAAGACCTGCTGATTTTGAACGAGCTGCATCCCGAAGAAGCCATGGCCCTGCGCGGTGTATTCAAGGGCGACAAGCAGGTGCGCATTCACGAACGTGATGCCTACGAGATCTGGCCGGCCCTTACACCGCCCGAAACATCGCGCGGCCTGTTCCTGGTCGACCCGCCATTCGAGAAAACTGACGAATACGAGAATATGACAAAAGCGCTGGTTGAATCCTATGCCAAATGCCAGCATGCGGTCATCATGATGTGGTACCCACTGAAAGAACGCCCTGCTATCTGGCGCTGGCATGAATCACTGATTGCTACCGGCATTCCGCGCCTTATGATGATCGAACACTGTCTTTATACTGACGAACGGGCCGACCGCATGAATGGCGCGGGCTTTGTGATTGCCAACCCACCTTACAGTTTCCAGCAGACAGTGGGGCCGCTGCTTGAGGCTATTCGCAAGGCCCTGCAGCCTGATGGCGAAGTCTCATCTGTAAAAGTTGACTGGCTGACATCTTAAGCATACGGACTTTTTATAGATCGCTTCCTAGGCTCTCTGAAGCCAAAGGATATGTCATGCAGAACAAAACCACCATCTCATCGGTCACATCACTTCCGCTTATTATTGCAGCCATGGTGTTGGCCCTTCTGGCGGTGATATTTATGTCGCCGCCTGCACAGGCAGAAACCATGAAAAAAGTTTCGGGTTTTGCTGAAACCGCTTCGCTTGGCAACCGGTTCGAAATCGAAAGCGGGAACCTGATGCTCAAGCAGTCATCGAATGATCAGGTTCTGAAAATCGCCGAGACGATGGTGCGCGACCACACGGCCTCGGAAAGCAAACTGCGAACAGCGCTGGGCGCCACTGCAACCGATGCGGATATTCTGCCGACGTCGCTAGACGCCGCCCATAACAAGCTGATGGATAAGCTAAGAACAACATCCATGACACATACAGACCGCGTTTATCTGGACATTCAGGCACAGGCACACCGTGACAGCATTCGGGCCTTTGAAGAATATGTGATGAAGGGCGACAATCCCGAACTGCGCCAGTATGCGCAGGATTCATTGCCTACCAAGCGCGCGCATCTTGAGATGATTGTAACGGCGCAGAATAACCTGGGCCCGCAGCCGAACTAGATTACCTTCACGGCAAGAATGAAGCCGAGAACGACACCAACCAACACAATCCAGAATACCCATGGCAGGTATTTTTCAACGAATGTGCGGGCGCGGTTGCCGAAAACACGTAGCAGCCCCGCGACAAGGAAGAAGCGCCCTGCCCGTGTGACGATTGATGCCAGAATGAAGGGCAGCAGCGGGAAATGCGCAACGCCGCTGGCGATCGTCACCAGCTTGTAGGGGATAGGCGTAATCCCCTTGATCAGGATAATGGCCACGCCATATTCGGCGAACTGCTCCTGGAAGCGATGCAGCCCATCCTGCAGCCCATACAGATTCACCAGCCACATGCCCACGGTATCCAGCAGGAAATAGCCAATCGCATAGCCGAAAACGCCGCCGATTACCGACCACAGCGTGGCGATACCAACCAGTTGCAGCCAATGTTGCGGACGAGCCAGCACCATCGGCACCAGCATCACGTCGGGCGGGATGGGGAAGAAGCTGCTCTCCGTGAAGGATACAGCCGCCAGCGTGCGCTCGGCCCGTTTGGTCGCGGCTTCGCGGATCACCCAGTCGTATGTTTTACGCAGCATGGGCCGCTCCGGTCAGCATATCGCCGCATAGCACCCGCAAATCGTTCAGCATCGCTTCATAGTTTTTCATGATGGGGATTGTGGCGGGCTTGCTTAAATCCATCCAGACATAATCGTCATGGTCCTGACTCAACTTCACGACATCGCTGGCAACAGGAACGGCAAAGAAAATCGCGCTGATATGCCAATGTTCACTCGGGCGGGTCACGCGCCAGTCCAGCACATGGAAAGGCCGTGCCGCTGTTACCGCACAGCCGGTCTCTTCGAAAACCTCGCGCTTCAGGCCGTCCAGCACATCTTCGTCAGGGTTCAGGCGGCCGCCCGGAACATCATATTTACCGATGTTCGCCCCGTCGACATAACTACCCGCCTCGCGCAGGAACAAGACGCGTCCGTTGTAGACCAGCACACCTTTGGCGGCGATGAATGTACGCAGCGGCAGGTCCGTCATGCCGAAGCTTCCTGCATCGTGTACTCGATATAACCGCGCAGGGTTTCCGATTGCGTTTCAAGCCAGCGGGTTACAGGTGCCAGCATCGGCTGCGGCAGGTTATCAATCTCGACCCAGCGCAGTTCGGAATGCACCGGCGGGTCGGTAATGACTGGCACCGCGCCTTTCGGCAGCGGCACGGCAAAGTAAATAATCACAAAGTGTTTATCAAGCTCAGGATAAAAGGCGTTACCATATCCCATCGACACGAAGCTTTCCTTCGGCAGATCAAGCCCCAGCTCTTCCTTCACTTCGCGCGCGATCGATTGTTCGGGCGTTTCGCTGTAATCCTGGTGCCCGCCAATCGGTGACCAGAAGCCCGTGCTGCTGCTGGTTTTACCGGCACGCAGGCCCATCAGAAACTTGCCGTTGACCGGGTTGACGATAAACGCCGCAACAACAGATGTAACACGCTTCACGTCGCTCATGCGACCAGCCTGGTTTTGATGAAAGCGCCAGCCATGCCTGCCATATCTTTCAGTTTGCCGATTTCACGCCCAACCTTCAGCACAGCAGCGATGCGCTCATCAAGGTACGCCCACGTTTTCGTATGCCCCTTGCTGGTATCATCCAGCCAGAACAGCAGCGTGCGTTCATACAATTGTGAAAGCAGAATGCGCTTGGTGTAGTGGTTGTAATCGGTCGCTGTATCGCCAGCCAGCCACCAAATCTTATCGGCGGTCGCCCACAATAGCTTTAGCGCCAGCGGCGCGTTCAGCGGCATCGCGGCCCAGCCATGCAGGCGGCGGATCGCTTCTTTATGCTTTTCAACCAGCTCCAGGCGGGTTTTGACGCCGAACGCCACTTTTTCGCTGATCCGCATGGCCAGATAGGCTTTATTGGCCCTGATTCGGGCTTCCATTTCGGTATCAACCGATTGATGAAATAACCGCACTAAATCACCAGCCCCATTGGGAAATTGCAGCCTGACCAGCGCCTTATCAGCCTTTAGGGCTTCGGCGGCCTTTTCAAGGGCTGTAACGGTCCACCCGTGCCGGGGCACCTGTTTCAGGGCGGCTTCCAGCCATTTTTCTTGCTTTGGAGCGGTTTTGGGCACGTTTCATCCTAGAAAACACTTGGCACGGCGGCAAGCCCTATGATACCTAGGGCGCCTCGTTAACACCAGACACCTTGAAAGGGTGATTTTAGTGCAAGTATCTGTACGTGATAACAATGTTGAGCAGGCCATCCGCGTCCTGAAGAAGAAACTTCAGCGTGAAGGCGTGTTCCGCGAAATGAAGCTGCGCAAACATTACGAAAAGCCCAGCGAGCGCAAAGCGCGCGAACGTTCAGAAGCCATCCGCCGCCTGCGTAAAGTTGAACGCAAGCGCCGCGAACGCGAAGGCTTCTAGTCCATGACAGATACGACGTTACTGCTGATCAACGTGATCACGATTGGTATTAACGTCGTTCTCGTCGGCCTTAATTTCAAACTCTATACCGAATACTTCAAAGACCGTTCCATCACGGCCAAAAAAGCCCAGCTTTAGTATTCACATCCTTGTCAAATCATCGTGTTCGTGACGAACTTGGGCCATGCGTTATCTGCATGTGATGGCTTTCTGCGTCGCTGTTTTTCTGGCCGCAGCCCTGAACTTCGCCGTTCAACCAATGATCGGCAAGATCATGCTGCCACAGGCAGGCGGCACGCCATCGGTATGGTTGGTCACGCTGGCGTTCTTCCAGTGCGCATTGCTTGCCGGCTATACGCTGGCTTACGGCCTTGCCCGCCTGCCGGTGCGCTTGCACGTCCTGCTATACACAGCGTTGCTGCTGGCAGCATTCCTGACCCTGCCGCCCGGCTTTGCGGTAACGAAGGACAGCCGGCCAGATGATATCCTGTCCATTCTTGCTGCCCTGACAATCGGCACGGGCCTGCCCTTTCTTGTTTTGGCCGCCGCCAATATAACATTGCAACGCCTCTATGCGCACAGCCGTCAGGCTGACCGGCATGATCCCCACTTTTTATATGCGGCCAGTAATCTGGGCAGCTTTCTTGGCCTGTTCAGCTACCCCCTAGTATTGGAAGTTTTCCTTCCGCTCGAACTGCAACAGCTCGGCTGGACTGCAGTGTTCGCAATACTTGTTATCGTGTTCGTGGCGTTATTGCTTTTTGCCCGGCATGACACTGCGCCGCTGGCCATGCCTTCTGCTGCTGGGTCAATGCCGAACACATGGTGGCTAATCCCGTTGCTGACCAGTGCCGGCCTTGTCAGCTTCTCGGGCTATATCACCACCGACATCGCCGCCATTCCTTTGCTGTGGGTCCTTATTCTTGGACTTTATCTACTTAGTTTTATCCTTGCTTTCAGCCAACGCTGCGCCCGCCTTAATGGCCGGGCCAAAAACTGGGGTTACGTGTTTTGTGCGACAGCATACACGTTTCTGTTATTCCGGCTGGCCGGGCTCCCTGCACTGACGCTTCATGTTGTCCTGTTTTTTCTTATTTCGTGGGGCGCACATGCGCGGCTGGCTGAATTGCGGCCGGCTGTCGGCAAAATGCCGCACTATTATCTTGCCATCGCCGCCGGCGGGGCCCTTGGCGGTTCCGTTATTGCATTTGCTGCGCCGCTGCTGTTTCCAATCAGTATTGAGTATGCGCTGGTTATCTGCGGACTGCTGTTTATCAGCACACACAGCACCACCCCCGCAAGGCTGTCGAACGCATGGCCCTTACTGCTCTGCCTCACCCTTGTGGTGCTTTTTTATATTTCCAGCCGCCTGCTGCACGGTCCTGTCTGGGTTAGCGCGTCACTGCTGGCGTTGGCTGTAGCCTGCAGCCTGTTTTGTATGACGCGGCCCCGTGTTTTTCTGGGAGCCGGAATATCACTCGTCATTATCACGCAACTCTTTTTACCGCTGGCCGAACTGACAGCCGCCGAGCGTAACTTTTTTGGCGTCAAGACAGTTGAAAATAAAACGTTCGGCGGCTCTGATTACCGCGTTCTGCTGCACGGTACGACCATGCATGGCGGCATCAACCTGTCCAACCCCGGCAATCCCCTATTCTATTATGCAAAGGCCGGACCTCTCGGTGATTTGTGGCATACGATAAAACCAACAAATACCGGCGTTCTGGG
>JBFWRI010000033.1:0-14165 GCA_050248995.1 Bdellovibrionales bacterium
AATATGCAGGAACTGGCAGCCATGGTGACCAGCAGCCAGAACGACTGCCTGAAGGTTATCAACGAGCGCGTTGCTGAAAGCCTTGAGGGCCTGAAGGCCAGTGCAGCCCGTAAATAAAAATGGCGGCCCGGATATTATCCATGGGGCCGCCTTTTTAAATTCCTGTCAGATCAATTATTGGCCGCTGCCCGGCTGGAGAGTGCTGGTGACATCTGCATTCGGCAGGCCCACTGTCTGGGCACGATTTACGCTCGGCATAGTTGCTGAAACGGCAGCAGCAAGCATAAGAGCAGCAATGCTAGCAGTGCCAGCGCTGCGCGCAAGTTTAACAAGCTGAGCGCGCTCAATCGGGATAAAGCGGATGTGACGGCCTTCCGTATTCAATACATAACAGCGCGCCGTTGAAGCTGAAAGATCGCGTTCCTCAATGCCATCTGCATAAATATCGCTCATAATAAATCTCCTGTGATGGTTCATAATACCCCACAAAAAATACTTTCCTGCAAGAAAGCTGCTTCGCAGGTGCGAGATTTATAAAGGTAAACGCAGTGCTGCGCGTAAACCCCCGTATTCGCTGGCCGAAAGCACCACATCGCCACCATGGGCGCGGGCGATATCACGGGTGATCGTCAGACCAAGACCGGCCGTGCCCTTCGGTGTGTTCCCGCTGGTATCTTTGGCTTCCATCTGGAAGAAAGGTTTGAACACACGCTCGCGGGCTTCGGCGGGAATGCCGGGGCCATCATCTTCGACGACGACTTCAACGATATATTCGCCCGGAACGACCGACAGCCAGACGGCACTGCCATAGCGCGCGGCGTTGGTAATAAGGTTGCCAAGCGCGCGGCGGATCGCCTGCGGGCGGGCTGTCAGACGCACCTCTTCATCAGGCGCTTCCCAATGCACGATCTTGCCCGCCACCAGCGGCAGGCGTGCGAATTCGGCGGCCATGGCCACGACATCGAACTCCTGCGGCTTTTCGCTTTCTTCGCCACGCGCAAATGCAAGGTAGGTCTCGATCATGCTTTCCATGTCAAGGATGTCCTTGGTCAGCTCGTCGGTATCCTTGGTTTGCGGCAGCAGCGCCAGTTGCAGGCGCATGCGCGTCAGGGGTGTGCGCAAGTCATGCGAGATGGCAGCCAGCATGGCCGTGCGCTGTTCGATCATACGGCGCAGGCGGTTGCGCATCACCTGGAACGCAGCGGCGGCTTGCCGTACTTCGCGCGCGCCTTCGGGCTTGAAGCTTTCAACTTCAAGGCCCTTGCCGAACTTTTCAGCTGCTTCGGCAAGGCGGTGAATGGGGCGGATCTGATTGCGCATGAAGATCAGCGACACGATAACCAGCAACAGCGCCGAACCAACCATCCATGCGATAAAAACGGCTGTGGTGGCCGTATACAGGCGGCGCTCGGGTATCAATACCTGCAGGTAGCCGTCACCTTCGGCCACATACAGCGGCACGACGCGGCCATCCCATGCGCCGAAGCTGGCCTGCGGCATGTCTCGCCGCGCCAGTTCTTCGGCGAGTACGCGGCGCAACAGGTCGGTAGCTTCCACTGTCGCCGGCAGTGCGCCTTTGCGATAGCTGACTTCCAAATCGGTGACGGTTTTGGCACGCAAAAAGATCTGTGGGTCTTCGCTGTCGGGGCGTTCGCGGATATTAGCGCGGATCAGCGCGACTTCGCCCGCCACCGCAGCGGCAAGGCGCGATGTAACGGTCAGGTGGTGGCGGTCATAGAAAACCCATGCGGCCAGCAGCTGTGCCAGCAGCAGCGGCACGAAGATAATCAGCGCCGTGCGCGCGAACAAGCGCCGCGGCAGGTACTTTTTTAGGTTGGGGCCGATGCGCACGCGCTAGCCTTCCCCGACAAGGCGATAACCTTCGCCGCGCACGGTGTGCAGATAACGCGGCTGGCGCGGGTCTTCTTCCAGCTTGCGGCGCAGGCGCGTAACCAGCACGTCAACGGCACGTTCGGTGCCCTGCACCAGCCCGGCGGCGACAAGATCATCGCGCGTCACCACATGGCCCAGCTTATTCGCCAGTAGCGCCAGCAGGGCGGCCTCGGTTTCGGTCAGGTGCACGGGGTTATCGTTATGCAGCAACTCGTTGCGGGCGAGATTGTATTTACGTGTACCGAAACTGACAACTTTGCTGTGACCGTCGGTGCTGCGCGGGGCGCGCCGCAGGATGGAGTTGATACGCAGAACAAGCTCGCGTGGCTCGAACGGTTTCGGCAGGTAATCATCGGCGCCGACTTCAAGGCCGGTGATGCGATCGTCGGGTTCGCCGCGTGCGGTCAGGATGATGATGGGAATGTGTGATGACAGCCGCAGATCTTTGGTGAAGTCGATCCCGTTCTGGCCGGGCATCATCACATCAACCACCAGCAGGTCAAACGCAAGGGCGCCCAGTAGCGTGCGCGCGGCTTCGGCGTGCTCGGCGGTGGCGACAACAAAGCCCTGTTCGGTCAGGAACCGCTGCAACAGGTCGCGCAGGCGCTGGTCGTCATCGACAACCAGAATGTGTGGGGCCGCGGTGGCTGAAAGCAGGGGGTTTGTTTCCATGAGGGCAGTGTAGACAGGAAGCCTGGTCGGTAAAAGTATGCTTTTAAAGGTGAAATTAAATTAAGCTCCGGAATAACAGGGTTTTTGTCGTATTCTATATTCTATGGGGATTTTCGAGCAACTTTTTCCATCCGTACAGGATGTTATCGTCCCGCGTGCGCCGGCGCGATTTGAGGGTAATGTTATGCCATCAGCCGGAGCTGCTTGTGACGCGGTCATTATGCCCTGCAGCGAGTATGCGGCAACGCAGGCACGGCGACTGCGCGCTGTCGGGGCTTTTTACTGGCTGTGGATGCAAGATCATCCCGGTCAGAAAGCCCCACCGCTATTGCTAACAGGCAAGCCGGAAGAAATTTCTTCTGCCCGTGAATACTGGGCTTCACTTAATACCCTGCGATTCATTAAGGCAGATCGTCATCCCGATATTATGGATGATGGGGGCGCTGCTACAAAAACACACGAGCATGGCGCGGGGCTGCGACCGCTTATTGATGCGTTGCCCATTTCAAGTGGCCGCAAGCGCCGCATACATGTTATCACCAATGCTGCCCATATGCTGAGGGTGCTGTCCAGTCTTTCAGTGTTAAGCGATGTTGTTGATCTTGTGCCGTGGCGTGTCAGCCACCGCCAACACGAAAAGCCTGAAGCACATGCCATGGCTGTCTATGAGGCAGTTGCTGTTCCTACTAACATCGTCCGTGGCGATATGAGGCTATTGCGATACTTTTTCCGCGCGCTCAGAACACCGGACGGCGCTGTCTTTTAAAAATTAGATGCATCACTTCGCTGGGCGGGTGCCGTAGGTGACCTGTGCCGTCATGGTCAGGCGCTGGGCGACTTCGGCCGATCCGCCACCGCCGGCAATGCCGGCATCAGCCGCCATCATCTCGGCCCGGGCTGCCTTAGCGTACATCATCGGCATGGGGCGCGGGGGCATAAAGCCGCCGCTTGAAAAGTTGATGCTGTTGATGCGGTAGGCGCGGCCGGGGTTGGCGGCATTCACGCGGGCCAGTTCTTCCTGTGCGCGCTTGTATAGCTCGGTGCGCAGTTCGGCGCGCTTGGCTTCGGTTTCAGCCAGCGTTGGGGTGAAATCCATATTTACGACGCTTAGCTGCATGCCGGGCTTGCTGACTTTCTTGGCGCGGTCGTTGATGCCGGCAAGGTTTGCTTCAGCAATGCGTGCTTCATACGTTGCCTGCCAGCGCGACAGGCCGGTGCTGTCTTGCGAACGGTTGAACGATGTCAGGCGCCAGTCGCCCTTGCTGACGTCGCCAACAGCCTTTTGCATTTCGGCGCGCAGCGTGGCGGCCTTGGTATCGTCAGCGGCGGCATCCACCATCACGAACACGTTGGCGGTTGTGGTGGTGACCCAGCCCTCGGTCGACAGGTCGATTACAACCACATCGTCGGGAATATAGTCGTCAGCGGCGGCAGGGGTTGCAAAAACAAAAAAGGCAAACAAGGCAAGCAGGGCGCGGGTCATCAATATCTCCGTGGGCGAGGGGTTACTGCTTTAGAAGTCTAAATTAGTGTAGTGGGGAGCCGGGGGCAAGCCGGGGATGTGGTCGGCCAGCAGGCTGCGGAACGATGGGCGGCACTTGATTTTGCTGTACCAGTCCTTGGCTTCTGGTGCTTCGTCCCACGCCACGTTACCGAAGTAATCAAGCGACGACAGCATCGCCGCCGCTGCCAGATCGGCCAGCGACAGGTATTCGCCCGCCAGCCAGGGGCGGCGATCCATCAGCCAGTTGATATAGGCAAGGTGATAGCGCGTATTGAAACTGGCTGCGCGCAGCAGTGCGGTATCGGGCGTGCTGTTTTGTCCGTTGGCGCCGGCAAGCCGCTTCCACAAGCGTTCGTTCATGGTCGGTGTCGCGACTTCATAGGCAAACTTGTCGACGAACCAGCGCATAAGGCGCCGCACCTCGGCGCGGTCGCGCGGGGCGCTGCCAAGCAGCGGCGGTGTGGCCGATGTCTCTTCGATATACTCGGCGATAGCTACGGCATCGCACAGGGACGCGCCAGTATCGTCGACCAGCACCGGCAGCGTGCCGGCTGGCGACAGGCGCATGAAACCTTCGCGCCGCTGCCAGAACGCTTCTTCCAGCTTCTCCGCCTCGATGCCTTTTTCCGCCAACACCAGACGCACGAAGCGCGAGTGAGGGTCAAGCGGGTGGTGGTAAAGCTGCATAGTGTGCATGGGCCCTGTTTTAAGCGGCGTCGCTCGCTTTTGCTAGGCCACTTTTTTTGCCAGCGCCCGCAGCCAGCCAGCCGCTTCGTGGGGATGAACGACAGTATGGCGGATATAAAGGTCGAACAGGTTGGTAAACGACTGGATATGCGTATCACGGCTGAACAGCATCTTGAAGTCGTCGGCGACAAGAACGGCCGCCTTGTTGCCGAAAACATAAAAGCAGGTCGTCAGTTGCTGGCGCTCGTCAAAAATATGCAAGCGCATATTCGGGTAAAGGCGCTCGACTTCGTCGGCCATGTAAAGCAGCTGGCTGCGGCGTTGTTCAGCGGGCAACCCGCGCCATATCCATGTGCCTTCGGCGAAGTCGACAAGCTTCTCACGGGATGTGCAGGTTTCGAAGTCGCGCTCGCGCCGCTTAATCAGTTCGGCCCGGCCGGGCGACTTGATACGCTCCTTCGCTTCGGCTTTTCCCCAGATGATGCCGTATTCAAAAATCAGTGTTTCGTCGGTTTTCAGGTTGTCTGGCACGCCGACGGCTGAAACATAGCGTATCTTGCTGTCAGGAACCGACGCGGCAAGATCGGCCAGCAGTTCCGCGTGTGGGCCGATGCGGCGGGTTGTCAGGCTGACGGCAGATTCAATAAGCTCCATGCCTTGCTGACGGTCTTCTGATAAACCCAGTAACCAGTCGCTGCTTATACCAAACGTGCGTGCCAGCGTGGCCACTGTTTCAGCGCGCGGCAGGCGCGAGTAGGTTGATGACAAAAGCTGCGACAGCGTCGTGCGGTCGATGCCGGTTTTGCGCGCACCGGCGGTGACGGACAGCTTGTGTTCGTCGAACAGGGTATGCAGACGGTGCTGAAAAAGTTCAGCCAGGGGGCGTTTGCCTTTGGGTATGCTGTTTTTAGACATGATGGAAAGCTATCATATATGTAGTTTACACATCACTAAATTTGATAATGCGACAATAGTATCCTTTAGAAATCAATCAGTTTCAGTCATTGTGAAACCGTTACAAAGATACAACAGGAGACGGATATGATTTTCGAACTTGGTATCAAATCGCTGGCAGGCAGCGCTGCAATCGCCCTGATCGTGATTAACTTTGCGCAATACATGGCGGGCGTGCTGCGTGGCCGGACAAAGCCGCATTTTTACACTTGGCTGGTGTGGGGCATGGTGATGGGCATTGCTGCTGTCGCCCAGTTCGATGCCGGGGCCGGCACCGGCGCGTGGGTAACGCTGATGGGGGCCTGCGGCGCTTTTGCGCGGGCGGCCGCTGCCATCTGGTATGGGGTAAGCGCTTCGGGCAAAAGCGACCAGATTTGCCTGCTGGGCTGCCTGATGGCGATTGTGCTGTGGCGGCTGACCGGTAACCCGCTGGTCGCTATCGTGATTGTCACTCTTATTGATATGGCGGCTGTTATCCCGACGGCACGCCATGCATGGCACAAGCCACACGACGAAAATGCGACAACGTACTTTCTTTTCGGTGTACAGTTTACACTGGCGATTGTGGCGCTTGAATCCTACAACTTTATCACACTGGTGTATCCGGTGATAATCGCAGTATCATCCTATGGATTCGGCGCATTCCTGCTGTGGCGCCGCGCGGCCGCAAAACAACCGGCACTTAACGAAGGTATGTAAACGATGGAAAAAGTCATCATTGTTGACGAAAAGAAGATCAGGTCTATCTTGCCGCATGTCGACCTGAAGGGCTCGATCCACCGCGCTTTCAGTGGGTTGGCAGACAACAGTAACGTGCAGCCGCTGACAGTGGTTATGGACTTTCCGGCAGGCAAAGGCGACTGCTGGGTGCAGACAGGATCCGCCCCCACCATTGGTATTTGCGGGGCCACGGTGACGCCCTTTATTCCCGCCCGTAAAGACCATGGCCTTGACCCGGCAACGGCATTTTCAATGCTGGTATCGTCAGAGACGGGAGAGCTATTAATGGTGTGTGACAGCGGCTATCTGGTTAAGGTGCGCACTGCGGCAACAACAGCGATTGCCATTGATTACCTTGCTCCTGCCGATGCCAAGACACTTGCTATTATTGGTCTGGGCCCAATAGGCCTGGAGCATTTACGGCTTGAGACGGCACGCGGCACATATGAAAACGTTCGTGTCTTCTCACCGTCTCCGGAAAAGCGTAAGGCAGCAGTCAGCGCGCTTGCACCAAATATTATATTTTGCGCAGACATTAAAAGCGCTGTGCGGGGAGCTGATGTCGTCATTCTGTGCACGGGCGCCACAGCGCCGGTACTGGATATCGCGGACATAAAGACGGGAGCCCTTGTTGTCTCTACCGCTAGCGACGGCGCGGGATGTGAGATTGATCCAGCGGCATTGAATGACATGGATGTGTATTGTGACTACATTCACAGTGCGCCACACAAGGCACATGACTTCAAAAGCGCAGAGCAGCAGTATAATTGGCGGCGGGAGCGTATTATTGCGGACCTTGCCGATCTGTGCAGCGGCCGCAAACAGGCAGTCTCTTCTGGCAAGGTTCGTTACTGGCGCTCATGCGGAATGGGCTTGCAGGACCTTGCCGCTTGCAAGGCTGTTTACGATGTGATGCAGTCTAGTTAACTTCGCGCTTGGCGCTGTTAATCAGCGAATACAGAAGCTCCAACGCATCTTTGGGCGACAGAGTGTCCGCATTCGTGCTGGCCAGTTGCTTCAGTGTTGCGCTGGGCTCGGCTGGGGCCTGTGTCATGTCAGCGGCGGGCAGTGTGACCAGCGCGTCTTTCGGCTTGTTGGCGCTGCTTTCCAGCGTCGCCAGGATTTGTTCGGCGCGGGCGATGACGGCGTTCGGCAGGCCAGCTAGTTTGGCAACGTGAATACCGTACGAACGATCGGCGGTACCTTTGTGCACTTCGTGCAGGAAAATCAGCTCGCCGTCATGTTCTTTGGTGCCGAGTGTGTAACAGGCAAGTTGCGGCAGTTGCGATTCCAGCGCTGTCAGTTCATGGTAATGAGTCGCGAACAGCGAACGGCACTGCGTTTTTTGCGCCAGATATTCCAGCGCTGCCCACGCGATGGACAAACCATCGTATGTAGCCGTGCCGCGACCGATTTCGTCCAAGATAACCAGCGAACGCGGCGTTGCCTGATGCAGGATCGCCGCAGTTTCGACCATCTCGACCATGAAGGTTGATTGGCCACGCGCCAGATCATCGGCGGCGCCGACGCGGCTGAACAAACGGTCAACGATGCCGATGCGTGCACTTGCCGCCGGCACGAATGATCCCGTCTGCGCCAGAATGACAATCAGCGCGTTCTGGCGCAGGAAGGTTGATTTACCGGCCATGTTCGGGCCTGTCAGAAGCCACAGTGTTTCTTCGCCCTGCAGCGCACAGTTATTGGGCATGAATGCGGGGCCGTTGGCGCGACGCAGCGCGGCTTCAACCACCGGGTGGCGGCCATCGGCAATGGTGAACGTGGTGTCATCTGTCAGCTGCGGTTCAACGTACTTTTCATCAACCGCCAGTTGCGCCAGCGCGGCGCTGACATCAAGACGCGACAGTTGCCCGGCCAGCAGGCGGATTTCGCGCGTTGCTGCGGTAACTTTCTCAACCATTTCTTCGAATAATTTGACTTCAAGCGCCAGTGCGCGGTCGGCGGCATCGGCCACCTGCTTGTCAAGGTCGGCCAGCTCGGCTGTGGTGAAGCGTACGCCGCTGGCCAGCGTTTGCCGGTGGATGAACACATCTTTTTGCGCGGCCAGCTTGTCGGCCTGCGCCGGTGCGACTTCGATAAAGTAACCGAAGATGTTGTTGTGCTTGATTTTTAGCGCCGGCACGCCGCTTTGGGCGACATAACCGGCCTGCAGGTTGGCGATAAGACGGCGGCTGTCGTCGCGCAGCGTCAGCAGTTCATCCAGGGCCGCCGAATACCCGGCGCGGATAAACCCGCCATCGCGCGCCATATAAGGCAGTTCATCGCGCAAAGCGCGCGTCAGCGTATCGTGCAGGCGCGACAGGTCGGGCAGGTTCTGGATGATGTCCAGCAGAGGTTGTGACAACGTGCCGGCCTGCTTTGCGAATAGCGTGCGCAGGTGTTGCGCGCAGTTGAAAGCTGTCGCCAGCGCCTGCAGATCGCGCGGGCCGCCACGGCCAAGTGACAGGCGGGTCAGCGCACGTTCAATATCAGGGCAATTCGACAAAGCGGCCCGCATGTTGATGCGCAAGTCCTGCAGCTGCACGAAATCACGCACCAGCGTCAGGCGCTTTTCAATAGCGGTGCGGTTGCACAGCGGCGCGCCGATATCCGTTGCCAACTGGCGCGCACCTGCCGAAGTCACCGTGCGGTCAATCGTCGCTAGCAGGCTGCCGTTGCGTTCGCCGGCCAGCGTGCGGCTGATTTCCAGATTGCGCCGCGTAGCGGCATCCAGCGCCATGGTTGTTTGCGTAGCAGCCAGAACGGGTGGCAGCAGTGGTGTTGCTGTTTGCTTCTGCGTCAGGTCGATATAATCAATCAACACGGAAAGCGCAGTTGCGCTGGCGCGGCCGAAGTCACCAAACGGCGCCAATGTCTGCACATTATAGCGAGCGGCAAGGCGGATCTCGGCCTGGCCGCTGTTAATGCGCGCATCTGGCACAATGTGCATGCAGGCGCGGTAGGGCTGCAGCGCGCCCATGGTGGCTAGGCGTTCGGGTATCAGTAGTTCGCGCGGCTCAAGACGTGCAAGCTCGGCGGACAGTTCGGTGATATCGATATCGCGCACGTAAGGTGTGGCATTCGCCAGATCAAGCCATGCCAGCGCTGCGCGGCCCTGCACTTCCAGATACACAACAAGGTGATAACTGGTCGAAGCCTCTAGCAGCGCTTCTTCGGTTACGGTGCCAGGCGTTACGATGCGCACCACGTCGCGCGTGACGATGGCCTTGCCCTTTGTTTCCTTCGCGCGCTTCTTGGCTTGATCGGGCGTTTCAGTTTGTTCGCACACGGCAATGCGCTGGCCGGCCTTAATCAGCTTCGCAAGATAGGTTTCGTATGCGTGTGCGGGAATGCCGCACATCGGGATATCCTTGCCCTGATGCTGGCCGCGCTTGGTCAGTGCGATATCAAGAATGCGGCTTGCGGTCACGGCATCGTCGAAGAACAACTCGTAGAAATCGCCAAGGCGGAAGAACAGCAGGCAGTCAGCGTACTGGGCTTTCAGCGCGAAGTATTGCGCCATCAGCGGCGTGGCTTCGACCGGCGCTTCTTCCATGCTAAATAGCGTGGCCGTTTGCTTCATTACGCGGCCCCGGCTACCGCGCCGTCGTCACTATCGTCATCGGCGGCAAACAGGTCGGCATTCGGGTGCCAGTGCCAGTGGGTATTGCAGCGCGGCTCGTACATTTCGCTGCCGCCCAGTTCAAGGCTGTTGCTGTTGGGTGTACGCTTGAAGGTCTTGGTAGCGGGGCGGCCGCAGACGGAACAATGTGACCGCAGCTTGACGACTTCATCCGCCATCGAAGCGAGAAGGCCCACCGTCGGCAACGGGTTGCCCTGCCAATCGGCGTCAAGGCTGGCGACGGTTACATCAATACCGCTCTGCAGCAGACTCTTGATAATAGTGACGATATCTCCGTCAAAAAAAGGCGCGGTAAAAAACTGGACTTCATCAAAGAACACATGCTCGGCTTCGGGGGCGCCGCTCCAGCTACGGATTATGCCGGCAGTCGCCTGCAGGCCGTCGTGCGATACGATTTCGGTGATTTTGTAGCGGGTGTCATAGGCGCATTTGTAAACGGCGGTACGTTTGCCAAGGCCGTTTTTGGCCCACAGAATGCGCTTCAGCAATTCGGTGGTTTTGCCCGCGAACATGGGGCCGCAAATGACAGTCAGATGCCCATACATGACTTATCCTTTATGCCTTCTCGATGCCACGATTGCGGGGTAGATTCAAGAACCATGAGGCACTTATCCACGCTATTCTTGCTGACCGCCCTGATTACAACGGGTTGCGGGCCGCAGTTTTCGACACAATATGAAATGGTGCCCCCGAAAAGCATGCAGGCGCGGGCCTGCGCCAATAATTGTCTGGGTATGAAGAATCAGTGCGAAAGCCAATGCCTGAACCAGCAGGCGATGTGCCAGCAGATGAGTCATATGAGCGCGCATCTTGATTACATGGCGTATGACCAGCATCGCGGCGCTGGCGCTGGTGTCGGTCACCACTTCGGGAATGACTATGGTTACCGCTGCAACGCCGATGCGTGTACGGGAAGCTGCACGCAAAACTACCTCGTTTGCCACACAAACTGCGGCGGGCAGGTTATCGAGCACATTACCTGCACGGCATTTTGTGACGCGCAGTGATATTTTCTAACTAGGCCAGCCATAAATCTGCCGCAGCCTGCGTTTCCGGTGCTCACGTACGCAAAATACGCTCCGCTCCGGTTCTCGGCCGCATCAGATTTCTGTTCGGCCTAGCGAAAATACCCGCCTTCATTGTTGACGTCGCCCCCTGCTTTCCGGTAAAAACCGGCCAGAGATATCAGAGTCGCCGCTTTAGCTCAGTTGGTAGAGCATCTCATTCGTAATGAGAGGGTCAGGTGTTCGAGTCACCTAAGCGGCACCACTTCCTTGTTGTTTATATTGTAGCACCAAATAGCGCACCTGCCCCGGCGGTTACAGCAAGGGCGATTGCTCCCCAAAAAACTACCCGCATTACGGGTTTTAAAATTTTTGCACCACCGGCGCGCGCACCTATTGCACCCAGCAAGCCCAAAAATACGACCGAAGCCAGGGAAACGGTCAGGACGATCATATCAGTCGGAGCGGCTAGGCTAGCGAACAAGGGAAGCGCCGCACCGCTTGCGAAAGTTAGTGCTGATGCGAACGCGGCCTGCACGGGCCGCGCTGTCGTGATTTCAGAAATGCCAAGCTCTTCCCGAGCATGTGTACCTAGGGCGTCTTTGGCCATCATCTGTTGTGAAATCTGACGGGCCAATACGGGTTCAACGCCGCGGGCAATGTAGATATTTTCTAGCTCCTGCAGTTCCAGGTCAGGTGCCGATTTTAGTTCAGCCGCCTCACGTGCCAAATCCGCCTTCTCTGTGTCGGATTGCGAACTGACCGAGACATATTCTCCGGCTGCCATGGACATAGCGCCTGCAACCAGTCCTGCTATCCCTGCAGTTACGATATCGCCCTTGGCTGCGCCTGCTGCCGCAACGCCAACGATCAGACTTGCTGTAGAAACGATGCCATCATTAGCGCCAAGTACGGCAGCACGAAGCCAGCCAATGCGCTCAACAAGATGTCTTTCAGTGTGCTTGATATGATGAATCATGGGCGTGTTTAAACGGGTAAGATAGAAAGAGCAATCATCTTTAAAGCATATCTAGCGTGATAAGCTTTTTGTGTTAGCGCAATGGAATATAAGAGTTAAAAGAAACTTTCTTGGTAGGGCATACACTAGAAATAGCTTTCGAGGCCAGCAAGTTTTTGTCTGTGGCAGGAATTCTTCTTTGGTTTTCAATACGAGCGTATGGGGAATTTACCAAAAATTTATGTTTTTATCATTGTCCATTAAACATGCTTTGCTAGCGTGGGCATGAGAAAGATGGAGTGACAAATGGCTGTGACACACAAAAAAAAGAGCGATGGTATGCTCGCCTTTGCGAAGTATTTGCTGACCCTGATCGTTGTTGTTGGCATCGGCTATGGTGGTTATTTAGCGCAACAGCAGAATGACCGTACGACTGCGGATCTTCGCGCACGCTGCGGCATTCCCGGTGGATCGGTTGGTTTGACAAATTTCGGCACTTGCCGCTAACGGCCTGATACGGCATTTCTGCAATGCCGCAACTATATAAAATGCAGTGTAAATGCCGTGCTATCCTCACGCTGAATTAAGATGATTCTGATAGACTTGAGTTGAAATGGAAGCTGTGTGTGATCGTGGGAGATCGCGCATCCATAGACCCTGTGGAGGGTATTGTGGCTATCGCCTACAAAAGCTCATTTGCGGCTTATGAAGAACCGCTCGTCCGTCCGGTGGCTGTTAAGTCAGGGCCGTCGCGTGCGATGCGCGCTGTGCGCCGCGTCGCGCTTGTGTGGGCGATCGTCATCTGGGTGGCTGTTGGCCATGCCGCAGCCAGTGAGGCGCAGCAGCGTAGCCTTGGAGATATTCGGGACAAGTGCCAAGCCTATAACCCCCAGATGGGCGGGTACAGCTCGCTCAGTGTTTTCCGGTGCTATTAGCGGCTATTTGCTGCCAAGAAACTTCTCGAGCCAGTGAATATCATAATTACCGTCGATAAAATCCGGCTGGCTAATGATGCGCTGGTGGAGTGGCAGTGTCGTGTTCACGCCATCAATAACGAACTCTTCAATCGAACGCTTCAGGCGCAGCAGACATTCGTTGCGCGTCTTCCCGTGGACAATCAACTTGGCGATCATGCTGTCGTAATGCGGTGGCACGCGGTATCCGTCATACACGGCACTGTCGACACGCACGCCAAGGCCGCCGGGGGCGTGAAAGTATTTGACAAGGCCAGGCGATGGAATGAACGTTTCCGGGTGTTCGGCGTTGACGCGGCATTCGATGGCATGGCCATTGAATTCGATATCCTTTTGCGTGTAGCCCAGCGGTGCGCCATTGGCGATGCGGATCTGTTCGCGCACAAGGTCGATACCGGTGATCATCTCGGTGATCGTGTGCTCGATCTGCAGGCGGGTATTCATTTCGATGAAATAGAATTCGCCGTCTTCATACAGGAATTCGATAGTGCCGACCGATTTGTAGCCTAGCTTTTCAATAGCTTTACGGGCGATTTCGCCGATTTTATCGCGTTCGCTGGCGTTCAGCGCGGGTGACGGTGCCTCTTCCACAACCTTTTGGTGGCGGCGCTGGATAGAGCAGTCGCGTTCGCCGAAATGCACGGCGCCGCCCTGGCCATCGCCCAGCAACTGGATTTCGATGTGGCGCGGATGCGTCAGGTATTTTTCCATGTACACGCGATCATCACCGAAAGCTGCCTGGGCTTCGGCGCGGGCCAGCGGGTAAGCTTCCAGCAGTTCTTCTTCATTGCGGGCGACCTTCATGCCCTTACCGCCGCCGCCTGACGCTGCCTTGATCAGGACGGGATAGCGGATTTCCTTGGCGAAGGCGATCGCCTCATCAAGGTGAGGTACGGCACCGGGTGAACCGGGAACGCAGGGAATGCCAAGCTGGATAGCGGTCGTCTTCGCTGTAACCTTGTCGCCCATGATGCGGATGTGTTCGGGCGACGGTCCGATCCAGGTAAAGCCATGCTCTTCGACCATTGTTGCGAACTGTTCATTTTCCGACAGGAAGCCGATACCGGGGTGAATCGCATCAGCGCCGGTCAGCGCGGCAGCGGTAAGGATGGACGGAATGTTCAGATAGCTTTGGCGGCTTGGCGCAGCGCCGATACAA
>JBFWRI010000034.1:0-13839 GCA_050248995.1 Bdellovibrionales bacterium
CGCCCGGCTAAAGCAGCAAGCCATCAACATCAACGCGGTCAAGGAAGACCAGCGACCCAAGCGCGCTGAGTTCCGTGCACTTCGAAAAGCGGGCACCTTGGCCGATAAGCGCGCGCAATGCGGCGCGGAACTCGGCGGTTCTTTGCTGCGCTGATTTGGGCTCGGCAGATACCGGCAGCGCCGCATTGCGCGTGCGTACAGACGCCCAGACATATTCGCGCAACTCGCGCAGCGCCTGAAGACGGTTATCATCATTTTGCAAGATATCCGCAGCAACAAAACTGCCCGCCGGCAGCCCCTGCACACAAAGGGTCGGCGCCGCATACGCCAGCGCAACAACGGTCAGGGGGATGTTTTTCATCTGTGTCATGTTCACCACCATTTCTAACGAACGAAGCGCAACGTTATGGCGCCACAGCGAAATTAAATCAAAAAAATATGAGGCAATTTCAAGGCAGCCCTAAGGGCCTTCTACGCCCGGCACATCAAGGATGCAAGCTAAAGATTCAACAGGCCCTGCAGTTAGAAGCGCAGCTGAATCTGGGAGTACTTCTCGCCAAGATAGGCCACAATACTGCTAACTTCGCTAATCGTCCTCTGGTCCACAACAGCTCCCTGCATTGGCAGATCATCAGCAACACAATCATAGGCATCAAGGAACAGCCCCACCTCTTCATTATTACAGGCTGCACGAATCCGCGCGCGCGTGCGCGCCAGTGCGGCAACCCAACCCGGCTTGCCATCATCAGCGCCATACTTGCCCTGATGGATGCGACCTTGCTCATCAGCCCAGTTGCCATCCAGAATGGCGGCCATACGACGCAGATCAAATATCCGGCCCTCTTCGAGGCCGTCCTGTGTAAAGATGCCTGTGTAGGCAGCAAAAAGTTCGGCAGCAGTCACTTCAAAAACGGCCATAGAAATCCTCAAGCCTCTTTATATTCCCGTCTAAAGCCTTTATACCTGCTGGTTGAGCAACTAATTCCGCTAAAAAGGTTAACCATGGCCAGTTATCAATATGTCTATGTGATGAAAGACGTTTCCAAGTCCTACCCGGGCGGGAAGCAGGTCTTAAAGAACATCACGCTCAGCTTCTATCCGGGCGCCAAGATCGGCGTGCTGGGCGTTAACGGCTCGGGCAAGTCGACCCTGATGCGTATCATGGGTGGCATTGATAAAGACTACACCGGCGAGGCATGGGCCGCACAGGGTGCCACCGTCGGCTACCTGCCGCAGGAGCCGCAGCTGGATCCAAAGCTGACCGTGCAGGAAAACGTCATGCTGGCATTGAAAGATACCGTCGACCTGCTGAAGCGCTATGAAGAAGTCAGCGCGAAGTTCGCCGAGGAAATGACCGACGACCAGATGAATGCGCTGATCGAGGAACAGGCCGCGCTGCAGGAGAAGATCGAAGCTGCCAATGCGTGGGACCTGAACCGCACGGTCGAAATCGCCATGGACGCCCTGCGCTGCCCCCCGGGCGACAGCCCCGTCACCAACCTGTCGGGCGGTGAAAAGCGCCGCGTGGCGCTGTGCAAGCTGCTGCTGGAAAAGCCCGACATGCTGCTGCTTGACGAACCGACCAACCACCTGGATGCCGAAAGCGTCGCATGGCTGCAAAGAACCCTGCGCGATTACGCGGGTGCCGTTATCATGGTGACCCACGATCGTTACTTCCTTGATGAAGTCACCGGCTGGATTCTGGAAATCGACCGCGGCGAAGGCATCCCGTACGAAGGTAACTATTCAGCATGGCTTGAACAGAAGCAGAAACGCCTGCTGCAGGAAGCCCGCGAAGAAAAAGGCCGACAGCGCGTTCTGGCGCAGGAACTGGAGTGGATCCGCCAGTCGCCCAAAGCGCGGCAGTCGAAATCGAAAGCGCGTATCACCGCCTATAACGACCTGTTGGCGAAATCGGGTGAACAGACAGCCGAAACCGCGACCATCATCATCCCGACCCCGCCACGCCTTGGCGCTAACGTCATCGACGCCAAGGGCATCAGCAAAGGCTACGGCGACCAGCTGTTGATCGACAACCTGTCGTTCAACCTGCCGCCGGGCGGCATCGTCGGCGTCATCGGACCGAACGGCGCCGGCAAAACCACCCTGTTCCGCATGATCACCGGCGAAGAGATGCCCGACAGCGGTACCTTCAAGGTATCTGACAGTGTTGTGCTGGGTTACGTGAACCAGTCACGCGATGCGTTGGATGACAAGAAAACCGTATGGGAAGAAATCTCGAACGGCGACGATGTCATTGATCTTGGCTCCGGCGCTACCAAACGCACCATGCAGTCGCGTGCCTATGTCGGCGCGTTCGGCTTCAAAGGTACCGACCAGCAGAAGAAAGTCGGCGTGCTGTCAGGCGGCGAACGCAACCGCGTGCACCTGGCCAAGATGCTGCGCAGCGGCGCCAATGTCCTGCTGCTTGACGAACCGACCAACGATCTTGATGTCGATACCTTGCGCGCGCTTGAAACGGCACTTGAAAACTTTGCTGGCTGCGCCGTCGTCATCAGCCACGATCGCTGGTTCCTTGACCGCATCGCCACCCACATGCTGGCGTTCGAAGGCGACAGCCACGTTGAATGGTTTGAAGGCAACTATGCTGATTACGAGGCCGACCTGCACCGCCGCAAGGGCACCGATGCCGACCAGCCGCACCGCCTCAAATACAAGCCGCTGCGCCGGGCCAGCTAGTGAATAAAGCCACGCTTATCGGCTGCCTGACCGCATTCTTGTGGGCACTCATTCCCGTTCTTGTGGTTTTCGCCACGCCTGCACCGCCGTTTCTGGTAACAGGTTGCGCATTTGCAATCGGCTGGCTGGGCTTCTTGTGGATGTGGCACAGGGAAGGCCGCAGCCTGATCCAAATGCACGTGCTGGCACCGCTGGTTGCACTGATTGGCCTGATTGGTCTTGGCGGCGATACAGTGTTGCAGGTTGCCAGCCTGCAGATGGTGCCGCCGGTTGAAGCCAACCTGATTGATGCGACATACCCCATTCTGACATTCATCTTTGCCGGCCTTATCTTAAAGTCCCGTATCGCTGTGCAGCATGTCATCGGACTGCTGACGGCTTTCGTGGGCGTGGTACTGATTGTTACTGATGGCGACTTCGATAATCTTTTTGCACACATCCATACGGGACATGTGCTGGCGATGAGCAGCGCGCTGATCCTTGGTCTGTACGCGTCCTATCAAGCCTACCGTGACGATATTACTTTCGATACCACCGGCGCTTTCTTCGGATACAGCGCCGTGTTGTTGTTGGCTGTTCATACACTATTCGAGCCCGCCTACACGCCAACTTTTCCACAAGGCCTTGCCATCATCGGTACCGGCTTTGCACTTTGCGGCGGGTTTGTGTGCTGGTATCACGGCATGAATTACGGCAACGCACCTGTCATTGCTGCCACATCGTATTCAGGCCACATTATTTCTAACCTGCTGCTGGTGACGATCGGCGCACAACCCATGCCGCCGCTGTTGTTGGTAGCCGCAATCCTTATTCTGGGCGGCTCGTTGTTCGCCGCGAAAGATGACATTGCGGCAGGCATCAAGGAACTGCGAAACACAGTTTGAATTTCAGCTAGTTATATTTGCCGTTAATACACTGTTAACCGTGCGGCGGCCGGATCCGAAAAATGCCGGGAATTAATCATTAGTTGCAAACGCGCCTTCTAAACTGAGTGTATGAGCACGAATGCATCCTTACTGAATTTGGCGCGCAACGCCTTGCTAACCGCGGGCCATGAGCTGGGCGCCGACGGTCCGCACTGGGACGTCATCAAATCCGCGCTGACCGGCCTCGCGCGTTCGTATGAAGCCCTGAAGATTGAGGAAGAGGTCAGCGAACAACTGCGCATCCACATGAAGGAAGCGCTGGATAATTACGAAGACCTGCTGGGCAGCTTCGCCAGCGAGATCGATCCGCGCGTTATGGAAGAGCTTCGGAACTTCATCAACGAACTGCGTGAAATCTACAATGCGCGTTTCGAGCCGGTGGAAGATGATACAGACCTGCTGAGTGACCTGCATGCGCTGGCCAACGAGATTGACGGCATGCTGACGCCTGAAGACGCGGCGCTAATCCTGAACCAGAAGCGCGGCGAAGGCTAAATCATGGCCAAGGATACCGGCACAACAACCAAGATCGGCAAGATGGTTCTGGGCGCTTTTGGCGCGATGGCAAAACTTACCAGAAAAGCGGCGGATGAATCACGCGGCACGGAATCCGCCAGCAAGCGCTCGGTCGACGCCTTGGCGCGCGGCAATGCCCTGGCCCATCGTCTTCCGAACGCGATGGCCACAAGGTTTCTTGAAATCGGCGCCAGACTGACGCACGGGTTGGCCGGCCTGCGGGCCGCGCCTGTGCCAGGCCCTGCCCCTGCCCCTGCCGCAACGTTAACAGCCACAGCATCACCTGCCCCCGGCGGCACGCAAACAAAAACCGCCCCGGTAAGGCGCACCGCGGCACCACGGCTGAACCCCGACCTGATGCCTAAGCCCAGTGCCGACTTCATAAAGAAGTTCGGCGATCCCGAAGAATCATAGACGGGTGACAACGTCGCCCGGCCGCCGTAAGCTTCATCAGTCATGCTGCTTGCGGTTTACTTCCTGTTCACGCTGACGCTGGTTGTGATCATCATCATTGATCTGCGGCAGCAGATTATTCCCGATTACCTGAATGCAGTCGTGGCCCTGCTGGGGGCGCTGCATCTGTTCCTTTATCCCTACGCCGATTACCTGTTGCATGGCATGTCGGCGGTGGCACTGGGCGGCATCGGCTACCTGCTGGCCGGCCCCTACAGCCGATGGCGCAAACGCGACATGCTGGGCTGGGGTGACGTCAAGTTCATGGCCGCCGCCGGGCTGTGGATGCCGCTGTATGATATCGGCTGGTTTCTGGCGCTGGCAGGCGGCTGCGGCATCATCGGCTCGCTGATTTACAAATATCGCACCGGTCGCGCCGAAACGCCGTTCGCACCGGCGCTATGCATCGCCTTGTGGCTTATGGTCGCCCATGATGCCCGGTATATCCTGAGCCTGTAAGCATGACGACGCTGAAGCCCGTCACCCTCTCACTTGAACCCGAGTTTGATGGCCACTTTTGCATGTCAACGCAGGCGTGGCTGCTGGTGGCCGAGGCGATGAACAAAGGACGTGTCGCCTATGCGGGAAACGGGCGCTATATCCTGCGTTTTAATTCGACTGTGGCTGAATTTATGGCAGGCATGGAGCACTGGAACGAAGCGTTTCAGGAAGCTGCTGAACCCGGCATGAAGGATACCTGCTATTTCCTTGGCCGCCTTAATCCCGATTATGGCGCAACGAAAACCGCGCCACCGGTACCGCCGGGTTTTACGCCTTAGTTATTTGGCAAGATCATCCAGCGCAGCGCGAATGGCGGAAATCTCCAGCGGTTTTTCCAATGTTTTGATAATGTTCAGGCCGTGCGCGCTGCCAAGGCGTTGCGCGCCACTTAGAACACGCGCGTCGGTGCCGCTCATCAGCGCGATCTTCACGCCCTTCAGTTTGTCGGCCAGTGTCTTCAGCAATTCAATGCCGTCCGTGCCCGGCATCATCAGGTCCAGCATGATGGCATTGGGCTGGAATTCTGCGACCACGCCTGCCACGTCGGCACTATCGGAAACAGCGCGTGCTTGCATGCCCTTGTCTTCGGCCAGCTCGACGATCAACTCGCCGATATCCACTTCGTCGTCTACAACCAGTAACTTCATGCTGCTAACCTAAGCCTTCTTCCTGCCTTCGGCAATGCGTAACACGCGCGCCATTGCCTGCCGCACATCATCAGGCATGTACGGTTTATCAATGACAATAACTGGGAATTCTTCAAGGAAACTGCGCACATGCGGTGATAACGTGTCGCCTGTCACGAACATGATGCGGTTCACGTACTGCGGAAACTTGTCGCGCAGCGAGCGGTAGAACGTCGGACCGTCCATCACCGGCATGCGCAGGTCGCTGATGATCATGTCGAACTCGCGCTCAGCCAACGCGGCAAGTCCGGCCTCGCCATGGTCGGCCTGTTGCGTACTGTGCCCGTCGTTCGACAACAGGTCGGCCAGAATCTGGCGCACATCCGGCTCGTCATCTACCAGCAGAATATGCAGCGGCGGCAGCTTTACAGCGGTTTCTGCCACTGGCGCAGTGACTTCAGCAGCGGCAATCTGCAATTCGTGCTGCATGGGCAGCGACAGCACAAACGTGGCGCCGCCGCCCGGGGTTTCTTCGTACTTGATGCTGCCACCATGCGCTTCGGCAAGACCCAGCGACAGCGACAGGCCGATGCCGGTGCCGCGGCCCTCTTTCTTTGTCGTGAAAAACGGTTCAAAGATGCGCGCACGGATATGCTCCGGTACGCCGGGGCCATTATCTGATACGCGCAGCTGCACAGCATTATCGCCCACAGACGTTTTAACTGTGATCAGGCGCGGTTCGGGCTGGTCGATCAGCGCTTGCTTGGCGTTCAGCACAAGGTTGGTCAGGATCTGGTTCAGCTGGTCAGCATCAGCCGAAACATCCGGCAGAGCGGAATCCAGCTCCAGCGTGGCTTCGACATTGTCATTCTTCAGCTGTGGCATAATCAGCTCGAATGCCGTATTGATAACGTTGTTGAGGTTGACCTGCCGGCGCTCGGGATCTTTGCGCCGCGCCAATGCCAGAAAGTTCTTGACGATCTTGGTGCAACGTTCAGCTGCTTTTTTGATTTTATCGGCACGCGTTTGCGTTTTCGGATCGCTTGAGCTTTCCATTAACAGCGTCGATTGTCCCACCACCACTGATAGAGGATTGTTCAGTTCGTGAGCCACACCGGCCAGCAGCGACCCTAGCGCCGCCAACTTCTCGCTCTGCTCCAGCGCACGGCGCTGGCTGGCAATTTCTTCTTCGGCTTCCTTGCGCTCGGTCAGGTCCAGCAGACCGATCACGGCCGCATGCTGGTCTTGGTAATCAATCAGTCGCGCCGACAGCGCCACCGGAATCTCATGGCCGTCGGCATGAATGACATAAGTTTCAAGACCGTCAACCGAACCGAGGTTGACAAGATCGATAAGCATCTGCTGATGGCGCTGCGGGTCGGCAAAGTAATGGGCGGCGGGATACCCCACCAGCTCGTCCAGCGAAATCCCCAGTAGGCTTTCAACGCCAGGGCTCGCATACAGCATTTTACTGTCACCCAGCGCGATAATGGCCACCGGCACCGGGTGCGCTTCGGTAATGCTGCGGAAGCGTGCTTCGCTGTCTTTCAGCGCCACTTCGGCCTGCTTGCGTTCGGAGATATCGCCGGTCGACCCGACCAGACGGCGCACGCGTCCGGTTTTGGCGTCGCGCAGCGCCACGCCGCTGGAGTACAGCCAGCGTTCGTCGCCATTGTAGCGGCGTATCTTGTATTCGAAATTGATGGTAACGGCGTCACCCGCCAGAAAGTCATTGATTGTTTTCTGCACGCGGCTGCGCTGCTCGGGGATGACGCACTCCATCCATTGCTTGACGCCTTCGGGTGTCGGATCAAGATCACGGCCCAGAATCTTCTTCATGCGGTCGGCGAAGAAGATTGTCTTGTCTTCAAGGTTCCAGTCGAACAGGCCTTCGTTCGAACCCAGCGCCGCCAAGGCAAAGCGTTCGTTTGAAACCGTCAGCTGGCGTTCTTTTTCTTCCTGCCGGCGGCTGAACTGGCCGGCGATACCGATGGCGAAAACCAATGCCGCAAGCGCCGATGTGAAAAAGAATATGTTCACGCCCATAATCTGGCCATCAAACATGCCCAGGGTTTCAAGCGGGTTGGCAAGGCCACCGATGGCCAGCAGCGCAAACGCCAGAATGTGCGTGTGGGCGCCGGGCACGCCCTTGGTCATCGCATTGATACCCGCCAGCAGGCAGATGCCAAACACGGCAAGGTTGACAACAGGCATCAGGCGCGCCGTGAAGTGCACGTTGAAAGCCAGCAGCATGAACACCAGCACAAGGCCGATGACGGCGAGCTTCAACAGCCCCGAAATGACAAGGCTGAAGTTTTCCGTTTCAAGGAACATCAGCGTGAAGAAGCACGTACCCGCCAGGAAGACGATGCGCGTTCCTTCCTGCAGGAACAGCGACGACGCTTCGGTGGTCACGCCCAGCGCTCCCATGATCACGCCGGTTGACAGCGCAAGGTTCGCGGCCAGCGCCGCCAGAATGATAATCAGAAACAGCTGGCTGCGGTCGCGGATCGCCAGCCAGATGAAGAACAGGTACACGGCGGCAGTAATCAGCACGCCCATGATCAGGCCGAAGATAAGCTGCTCGGGACGCTGGATACTTTCAGCGGACAGCCACGAGGCTAAGGGCATGCGCCCCGCATCCTGCGCAAACGCCGGATAACAGAACATGGTGCCCAGAACGGCACCCAGCAGGCACAACAAAGCGAAGCGCATCAACGGCAAGTCCGAAAGTCTCTCCCACACTCCGTTATCAGTGAAAGTGGTGAAGGTTTTCTTTATACTGAGGGTGCCTGCAGGGAAGTGATGCTGAAAAATCAAAGGTTGTTTCTAGGCCGGTTTTAATTTGCCGTGGCGATGAAGGCAAATCAGCAACAGCGTCAGCACGGCCAGCGCCCCTGCCTGGTGCAAGGCACCCAGCGCAACTGGCACATGCAGCAGCAAGGCGGTAATGCCCAGCATCACCTGCACCAATACGGCAACGCCCAGCCACATGGCGACGCGCCGTCCGCGCAAACGCCACGCATATGTCAGCACGGCAAAGGCGGCGGCGACAGCCAGCCACCGGTGCAACCATTGCACGGCCGCCGTATTCTGCAGCGCGTTCTGCCACCAGGGTTGCAGGGTGTTGATTTCATCCGGCACCCACTGCCCGTTCATCAGCGGGAATGTGTTGTACGCAAAGCCCGCATCAAGGCCCGCGACAAAGGCGCCATACAGCATCGTGATGGCCACCAGCAGCAGCGCAACCCAGCCATGGCGACGAATACAAAATACCGTCGGCTCTTTACGCTGGCGCAAATCGCAGACCGTCCATACGGTCAGCGCATATATCAGCACCGCCATGCCAAGGTGCAGCGCCAGCCGGAAATGCGATACATCGGGCCGGTCAACAAGGCCGCTAGCTACCATATACCAGCCCACGCCGCCCTGCAGGCCGCCCAGCGCAAAGATCAGCAGCAGGCGCGGCAACATGGCGCGCGGAACCTTGCCTTGCGCTGTAAAGATTACCAGCGGCACTGCATAAACAACGGCAATCACATGGCCGAACGTGCGGTGCAGCCATTCCCAGAAAAAGATATTCTTGAAGGCTTCCATGTCCATGCCGAAGTTCTTCAGCCTGTATTCGGGCGTCTGCTGGTACAGGCCGAACACGCGCTGCCATTCCGCGGCATCAAGTGGTGGCAGGACACCGATCAGGGGCGTCCACTCCACCATTGAAAGGCCGCTTTCGGTCAGCCGCGTGATCGCGCCGATCACCGCCATGATGAAAACCGACGCAGCGGCCACCATCAGCCAGACGGACAGCTGATGCGCGTGAGGGTGGCTGGGCAAATCGGGGCTGGCAGAAATCATGGAAGTAATATAGCGTCTGTTTCCATGCTGTCACCCAAAGTGAAGGGCGACGGGTCAACGGAGACAATAAGTGGCTCATCAAGGCCTGCGTGTTACCGCTCACGACTACGAGTGGCACCCCAAGTATTTCCATATCATCGTCGGTTTATTCTGCGCCCTTTACATGATCACACTGGCGCTGTGCTCGAAACTGATCGAGATACAGGGCTTCACGCTGGTGGCTGGAGTTCTTGTCTTCCCGCTGTGCTGCATCATCACCGACCTGCTGACCGAAGTGTACGGCTTCAACCGTACCCGGCAGGCTGTTTGGACGACCATGTTTTGTGCCGCCTTGTATGCCGCCTTCACGCAAATGTCCATCGGGTTGCCGCCCGCGCCTGACTGGCCCAACCAGGAAGCCTATGCCACGGTCCATGGCACGTCGTTCCGTGTCGCTGTTGCCGGCATGGCAGCATGGGTGGTTGGTGAGCTGATCAACAGCCTCGTTATGTCTCGCATGAAAATCCTGCAGCATGCCAAGGCGATGCCGTTGCGTTTCATCGGGTCAACGGTTATCGGCCAACTGGCCGATAACGTCGTTTTTGTCGGGCTGGCGTTCGCCGGCACGGTGCCAAACGATGTACTGCTGCAGATGATCCTTGTCGGCTGGCTGATCAAGATCATTTACGAAGTCATCGCGCTGCCGCTGTCGGTTCCGATTGCCAAATGGGTCAAACGCCTTGAAGGCGTCGAGCATTACGACAAACAGAAGCTGTCTGTAGTTTAGTGCCTGGTGGTGCCGGGATTATAAGTGGCCACATACCCGTTACCAATGGCGGCCGGGCGTACGGCCTCACCATCAACGGCGATATTGACTGAATGGATAACCGCTTCCACTTCCCGCTTCCAGAATTCAAGAAACTGCTGGATGCGAGGAAAATCCGGCACATGGTCCAACGTCTGCCAGATGAACGGTTCGCCCAGCAGCCCGCTGCCGAAACCGACTGCTTCCCCGGGCCTGATGATGTGGTTGCTGGGTGAAACAAGCTTGCGCTTATCTTCATCTGAAAGGGCGATGCCACTGCTCGGGCGCCAATAAAGAACTTCAAGCGTCGTAAGGCGCTGCCCCTTCAGGCGGCCTTCAAAATCACTGTCAACTTTTGGCTTCTCGTTAGCCATCTTAAAATAATGCCCCAATAAACGTAAAATCGACGTTAAGGTTCGCCTCTTGGCGGGCTGTAATAAAACTGTATCCTTAACTCTATGTGCCTGTCACGCCTAATTTTATTGCTTATCGCCTTCTGCGCTGCAACAAACGCATGGGCTTACGATAGCATGGCGCCGCTTGGAAGTTACGGTAGCGACGACCTGTATGCGCGCACCGGCGTGGGCGAGAATAACGGCCTTGGATATTACAGCGACAGCTATGCCCAGCCTTTGTATGCTTATGCGCCCGCGCCGGCAGAAAGCCGGACGGGCACCGGCGAATACGAACCAAGCGCTTATCGCGGCAGCAGCTACGTCGCATCGTCGCAACCATCTTACTCTGCGCCGATCCCGCTTGCCGCTGATCATAGCCGTACGGGCACTGGCGGCGGCGCACATTCATCGTTCTCGTTCGTGCCGAAACCAAATTCATGGCAGACCGGCCCCGTCAACCTCAGCGCCGACCGGCCGCAGGAAGTGGGCGTTAAATCACAGCGTTATGGCAACTTCATGTTTATCCCGCGCGTTGAAATCGGCCAACAACCGGGCGATACCGCCATCGCCAACGGTTATCCAAAGAATGCCTATGACGGCACGGTCACTGCCCGCCACCCGCAGATTTACTATTACAACGCTGCCACGCGCACGGCCGACCTGATCCGCAATAACAGGGCGCCTTCACAGCGGCCGCCACAATAAGCGCATCACCTTAACGCACGGACTCGGCAAGCTTGCGGATATACGCGGCCGCTTCGTGCGGGTGTACGACGGTATAGCGGATATAACTGTCGAACATATTGTTGAAATAATCGATGTGCGTGGCGCGGTTGAAAACCAGCTTGCCGGTGTCTGTCACCCACATCGCCGCCTTTGACCCGAAGACATAAAACGAATTCGACAGCATCTGCATTTCATCAAAGATGTGCAGGCGGAAATGCGGGTGCAGGGCATCCACCTCGTCGGCCATATATTCCAGCTGCTTGCGGCGCTGACGGGCCGGCATACTGCCCCACAGCCATGCACCGTGGGCAAAATCGTGCAGGCGCTGCTGCGAAATACAGACTTCATAATCCTTGCGGCGGCGCTCGGTAATCACGCGACGATCGGCGCTTTCAATAAAAGCCCGCACCTTCTTTTCCGTGCCATAAATCGGCAGGTATTCATAAAGCAGCGTATCGTCGGTTTTCAACTGGTCGGGAATCCCCAGCGGCGACACACAGCGGATCTTGCTGTCGGGGACCTGCCGGTGCCAATCGGCAATCGACAGGCTTGACGGCACCGCGCGCTCGATGCCGATATTGATGGCCGCATCAATCAGCTCGATGCCTTTCTGCGGGTCTTCGCTTAAGCCCAGCAGCCAGTCGGCGCTGACGTTTAACGCCGTTGCCAGCGCCGCCAGTGTATCGCCGCGCGGCATGCGGTAATCCTTGGCCAGCAGCAGTTGTGTAATCGTCGGGCGGTCCAGATCGTGTTCGCGGCAAAAGCCCGAAACGGTATCGCCTGTTTGTTCCAGCGCTGCGCGTAAGCGCTGCTGGAATGCTTTCCCGCATTTCTTCTTGTCCATCTTGCTCTCGCGGCCCTGCCTCTTTGCCCCAGACCGGCCTTTCCCCAAAGCCCATCTGTTACTTTAGTAACATAGTATAATACTTTTATTACCAAAATGTCTATATAAATACAGTTACTGCGTTTAGTTGCATGTTTTGGCGGCTGATACTGTGATTATGACACACATCTACACCATCCGCGCCGCCATGCTGGAGCCCGCCGGGCTTAACCATGCTTCCGCCAGACTGCTGGCTTTTATTATCCCCGCCAAACTTGATGAATGGCGCCGCAAACGCCTTGATACTCAATTCGAACCCTTTATGAAAAAGATCCGCAGGGCCCGCGCCTATCTGCAAGACCATCGGCGCATAGACGAAATTGAAGCAGCCACGGATATGAACGTTTGCCGGGATCTTGGTGGAAATATCCGTAGTGGGCGCTGGTTCGAGATACGCGACCATATGCTGGTGGGTGAACATGGTCTAGCTTATATCGAAGTCATAAACCGCCTCGCTTATGATAAATCCGGCTATCTGCAGGACACACCCGAATACCGGCATGCAAGAGCTATCGAGCAAAAAATAAATGCCCTTTTCTGCCGCGAACGCGTACGCGCCAAGTGGGAAGCCGAGAGCCGCAAAAAGCGGCAGGAAGCGGGCGCCCGAAAGCGCCGGAAGAAGCCCCAAAGTCCCCGTCCAGCCTGAATCGGCACCGGCGTCAGAAAAGCGGGCCTTTTCAACACGTTCACGCCCCTAAAAATAAGGGTAAATAGCCCTTGAATCGGCTTCCGGCAGTTGCTACCTGTAAGCCACTCGCGCAGGCGGGTTATAGGCCCCGCGCGTATATAACTTTTTGTTTTTGAAGGAGAAAACTATGACAGCTACATTCCGCCCCCTGCATGACCGCGTGCTGGTGCGCCGCCTGGAATCGGAAACCAAAACCGCCGGCGGCATCATCATTGCCGACACCGCACAGGAAAAGCCGACCGAAGGTGAAGTCATCGCCGTTGGGACGGGCACCCGTGACGAAACCGGCAAGATCACGCCGCTGGATGTAAAAGTCGGCGACCGCATCCTGTTCGGCAAATGGTCGGGCACTGAAGTAAAGCTGGAAGGCAAGGATTACCTGATCATGAAGGAAACCGACATCCTTGGCATCGTTTCAACCGGCGCCGCCAAGAAGGCCGCTTAATCAATTTACGTTTTTAAAGGAGAACTAAAATGGCTGCAAAGATTGTTGAATTTGGCGGCGAAGCCCGCGCCAAGATGCTGGAAGGCGTTGATATCCTCGCCAACACCGTAAAAGTGACGCTGGGCCCCAAGGGTCGCAACGTTGTGATTGAAAAGTCATACGGTGCACCACGCACCACCAAGGACGGCGTCTCGGTCGCCAAGGAAGTCGAACTGGAAGACAAGCTCCAGAACATGGGCGCCCAGATGGTGCGCGAAGTTGCCAGCAAGGCCAACGACAAGGCCGGCGACGGCACCACCACCGCCACCGTGCTGGCGCAGGCCATTATCCGCGAAGGCAAC
>JBFWRI010000035.1:0-13297 GCA_050248995.1 Bdellovibrionales bacterium
TACCACACCGTCGATTTCCGGCGCATCAGCCTGACTGCGGGCCTGTGCCTTGCTGCCTTGCACCATATCAAGGATAACTGGAATCGTGCGGCCAACTTTTTGCTGCAGGCGTGCGGCTGAAATCTTCTGCTGTGCGGTCATGAAGCGGTCATAACGATCCTGCTTCACGTCTTCCGGAACGTCTGCCAGACCCAGCGTTTCGGATGTCGCGCCCTTCACCGGTTCGTACTTGAAGCAGCCCACGCGGTCCAGTTGTGCCTCTTCCAGCCAGTCGAGGAGGTATTGGAACTGTTCTTCCGTTTCACCGGGGAAGCCGACGATGAAGGTTGAGCGGATAGCGAGGTTGGGGCAAGCGCCGCGCCACTTCTGGATACGCTGCGCTACCTTGTCGCTATTGCCGGGGCGTTTCATGTTGCGTAACACGTCGGCGTGTGCATGCTGGAACGGAATATCCAGGTACGGCACGATTTTACCCGCAGCCATCAGCTCGATCACATTATCAACGTGTGGGTAAGGGTACACGTAATGCATACGCGTCCACATGTCCAACTCACCCAGCGCATTCGCAAGATCATAAAAGCGTGTTTGCCATTCACGGTCACGCCACGTGTAAGGCGCATATTTCACATCGACACCATAAGCCGACGTGTCCTGTGAAATCACCAGCAGCTCCTTCACGCCGGCGCGTTGCAGGCGTTCAGCTTCGTACAGCACTTCGTTGATGGGGCGTGACACAAGGTCGCCGCGCAGTTTCGGGATAATGCAGAACGTGCAGCGGTTGTTGCAACCTTCGGAAATCTTCAGGTAGGCATAGTGGCGTGGTGTCAGCTTCACACCGCCTTCAGGCACAAGGTCAATAAACGGGTCGTGCGGCTGCGGCACGGCTTCGTGCACGGCAGAAACAACGTTTTCATACTGTTGTGGGCCGGTAATGGCCAGCACGTTCGGGAACTTCTCGCGGATAACTTCGGGTTCGGCGCCAAGGCAGCCGGTGACGATAACGCGGCCGTTCTCGCCAATGGCCTCGCCAATCGCAGCCAGCGATTCATCGCGGGCGGAATCAAGAAAGCCGCAGGTATTAACGATAACAACGTCGGCGCCGTCATAACTGCCGCTGAACTGGTACCCTTCAGCGCGCAACTGCGTGACAATACGCTCACTGTCGACAAGCGCTTTGGGGCAGCCGAGGCTGACCATGCCGATCGTCGGCTGTTTTTCCTTGGTGGCGGATTTCATGCGGCGGACGTTAACGATTGCCCTTGCCGAAAGCAATAATAACCTTAGCTACGCGGCGCGGTTTTTTGACGGCGGCAGGGCGGGCGCGGCACAACGGTGACGATCACTTCCACATCATTGCCCCACAAGTTGCCATCCAGGCTGGTGGTTTGGGTTTTGCCGGTTTTAATGGCGCTTCCAGTAAGGTCGGCAATCGGTTTCATATGCGGCTGCGCTGTATGGTTCATCGTTGTGCGCATGGCCTGGAAGCTCAGTGCTGCGTAAGACGCTTCTTTTGTCCACTGTGCGCTAAGTTCCGCTCTTTTTTCAGGGAATGGCGGATCCCAGTCCCTTTCGCCCCAACGTGCGCCAATGCAGGCAATCATGGCATCAAGGCATGCCATCGTCGAGTCCTGTGGATCGGCAGCGTCTTTAATAGGGTTCTCTGGGTGATTGACCAAACGGTCGACAAACTTTTCGCGGGGGATTAACAAGTCGTACAGGTTAGTAACACCAGCGCGTTCAACTACGCCTTTGCAGTAGCCTCTCTCCATAGTGCTGCCATTCCATGCGCCGCCCGGCAAAATGGAAAAGTACCAGTCGATGATATGCTCGACAGGAATAAAGCGGCCATCAAGTCCGGGCTTTTTGGGCGGGCGTGCAATAGCCATTATATAGCTCCTTGTTATGCGGCGGACCGTACGCCCCGGCGCGCTGCTGCGTCAAGCGGCAGCATTTACTTTCGCTGTTTTTATAACAGTCGGCGTAATACCAAAAGCCCTGAAAAAATGCATTAAATCAGCGCCGCTGATAATGGTGCTGGCCGTGTTTACAAGCGGATGGATATTGATAGCGGGCGCCATAGGGATTGCTTCATCCACGGCGATGTTCACGTTGCGGGCCGAGTCGTTCAGCATAGCAAACGGCGTTGCATGGCCTGGCGGCACGCCGAGGATACCCAGCATATGCTCACTCTTCACGAACGACAGGCGGCCACTGTTCAGCTGCTTGCCGATACCATTCATATCAGCACGGTCGGCAGCCGGCATGGTGATGAGCCATTTACGGCTTTCCCTGTTTTCAACGAACAGATTCTTGCAGTGCAGGCCGGGAACGACATTCTTCCAGTCAATCTCGTCTGCGGCTGTATAAACAGGTGCATGCTCAACGGTTTGGTGGCGAATCCCCAAACCATCAAGAAAAGCAAAGAGGTCCTGCGGCGTTTTAGGCATAGACGTTATCTAGCTTTGCCATAATATAAACACAAGAAAATTGGATAGTAGTTGTATGAAAAATCACCTGTTGGCTCTGACATTGCTGGCATTTTTAGCCCCGCTTAACGAGGCGCGGGCCGCAACCACAGACTTAACTTATGATATCGCGTTCTGGGGCTTGCCGATTGGCACCATCCATTACCGTATCGTTCAGGAAGATAATCGTTATACGCTGACATTCGATGGAGGCTTCGGCGGGCTGGTCGGACTGTTCGCCGATGCCGGTGGGAAGGCGACGACGCGCGGTATTATAAAGAACGGACGCATCCTGCCGCAACGCATGGAGCAGGATGTACAGTGGGGCGAAAAACTGCGCAAGGTCTGGATCCAGTTTGATGACGACGGCAATGTTGCCGAGTACGGCGCCGACCCTGTTTACTCACCCGAAGGCCGCGCGCCGGTAACCGCCAGCATGCTGGAAGATGTGCTGGATTCACTAAGCGCTATGATTCTGACCCCGCCTGTATTTGGAAAGGATTTCTGCGATCGCACCCAGCGTGTTTTCGACGGGCGCGAACGCTATGACTTGCAGTTTTCACCAACCGACACTGCCATGAAATGTAAGATCACACCCACCCAGCTGGGCGGGCACAAGATCAATGACGAAGACGCCGAAAACCCGCCACGCCCCTTCAAGATGACATTCACCACGATCGCCGGTGGTCAGCTGGCCGTTCCTGAAAAAACCATCAAACCTTTCACGCTGGGCAATGCGACCATCAAGCTGGTGAAAGTATCGACACATTAATTCTTATGGATTTTTGACTTAGTCAAACTAGATAATGGGCACAGGAGGAGACCTTACCATGCCCATTCAATTCCCGCCTCTGCCTTTCGATTATGATGCGCTTGAGCCGTATATCAGCGCTGACACTCTGAAACTGCATCATGACAAGCACCATAAGAAATATGTTGATGATCTCAACGATCTTGTCGCCGGCACGGCATATGATGATAAAAGCCTTGAAGATATCATCCACTGTGTCCGCAAGTTCAGCGGCGACGTAAAGACATTCATGGCTGTCGATTCAGATGAAAAAGAAGAAACGGGCCGGAAGATATTCAACTTTGCGACCCAGGCATGGAATCACAATTTCTTCTGGCATTGCTTGGAACGCGACGCAGCAGTACCGATCCAGCTGGAACAGGCGCTGTGCACTGCTTTTGGAAGCATCGATGGATTCAAGGAAGAGTTTGCCGCCGCCGCAAAAACCGTTTTCGGCAGCGGCTGGGCATGGTTGGCATTCGGCGATGGCAAGCTGCAGATCATCAAAACCGGCAATGGGGACACGCCGCTGGCACAGAACATGGTGCCGCTGCTGACATGTGACGTTTGGGAGCATGCCTATTATGTCGATTACCAGAACAGGCGCCCGGATTATGTCACAGCTTTTGTGGATCATCTTATCAACTGGGACTTTGTTCTTTTAAATTACCAGAAAGCACTGGCTGCCCACGAGAAAGCTGCTTAGCGTTTGACCTTACCGGCAGGACGTCTATAACCGTCGCATGACCGTTTCCCAGCCTCGTGTTGCCATCCTTTTGGCCACCTATAACAGTGCTCGTTTTCTCCCCGAACAGCTGGAATCGATACGCCGGCAGACCCACGGAAACTGGGTCCTGCTGGTATCGGATGACGGCTCAACCGACGGCACGCACGCCCTGCTGGACCAATTCAGGATCACCTGCGGGCATGAGGTAATTGTACAGAGTGGTCCGCGGAAAGGCTTCTTCCCAAATTTTCAGGCGCTGGTGCTTAGCGATAAGGTGGTGGCGGATTACTATGCGTTCTGCGATCATGACGATATCTGGCACGACGACAAGATTGCGAATGCAATTTCCATGATGCGTGATGTTCCTTCATCGACACCGGCATTGTATGGCGCACGCACGCTTTTGGTGAACGGGGACAATATGCCTGTCGGACATTCCACCCTCTTTCGTCGTCAACCATCGTTCCAGAATGCCCTGGTGCAGAATATTGCGGGTGGCAACACAATGCTTTTCAATCATGCGGCGCGCGATATATGGCTGCGCACGGGGGCTGTTGATGTGCCTGCACACGACTGGTGGATGTACCAGATTGTCAGCGCTGCCGGGGGGGTTGTGCGGTATGATCCGCGTCCCTGTCTGCGTTACCGGCAGCACGGTGCCAACGAGATTGGGGATAACCAGTCACTCAGAGGTATGTGGATCCGTATCCAGCAAGGGTTACAAGGAAAGTTTCGAGAGTGGAACAACAAGAATATTGCTGCGCTAGAACGGCTTTCCTTTTGCATTACCCCGGTAAACCTGACTATATTCACCACATTCAAGGATTCGCGCCGGAAACCGCCACTTAAGCGTCTTAAAATGCTTAGGCAAGCCGGTGTTTACCGGCAAACCTTGGTGGGGAATATTTTCGTTTTTGGGGCGGCTCTTTTGGGTAAACTGTGATGGCAGATATTTCCTATCTTAAGAATGCTTCATCGACTTCAGGCAAAACGCCCGTTCTTGTTACTGGCGGAGCCGGTTTTATTGGCTCGAACTTTGTCATCGACTGGCTTGCCGGCAACAACGGACCGGTCATCAATCTTGATAAGCTGACATATGCGGGCAACATCCACAACCTTTTAAGTGTCAGCAAGAATCCTGACCATATCTTCATACAGGGCGACATCTGTGACGGGGAGCTGGTTGCTAAGTTGCTAGAGCAGTACAAGCCGCGTGCGATCATCAACTTTGCTGCCGAGTCGCACGTTGATCGTTCAATCCATGGTCCGGGCGAATTCATCCAGACCAATATCGTCGGCACGTTCCGTTTGCTAGATTGCGCGCGCCATTACTGGGAAAGCCTGCCTGAGCCTGCAAAGTCGGAATTCCGCTTCCTGCACGTTTCAACCGACGAGGTATATGGTTCACTGAAGCCCGGCGATCCGGCTTTTACGGAAGACAATAATTACGAGCCGAACAGCCCGTATTCAGCCAGCAAGGCTGCGGCTGACCATCTTGTACGTGCGTGGCACCATACATTCGGCCTTCCTGTGCTGACAACGAATTGTTCGAACAACTATGGTCCGTACCAGTTCCCCGAAAAACTGATTCCGTTGATGATCCATCATGCGCTGACCAATAAACCATTGCCGGTCTATGGCGATGGCATGCAGGTGCGCGACTGGCTCTATGTCGGTGATCACTGCAGCGCCGTGCGCTGCGTACTGGAAAAAGGAAGGCCGGGCGAAACCTACAATATCGGTGGCTGGAATGAACAACCGAACATCAGCGTAGTAAAATCGATCTGCGCAATGCTGGATCAGGAAGAGCCGCGCGCCGACGGCAAGTCGTATGCCGAGCAGATTACCTATGTCAAAGACCGGCTTGGCCATGATCGTCGCTATGCGATTGACGCCGGCAAAATGTTCAACGAGCTGGGCTGGAAGCCGGCTGAAAACTTTGACAGTGGCCTTCGGAAGACGGTCCTGTGGTATCTTTTAAACGGCGAGTGGGTTACGCAGGTGACGGACGGATCCTACCGTGCATGGCTAGAGAAGAACTATACATCATGACAACAGAGCATCGCATTCTGCTGCTGGGCAGCAATGGCCAGCTGGGCTGGGTATTAAAGCAAACGCTAACCGAATTCGGTGACGTCACGGCGTGTGGTCGCGAAGAATGCGATCTGGCGAATGTGGATACCATTCGTTCCGTAGTGCGTAGCCTGAAGCCGACCATTATCGTTAATGCCGGCGCCTATACCGCTGTCGACAAAGCGGAAACGGAAAAAGAACTGGCCTATGCCGTGAACGCAACTGCGCCAGGTGTCCTGGCAGAAGAGGCAAAGGCACTGGGCGCGCGCCTGATCCACTTCTCAACCGACTATGTGTATGACGGCAGAAAAGACGGTTTTTATGTCGAGACCGATGCTACCGAGCCACTTAGTGTCTATGGGCGCACAAAGCTGGCTGGTGATCAAGCTATTGAACAGGTGGGCGGGAAGTACCAGATTTTCCGTACCAGCTGGGTGTTCGGTGCGCATGGCCGCAACTTTGCCAAGACGATTTTGAATCTCGCAGCAACAAAGCGCGAACTGAAGATCATTGCCGATCAATATGGTGTCCCCACTAGCGTCAACTTGCTGAGCGATATCACACTGTCGATCCTGGAAACGGATGATGCACCAAGCGGCGTCTATCATGCCGTGCCCGCCGGTGAAACTACGTGGCATGGCTACGCACAGTTTCTGGTAAGCGAGGCCGAAAAGGCGGGTATGCCGCTGCAGGCGCTGCCCGACGATGTGAAGCCGATTGCAACGCACGAATATCCGCTGCTGGCTGTACGTCCGCAGAATTCACGCATGGATACAAAAAAGCTGTGCACTACTTTCGGGCTGACGATGCCCGACTGGCGTGAGGACGTCAGCGAACTCGTTCAAAACCTCTCACAACAGGCGGCGGCATAATGGCTGGTTATAGAAAACGCAAAGGCATCATTCTGGCGGGCGGCGCAGGCACACGCTTGCACCCGGCTACGTTGGCAGTTTCAAAGCAGCTTCTGCCGGTTTACGACAAGCCGATGATCTATTACCCGTTGTCGACACTGTTGCTGGCCGGTATTCGCGATATTCTTGTCATTTCAACACCACAGGATACACCGCGTTTCCAGCAGTTGTTGGGCGATGGCAGCCAGTGGGGTGTGGAAATCACTTATGCCGTGCAGCCTTCGCCAGACGGCTTGGCGCAAGCGTTCATTATCGGCGCCGACTTCATTGGTGATGACCTGGCCGCGTTGATTTTGGGCGACAACATCTTTTACGGCGAAGGACTGCCCGATCTGTTGACGGAAGCCAACGCCTATGCCGAAGGCGGCACCGTCTTCGCTTACCGTGTCAGCGATCCCGAGCGTTATGGTGTGGTTGAATTCGACGCGTCGCATCGCGCCATATCGATTGAAGAAAAGCCGAAGGTGCCGAAATCGAACTATGCTGTAACGGGCCTGTATTTTTACGATAATCGCGTGATCGATATTGCCAGAAACCTGAAGCCTTCAGCCCGCGGTGAACTGGAAATCACCGATGTGAATAACGCCTACCTGAAGTTGGGCGCGCTAAATGTCGAAACCATGGGGCGCGGCTATGCATGGTTGGACACCGGAACACACACATCGCTGCTAGAGGCCAACCAGTACGTTGCCACCATCGAACACCGCCAGGGCATCAAAATCGCATGCCCTGAGGAAATCGCCTTCCGCCGTGGCTGGATCGATACCACGACCATGGAAAAGGCAGCAAGCCTGCTTAGCAAGACCGAGTACGGCAAATATCTGCAGACCCTGCTGCAGGAGCGCGGTGAACGCAATCGCGGCGGGGCGGCAGCATGAAGGCCGTAGCAACGAAAATCCCTGATGTCTTTATTTTCGAACCGACGGTGTTCGGCGACGCGCGTGGGTTTTTCTTTGAAAGTTTTAACCAGCGCGTTTTTGAAGAGGCGACTGGCGCCAGTATCGCCTTTGTGCAGGATAATCATTCCAAGTCAGCCAAAGGCGTGTTGCGCGGGCTGCACTATCAGGCCGATCATGCGCAGGGCAAGCTGGTGCGCGTCACCCATGGCGCAGTGTGGGACGTTGTAGTTGATATCCGCCCCAATTCGCCGACGCTGGGCCAGTGGGTAGGTGAATTCCTAACAGCCGAAAACAAAAAGCAGCTGTGGGTTCCCGGCGGTTTTGCCCACGCTTTCGTGGCGTTGGAAGACGATACGGAATTCCTTTATAAAGTCACCGACTTTCGTTATGCAGAATTCGAACGCACACTGGTATGGAACGATCCAACGGTCGGGATTCAATGGCCGATCAATTTCGAACCGCAACTGTCGGCTAAGGATACGCCCGGCACAGCCTGGACGTTCGAGCAAACAATGACAGAAATGCGCGAGATCGCCAAAAAAAAGGCGGCCGCATGAGTTTCAAGGACGCCGGCAAGGATGTTTCGCTGAACCCGGGTGTGGCTTACCTGCAGCAACAGGGGGCCGCGCCCGTATCGCCGGTGCGTGTCTGTTTTACAAGTAAGTCAAGCGCCGGCGCCTGGCAGATCCGCGGTGCGCAGATTGCTGCCATGCGCAGCAACTGGGAAGCCATCAACAAGCCATCGGTGGCGGACATCAAGCGCTTTGATGTGTTCTGCGTTGTCAAGCGTGCCGACTGGGACTTTCTGGAAGAAGTACGCAAGGCCGGCAAAGCCGTGGTGTACGATATTGTTGATGCATGGCCAAAGCCTTCGACGCGCGAGGCTGAAGGTTTCCTGAAAGATGCTAAACGCGCCGCTAAACAAAAAGCTTTTGAATTGCTGAATCCGTGGGATCAGCCCGGCGAGGATGACGGCAGTGTTAATACGCCCGCAGCTGCACGCGAGATGTTCGGCCAGCTGTGGGCGCCTATCAAGGCGGACGCCTATATTTTCCCCACAGAAACCATGCGGCGTGATCTGGGGCCGGCGGTAAATTACGGCGTCACAATTTATCACCACTATTGGCCGCAAATCAAAACCAACCCGTTGCGTGAAAAAGTTCTGACGATAGGGCACGAAGGCAACGCGGCGTTTCTGGGTGAGTGGGACGCCGTTATCCGCAGGTTGTGCGAAGGACGCGGCCTGAACTTCGTCGTCAATCCAGCCGAATATACGGATATAGATATTGTCATTGTTGTGCGTGGCGGGGCGCACGCAACGTTCCTGACCAGCAGCTATAAATCAAATGTCAAAACGGCGAATGCCTATGGTTCCGGCACGCCGGTGATTGTGCATAACAACGAGATGTCGGCACATGACACAGACGAGGGCGATATCCTGTTCTTTACCGATGAAGAATCGCTTGGGCGTCAGATGGATAAATTGATAGGCGATTACCAGCTTCGGCAGTTGATCCAGATCAATTTCCTGAAAGCGGCGCAGAAGTACCGTATTGAACGCATTGCCGATCAGTACGAGGCTCTGTTTGCCGACGTCATTAACCGCAAGAAGAATGGAATTAAGTATGAAAGCGCTGCTTAAGAAAGCTGCTGCCCTGACAATCGGCGAAAAAGGGGCCAAGAAACTGCAGAAGAAACTGAAACTGGCCAAGCCGAAGTGGGAACCGCCGCCGGCCGATGGCAAGGTGCGCCTTAATCTCGGTTGCGGCGATAAAATTCTAGAAAACTACATAAATGTCGACTTCGTTTCCGAACGTAAGGATAACAAGGTTGATATGCAGTGTGATCTGCGCGCCCTGACGTTTCCGCAGAATTATGCCGACGAGATGATGTCGATCCATGTGATCGAGCACTTTTATCCGTGGGAAGCCGAAGAAATGCTGCGGCACTGGATCACCATCCTGAAGCCCGGCGGCAAACTTATCCTTGAGTGCCCGAACATTCTGAGCGCAGCCAAGGCGCTGCTGGCCGATCCGGTACGGGCGGCGAAGGCTGAGGGCAAAGATGGTCAGCTGGCGATGTGGCCGCTATATGGCGACCCATCGTGGCGCGACCCGCTGATGTGCCACAAATGGGGGTATACGCCGGTGACGCTGATCGACCTTTTGCAAAAGTGCGGTTTTAAAAATGTGCGTCAAGAGCCGGCGCAGTTCAAACAGCGTGATCCACGCGATATGCGTGTGGTAGGGGAGAAATAGAATGCGCCTGAAAAATCTCCGCGATGTCTATGCCGGCCAAGATATTTATATTGTTGGCAGCGGGCCCACAGCCAGTATGTTCCCCATGGAAGCCTTGCAGGGCAAAGTATGCATGGCGCTGAATGACTCGTTCAAAATCCATCCGAATGTTGCGCCCATCGCTTTGATGCATCACCAAACCTATTGCCGTGAAGGCAACACGATCGACAGCCCCATCCACCCCAACTTTGCCGGCATCAGATATCCGGTTGTGAAGGGCACCGGCAAGCACCGCGCCGAAAATGTCGACTGGGATAATCCGCATTTTTACTACTATGACAGTAATCACGACATCTGCCGGATTTACGAGCTTACAAAGGAAACAGACTGCCTGTACTACACGCCCGAAGGCTGTTCACTGCACGCAGCCCTGCAACTTGCATGGATCATGGGGGCACGTAATATCTTTGTGATCGGATGCGACAGCACAACGCTGGGCGGCAAGCACTACGCAAACTATGACAAGAATGGCTTCCGTGATGACGAGGTGTTGAAACGCGGCCAGGTGCGCAATTACGACAGTTATGTGAAAGGCACGCTGATTGTGCAGGATTTCCTGCATCGCAAGGGCGTGAACGTGCATAATCTGTCGCCGATGGTCGGTTACCACCTGATCGATTATCAGTACGAAGTGCTGAAGGGTAACGTGCCGGTTGCCGAGATCATCAACGAATTCAAGAATGCGCCAACCGTAACAGCAGAATATGCGGCCTCGGTTGCTGCGACGCCAACAGATAAAAGCAAATCGTCAGAGGAGAGAGTCGCATGACACTGAATGTTTACATCGGCACTGAAGAGAACCAGTATCTGCCCCAGCGTGTGCTTGAGTACTCCATCAAGAAGCAGGCCAAACAGCCCGTGAATGTGCGCGCCATCAGAATGGACCTGACTAAGCGTAAGGGCGGCACCAATTTCGGCTTTGTGCGCTTTTATGTGCCGCAGCTGAATAATTACGAGGGCCGGGCCATTTATGTCGACGCCGACCAGCTTGTCTGTGCTGATATCAACGAGCTGGCAAACGAGCTTAATGATAACAACTGTTCGGTTGCGCTGGTGAATAATCCGGAAGGTAACTTTGGTGATAAGCAGGGGGCCGAAATTCGCCATAACCAGACCAGTGTTATGGTGCTGGACTGCGCCAGATTAAAAGACTGGAATCCGGAAACTATGTTCGATCATGTCGTGCCAAATCGCGAGGAACTAAAACCGGGTCAGATTCACTACCGCGATTTCATGACGCTCAGCTGGTATGATCAAAGTAAGATCCAACCAATCGATCCACGCTGGAATCACTACAATATCAACCGTCCGGATACAAAGCTGACGCACTTCAGTTATGTTCGCGAACAACCGTGGCGCAGCCCGTTCCTGAATTACAAAGCCTACTTCGACAAGGCGATGAAGAACAAGGGTAAGGGCAAAGGTTCGGCGTTGGGACAAGCGATGAAGCGCATTGCTTCTGAACCGAAGAAAGCCGAGCACCGTCTGACCCAATTCTGGGGCGACTGGCTGCGTATGGCGGTAAAAGATGGCTATATAAGCCGCTGGGAAGTCATTCGCGAGGTGTTGAAAGGGGATATCCATCCCAAATTCCTGAAATGCCTTGTTTAGGATAGATGGTGTCGGCTTTACGATTTATCATTGATGATGCAGAGGTATGCGCAACGCAGAAAGCCGTGTTGCGCACCTATGCCGACGCACTTCGTCAGCTTGGTCACCTTGTACAATGGGGTGCAGCGGTCACCGCACCGGCCGCCTGGGCCGACGCACCAAAAGAAAGTGCGCGTCGACTAGCTCTGCGCTGCGCGGCTTTGCGCAGCAAAGATATGCCAACAGTATTTCTGCCGGGCCATATCGTACCTGAAGTGCCGCCGTCGGATGCAGCGATTACTGCCCCACTTGTCTCAGCGTCCTTTAACGATGTTGCCGACCTTGATGTTTTTGCCGTGCAGGGTGTAAATGACAACATCGACCGTCTATTTCATGCACAAACGCCGAAGTACGACTTTGTGGCCCGCACCACGGGGCTTTCTGCGACGCCGCCGCCGGCATGGCTTGGCAACATGTCGTGCCTGCGTTTTGATGATCGCCCGTGGTATAATGCTTATGCGCCGCAGCGTGCAGCGTGGCTTGCGTGGGTACAGCGTGCCGTGCAGGCAGGTCACCTGACGGCCAAGATGATCGCCGCCGATATTATGGCGGGGAATGTAAGGCCTTCGCTGCAGGTGGATATGACGCAACTTATGGCAGGGGGGGCAGCAGCCCCGGCGGCCTTTTATCCTCTGGATACCGTGTTTATTGCACCGGAATGTCGCCTGACACCGGCGCAGCGGAAACTTCTCTACTCAAAAGATCTGCAAATACGCACGCGCAAGTTCGCCAAATCCTCTGTTTTTCGCAAACACTTCAAGGTCAAGAAAACAAACTGGGGAACATTCATCAGTTTTGTGACAGCCGCGCGCTTTCTGGCCATGGACCTGCTGTATGATTATCTGAAGGCTGCGCGCCGCAGTATAAAGAAAAGCCGTTTCAGCCCCTATACTGCTTACAAAAACACTGTTCATGCCATCCTGCACTATAAGAAACAGTATAAGCTTGGCTTCAGGCGGCGTGGATGAGTGGCGTGTTCAGCGATAGCCTAGGCTTGGGATGGCAGATGCTTCTGCGCGACTATCGGATCCGCTTCCGCAGGGCTTTTTTGGGAATGCTGTGGACGCTGGTGCCCATGGTCACCGTGGTGGCGCTTGCCGTCTCAATCGGTGGTGAAGTGGGGCTGTATGCTGCAGAAGAAAAATCATCTTATACCATGCGTCTTCTGGTTGGTATCGTGCTATGGCAGATTTTCATCGATTCATGGTTTGAGCCGCTGCGGCTTGCACGCCGTGCACGGACTTACGTCAAGCACGTCACTTTTAACGCATTCGGCCTGATTGCTGGCGGCGTGGCGTCAGCCCTGGTTAATCTGGCCGTCAAACTTCCAGTTGTTATCGCTGCCTTCGTCTACTTTCAGGTTCCGATTCCAGCTTCGGCGTGGATAGCTTTGCCGGGCGGCATCGGGCTTCTCGCCCTCGGCGCAGGTCTTGCCGCTCTGCTGTTGCCGGCCAGTCTCGTTATTGCCGATGTCCGTTACATGCA
>JBFWRI010000036.1:0-12871 GCA_050248995.1 Bdellovibrionales bacterium
GCGACGGAAACCGCTGAAGAAGCGTGCCAACTGTTCATGCACCATCGAATGGTGGGTAATAAGGTAATTGAAATCCTCGTATTGCGGCTTGGTAGGCAGTTCACCGTTCAACAGCAGGTAACAGACTTCTAGAAAGTTGCTATTCTCGGCCAGCTCCTGAATGGGGTAGCCACGATGCAGCAAGACACCTGCGTCACCATCGATATAGGTGATAGCCGAGTCACAGCTGCCGGTTGATGTATAGCCCGGGTCATAGGTGAAATAACCGGTATCGGTGAAAAGTTTGCGGACATCGATGACCTTGGGACCGTAGCTGCCCGAAAGCAGGGGGTAGGTATATGTTTTCCCGTTGGTGTTATCGGTAAGTGTTACGGTTTCTTCGGCCATAATAAGCGTCCTGTCTTGTGCTGCACTGCGATAATTGTAAGATAAGGAATGTCGGCTTAATAGCCCATTAACATCATGCTCAATGAAACATCATCGCGATTGCGGAATTATCTGAAGGATGAACTGGAATCAGTTCGCGGCGGCCTGTGGGCACCCGTGTGCCTTGGTATCGGGGTGGCGGCGTATTTCAACATGCCTGGCGTTCCGCATGTCATTCTTGCCGGAACGATGCTTCTGCTGGCCGTGGCTGGGATGATCCTTCGACAGCGTCGTACTGCACCGCTGGGTGCTGCGGCCCTGTTGCTGCTTTGTGCCGGGTTTCTGGCGGCGCATGTGGAGACAGTATGGCAGGGAACAGCCATGACCACGCGCGATCTTGGCGTAAAAACAGTAACGGCGCTTGTTGAAGATATTCAGCCAACCGATTCTGGATCAAGGATAATTCTGCGTGATGTTGTGGTTCAGGAATTGCCTGCAAAGGATACGCCGCAGAAAATCCGGCTGAATTATCGCCTGAAAGATCCGCTGCCCCCGGTCGGTGCGCGGGTCCAGTGCGATGCCGCTATCAAACCCATACCGGGCGCGGTTATTCCCGGCGCTTACGACTTCCGCCGCCATTTCTTTTTTCAAGGGATAGGCGCCACAGGCTTTGTGGTGAAGCCCTGCCAAGTTACCGACCAGCCGGCCACCCGGTCCTTCGGCGTAGCCGTGGCTGATGCGCGGAACGACCTGCGCATGACCATCCGCGCCAACCTGCAGGGTGATGAAGCCGCTATTGCCGAGGCGCTGATGACCGGCATTCAGGAAGGCATTACCGACGAAACCATGCACGCCATGCGGGCGTCGGGGCTGGTGCATATCCTGTCGGTGTCGGGCCTGCATATCGGGTTGGCAGCGGGTATCGTGTTTGTTGTTCTGCGTGCTTTGCTGGCGCTGTTTCCGTTTATAACCCTGCGTTATCCCATTAAAAAATGGGCGGCTATTTCGGCTCTGCTTTCGGCATGGGCGTATACCATTTTTGTCGGCGCGCCTATTCCGGCCGTTCGAGCGTGCCTGATGACATCGCTGATGCTGCTGGCTGTCTTGCTTGACCGGCAGGCGCTCAGCCTGCGTGTGGTGGCGCTCGCAGCATCGGCGATTCTTCTGTTTAACCCGTCAAGCCTGCTGAACCCAAGTTTCCAGCTGTCTTTTGCCGCTGTCACGGCCATCATCGCCATGATCGAAGCCAGTGAGCCATGGCGCCGCAGCGTACTGGCCGAACGACCATGGTTTATGCGGGCGCTGTTTTATGTAGCAGGGCTTGCGGTGACATCACTTGTGGCCAGTATCGCAACACTGCCGTTCACCTATTACCATTTCCAGCAAATGAACCTGTATGGCGTGGTGGCAAACATGCTGGCCGGCCCGCTGACCAGCTTCTGGCTGATGCCGCTGGCCATGTTGTCGTTTTTACTGGCGCCAGTGGGTTGGGCCGGGCCGGCGTTGATGTTGCTGGGTGATGGCATCCAGTTGCTTATCGATATCGCCACGGGTGTCGCTGCGTGGCCTGGGGCTGACTGGTGGGTACCGGCAATGCCGTATGCTGCGCTGACCTGTATCACGCTGGGGGCACTGTGGTTCATCATCTGGCAGCGGCCGCTGCGTTGGGTCGGAATATCATTGGTGTTGCTTGGTATCTTGCTGACTGTTGTTCATGAACGCCCGTTAGCGCTGATCGACGGGCAGGGGCGGTATGTCGTTTTCCGCAAAGATAATTCCGATAATTATGTGCTGATGGCCGGACCGCGCGTGAAGCAGACCAATTTCACGCTGCAGCAATGGAAGCGTTACCTTGGCGTGCAGGAATTCGTGCTGGCAAAAGACAGTAAACAGTGTGATGGAACCGGCTGTGTTGCCAGCGGCATCGATATTCTGCGCGATGCAAATGCGTTGGCGGTAAAGTGCCCCGAACGGCTGGTTTTAACGAACGCCCGTGCCGCCCGGAATTGCCCGGCCTTGATTGATTCCAGCGATCTTTACTTTGATGGCGCGCATCGTATCGAGATGGATGGCACTACTAATAGTATGCGCAGCGCGGCGGGATACTGGCCATGGCGTCTGTAATTATTTTTATTAGTTAATTCAATTACTTTCAAAGACCCATGACATCTTCTGCGGCAGGGAGGTTTGACTATGAAAGATATTCGAAAAGTATTAGTCACAGGTGTCTTTTATGCGGCTGCAGGATCAGTGCCTGCATTGATTGCAGTTGATAAGATGACTGACGGTCAGCTGGGCCGTGATGTGCTGGAACAGTTGATTTACCTGAAGCGCGCTGTAAACCATGAAACAGACCTGCCACCGATCGAGTTTGTGACGCCTGGCACACAGGAACTGGAGCGTGGCCAGTGCACGATGGTCGATACGCCAAACGGCCCTGTGATGATGTGCGTGCCGGGCTAATACGACAGGAAATTGCTGCTTTAACTGTTGAACTGTATTGGCGAACGGGTCTTTAATCCGTCCATATTACACGGAATAGGGGCGCAGAATGAAAACAAGCACGAAGTTTTGGATTGCTGCCGGTGGCCTGTCGGCGATTTCCCTTATAATTCTTGTCGGCGGTAGCCTCGCTGAGGAAAAGCGCCAAACGGATGCGTTTTACGAAGCCATGGGCCGTGAGAATACGCGCGCCATACAGGATGATCTGGCCGCTGCAGATTACGAGCCACCGCCGCAGGGAGCCACCTATTATGAGGCTCCGATTATCGATGATTTTGCAGGTGAAGGCGCTGAGCGACCCGAGCCAAGCGAACACATTCCCGGCCGCAATATCCCCGAATACGATTAGTTTTTAGCTCTTAAAGTGGCAGAAACTAATTACCCGCTTGCCTTTTTGGCATGAATTACCATATTTTCCTGACTTCAGAGAAAAGACGGAGAGACGAGATGGCAAATAGAGGTATGGCAGTTTCAGCCGCATTGATTGCTTTGGTGACCGCCCAAGGCGGCAGTGCCCAGTCTGTTTTGCTGACCAAGGAAGCAAACGTTGCCACTGCAACCTCGTTGCCAACCGAGGAGCGTGCCACGCCTGAGCGTCGTCCCGAGCAGCAAGAGCCTGAGATGACACGGGAAGGGGTTGTGGCACTTGTGGCGATAATGGCCGCTGCATGCGCAGAAGCCCCATATCGCTGCCAATAAGCTAATTCTGTATTTTAGTACTGCCGCAGCAGGCTGACCAGCTTGCCTTGAATCTGCACGCGCCGTGCATCGTAAACCTGTGGCGCATAATTACTGTTGGCTGATTCCAGCACAATCTGTTTGCCGCGTTTTTGCAGGCGCTTCAGCGTGGCGGTTTCATCGTCAATCAAGGCCACAACGATCTGGCCATTATCGGCCTGCTGCGTGCGGCGGATCAGCACCGTGTCACCGTCCATGATGCCGGCTTCAATCATCGAATCGCCGGCGACTTCCAGTGCGTAATGGTCGCCACCCCGGCCAAGCATATTGGCAGGTACTTCAACCTCATCACGCGGGTTCTGCAGGGCTTCAATCGGCAGGCCGGCGGCGATGCGCCCACACAGGGGCAGCGAAACCATGCCTTCCGGCACATGCTTGATGGCAACCTTGGGCTGTACCGCCGCGACCGGCAGTTTGCGGATTTCAATGGCGCGGGCGCGGTTTTCAAGCCGGCGGATAAACCCGCGTTCTTCCAGCGCAGTAATCAGACGGTGGATACCCGATTTCGACTTAAGGTCCAGCGCCTCGCGCATTTCGTCGAACGATGGGCAAACGCCGGTTTCTTCCAGGCGTTTTTGAAGGAATTCGAGCAGTTGTTGCTGTTGATTCGTAAGCATAGAACATACCATGAACGAATCTGTAGCTTTTGTAAAGAGGGTCAGGCCGCCTTGCGGCTGATCAGGGCGAATACGCCAGCCAGTTGACCCTCGGTGACGGTATCGCGGGCTTTCTTGATGGCGTCCGGCAGCTGGATATCGGCACTAGCGGCATAGATACCAAGTGCAGCAGCCCAGATAATCGGCTGGTTCAGCGGCGTGTCGCGTCCGTCGATCATGGCGCGCAGCCATGAAACCTGTTTTTCAGAATCGGCCGATGCCACGACCTTGCTATTACTGAAATCAAAACCGTAATCGGCCGGCTGAATTTCATTCTGCGTAATAGTGGCCCGCGACTGGTCGATCAGCGTAATCTTACCTGCCTGGGCACCGAATGATGCGAACGGGCAGGTACCGTCTTCGGTTGTCAGTACAACGGCACGCTGCGTGCGCAGGCGACGTAAGGCCTGTGCCAGTGGCATAGCCGCGGTTGCAGGGTTCACGCCGACGACCATTGATTTCAGCGCGACAGGGTGCGTTAGCGGTATCAGGCGCTCAAACACCGTCGGGATAGGCAATGATTGTTGGTGGGCGCGAATACTGCGCAGCATCTCTGTGTAATCGGCTGCATCAATCAAGGCAAATCCGCGTTCGGCAAGATTAGTGGCGGCAGGTTCAGGGCCGGGCGCCGTCTGAAGGCCGAGACCAGAGGCAATGCCGCGAATATCCGAGGTCAGCAATTTGGCAATCGTGATGCCAGCTGTCGCCAGCGTCAGTGCCGCACCAAGAATAACAGCCGGCGATGTGTTGGTTGTGCCGCAGCTGAGGATATCCGAGCAGGGGACGCTGACGGGCAGGATTGTTGTGCGCTTGTGAATATTCAAGGCCATGCCCACAAGTTCTTCCGTGGTTTCACCGCGCATGGCCAGCGCCATGAGAAAGGCGCCCGATGACGGTGTTCCCATTTCCTGCTGCATCAGAATTTCGCATGCGGCAGCGGCTTCGGATTCGGCCAGCGCCTTTCCGGTGTGTATTTTCTGCAGGTAAAAATTAAGCGACATAATTGGTGACGCCTTTCAAATCTGCCGCTAGTTTAGCGCATATCTTATGGCACACCAGCCCTCAAAACCGCCCGTTTTACTTGTTTCGCTAGCATTAGCGCTGCTGCTGGCGTTGCTTGGTTATGCGTTTCAAGCGCACTTTTTTGTGCCGCCGGTCACCCCACCGGAAACAAGTGTAACGATACAGCCGCCTGCTTTGCTGCATCCTGATCAAATGTTGCCCGACGTCGTTTATGAACAGGAGCCGCCACCACTGCCCGTACCGGCGCCTGTACCATTGGTACGCAAGGAAGGCGAGCCAGCGCGCATTGCCGTGATTATCGATGACGTGGGTATATCGCGCCAGCAGGTGGCCCCGTTATTTGACTTGCCGCAAAAGGTAACGCTGGCTTTCCTGCCTTACGGCCACGCAACCCCCGCGATGTCACAGCAGGCCGCCGATGCGGGTTATGAAGTGATGCTGCATCTGCCGATGCAACCGGCGGGCGATGCCAACCCGGGGCCTGACGCGCTGACAGTCGGCCTTGACGAGGCGGACGTCCAGCAACGGCTGCAGGCCGCTCTGGCCAAGGTGCCGGCGGCCGTGGGCGTCAATAACCACATGGGCAGTGCGGCTACATCAGATGTGATGCTGATGCAGCATTTCATGCTGGCCCTGAAGCCGACGGGTAAATTTTTTATCGATTCCTTCACAACCGCCGACAGCGTGGCCTATGCCTCGGCGCAGGCGCAGGGGATTCCCACACGTCGGCGCGATGTTTTTCTTGATAATAACCCATCCGAGGAAGCGATTGAGCGGCAATTGGCACAGGCCGAGCGGCTGGCTGAGCGCCATGGTAGCACCATAGTTATCGGTCATCCTTATTCCAGCACTATCGCGGTTCTTACGCGATGGCTGCCGGCACTTGAAAGCCGCGGCATAAAGGTTGTAAAAGTAAGCGAATTGTTGGGAAGCTGATATGTCCAAGTGTGAATTTTGCCTGTGCATGAATTCGGAAATAAGCGTCCGCATGGTGTTGCTGAATAACCCGCTGACGATTAAGGTTCTGCGCGCCGTGCATGGCCTGGGCTTGCCGGACTGGGCGATTGGCGCAGGTTTCGTGCGTAACCAGGTGTGGGATTACCAGCACCAGCGCAAACCTAATGAGAAGTTCAATGATGTTGATGTCGTGTACTTCGACCCACAGAATACTAGTACAGAAGTTGAAGCGGCGGCCGAGAAAAAACTGAAAGAACTGTTCCCTGACATCAGTTGGGAAGTGCGTAACCAGGCACGCATGCATGATTATAACCGGTGCGACCCCTACACAAGCACCGCTGATGGGTTGGCCCACTGGACAGAAACCGTAACGGCACTGGGTATTACGATGGATGACAATAATAACGTCAGGATTATTGCGCCGCATGGCTATGACGACCTTGCTAACATGATCATTCGCCCAACGCCTTATTTTCTGCAGCATGACCCGGAGCGGGTACTGCAGCGGGTCAGGGAAAAGCAGTGGCTTGAAAAGTGGCCGAACCTGACACTTGTTATGGAAAGCGCCTAATCCGCAGCTATATCGTTTAATAGGAGATCAAAATGAGCACATATAAAGTTTCAGGCATGGACTGTCAGGGCTGCGTGAAGTCGCTGACACGCGGCATCAAGGGTTTGGCACCCGATGCCGATGTTCAGGTGGAACTGGAAACCGGCCGCGTGACGACAACGGCCACGGCCGAACAGGTGGCCGAAGCCGCGAAGCAGTCCGGCTTCACGTTTGAAGGCGTAGCGGCCTAGCGTACGGCCCTGACTAATTCTGCAACCCTTTCCTGTTCAAGCCGGCTTTCATATGGATGCACATTGCGGTCGTGCGCCTTCGCCGCGGCCTGCTTTAACGACGTGCTGACAATAGCGCCCGTTGCATGCTTGAACAGCGGGCGAACATTGTCCTTATTCACACCGCTGCCGATCAGTATCGGATGGTCGCCAACCGCCTGACGCATGGATTCAACATCACTGACATCCGGCGCATTGCCTGTCCACTTACCTGTAACAATAATGGCATCAGCTCCAGCAGTGATTGCCCGCTGTGCTGACGTGTTCTGGTCACATCCTGTCAGGATATCAGCATGCTTAACATGTACATCAGCAAAGATGGCTACGTTATCGGCACCAAGCCGAGAACGGCACTTGATGACTGTATGCGGTGCGCCTTCAATCAGTCCGTAATCTGTCTTCACCTTATCGACAAAGACAGGCACACGGATAAATTGAAGGCAGGCTTTTTTAGCTACAGCGAATGCAGTTGCATAGTCGTTCCACAGAACGCTAACACCCATCGGCAAGCTTGTTGTTTTGCGTAGCTCTTGCGACAAGACGATCATCGCATCAGCAACTTCCGGCGTAACATTAATGATATGCGGGATATCATAGTTATTCTCGACAATGATTCCATCAACCCCGCCGTCTACTAAAGCCTGAAGATCAGCCTTGGCATTAGCTAATGCGACATCAAGCCCAGGGTAACCGTCATAGCCGGGCAAGGGTGGAAAGTGAATGGCACCGATGATGATGCCGTTCATGTGTTTAAAGACTTTCATGGGTTCCCCCCTATATAAACAGGTCAAACATGACATACTTGGGCAGACGATCGGCAACACGCTGCGATAAATCATGTGCTGCACCGCTTTTGAGGATGCTTGAGGCTTCATCAAAGCAGACTTTCACGCCTGCCTTGTCATGGAGTGATATCCCGCGATCCAGACACAATAACAATGCAGCGTTTGCACTGATCATATCGGCAGCAGGTCCGTCGATTTCACCTTTGATGATACTTAGGGTAAAATCGCCTTTGCTTACGCCTTGTGGCGGCGAAATGCTTTCCACCGGTACCGGCTGCAGACCGAAGTCTTCGGCATTCAGGTGATATTCCGTAATAACGCCATCGCGCAATTCAGCCACATCAGTGCCGCCGGGACAAATGGACAGTTCGTCCATACCTTCTTCACTGCCCGGAGTGGCATAACCTCGCACAAACAACCCACGTTGCAGGTTTGTATAGCCACGCTCATTCAGGATTTTGTATGCTTCGGCTACCAATCGTGGCGGCATCAGGTCGTTAATTCCCAAAACGCGCTTCGTCAGCATATGAGGATCAAACGGGTTGGTAATGGGCCCGATTAGATCGTTCATATGTGGCATGTTGGCAATACCATGTGTTTGTTTATGAATGAGCTTGTATTGTTCATCCAACGCCTCGGTATAGACAAAGCCCAGGTCACGTAGGCATTCAGCAGCATCCTTGGCTGTCGCCAGCGTATTTATGCCCAGCATGCTGATGAAGTCTGAACTACCATGACGCCCCTTATCCGCATTGGCTGGTGAGCCATGCTTACAAAGGCGAGCACCTGCAACCGTGGCTACAAGAGCGGCAGCCGTACTCACATTCGGCGTGACGACCTTATCCCCACCCATACCACAGACATCCATAGCATCATGACCTGGAAGCTTTAGAAATCCTGACGGAGACTTGGCGATGTCATGATCGAAGACAGCCGCACAGACACCGGCAATCTGCTCCGCAGCATTGCGGGGCAGGCGGTGGCCTTCATGGATTCCGCCATCACTCTCATAGGCGTAGATGGCATTCGTGTGCAGGGCACAGAGCAGGGCCACACTCTGGTGGCTGGCAACGCTATCGCCAAAGACAACCCCGAAGGGCCAGGCGGCCAAGGCCATAGGCTTCTTCAAACGTCAGGGGAATGCCCGGGCGGACATGGAACTTCTGCATGTGTTTCGGGCAGATATCGTGTGTTTCAGTTGTCATTGGTCAGATCCTTTTGCTTACGCTTGCTCGCAGCAAGGCGCATGTTTAAACAAAATACAAAAATGTGTTATGAGACGTGTTTATAGGGCGCTTAGGCGCGCCAGTTTTGCCATGCGGCAACAGCAAACGAACGGCGGAAGCCGTTTGAAGAAGCGAAAAGGGTTGCTTGCGTTTGCATGCATTCACCCTAATCGCATTCCACCATTAATTGCAAGAGTAAAAATACTTTCCACACCTTCACCGCAAGCAAAACGTTACAGCCTTAACTTTGCCGCGCGAAGCCCCGAGTAAGCTTTCAGGTCGTGCCGCAGCTGGTTGGCGATAAGTGCCCGCGCTGTGCGGCGACGTAACCCGCCGCGCTTGATATCACGACGCAGCCAGCGTAAAGCCTGTTGTGCGGCAAGAATGTGCATTGCCGATTCCTGCAGCGGGTCGTCAAGTCTGCGCTGCGGTAAGTCACGTCGTAATAGCGGTTTATCGCAGGAAACAGGGCGTTTCTGGCCGGCATAGAACAGAGCGCTACGGCGCAGTTCCATCGCTTCGGTGTTAATCTGGTTTTTGTATTTGCTGCGCACATAACTAATCAGCGCCGTCATAATTTCCCTGTTCATATATCTCTCCCTGCGTCAGAACTTGTGGATGTGGAGAGTGCGCCCGCACATTTAAAGTGCACGGCTTGAAGTTTTTTGATTTAGCGAAGAATAGAAAGAATGTTGCGCAATTTATTCGGCAACATCATCGCGTCGGGTAAGCCCTGCGCGCATGTCGGTGTCAGCCTTCGGCCCAAGCCATATGGCAAAGAATGCTTTTGTTAGCACGGGATCTGAAATATAGCCGAGCACCTCGCAGTTGTGTACCAGCGGCGCCTTCTTGCCGGGCAGGAAGAAGCCGGTGATTGATTCACCGTCGGTAACACCAGTCATCATGCCATCCAAAGTTTCACCCCAGGCGGTCTGTGTGGGCTCGTCGGCTACTTCCTGGTCGCGGATATCGCTGGTAATGGCATCGACCAGCGTACCCTTATCAAGGTCGCGCTGGTAGGTCAGGCGCAGGGCATAAGGCTTGGCCGGGTCGTACACACCACCGGGAGCCCACAGGTCGGCGTGATAGATGGTGAAAGCGAATTTGCGGAATGTGCCTTTACCGACCTGCTGCAAGGGTTCCTTCACAAAGGCCTGCAGGCAAGCGGGGAGTTCGGCGGCATATGCGGACAAAGGCAATAGCATTGCGCACGTTAGGAGAAGTTTTTTCATACTACATTCTCCCGGATGACACTTGTTGTGCCGAACTGGCGCAGCATCAAATCCAGCGCGGCTTTGTGAAACATCGGGCCATCAGATGAGGCGCAATAATTCGCAAAAACAATGGGCCGAATCTCAGCATCCCACACAGCAAAAACAGCTGCCATAACACAAGCATCTGTATCGACCCCACATATGCCAACGGTCTGGTACTTCTTCAGTTCGGCAATAAGCTCAGGGGGTGGCGCATAGCCATAGTGGTCAAAGATAGCACAGCCTTGCCTGTAAACTTCAGGGACGATATTGGTCTGGTCAGTAGTCATGAACTGGTGCCAGTCCAGAAATTTTGTATATGAACTGCCCGGATAATTCTTGTAACGCAGATAATAGACTTTTTCGGCGGGATAACTGGCAGCCAACCTAGCGACAGGCTGGATGATATCCTTGGCCGACCCACGCATGAAGCCGTGCTGCATATCGATGACAAGTAAGCAATCTGTTTTCATGACAGTTCCGCTGGCCGTTAGCCCGACGCGCTTCCTTTGCGGAAGAAGACACGGAACGCATCGCCCAGTTCGGTTTCGGCGCGCTGCACGGCGGCTTCGCCTTCGGTAATAGCCTCGGCGGCGCGGTCAAACTCCAGCAGGCCGACATGGCCGAGGCGTGGCGTAATCTGCACGTCGGGCGGATCGCCGGCAAGACGGGCGCGGGCAATACGGTCCTGCATGATGTTGATGGTATTGACCAGCACACCGAACAGACTTGGCCCATCTGAATCTCTTTGGAACAGGCGTTGGGTAAAGCTATCCAATAAACCTTTCTTGCTGATGACAGGCACTGCACCGTTCCTGTGTTCATCCACAAGGCTGACAAGGTCAAACCCTGTAACTGTGGGGACACTCATATCCGGGCGGCGTACCTTGCCCAGCAGGTCGGCGTTCAGGTTGACGGCGATGACCATTTCTGCGCCCAGCGAACGGCAGACCGACACCGGCACCGGGTTCACAAGTGCACCATCAACCAGCCAGCGCTTATCAACGTTCACGGGCGGAAAAATGCCGGGCAGGGCGAACGATGCCTGAATGGCATCTTTCAACAAGCCGTTGCGCAGCCAGATTTCGTGTCCGGTTACCATGTCCGCGGTGACAGCTGCAAAAGCCTTGGGCAGCTCTTCGATTTTGATTTCGCCAAGATGCTTGTAGATTTCCTGTCCGATGCGGCCGCCGCCGATGATGCCGCCATCGCGGACCTTAAGGTCAAGATAGCTGACGATTTTCAGCTTGGTCAGGTCGCGGGCCCATTCTTCCAGCTCATCAAGTTTATTGGCCAGATAGATGCCGCCAACCACGGCGCCGATCGAACAGCCGCAGATGATGTCTGGCTCGATACCGATTTTCCGCAGCGCACGCAGAACGCCGATATGCGCCCAGCCGCGGGCCACACCGCTGCCCAGCGCCAGGCCGATTTTGGGGAGCCTGACGTCTTTGCCATAGGCCGACGGGGCTGCTTTTTGTTCCTGTTCCAAGGCTTCCATTAACCCACCTTACCGTGGTACTACTTGCCAAAAGGTTTAGGAATTGAATTTGTCGCAGCGCAACAAAGTACATACCCGCACAAATACACCCACATGGCCTATTTTAAAGCGCCTGATGGCAACTTACCTGCGCCCGCATTTATCGTCACTTCTTGTGGCCTTCATTTTCATGGGCGTTGCCGCCGCCATGACCGGTGCGCTGGCGAAACTTATGGAGCCTATTATTGACAATGCGTTCGGCAAAACAAATGCCGAGATGTTGTATCTGGTTTCAGCCGGTGTTCTGGGCGCCTTTGTTATCCGCGGGTTGGCCACGTTCGTTCATACCGTGACCATGAACAAAATAGGCCAGCGAATCGTCGCCAGCGTGCAGGGCGACATGCTGAAACACCTGTTGACATCAGATCTTTCATTCTTCCATGCGAATCCTTCAGGCCAGCTGCTGTCGCGCATGACCAGTGATGTGGGCGTGATGCGCATCGCGGTATCGGAATGCCTGACGGGCTTCGGCAAGTCGCTGCTGACGCTGATCGTGCTGGTCGGCGTCATGTTCTATCAGGATTGGCGGTTGGCGCTGATGGCATTCATCGCGTTCCCGGCGGGGGCGTGGTTTGTGGCCAAGATAGGCCGCCGTCTGCGTCGTATCGGCACCGATACCCAAAGCCATCTGGCGCATCTGGCCGCGCAGCTGACGCAAATGTTCCAGGGTGTACGCCATGTGAAGGCCTATACCATGGAAGGCTATGAAACCAGCCGTTTTGGCGAGATGATCGAGCGCCAGTTCCGGCTGGCCCACAAGGCGTTCCGCACCAGCGCCCTGACAACGCCGATGAACGAGATTTTCGCCGCTGTCGCGATTGTGACGGTCATCATCTACGGCGGTTTTCAGGTCATGGAAGGGGCACGCACGCCCGGTGCGCTGGTCGCGTTCTTCACCGCGTTCCTGCTGGCTTACGAGCCCGTCAAGAAAATCGGCAAAGCGAATGCACAGATGCAGGCCGGCGCCAGCGCCGCCGAGCGCGTT
>JBFWRI010000037.1:0-12394 GCA_050248995.1 Bdellovibrionales bacterium
GCCACGCTGCCCGCCAAAGTGCGCGACGTTATCATGAACGGCAGCGGTGACGATGAATACACGTTCACCTATAACGACGGCACGCGGAAGTTCCCGACCAAAAAGCCGTTTGAAGGCGTGCTGCCGAACCTTGACCGCCGCTGGAAGGAAACCACCAGCGACTGGATGCGCGAAGAATTAGAGCAATACCAAAGCTGCCAGCCGTGCGAATCCTGTAAAGGCATGCGCCTGAAGCCCGAAGCGCTGGCCGTGAAAGTGGGCAGCCCGAAGAATGCGAAGAATATTTCGGAAATCACCGAGCTGAGCATCCGCGAGATTGGCGACTGGATGACCGCGCTGCCAAAGCAGCTGACGCCGCAGCAGAATGCCATCGGCGCGCGCGTGCTGAAAGAGATCAACGAGCGGTTGGGCTTCCTGGTCAACGTCGGGCTTGATTACCTGTCGCTGTCGCGCTCGTCCGGCACGCTGAGCGGCGGTGAAAGCCAGCGTATCCGTCTCGCCTCGCAGATTGGCAGCGGTCTTACCGGCGTTCTGTATGTGCTGGATGAACCCAGCATCGGCCTGCACCAGCGCGATAACGATCGCCTGCTGACGGCGCTGAAGCGCCTGCGCGATCTGGGCAACACGGTGCTGGTTGTGGAACACGACGAAGACGCCATTCGCCAGGCTGATTACCTAATCGACATCGGGCCCGCTGCGGGCGTGCATGGCGGCGAAGTGATTGCACAGGGTTTGCCGGAAACGGTGATGAAGAACCCGAAAAGCCTTACGGGCCAATACCTGACGGGGCTGAAGAGCATTCCGGTGCCAGCCATTCGCCGCGAAGGCCACCCGAAGCAGTTTCTGGAAGTCGTGAAGGCACGCGGCAACAACCTGCAGAACCTGAACGTGCAGATCCCGCTGGGCACATTTACCTGCGTCACCGGCGTTTCGGGCGGCGGCAAATCAACGCTGATCATCGACACGCTGTACAAAGCCCTCGCCCGCAAAGTTATGGGCGCCAAGGAGCATCCGGCCGCGCACGACAAAATCAAGGGCATCGAATTTATCGACAAGGTGATTGATATCGACCAGTCGCCCATCGGCCGCACGCCGCGCAGCAACCCGGCCACATATACCGGCGTGTTCACACCCATCCGCGAATGGTTTGCGGGCCTGCCCGAAGCCAAGGCGCGCGGTTACGGCCCGGGCCGCTTTTCGTTCAACGTCAAAGGCGGGCGCTGCGAAGCGTGCGAAGGCGACGGCGTGCTGACAGTTGAAATGCACTTCCTGCCCGATGTGTATGTGACGTGCGATACCTGCCACGGCAAACGCTATAACCGCGAAACGCTGGAAGTCACCTACCGCGACAAAACCATTGCCGATGTGCTGGATATGAGTGTTGAAGAAGGTTTGAAGTTCTTTGCCCCGGTGCCCAGCATTCGCGATAAACTGAACACGCTGATGCAGGTGGGCCTTGGCTATATCAAGATCGGCCAGCCGGCGACAACGCTTTCGGGCGGCGAAGCGCAACGCGTGAAGCTGGCCAAGGAATTGTCGCGCCGCGCCACCGGCCGCACGCTGTATATTCTGGACGAGCCCACAACCGGCCTGCACTTTGCCGACGTGCAAAAGCTGCTGGAAGTGCTGCACACACTGGTTGACCAGGGGAATACCGTGCTGGTGATTGAGCATAACCTTGAAGTGATCAAAACCGCCGACTGGATTATCGACCTTGGCCCCGAAGGCGGTGCCGGCGGCGGCCGTATTGTGGCAACCGGCACACCCGAAGATGTGATGGACGTTTCAGCCAGCTACACCGGCCAATACCTGAAGCCCTATTTGAATGTGAAGAAAACGAAGGCGAAAAAGAGCGCTTAAGAAAAATAAGAAGGATAAAGATGAAAAAGTCAGCAAAGGAAGACTCATTTATTCATGTAATTGTTGGAGATGTTGTTAATACCCAAAAAAGGCTAAAACGCTCCAAATCCTCCACTATAAAGCGGGATTTAGTAAGAGCGACATTCGCTGCGATTGAAGGCTCACTATTTATTTTAAAAAATGGCTTAAAGACATATATAGAAGCCTTTAAGCCGAGAACTCCCCATCTTCTTTCTGTTTTAGATGAAGAGACATGGTTTGTGAACGATAAAGGAGATATCTCGAAGGCAAAGAAGTTTGTGCCGATTACTAATCAGATAAAGCTAATTGCCAAGGTATTGTCTCAACATCTTCCTAAACAAGATTATGAACACATCGGATATAAAAGCTTAGTAGAAAGCATAGATGTGCGTAATAGACTCACGCACCCGAAAAGTCTGAGCGACTTAAATGTTTCTGACGCAGAAGTAAGATCATGCAATGCGGCCCTATTTTGGGTTTTGGCTTTTGTTATGGAGTCTCAAGAAACCATTCGAGACTCTGTTACATTACATATCAAAAACAGGTAGGCAGCCCTTCCTGCTGGCCACGCAGCGCAATTAATTATTGCTCTAATTTACAGATCCCAGACCTGAAGACTGAAGTGACCGTGCATAAAGTTCGGGGTCCATGCGGTGTGCTTCAAGCGGACCTTTTGCCATATTATTCAAAACAACAAGAGCGCCTTCAAAAGACATTCCGTTATCATATTCAAACTTCCCTTGCGCATCACATGTAAGGGCACGAACAGCAGTCATCATAATGCAATCGTCGTCAGCACCACCCCCGGTAATGCGAAGGACGGTACTGAATGCACCATACATTGATGCTTCCAGACGAATGGCTGTAATCGGCCCGTCAATACCACCAACACGGCATGGCAGATAACTGATATAGAGGCCGTCCGTTTCAGGTGATGACCACCACATGCCATCGGGAGACACACCATCAAGACCCGGCAGCTTAATATTTTCGTGCAACAATGCAGCGACATAGCCAATCTGGCGTTCGCTCATCGGGACATCGTGGAAGATCGGCGTTAGGTCCATTTGCGGCACCCTACAACCCCGCCCCTGAAAGTAATAGAGCTAACTAACTATTTCCCCAACAACATATCGCCGAAGCGGCGCCAGTCGCCGGGTTGTGTGCGCGGGAAGAATACAAAAGCGCCGTGGCCGGTTGCGGTCAGCTTATCCAGTTGCAGCGCCCACATGGGGCCCGGTGCGTTGGGCAGCGCGGCAAAGCGCATATCGCCAATAATGGTGCCAGTGGTTCCCACCGGCGACACCCAGCCATCGGAAAAGAAAATGAAATCGCGCGCGTCTTGCTGCAGCGGCTGTGGCAAACGCTGTAACCATGAATCATCGGCCACCAGCAGCGGCGTTGATGTGCCTTCGTATACTTTGGGCGTGCGCAGCGGGGTGACGTTCACGGCGTCGGTATAAATGCGGCCATCCGATTCATACTGCGCGCGCCACAACAACAGATTTCCGAAAGATGGCTTGACCTGATGCCGCTCTACGGTGTGGCCCCGGCTGTCGGCCAGTTGCAGCATTTCGGCCTCGGCGGCGCTGCGCTGGTAAATACCAAGGCTCCAATACCCAAGCATGAACACGCACGCCAGCAACAGCGGGCGCCGCGAATTCTTTACCGCCGCGATAATGGCGGCCAGCACCAGCGTCAGCGTGAACACTGGATCGATGATGGAGATGATATTCCACGACACGCGTGCATTGGTGAACGGCCACAGCAGGTGCGTGCCGTAATTCGTCATCGCGTCCAGCGCGCCGTGCGTGGCGACGCCCAGCAACGCCAGCAGCAGCACGCGCGCCTTATCAAGCCCGAAGGGGCGGAACAGCAGCCACAGCGGCAACCACAGCAATAATGCCAGCAGCGGTGCCATGGGCAGCGCATGCGTGAAGTGGCGATGGTATTTCAGCGCCAGCAGCGGGTAATCGGCGCTGCGGATAAAAATATCAAGGTCGGGCGCCATGGCGGCGAAGCCTGCGCACAGGATGCTGGCGCCGACGGCGGGCGCTGCGTTGGCTGTTGCGGCAGCGCCACGGATCTTGCGCAGCAGCGGCAGGGAAAATGCCGCGCCGGCCACACCGCCGACGATGAATTGCGATAACGGGTCCATGCCGGCCAGCCTAACCAGCCGCGCGCATCCGGCAAGCCACAGAATCGCGCGCAAAGCCGGTTTTACCGGCCTTTTCAGGCAGCGATTTCAAATGCTTTCAGCCCGGCGTTTTGCTAGAACACGGGCATAATGATTCCTGCGCATATTCAAAATATCGTCTCGGCGCTTGTGCCGAAAACCCACCCGCAGATTGCGTTCGTGCGTAATCTGGAAGACGTGCTGGCCAGCCTGCCGGGCACGATGACGCCCGTGTACCTGAAAAACGGGCTGATCGCCACCAACACCGGCTTTTTCGCCTTCCTGCACGCGCCCGACGCCAAAGACCCGGCCAAGGATGATTATGTTCTGGTGCACGGCGAAGACGAACAGGCGCTGGAAACCGACGCCAGCGGCCACCTGCGCGATATGTCGCGCGTCAACTTCATCACCGGTTTTCGCCGCGATGACCTGCGCCGTTTCAAGGATGCGCACTTCAAGACCATTATGACGATGATCGCGGAAAAAGCGCTGCACCACTTTACCGCCATCCGCCACGCCGACCAGCCCGACACGCAATATGGCCCCAGCGCCACCTATCACCGCGTGCCGCATATGGATGCGAACGGCATCGAGGTGCCGGGCCTTTATGATATCCTGAAATGGGCCGACAACCTGCTAACGCCCGACCTTGTGACGCAGCTAGACCACACGTTCCGCAATGTCTTCAACGCGCCGGTGGTGATTGCCCGCGGCCTGACGCTGGAGCAGACAGAAAAAGCCTTTGAACAGGAACACGCATTGGACTGCCAGGATATCATGCTGGGCAACAACATCCTGGCGCGGCACTTCCCAGATAAAAACTGGCGCTACCGGCAGCACGTGATGCGCCACGCCCTGCAGGGCACGGTGCACCGGGGCAAAAGCGTGGCTGGCGGTGTGGCCAATAACATCTACGAGAACGTAAGCAAGGGCCGCTGGCTGGCCAAGACGGGTATGATCGTAGCGGGGTCTCTGTTTGGCGCCGCCAAGGTGACGTTGATGGCCATCGGCGGTGCGGCGGTCAGCGCGCTGGATGTGCCGAACACCGCGGTGGATGTGTATCTGGACAAGCAGATCATCGAATTCCGCAAGAACCGCGTGCGCGAGTTCGCCGACTTGATCAAGCATCCCTCGCCGTTTGGCGCCCTGTTCCTGCAAGCAAGGAAAGATATTCAGCCCCTGCGCATGGTGCCGGCCGACGAGCTGTTCACCGAGCTGGCCCCCAACCTGAAGCCGGGTGACCAGCCGGTGGCCAGAAACCTGTTCGCGGACGGCCGCGTTATCAACCCGACCGCGCTGGACTGCACGATGGACGCGCAGGTGGCCCATATCGGCAACGGCAACTGCCTGGCCCTGCACCGCTGCACGGGCGTGCGCATGGTGGTGCGCCCCGAAACACGCACCGATGCCGGGCGTGTGCTGATGTATTACAATGCGGCCGGCAATCTGGATGAATCGCCCGACCCGCCCGTCAGGATGAACCGGGTGCTGAACGCCGGGCGCATCGCCGACATATCATTCAGCCAGAAACACGGCATGCGCGTGGATTATTGCCAGCCAGCTGGCGCGCAGGCCTTTGTGCGCAATGCCATGGGTATTGCCTATGCCGAGAAGGAATTCAACGCAAGCGACATGCCGACTGATTGCAAGCCGCGCCTGCCCCGCCGGCGCCCGCCACCGCGCCGCACGATGCGCACGCCGTGGTCGTGGAATGGCGCAGACGCTTAGGTTTGTTGGTTAGTCATTGGCAGGGGATCCAAAGCCGACAGGGTCGGTGCGCGTAAAGTTACGCTGCGCCGTGTCGATCAGGGGCGCGACAAACAGCCTGTTGCCGTCAACTTGGAAGATGACGTCATCGGGTGACGCTTGCCCTTGCAGCATCTTGTAGTCATCAAACGTAATCTTGTGCATCGCCAGTTTCTTGTGCGAGGCGACCATGCGACGCAACTCTTCAGCGGCAGCACCAAGGTCTTTCTCAACATACTCTGGCAAGCCTTCAGCATCAGCCCGAAAAGCATTCCGGGCCAGGGTGTCAATCTGTCCTTCAGGGGCCGGGCGAACAAGCAACATGGTTTTGTAGGTGTCGCCTGCAAAACCGGCGATAAAGCACAGGTCTGTAATGGGCTTATCCATGCCATCTGCATAATAAGGAGCCAGCAGGAAATAGGCGCCTGTGCCGTCATCGGTTGTCCAGATTTGCCCAAACGCGGCTGCGGGATCGATATCCGGCAAGCCCGTTCCCAGCTGCATTTCAACATAGGCAGCTTCAAGCTGGTACTTATTCATCCCACAAGCCTACTGGGGGAAAATGAACGGAATCATAATGCGGCAACGGCCTGAAGAACCTAGCAAAGCTGGGCTTTGGCCACGGCCTTATAATCAAGATAGGTTTTGATATCCACGCGCTGCATGCGCGGGCTGTGGTGCAGAACCATATGGTTGATGGCCAGCGCGGCCGACACTGGGGCAATGTCCTTATACTCCAGCGGATCATCCACATCTTCATTGCGGCCCAGCGTGGCCTCGATGCGCAGGGTCTTGTCATCCCGCGCGAAGGCCGTGATCTGCAATGTACTGTCGTGATCGGTGGTTTGCGAAACGGTCAGGCGCAGCGCCGTTACCGGCCCTTCGGCCGACACGATGCGGCACGGGATGATACTGAACACGGGGCCGTCTTCTTCCTTCGTCAGCCATATCTGGCCATAGTTGGTGAAGCGCGTCAGTTCAGGCAGTTTGACGTTTTCCTCGAACCAGAACCATGCCGAATTCAGCTGGCTTTCGGTTAGCGGCAGCAGGGCGTGGCCATTTACAGTATCAGCACCATCCATAATGCATCTATGGAAGCAGCATAGGCCCCACACGGCAAGAAAATAAATCCGCCGGAAACGCCTTTAAACAGCGGCCGGCAGCGATGCTGCAATGCGGCGGAGCTTACCCGGCCTGCTTGGCTGGCACACGCTGCAGGCCCAATGCCTTGATACGCGCGTAAAAATCCTCGGGCGATACCGGTTTGCCATTCGGGATGTGCGCGCCGTTTTCAAACATTTGCCACACCTGCGCAACGCCGGTGCCGGGGTTCATGATGCAAAGAAAGCTGCGCTGCGCTTTTGGATATTCAGCACCCATATCGGCAGGGTCAAAACCTTCGAACAACCTGAATTCGAAACCGTTGGCGCGCGTAACGGTTCTGAGATACGCAGTGCTGGCGCCGTCGATACGCGTGAATTCCATACGCACCTTATCGGCCTTCAGATCGATTCCCATCGCCTCGGCCAAGGCACGGCATAGCGGATAATGACTTGACATATGACCTCGCAAAATAACTTCAAATAAGCAGGTATCTGACCTTAGCACCTTTAAGCTGAAAATAATCTGCTTAAAAGCCCTGCAAAACAAATGGTCGGGATGACAGGATTTGTAAAAACACGGCTTTGGCCGGTTTTTACCTTCGCTGCGCTCAGGCTGCGCGCAAAACGCCGCTGGCGTTTTGTGAACCTGCGTGCAGTTCATTCACCGCATCATCCAGCATTCATTCCATAAGGGCTGAAGCCCTATGAAATGAATGGTCGGGATGACAGGATTTGAACCTGCGACCCCCAGTCCCCCAGACTGATGCGCTACCAGGCTGCGCTACATCCCGACTTTATTTACCGGGGCCGATTCACCTGCTGCGCTGGATCGGACCCGACGTGACAGGTTTTATAGCGAAAATAGGGCCCTAAGGCCAAGCTTAAATTAGGCAGGTTTTTTGGGCTTTCTGTGCGCTTTACAGCAGAATTACCCGCCCCATAATGCGGGCATGTTATCGCTTCTGATCCGCACCCTGATTCTGATCCTTGTTGCCGGAACGCGTTGGTGGCAACTGACAGGTGCCGGCATGAAAGCATTCGATGCCAACCCGCAGCACACTTTCCGGGCTTTATGGGATCGGAATGGCATTGAGAACCTGGAAGTGGGCATCAAAACAACAACCCGCGTTCGCCTGACGGTTGCTCCCGAATACTGGTATCACCGCGCTTTAAAATTTGTCGGGCTGGCAACAGAGTGCCGCACGGGTGTGCGCGATATTGACGACGCGTTCTTTATCAGTGCGGATAATATTGATGCCATGCAGACTGTGATGCAGTCGCCCGAATTGCACCAGTTGCTGAACGACCTTTTCAGCCTGCCTGTTATTGCCCTGCAAGTTACCCCTACTCGCATCTGGTGCAAGCTTGATGAAGAAGCGACACCCAAACGTGTTTCGGTCCTTAATTATAAAGACAGGATCAATGAATCTTACACGAATTACAGGCAGCAGCTGGAACTGCTGCAGAAGATTAGCGATCACCTGAACAAAGCTGACTTTGTTGCGACGTCATCGGCGAAAGTGAGAGCTATTGCGTTTATGTGCGCACATGCGGGGCTGATTGCCTTTGGCCTTGCAGGTATTGCCAACGTTCTGGCTCCAGAATCCATTCTCAACTTCCGTGCTTACCTGACTTACACAGGTATCCTGATTATTGCCTTCATTATCCTGTGGCTGCCCCTTATCAAGGTATCCCTGCGTGGCTCAGGATGGCAGGCCATGGTGCTTGGTGACTTTGCCCTGTTCGGCATTCTCGGCATTGTGCTTGCTTCCCCGGTTATTGTTTACGAAGTCAACGTCAGAGCTGACTGGCACCAGCCGGCCCTGCGTGAACAAACTGTTGTCAAACGCATCTGCAAGCTGTCATGCCGGTCACCCGGAAAGTATGTGCGGTCGGAAGAGTATAAATTCGATAAGCCCAGCCAGTGCACGCCCGCTGCGCGCGCGCAGATTGTAAGGGAAAAGAAAGCCGTAAGTTACCCGTGCCGTAGTTATGCAGATTTTAATTTTTTTATTGCCACCACGCGTTGGGATACAGACAAGAAGATATACCGCTTTATGACGACGAAAGAGCTTTTCGACAGCACAAAAGTTGGCAGCACTCTGCAGATACCCGTTTACCCGGGTGTGCTCGGTTTACCGTGGGTTGACCGGTCAGAGATCACGCAGGCGGCTGATTAGACGGCAGCGTTTTATGCTTTCAGGAATGTCTGATATGACACGAGCTTGATTGTGCCGCTTTGTACCAGGCTTCGGATAGATGAAGCGGCCATCAGCAAGGTCGCCTGCGATTAATTTAGGCGCGCTAACAGTGAAAAGCGCGCAGAAAAGCCCTTTATGCGGCGTTGCGGCGCCCGCGCTGCCAGCGCTTCGGCTTGGAACGGCGGTTTTGCTGCTGTTCACGGCTTTGTGATTCACCATCCTGACGGGATTGCTGGCGCTGGCCGCGATGCTTCGCTTTGTGGCGATTACCCCTGCCCTGTGACGGCGCGTTCTGGTTGCTGCCCGCTGGCGGTGCCCCATGCATAAGTTTATGAATCGCCTTCCACTTGGCGGAATCGGCTGACGTAATCAGGTTGACCGCCGAACCTTCGGCACCCGCACGCGCCGTGCGGCCGATGCGGTGGATGTAATCTTCGGGCACCTGTGGCAGGTCGTAATTGATAACGTGTTCGATGTGCGGGATATCAAGACCACGCGCGGCGACATCGGTTGCCACCAGAATGCGGTAGTTCTTGTTGCGGAAACCTGTAATCACGCGTTCGCGGCGGCGCTGTTGCAGATCGCCGTGGATGGCATCAGACGAATGCGAGGCGGCGTTCAGGCGCTTGGCCAGCCGTTCGGTGCCATACTTGGTTTTAACGAAGATAATGACCGAGCCTTCACGCTTTTCCAGCTGGGCCAGCAGCTGCTGGTACTTGTCGCCATCCGATGTGTGGACGATTTCCTGCTGGATTTTCACGGCAGGCGTGTTGGCTGAACCAACGGCGATGCGCACCGGGTCGTTCAGATAACGGGCCGACAGCTTGATGATGTGCTGCGGCAGGGTGGCCGAGAACAGCAGCGTTTGCCGGTCATCGGGCACGAACTTCATGATTTTTTCCAGCTGCGGGCCAAAGCCCATATCCAGCATGCGGTCGGTTTCGTCGAGCACAAGGAAGCCGACATGGCTGAGATCGAGGCTGCGGCGCGCAAGGTGGTCGTTGATGCGGCCGGGCGTGCCCACAATCAGGCGCGGGCGGCGCTGCAACTGGTGCAGCTGGCGTGTCATCGACTCGCCGCCGATCAGCAGCGCGGACTTGATATCGCTGCCGGCTGCCATCTGGTAAACCGAATCCATTACCTGCGAGGCCAGTTCGCGCGTGGGCGCCAGGATCAGCGCCGTCATGTCGGGATTGGCCTGCAGCTGTGCGACCAGCGGAATGCCGAACGCGCCGGTTTTGCCGGTGCCGGTCTGGGCCGAGGCGAGGATATCCTTGCCCTTCAGCGCAACAGGGATCGCTTGTTCCTGAATGGGTGTGGGGGTGGCGAAATTCATCGCGTTCAGTGCGGCCATCTGGCGGCGCGTCAGGTTGAACATCGAAAAGTCTTTAGTGGCGGTCATAACTGGTCCTTACATACATAACAACGTTGCCGGGCATCACAGCGATACCCGGTGGATGAGCAAGGCCCGGCTTCGAAAAGCAGGGCGGCGACTCTAACAACGCGAAGAAAAAACGGGCCAATTCTGAGGCTGGGCGTTCAATGGCCCAAAGTATAGCGGAAGGGCCCACCGGCTTGCGCCGGCACAATGCATAAGCAGAGTTCATCTAAACTCGCGCCCTGAATACACAGGTGGCGGCATGAAAGCAATGAAAATCGGCATATCAGCCGATTTAGGCAGGTTCTGCGCCTAAAGAAGCCTGATACGATGTGCGTTTAATGATGCCACTTTGCACAAGATTGCGAATGGCAGTCCAGCCTTGTTCGGGGTCAAGAGTGCCATTGTCGAGTTCGGCATCTGAATGATCCAAAATCACATGGTTTTCAACGTCGGTCCACGCGCGTATCTGCGGGCCGTTTTGCGCATCAAGGCTGATGATAATGGATACCGCTGATTGCAGGTACGAATAGTCGTCATTCTTTGAAATTGGGCGCGTATTACCCCATGCAGCATCAAACGAGATAGAATGCGGGCGGCCATCTTCATGCGTGTTGATGCCAACCATTACATTTGGCCCCAGCGGGCCTTCCTTGCCCGAATACTGTTGCACACGGTGGGCAGGGTTGAAGATCAACCCGGTTTTTTCGGCGGCGAAAGCAAAGGCTTCTTCGAGGGTCATAGGCGTACCCTACACCTTTAAAGCAGAAAGCAATGACGTTAATTCAGCAGGCTTTTAAGGGCCTTCAGTTCAGCCACCATGGATTGCAGCTGCAGGCGCTGTTCGGTGGTGAGGCCAGTGGGTTCGGGCATTGGGTTACCCTCCATTATACCCTGCGCCATCAGCGCGGCAGGCTTGGCCGGCAGGTGGTCGGGAATCCTGTCATAGATATCAGCATCCTGCCCCGCAAACAAGTCGGGCTCGCCCTCGCCTTCGGCGGTATCGGTCAGGTCAACCACCGGTTCGGGGCGCACGCTTATCTGGGCGCTAAGGTCAAAAGCCGGGGGCGCGGGCGGCGGTTCAGGCGCCGCTTTCATATCTTCCACGATGTTCTGCAGACCACGGCGCAGCTTTAACAGGCGCTGCACGCCCTTGATGGTATAGCCCTGATCATACAGCAGGCCCTTGATGGTATGCAGCACATGGATATCTTCGGGGCGATAGAAACGGCGGCCGCCGCTGCGTTTCATCGGGCGGATTTGCGAGAACTTCGTTTCCCAGAAACGCAGCACATGCTGGGGAACACCCAGTTCATCGGCGGCTTCGGAAATGGTGCGATAGGCGGTTGCCGACTTATACGGCGTCTTAGCGACAGGTTGTGTTATTATTGTTTCCCGACCCGGTTCCTGGATATCTTCCATTCCATATGGGGCGGTACCGGTCATTCGTCGTCGTCCCTGTGCGTGGACGTCGTAATCCCGTTGATCCTGTCTTTAAGAATATGGCTGGCGCGGAAGCTAAGCACGCGGCGCGGCTTGATAGGCACTTCAACGCCCGTCTTGGGGTTGCGACCGATGCGTTCGCCCTTCTGGCGAACAGCAAACGTACCAAAGCCCGACATTTTGACGGTTTCGCCACGGACCAGGGCTTCGGACAGTTCATCAAGGATAATATCGACGAATTGGCCGGCTTCCTGGCGTGAGAGGCCGACCTGCTGGAATACAGCTTCAGCCAAATGAGCGCGGGTAAGTGTTTCTTCCATGACGAATCAAACGGTATGGGAAAAAGCGTGATTCGCCAATGGGATAAAAGAAGACACCACGTTTTTACAGCAAAATAGCTAGGTTTTAGGTCTTATCGCGCCAGAATTCCTAGCCCCATTTCACAAGGGCAGCGCCCCATGTGAAG
>JBFWRI010000038.1:0-12343 GCA_050248995.1 Bdellovibrionales bacterium
ATATCGACGAATTGGCCGGCTTCCTGGCGTGAGAGGCCGACCTGCTGGAATACAGCTTCAGCCAAATGAGCGCGGGTAAGTGTTTCTTCCATTACGAATCAAACGGTATGGGAAAAAGCGTGATTCGCCAATGGGATAAAAGAAGACACCACGTTTTTACAGCAAAATAGCTAGGTTTTAGGTCTTATCGCGCCAGAATTCCTATCCCCATTTCACAAGGGCAGCGCCCCATGTGAAGCCGGCGCCCATGGCTTCCAGCATTAGCAGGTTACCGGGCTTGATGCGGCCATCCTGAACAGCTGTCGCAAGAGCCAATGGTATCGATGCGGCCGAAGTATTCCCGTGTTCTCCGACAGTTAGCACAACTTTCTCAGCCGGCATGTGAAGTTTGCGGGCCGTGCCGTCGATGATGCGCTTGTTGGCCTGATGCGGCACCAGCCAGTCGATCGCTTCGGGTTTCAGGTTATTGGCAGCCAATGTTTCTTCCACCACTTCGGCCAGGCGGCGCACGGCGTGTTTGAACACTTCCTGCCCTTCCATTTTGGTCACGCCGGCCTTGCCCGTGCTGGAAGGGCCGCCGTCAGCATACAGCAGGTCATGGCAGGTGCCATCTGAATGCAGGTGGGTTGAGATAATGCCGCGGTTGTTATCGCCTTCATAGGCTTCGCACACCACGGCACCGGCGCCGTCGCCGAACAGCACGCAGGTGGTGCGGTCATTCCAGTCAAGCAAGCGGGAGAAAGTCTCGGCGCCGATGACCAGCGCCCGCTTCACCTGCCCGGCCTTGATGAAGTTATCGGCCACGGCCAGCGCATACACAAAGCCACTGCAAACAGCAGCCACATCAAACGCAAAGCTGTGGGCTGGCAGGCCCAGCGCGGCCTGCACTTTTACGGCAGTGGCCGGGAATGTGTTATCGGGCGTGGCAGTAGCCAGCACGATCATATCGATGGTACTGGCGTCAACATAGGCGTTCTTCAGCGCGTCACGGGCAGCGGCAATAGCCAGATCCGACGTCAGTTCGCCTTCCGCCGCGATATGGCGTTGTTTGATGCCGGTGCGTTCCTGAATCCATTCATCGGTCGTATCGATGCCGCGCGCCACAAGGTCGGCGTTGCTGACAACGTTGGCCGGCAAGTATTTGCCGCTGCCGATGATGCGCGTGCGTATGGCCATGCTGGTGTTAAACTTCCTCGGTCTCGGTCATGGCCAGCGGCACGGCCGGTGTGATGTTCAGGCCCGTCAGCGGGCCCATCTTCTCAAGTTCGTGATGGATACGGCCGTTGAAGTCCTGCTTAACAAGGTCAATGGCCACCCCGATCGCGCTGGCAAAACCGAAGGCGTCGGTGCCGCCATGGCTTTTCACGCAGACGCCCTTGAGGCCAAGGAACATGGCGCCGTTGTAACGGCGCGGATCGATGCGCTCTTTCAGGCGTTTGATGGTGCCGCGCGCGAAAATATAGCCGATGGTGGCAAAAATCGAATGACGGAACGATTCACGGATGAAGTGCGTGATCATACGCGCTGTGCCTTCGATGGTTTTCAGAGCCACGTTGCCACTGAAACCGTCAGTCACAATCACGTCGGCACGGCCGGCGCCGATGTCGTTGCCTTCGATAAAGCCAAGGAATGAGCCCGGCAGTGCGATATTCTTCAGCTGCATAAAGGCGTCGCGCAGAGTGTCGTGGCCTTTCATTTCCTCGCTGCCGATATTCAGCAGGCCGATGCGCGGGTTGATGATACCCAGAACCGTGCGGGCGAACAGCGCGCCCATGATCGCGAATTCAACATAGTTCTTCGCTTCGCAGTCGACGTTGGCGCCCATGTCGAGCATGACGCTTTCGCCGGTTTGCGTGGGGAAGAAGGTGGCGATCGCCGGACGGTCGATGCCCGGCAGCGTCTTCATCACGAACTTGGCCATGGCCATCAGGGCGCCGGTATTACCGGCGGAAACCACGCAGCTGGCCTCGCCTTCGGCAACGGCATTGATGGCCAACCGCATGGAAGAAGAGCGGCCCTGCCGCAGCGCTACGGCCGCCTTGACTTCATTGCCGATGCTGTCGGCGGTATGACGGACTTCGCTGCATGCCACCAACTGCGGGTACTTTGCCAACAGCGGACGGATCAGTGTTTCATCACCGAACAGCAGGAACTTTGCGCCGGGAAAACGCAGGCGGGCAATATCGGCACCTTCAATCACGCTGGCAGGCGCATTGTCACCGCCCATGCAATCAAGCGCGACCGTCAGGCCGGTTTTGGTGATGCCACTATTGGGTGCTTCGAACATCAGCGGATGATGCGCGTGTTAGAAAAAAAGCGCTAGGCTGCTTTTTTCTTGGCGCTTTTCACCTGACGGCCATCGTAATAGCCGCAGGATTTGCACACATGATGTGGGCGCTTGCTGCTGCCGCAGTTCGGGCATTCCAGAACATTCGCTGCTGTCAGCGAATGATGGGCACGGCGCATGTTCTTGCGCGACTGCGAGGTTTTCTTCTTTGGCACTGCCATGGGGAACTCCGTTTAAATCCACTAAAGTCAGGCCGCTTTTCTATATAAAACAGCCCTTTGGCGCAAGAAAAAGCTGCTAATCCCTTGAAATAAAGGGGTTAAACTGGCACCGTGCAGGCATGGAATCGGCCAAATTGCCTCTCTCCGCCTGTTTTATCGCCAAAAACGAGGCTGACCGCCTGCCCGCCGCGCTGAACGCCGTGCGCGGCCTGTGCGACGATATTGTGGTCGTTGTGGATGCCAGCACCACCGACAGTACCGCCGATGTAGCCGCTGCGCATGGCGCGCGCGTGCTGACCCGTGCATGGACAGGCTTCGGCGAGCAGAAACGTTTTGCCGAAGAAAACGCCACCAACAACTGGATACTTAGCCTTGATGCCGACGAAGTTTTAACACCGGAACTTGGTAACGAGATTCGCGCACTGTTCGCGGCCGCGCCTAAACACAACTTTTATAACATCAAGGTTGTTGACGTTTACCCCGGCCACACAAGGCCACGCCTGTTCGCCAAGCCCACGAATGTTGTGCGCCTGTTCGACCGCCGCCGCGGCATGACATCGCGCAGCGCCACGCACGACCGCGCCGAAGTGCCAGTCGGTGAAAGTGTGGGCCAGCTGGACAACATTGTGCTGCATTATTCGATACGTTCGCTGGATCATCTGCGTGGCAAATACGACAGCTACACCACGCTGGCTGCCGAAACGCAGAAAAAGAAATCACGCGTGGCGCTGGCCATACGCCTGCTGACTGAACTGCCGGTAACGTTCGTCCAGAATTACTTCGGCCAGCGGCACTTTACGGGCGGCATAACGGGCCTGCAGGTGGCCGGAATCAAGGCGTATGCACGCTGGAACCGCATCCGCAAGATGTGGAATGTGGCTTAAGCGCCCAGGCGCACGCCTTCTTTCAGCAATGTCAGGTGATAACTGCCCACCTGGCGGAACCCAATGGCTGTGTAGGCCGTTGGCGTTGCAAGCGCCGTTGTGAACAGGCACGCGTATTTCGTGCCCTCGTCTGCCGCCATCAGCAACGACCCTGCCACGCAGGCACGGCCATACCGCTGTTTGCGCATTTCAGGCGGCGTATAAACCCCGCCGATTTGTACGGCATCCGGCAGACGGGCGCTGAACTTTGAACAGCCCACCAGCGCGCCACCGACTTCAAGCACGAAGGCTGTGTTTTCCTTTATGCTGCGCAATTCGGTGGCCTCTGTTTCCTGATATGACGGCAGCGCTTCGGGTGGCATACCCAGCGCCTCGACCTCGTAGGCACGACGCCACCTTGTCAACGTTTCTAAATCCGATTCCTGTGCGCGGCGCGAAACCCATGCCCCCGTCATCAGTGCGGCTGGAATATGAATGGCATCCAGCGGCATTGTAAAAACGGATTCGGTGCTGGACATGTTGCACATGTCAGGCGTGATGCATGTTTTATCAAGTATCCAGCGCGACTGTGTATCGGGCCCCAGCACGCCTTTGACAACAAAATCCGGCTTTTGCTGGCGTACATAGGTGAACAACGGCTCAAGATACCTGGCATTCGGCACCTGCACAAAAACATTGCCGTTCCAGCACAGCGCGATAACGCCGTGGAGCTCGTTATCATCATCAAAAAGGCCGTAATAGTGCGCGTGGAAGCGGTCATTCTTGAAATCCATACCCACCAGCAACGGGTTGCTGCGCAAGAACATTGATGTGGCGGTGTGCGGCTTCAGGAAATCATCATAAACTTTAAAGTCAGCCTGCGTAAGAAGGCGGCACTGCATGGCTACCAACGCTTAGCACCGGGATGAGCTTCGTCCCAGCGCCTATTTCGTGCTGACTGACATGAGCCCTGCAGGCTATCAAGCACATCCTTAAGGGCGGCTTTCATCTGCGGCATGTGCGGCGCAGTTTCGCGCGTCAGCACACCGCTTTGGATGCCGGCCAGTTCTGATTTCCACACACCAAGCTGCCACACGATGCGCGCGGGCGTCACCTTGTCGCCTACAATCGATCCCCAGACATTGTTACCTATAATGGCGTCAGCCGCCGCCGAACGATAAATGTGATCGGGCTTGCCATCGCGTTTGATGCGGCTGCCCCGCACGGCCAGCAGCATTTGCGTCATCGCTTCTTGTGCGTGGGACAGGTCGTTACCTTCGTAACCATCCTTATAGGCCTTGTGCAGCGCCATCAAACCGTTGTGCAGACTGTCGGTCAGCTGATGCGTGACAGGGTCGCGGTAAATCGATTCATTAGTGGCAGCGCTCATCGCCATATGGAATTCAAAACGGCTCATGTTAATTTTCCTTCTTCAGGCTGGCCAATACAGCAAACGGGTTCTGGCGCGCTTCGTCAAGCGGCGCTTCCTCGGTCGGTTCGGGCAGGCCTTCCTTGCGCGGGTACGGATCCAGTGCCAGCGCCAGATATTGCGCGACGATTTCACCCAGATCGATGTGGCCATGTTCAATGGCCTCGGGCGCATCCAGATCCTCTTCGCCGTGTTCGGCCAGATACTTTTCGATGTATTCGGGCGACGCCAGCTCGGTTGAAAACTCTTCGTTCACATGCACCGGCAGCGGCTCGAGCGTCACCACGCAGGCCTGTGTCAGCATAGCATGCAGGCGGCCTTCCACCAGCACGATGGCCGGGCTGTCGGGCAGGCGCGTGATGTTCAGCGTCGCCGTCAGCTTATCCAGCGCCAACAGGCCAAAGCGTTCGGCCAGCGCCGCGCGTTCGGCTTCATTGGCTGAAATATTCTCGGTACGCGGCTGGCCTACATTCACGCGGTCGGCGTTCAGCGGGCGTGAAAATTCATGTTTTGCGGTATCTGACATAGGTTGTTTCTAGCGAAGGAACGACGCGGATTGCAACACTAATCCGGCCAGCTGATGCGTCCGGCCATGATGTCGGCAGGCGCCTGTGTATCAAGGGAATTGACCGCACAGCGCACATAAAACGCCAACGCCTTGGTATGCTGGCTTTTCTGCCCGGCGAAGATATTGCGGGCCAGCGCCTCGTCCATCAGGGCCTCGTCGGCCAGCGCGGTTTTATAGGCGGCCACGCGGCCATAGAACGCCTGCGCCCAACCTTTGACGCGGTGGCCGACACCCAGATCGCCCACGCCCAATTCGCGCAGGCTGGTATCGAAATCGGCGAACATCAGGTCGAACAAGTCCTGCGTGAATTCGGGCTCGCGTTCGGCAATGCGGTTCATCACCAGCCACGCATGCAGCATGATCATTTCAAAGCGGCCTTGCGGCGTATCAGGAATGGCAAGGTTCTGGTAAAAACGCGGCTGCCGCGCAGCCGCCACAATCGCCTTGTAACAGGGCGTGGCACGGGCGTACTTAGCGCCGGTTAACCTGTTTTTGATAGACTGTAGCCAAGACATGGAAGGATGATAGGATATCGGCCCATGAAGAAAAGCCTGTTTTTAGCCCTTGTTTTATTAGCTGTTGCCGCCTGCCAGCCGATTGTCGCCAACCGCGGCAATATGGTGGATGACGAGCGGCTGGAACAAATCAAGGTCGGTGAAACCGACCAGGCCACCGTGCAAAGCGTATTGGGCCCACCGACCATGATCGGCACGTTCGACACCAGTACATGGTATTACAGCGGCATGCGCACCAAGCGCATGGCGTTTTTCGATCCGCGCATTTCAGAAGAGCGCACGCTGGCCATCGTCTTTGATGAAAGCGGCATCGTGAAGGAAATCACCAACATCAATCCCGACGCGGCCGAAAAAATAAAGCCTGTAGCGCGCAAAACGCCGACTGGCGGCCATGACATGACGATGTTCGAACAGCTGATGGATAACTTCAGCCGCCCGGCCCTGCCCGGCGCACTGGGCGACAAGCGCCGCCAGCAGCCCGGCGGCATGGGACGCTAGGGCTTTTCCAGCTTTACGAGAAAACCGGCTTATCGCCCTTGGCCAGCTTGGGGCGCACAAGGCCCATGACCATCAGGCCGTTGCGGCCGTGGCTGCTGACCGTTGATTGCAGGTCAAAGCTGGTGGTCATCGGGTTGAAAGCCGCTTCGATCTTGCCGCCGCGATTGAGGCGCCATGTGATCGCGGGCTCGTTTTCGCGCAGGTGGCGGTAAACGGCATCGGGACGCGCGAAGAAAGCCTTTTGGCCGCCGGCCATCCGCATGACCATTTCCTTATTGATGCGGTCATATTCAATCGCCACCGGGCGCACGCCGCGTGTGGTTTCGCCGTGCGGCACAAAGCCGGTCAGGATTTTGCTGTGCGATTCAAAATCGATATCATAAGCGACACCGATCTTCAGGTCGGTCGGGTCGATACTTGGGTCGAGCTTCAGCAGGCGCGGCTCGGCGTTTTTGTCGCCGGTCGGCAGGAACATGTGTTCGGTGGAAGCGCCGCCGATACCGGCGACGACGCCGATATAAATGGCATTGAATTCAGGATCGCCCAGCATCAGGTCGTCGGTGCGCGGCATAAAGCACGGCAGCGTTTCGGTGCGTTCGGCCATGATGGGATGCCAGGCATGCTGGCGTAAATACGATGCGTGTGACGACTGCGCGTGCAGCGACATGGGTGGCTCCTACATAAACGAAGACGCGAATGAACAGGATTGTTCTTGCTTTTAGGTTCTTCGGCTGGCGACTGTATAGACTGCGACCTGTGGCAGAAAAAGGGCAAAAACAGACTGTTTTTTCAGATGGATTGAACGGCGTGCAGAAAGCACACACAGCATGCCTGTATTGAACGATTATTTCGTGCAGCAGATTCTGGGACTACAAATCTTGCGTGTGATGACTCTAATTTGATTCCGGTTTCGGACCGGTTACAACCCATGTGCGCTGCGGGCCACGGCGAATCTGGTGCCCGCCGATTTCAAACCATGCGTTATCACCCACGGTGAAGAAGGTGCTGACATCATCCACCTGCCCCGCGTTGCGTTCGATGGTGGCACGGCCGTCATGCAGATTCCACCAGCCGCTGCTGAGGTCTTTGGGGTCGATAGCCGACAGCGCCTTACAGAAGTTCTTTTTATCAGCCGGCCGCTGGAAGCGCAGATTGACGATTTTACGCGCCGGCTGGCGGGTGACGGTGCGGAAAGTGTGAATTGTGCCATCGGCCAGCTGCACGGTTTTGATATACAGCGGCAGGTCGCGTGTTTTAAAGGCGCGGCGCTTGCCGGCGGCGGCGACAAACCCGCTGACATCCAGCGTGTTGAATTCCGACGGCGCGTCAAAAGCGGCGTTGACATATTCCCGGCCTATAACCGGCTGGATAGCACCGAACGGCATGGATTATCCCCCAACCGCCGGCGCAGGTTCAAGATGGACGCCACGCACGAAGTCGCGGTGCATCAGGATGCGTGGTTCACCTTTCTGTACCGCTCTTTTAATTAAAGTGGTTCTTGCGGTGGCGCGCGCTATCAGCGGACGGCAGATATTGTTGGTCGATTCAACCAGGTTATCGAGGTCAAGCACATCCTGCAGGCCCATATCCAGCATCTTGGTTTCGTAGCCACCGGTCAGCTCGACAAGCTTCAGCAACAGGAACTGCTTTTGGCTGAGGTTTGCGGTGCGTCCATTCATCGTTGCCGTGCTGCTGGCTTCATCCAGCACCAGCATATGGGGCTTTGTATGCCATGAAACAGGCAACTGGTGTGCGCCAATCTTTTCCGGCACGGCACGGGGCGCCGACGTGACAGCGTCAAGCTCGTGCGCAGGTTTAGCCTTAGTTGACGCACCCAATACAATGGTCATGCCGCCGTCAGCTTCAATAACACGAGGCTCGAATTCATCGGCTGCAGACGGTGCTGGTGCAGCGGCGGGTTCGGGGTTGAGCAGTGCGCCGTTGAAATACAGCACATTGTCGGTGGTGGAGTGGCAGGTGATGTCCTTGAGCTCAGGCGTATCGCGGAACAGGATGACAAGGCCTTCGTTAATGGCTTCTTCCACCTGCCCCACATCATCAAAGCCGCAACCCGTAGCAATTTCGCCAAAGCTAAGCGTCAACCTGTCGGTACCCAGCTTCTTCTGCTGCTGTTCAAGGAACTGCAGCACGCGGAATTCATCGATCATCAGGTTGTGATAGCGGTGGCCGCGGCCCAGCGCACGGATTTTGAACAACGGACCATCGGTTTCTTTGACGACAATGTTTTTCATTATTCTTCTCCGGGATATAGCTTGAATATGCCCTTGGTTTAGCACCCCGACTGGATTCGACGCAACAAAAAAGCCCCGTCATTTCTGACGGGGCTTGATTGCTTAATCGCGTTGATTATGCGGCCAGAATTGCCAGCAGCAGAATCGCAACGATGTTGATGATCTTGATCATCGGGTTAACGGCAGGGCCAGCTGTATCCTTGTAGGGATCGCCAACCGTGTCACCGGTTACGGCAGCCTTGTGGGCTTCACTGCCCTTGCCGCCGTGGTTGCCTTCTTCGATGTACTTCTTGGCGTTATCCCATGCACCGCCACCCGAGGTCATCGAGATAGCGACGAAGATACCCGTCACGATCGTACCCAGCAGCGCAGCGCCGACAGCGGCGAACGCTTGGGCCTGACCGGCCACTTCGTTGACCACGAAGTACAGCACAACAGGAGCCAGAACCGGCAGCAGCGACGGAACAATCATTTCCTTGATCGCGGCCTTGGTCAGCATGTCAACGCACTTGCCGTATTCCGGCTTGGCGGTGCCCTGCATGATACCGGCAATTTCCTTGAACTGCCGACGGACTTCGATAACCACCGAACCCGCAGCACGGCCAACGGCTGTCATGCCCATCGCACCGAACAGGTACGGCAGCAGACCACCGATCAGCAGGCCAACCACGACGTACGGGTTCTGCAGGTTGAAATCAACCTGGCCCGCAATGTCGGGGAAGTAGTGCTTCAGGTCTTCCGTGTAGGCGCCGAACAGCACCAGCGCAGCCAGACCGGCCGAACCGATGGCGTAGCCCTTGGTCACGGCTTTGGTGGTGTTGCCAACGGCATCCAGGGCGTCGGTTGTGACGCGGATATCCTTCGGCATCTCACTCATTTCAGCGATACCACCGGCGTTATCGGTTACCGGGCCATAGGCATCGAGCGCGACGACCATACCGGCCAGCGCCAGCATGGTGGTGGCCGCAATCGCGATGCCGAACAGACCGGCAAACGTGTACGCCGTGATCATGCCGACGCAGATGATGAGCACCGGCAGGGCCGTTGCTTCCATCGACACGGCCAGACCCTGAATGACGTTCGTGCCGTGACCCGTTACCGAGGCTTCAGCGATCGAACGCACCGGACGGTACGCGGTTGAGGTGTAGTATTCGGTTGCCCACACAATCAGGCCTGTAACGGCCAGACCGATACCTGCACAATACAGCAGGTCTTCGCCGGTGATTGATGTGGCGCCCATGGCAAGCGTCGTCCCTTCGGGGAAGATCTTGCATGTGGCGTATACGATGGCCGCACCCGAGATCACTGCCGAAGCGATGAAGCCCTTGTACAGCGCACCCATGATGTTGTTGCTTGCGCCCAGACGGACGAAGAACGTACCAAGGATCGAGCCGAGGATGCAGATGCTGCCCACGATCAGCGGGTACATCATGATTGACGGCAGCACATCGCCCTTGAAGAACGTGGCAGCCAGCAGCATCGTACCGACCATCGTCACCGCGTAGGTTTCGAACAGGTCGGCGGCCATACCGGCGCAATCGCCGACGTTGTCGCCAACGTTATCAGCGATAACGGCAGGGTTACGGGGATCATCTTCGGGGATGTTCTGTTCGACCTTGCCAACCAAGTCGGCGCCGACGTCAGCACCCTTGGTGAAGATACCGCCGCCAAGACGGGCGAAAATCGAGATCAGCGAGGCACCGAATGACAGGGCCACCAGCGCTTCAAGAATTTCGCGCAGTTGGCCGGCATCAGCCAGCGAACGGGTTTGCAGCAGGTAGTGGTAATAACCCGCAACACCCAGCAGGCCCAGACCGACCACCAGCATGCCGGTGACGGCACCCGAACGGAATGAGATGCTGAGCGCCTGAGCGAGGCCGCTTTTCGCAGCTTCGGCTGTGCGTACGTTCGCGCGAACGGAAACGTTCATGCCCACATAGCCGGCAACGCCCGACAGCACAGCGCCGACCACAAAGCCAAGCGCGACGTGCATACCAAGGAAGTGCCACAGCAGGGCGGCGATGACGACGCCGACGATGGCGATGGTTGTGTACTGACGGTTCAGGTACGCCTTGGCGCCTTCCTGAATCGCGGCAGCGATCTGTTGCATGCGCTCGTTGCCGGCCGGGGCCGACAGGATGCACTTGCCAACGATCAGACCGTACAGCAGGGCGGCAATACCGCCTGCGAATACGAAGTTCATATCAGCGAGAAAGTCCATTGTTATGTCCTTACAGGTTGTGTTGATAAAACCCGCCTGAATGGCGGGTTTGATTGCCCGAGAAGATGTCGCAAGCCTGCGATTTTGGCAAGACACTGATTTTGCTTAATAAAGTTAAACTTTATTTGATTTCATGGGCTTAGGTTAAATTTAGGTATGCGCAAGTTCACCCTTAACGACGCCATCAATCTGTTTTTGCAGCAAACCGGCTTTCCGGCTGACTTTGTGTCTAACCCCATATTCCGCCGGCACGAAGCCATGCACGCACTGCTGGGTGCCGCCAGCGGTAGCGTAGCCGAAGAAGGCCTGGTGTGGATTTACGAACAAGTGCTACTGCAAGGCGATTTTGAATTTAGCCCGCGCGCAAATATGGCAATGCAGCCGTATGGGGTTGGTATTAGCGACGTGAAAGAAATGATAGAACGGCGCGTTGGTGACGGCAGACATCATGCCGAAAATGGCGTTGTGGATGCCAAGGCGCAATGTGCTTACGAAGTCGCGCAGGATTTATGCCGCAGAGGTATTATCACGCAAGATGACGTGCAAAGGTTCTGGTTCCATGATACAGATAATTCGCTTCGGTTGCGCATTGCTTTCAGGGATGGCCCGCACCCCTGGAACAAACTGATTAAAGCGCGGCAGGAACTGGGGCCAGTTTTTCTAGCTGCATTTGATAAAGACCCGGCGGTGCAGCAGGCTCGCAAAGCGATGAATGATAAAAGCGTTACGGACGAGGATATTCGCTGGCATATCGGCAATGCCGCTGCAATTTCCGCACTGTTCTTCAAGAACGCCGGCCGCAACGTTGCTGACTTGCCTTTGGATGAATTGCTGGCGTCAGACCTGAGCCACTTCGGCATGACGATTATAGAAGACAATGAGGGCCACCGTATTGCCACCCTGCCCGCACTGGAAGAGGAACGCGCGAAGATATTCGCAGGCCCCGTAAAGCCCAGCCGCATCCGCGCACCGGTTGTAAAGAAAATTCCGGAACTGGTGAGCTAATCCACATGACCGACACGCTATTGCCGAAACCTTATGTAATGATCGAAGAAGCCAAGACCGGGGACAGATACTGGCTTGTGATTGGCGACCAGCGCATGCCGCTGGATGCCATCGATTACGCCATCATGTTCAGCGTTGCGTTCGGCAAGCTGGATATCGACGATGTCAACGCCGAGCTTGAGACCATGCCGGCTGGCAGTGTCAGCACGCGCAAGCTAAGCAAAGACGGGCTTTCACAAAGAGTGATAGGACTGCGCACAAAAATCCCGCAGTATTTTCCTGAATGGTTTTTGCCCGACGTTAACTATTGCAACCTGCGCCTGTTGCATCAGTCGCAAGCCGCAACGCTGAGGTCCAGTGAAGGCCAGCCAAAGCCTGCCGTTTACCAGCCGCAGGTTTTTCAGACGCACTACACCTCAAACCGCCGCAGGATAATCCAGGAAGTGCGCGAACGGTACACACTGTGCCGACCTCGGCGCCTGAT
>JBFWRI010000039.1:0-11565 GCA_050248995.1 Bdellovibrionales bacterium
CACGGTGGACAGCGATTGTCCGATGCATAAAAAGCAAGAAGAGAAAAAGATCGATACGTCAGATAAACCTTGCTGCAATAGTGCATCTTGCAAAGTTCCTCAAACATCATTTCTCAACAACGGCCAACTACCAACACCTTTTACCTACAATCTCGCGGCCTATAACGCATCTGATGATGCGTATATCGCTTTTAGAGGCCCCGATCTCGTTACCCCACCTCCCAAGTCCAACCTCGCATAAGTTGTTTGTTTAACACTTAGCGAGGAGGAAACACGTGTTTCACCTTACATGCCGCATAGCCATGGCGCTTGCCTTGGTCTGTGCATTAGGAAGTGGCTCCGCAGAAGCGCGGCCCATCTCCTACGTTGGCGGTACTATGCTGATGCTTGAAAATGATAGCAGCAGACATGCCGTTGATGTTGGCCATACCTTCACCCGCAACTTTGCGGCGGGGGTATTAGCCGAACATTGGCGTGAGGAAGATTGGACGTTCGGCGGCGTACAGGCCAGTTATTTGGTCAAACGCTGGAACTTCCCTGAAGCCCAGGCCAACATCTACCTGAATGGAGGCGCTGGCGTTGCTCATAGCGATGCCGGAGCCTTTGACAATAGAAACGACCCTGCGGGTTTCATCGGCATCATGGCCGATGCCGAAGATCGCCGTTTCTATGTCAGCTATAAGAACCGCTATACAAACGCTGGTGAGATTGCCGAGTTCTTCGACCAATCCGCCCGCGTGGGGGTTACCCCGTATATCGGCGATTATGGCGACGTCCATACATGGCTGATGTTCCAAGTCGATCACCGCCCTTGGTCACAAGACCAGTACGTTGCCACACCGCTTGTGCGGTTCTTTTGGCACGACTATCTGGCCGAAGTGGGTTGGAGCGATGACGACCAGTTCTTGTTCAACTTAACAGTTACCTACTAAGGAGAAGTATCATGATGAAGTATGCAATCGTATTGGCTTTGGCCGCAACTCTAGCTACCCCCGCAATGGCCGCTGAAACCTGCAAAGAGGAAATGGTGACTGTTAAAGTCTCCGGCCTTATTTGCGACTTCTGCGCCCGTTCGGTGGAAAAGACTTTCACCGACAAGTATGGTGTCAGCAAAGCGCATGTTGATTTGGATAAAGGGGAAGTCCACCTGATGGTGGGCAATCCTGCATCCTTGCCAGACAGCAAAATCAACGAATTGATGAAGGACGCGGGTTATGATGTAACAGGCATCAACCGCGCTTGCTCGTGAGCAGGTCTAAGGCAGTAAGCTGGCGCGATACGGTCGCGCCAGCCCTTAGCCTCTTTACCTCAATGGGAACGCTGGTCTGCTGTGCATTACCGGCCTTGCTGGTAACGCTTGGTGCTGGCGCAACCCTTATCGGCCTTGTCGGCACTGTGCCATGGCTTATTACCCTGTCACGCTATAAGGAAATAACCTTTAGTGTGGCAGCGGTTATGCTGATTATCGCGGGTATCATGCAGTGGCGGGCGCGTCATGCGCCTTGTCCGGTTGATCCTGTGGCAGCCAAAGCCTGCACACGCCTGCGACGCTTCAGCCTTTGGGTGTATGGGGTATCTGTTGTCCTGTACCTAACAGGAGCGTTCTTCGCGTTCCTAGCGGCTGATTTACTACTGTGATGCGCGAGAAGCTGCCTGCTAACCCAGGCAGCTTCTTTAACTTTCTAAGGGTGGGGGCACATTTGGGGGCACATTCAAAGTTTGATTGTGCAATTCCCGTTTACTATCAGCGCATTATTTGCTAGATATGAGTGCGTCCCTGGCACCACTTCTTTCTTAACCGCTTTCCTATATAATTGGCCGCTATGACTGACCTGTTCCAGCAGGCCATGGATATCTGGCACCAGCATAACGAAGGATGGATCAGCTTTCTGCTTGAGCCATCAACGCGCGCGTATGCGTTGTATCTTCTTTCGGCCGCTATTATCGCCGCGCTGGCCTATGTTCTATACAATCGCACCGACGCCACCGGCCGTCGGCACACCTCGTTCCTGTCCTATCTGGTACCGCGCGATGTGTACCTGCACAAATCGCACATGACCGACCTGAAGATATACGCGCTGACGTTCTTTCTGTACCGGCTGGTGCCGTTCAAGGCCACCCTGATTGCCGTGGCATTCGCTTATTGGACGCTGACGGGGCTGGCAGCGCTGACCGGTATCACCCCCGCGCCCTATGACTGGTCGACCGGCCCGTTTATCCTGCTGACGTTCGTGCTGTTCCTGATGCAGGATTTCTGCACCTACTGGACACACCGCATCCACCATGAAACGCCTTGGCTATGGCCCTTCCACGCCGTGCACCACAGCGCCGAGGTGCTGACGCCGTTCACCCTGTACCGCAAACACCCGGTTTACGACCTGATTAGCGAGCTTATCGAAGGCGCCGGGCTGGGCACGCTGCAGGGCACTATCCTCTTCTTCTACTTCGGCCAGCTGACGCTATGGCAGATCGCCAGCGTGAACGGCCTGCTGCTGATCTTTAACGTGCTCGGCAGCAACCTGCGCCATTCGCATATCTGGCTGGATTATGGACGGCATGTCGACCATGTCCTCAGCTCGCCCGCCATGCACCAGGTACATCACAGCAGTGCGCTACGCCACTTCAACAAGAACTATGCGGAAGTGTTTTCGCTGTGGGATTGGCTGTTCGGCACGCTGTATGTGCCGCAGGGTCGCGAAGACCTTGTATTCGGCATCGCCGACCGGAACGGGAACCCGCAACCACAGCCCTATAACAACCTGCGCGAGGCCATGCTCAAACCCTTTCAGGAATCGGGCAAGGCCCTGCGCCGCGCGCTTGGCCGCAAGAAAACAAAGAAAGACAGCAAAGAAGCCGCCGCATGACACCCGCCTTTTCGCTTTATCTTGATGCCCTGCGGTTTGGCGCCGCTTTTATTGTGCTGCTGTCGCACTGGGCCTATGCACGTTTCACCGACGGCACCTATTTGTGGCTGCGCGAGTACAACCTTGGCAGCGATGCGGTGATGATTTTCTTTGTTTTATCCGGGCTGGTTATCAGCTACACGGCGCATAGCAAAGACGAGACCGCGAAAAGCTTCGCGTTCGCGCGGGCAACGCGTATTCTTTCCGTCGCCCTGCCCGCTATCCTGCTGACATGGCTGCTGGACAGTGCAGGCAGCGTACTTAACCCCGCCGCGTATGACGGCTGGTGGTATGAGGGCGATAACTATGCCCAACGTGCGCTGGCTGCCGCCACCTTCACCAACCAGATATGGTTCACCGAACTGCGCCTTGGCAGCAACGGCCCGTATTGGTCGTTAAGTTATGAAGTCTGGTATTACGTGTTGTTTGGCTTGCTGTTCTTTATGCGCGGGCGCATGCGGTGGGTGCTGTTCGGCGGTCTGCTGGTTGTGCTTGGGCCACGTATTGCGCTGCTGTTACCAGCGTGGCTGATGGGCGTCGCCGTCGAGCGCGGCCTGCAGATGCCTGTACCGGCAAGAACGGCGCGGCTGATGGCGATCATACCGCCTGTTCTTTACATAGCCCTGCTGGCCATCGGTGCGCCAGATGTATTACGCACTATCACACAGGCCCTGCTTGGCGCCGATATGGTGAATGCACTGCATTTCTCGGATGAATTCCTGTGGAACAACCTGATTGCCGGTCTTACTGCCATTCACCTGCTGGGCATGGCGAAACTTGATATCCGCTTGCCCGCCCCCACTTTCATCCGGTGGGCCGCCGGCGGCAGTTTTACGCTGTACCTACTGCATTACCCGCTGCTGCAGTTCTTTGATGCTGCCGTGCCGCTGGCGACGGGTCCCATGCGTGATACGGTACTGCTTGCCGCGACGATTATCGGGTGCGCACTTGTAGCCGCCGTTACAGAACGCAGGCTTGGAATGCTGCGTGCTTTGCTGACGAAAATATCAGCTAGATAAACTGGTTTATAATCCAGAATGCGGCAGCACCCAGTGCGAACGACGCCGGCAACGTGACCAGCCAGATATAGAATATCTTGCGAAACAACTGCCAGTTCACCGTACGGTCGTCGGGCCTTACATCTGTTGCCGGGCCGCGCGCGGCACCAACCCCGACAACCGAGCCCGTTGTGGCTAGCGTCGTTGAAATCGGCATGTGCAGCCATGTGGCAAGACCGATCGACAGCGCAGCCCCGGTTTCGGCAGCAAAGCCATGGCGCGGCTTGATCTTGGTCAGGCTGAAGCCGACGGTTTTGGTGATGCGCCAGCCGCCGGCCAGCGTGCCCAGCGCGATAAACAGGTAAGCCAGCAGCAACACCCAGTCGGGAATGTGGAAATCCTGCCCCGCCATATATCCGCCGGCAAACAGCGCGCCGGCGATGATACCTGCGGTTTTCTGCGCGTCGTTGCCGCCATGCATGAAGCTAAGCAGCGCCGAGGAACACAGCTGTGCACCCTTGTAAAACGCCAGCCGTTCGCTGTCGGGCTTCCATATCTTGTCCAGCGTGTAATTGATGCTCATCACCACGAATGCCAACGCGAAGCCGACAGCCGGGGCGATGATGATGAAGGCCAGCACCTTGATCCAGCCGCTGCTGACAAACGCGTCGAGCATGTTGGCGTCGGTATTGAAAACGATGTGGGCGCAAACAGCGCCGGCATAAGCGCCGATTAGTGTGTGCGAACTGCTGGCCGGGATACCGCGCCACCATGTCCACAGATTCCAGATAATCCCGCCGATAAGGCCGGCGATAATCGCATACGATGTGACATACTGCAGGTCCATCAGGCCCGAGCCGACGGTTTTGGCAACGCCGGTCGAGATGAAGAAGAACGCTGCAAAGTTGAACACCGCGGCCCAGATAACCGCCTGCCAGTGTTTCAGCACACGCGAGGCGACGATGGTGGCGATGGAATTGGAAGCATCGTGAAAGCCGTTGATGAAATCGAATACAAGCGCCAGTAAAATCGTGATCAGCGTGATGGTGGCGATATCGAACATGGCAGTCCTTCAGGGCTGTTGCGCCGACCTTGTGGCATGGTTCGCAACGCCCGGCAAGCGGGCGTGAATGTGAAACAAAAATAAGTTATTTCACGCGCAAAGCGTTACGAAACGCGCGTCGTTGTAATCGCGTCGTACTGACGGCGGAATTCCAACGGGTCGTGCACGCCGCGAATGGGTGCATGTTCGGTGCCGGTGCCGAAGATCACCAGCGCGCCGAAGTTAAATATGCGACCAAAGATGCTTTGCGTGATCTTGATGCTTTCAATCTTGGCGAACGGCGTTTCGATGACGTCGCGCATGATAAATCCGATTTTCGCGATGAAACGCTTGCTGGTAATGGCCAGTTCGGTGCACAGCACGGCGATGGCCGCGCGGATGACGATCATCATGGCCAGCAGGATGAAGACGGCGCCGGTATATTTCATTTCCGCCACAGTGGCCATCTGCCACGCACCGTAGGCCAGAAATAGCAGGGCCAGCAGGTAATCGCCCAGAAACGACCACGGCGACACATAGGCGCGGTACAGCACCTGTTCGTCGTCGGCCAGCACAGTATCCAGATAACCTTTAACCATCAGAGCCCCGTCCTAGTGATCCGCCGCTTTATCTTCGGGCATCTCGCCTGATTTCTTCAGCGCGTATTCCGTCATAATCGGCCCCATTGTCTCGAGAATGGCCACCGCAGCAAAGATGACCGCCGCCACGCCCTTGCTGAGTTCGGGCAGCAAGTGTTCGGTGGTTTGCGTCAGGCCGATGGCCATGCCGGCCATGGGCATCAGCATCATCGACAGGTAGCCCACCTGCCGCATGGAAATCTGTAGCAAGCCACCGGCCAGCGCCATGGCGGCCAGCTTGCCTGCCCAGCGGCATCCCACGAAGGCCAGCGCCAGCAGGCCGTATTCAGCCAGTTCCTTCAGGTGCAGGCTTGCCCCCGCGATCACGAACAGGATGATGTAGAACACATGGCCATGATCGAACAGGCGGTCGATCAGGTGATCGCGCTTTTCACGCGTTTCATAGCCGCGTTCGTTGAACGAGAACAGGCCAAGGCAGAAGATGGTGAACAGCGTCGATACCGCAAACATCTGCGCCAGCCCGATCGCCAGCACAATCATGCCGATGAAAATGGGGAACATATTGGCCAGGTCGTCGGATTTAACCAGCATTTGCACGATCTTCGAGGCCAAGCCTGCCAGCACGAACGCCAGCACGGCAGCCCCGGCGAACTGGCGCAACACCACAAGGAACATATCGGCGATCGATGCTTCCTGCGACACCTGCACCACCATCAGCACCACAAGGAACATCAGGAACGAGGTCAGGTTGTTCAGCGCCACGATATTCAGCGAGTGATGGGTCAGCTTGCCGCTGGTGCCCAGTTCGCGCGTGACCAGCAGCAGCACGGCCGGGGATGATGATACGCCGATGGCCGCCGCCAGCGCCGCCGCCGGGGATGACATGCCGAGTGCCGTCAAACCGAAGAACAGCGCGCCGAACGTCAACGCGGCTTCGGCAACGGCGGTATAGAAGGTGCGCTTGCGGCGGAAGATATCGGCCGGAACGATCAGGCTGGAAATCTTGAAGATGATGATACCCAGCGCGATATCGACCAGAAAGCGCGCCTGCTTCAGCATGGTTTCATTGATGATATCGGCCACATGCGGGCCGATCAGCAGCCCGGCCAGGATATAGCCGGTGATGCGGGGCGTATACTTGCCGCGCCGGGCCAGTTCGCCGCCGATGATGCCACACAGCAGGATAAGCCCGAAAATGATGAAAGAGTTGAACTCGAAGTTCCAGCCGCTATCCAGCAGGGCGGCCGCGTCGGCACCGGGCCCCATGGCCGACACATCAGGAAGCGTTTCTACAGCTTTTGTTTTTGCCATGCCCCCTTATGACAGGAATTGCATATTTGGGCTAGCCGTATCATCATTGCGGTATGCCGATACGGTTTGCATCAGTCGATGCCGACGCACTAAGCACAGCGCTGAGTCGCGTTGAGCGCGACGCCCTGCTGTCGCAGAACGAAGCCGAGACGGTTTCAAACGCACACCATGCGCACGGGCTGGCCGGCAGCATGACGAATACCGGGCTTATCATGACCGTTGCCACCCTGACCGGCACCGCACTGGGCGCGCTGTGGAATATATATTCGCTGCACGACGCCGCCCCGACAGTGATGACGCTGGCCGTTACGTTCGGCACCTTGTGGACCGAACGCGAAACCCGCCTGCCCCGCAGCCGCCGCGTGGAAGCCGCGTTTAAAAAGCTGGTGCAGCAACACCGCCTGCCACGCTGTGACGCGCCGGACTAACGCCGACCACGCCCAGGTTTAGGCATCACCATCAGCCAGCGCATCTGCGCCGGCATCTTCCCCCTCTTCCAGCACCATGTTGGCCTTGCGCGCGGCCATTTCCATTTGCGCGGCGCGCATGATGCAATCAAGCATGTACATAAGTTTGGTGTAATACGGCGCCGCATCGGTGCCGTGCGCATAACTTTCGCGATAGATGGCGGCCATTTCACGCCGGATGGCCGAGAAGCTGCTGAGCTTTGAGACGTTGCGGCGCGGTGTTTTCTGTTCGCGAATAAGATTGAACCCCGCCTCGACCGCCGCTTCGCGTGGCAGGAAGACGTGGTCGCGCAGAAAATCCACAAACATGCTGATGAAGTTTTCTCGCCCCAAGGCCACATTGCGCAGCACATACAGCGGCGCGCCGGTTTTGGGATCGACCGATTTCTCGTCGAGCGGCAGGGGTGGGGGTTGGCGCTCATCTAATGAATCCAATGGGTTATCGGTTTCATTTTTCCCAACTTTGATAACCCGAAACCGCTCCAGCGCCAGAATCAGCGCGTCAGCCTCTTGTTCTGGCGTCATTTCTGGCATTTTTGTCATATCAGGCTTTCCTATTCAGTTAATAGTATCGGAATACTATATCTGATATGGAAATCTAGTGCAAGCCCTATTTCATGAAATCCATCAAATGCCGCGCAATATTAAAACCCGGGTAACCGGCATCAGAAAGAATGGCCTGCATAGTGTTCTTATAAAAAAGGAATCAAAATGGCTGGCTTACCCAAAGGTGTGAATACCAAAAATATGCTGGAAGACCTGGCTGAGTGGTCGGGCGGCATGTATTCGGCTGCAAGTTATGAAGCAGATAAAGACAAGGTGATTGACGGCCTGAAGGGCCCCGCTGCACTGGCGCGCCGTTGGATGACAGCCGCCGCAGAGCACATTGAATCATTGGATCCAAAAGAAGCTGCAAAGCTGGCCGACAGGGCAGCGCCAATTTTAGACTTTGCTGTTGATACAGCGCTTAATCGTTTCGTTGATGTCGCTGGCAGCGACGCAACCGAATACGACGAGGCAGATAAGCTGCTTGATAAAGGAACAAAGCTTTTCAGCAAGGCGCCCGAAAAAGCCGCAGCTGGCATGACACAGCCTGTCAGCCGCCACCTTGCTGCTGTTATTGGCATAGGCGCTGTTGACGGTAGTGGCAGCGATATCACGTCAGAATACGCAGCTGCGATTATGCAAAGAAGTTCGGGTAACTTTTTAAACGCAGGCGAGAAGCCCAGAGTCATACTTGGCGCCGTTGAATTAGCGATTGATAAAGTGACCGGTCAATACCCTGAAGGTGCCGAATGCACGAAGGCAAGCGCAGAGGTTAAAAACATGCTAGGTCATGTTGCACCGCTGGCAAATGATGAACGCTTGGGTCTAACTCTGGATGAAATCGATACGCTTCGCGACAACTTTGAAAAAGGCGGCTCAATCCAGAGCAAGCTTGAAAATTCAAATGGCATGGTAAAAAGATCAACATTTGTACCGGGTTCGATGGGCACAACATTCGACTATAAAGCGCCAAAGGATTACGCCTGGCGTGACGTTGCCTCAAATTTACATACACATGGTAAGCGCCTAAAGATCGATAAGGCCGTGGTAGCAGCAATTGAGGCAGATAGTCACGGCCGTGGCGCAGCTAAGATGAGCAGGAACTTTGGCCCACTGGTTTAGACATCTAATGCCTTTTTACTTTCATAAAAGCGGCATATACTGGGCTTGAGGAGAAACCAAATGGCGAATAACGGAACTATATTCGATGAGTGGTTGGACAAAGCAGCCGGCCGCCTGAGAAATACGCCACCTGCCGCGCCCGCAGCAGTGCCCACAGACCATAAGGTCATACCTCAATTACCGCGTCATTTGCGCCCGAAGCTACCGCGGCCCGAGTTTCGCGATATTTAAGTAACGCGCCGGAATCAGGAATTAAAAAAAGCCCCGCCAGGATATTCCCTTGGCGGGGCTTTTTGATTTCAGCTAAATCCTAGAACGGTATCTCGTCGTCCATGTCGGCGCCGACGGCCTTGCTCATGCCGCCGCTGGTGCTGCCGCCGAAGCTGGGCGCGCTGTCGCTGTCATAGCTGTCGTTGGCCGCGCCGCCGCCTGATTTATCAAGGCTGGTGATTTCGCCGCGGAACGGACGCAGCACGATCTCGGTGGTGTACTTTTCCTGGCCGTTCTTGTCGGTGTAATTGCGGGTTTCCAGCTGGCCTTCAACATAGACCTTGGTGCCCTTCTTCATGTTGCGTTCAACGCGGTTGATCAGCGCTTCGTTGAAAATCACCACACGGTGCCATTCGGTTTTTTCTTTCCAGTCGTTGGTTTGCTTGTCTTTCCACGATTCAGATGTGGCGACAGACAGCTGGCACACGCGGCCGCCGCTTTGCTGCATGGTGCGGAACTCGGGGTCGCGCCCCAGGTTGCCCACAAGAATAACTTTATTGATGCTACCGGCCATTGTATCTCTCCTTCTATGTAAGACTGACGGTCTCGGGTTTCGGGCCAACGGTTTGAGAGGTGGTCCTTAACCCAAACGTTAGGCCGGGATGCCGAGTCGGACAACCGTTCTTTTTATGTTCTTAATCAAAAAGTTGTGGATGTTTATTGCACCGCACGCCTGCCCCATAGGCGAATCCGCCCTATGGGGGCATGCTTCTGTGAGCATAAGAATATATTCCACAGAAGGCACGGTTTGGTTATTGCCCTGACCCTTGGTTCGATTGCCGGCGCGTACATGTACGCAAGGTCGCACGAGGCCACTTTTATCCGTGAAAGCAAGCACCCGAAAGCCATGCGCGCCGGGCTGGGCGTCGTCAGCGCGCTGGCCACCGGTATGCTGTTGTCGCCTTTGACATACTTCTGCATCCCGATGGAACGCGACATCATGAAATGGGGATTTGAAAGCGCCGCTGAGGAACACCTTGGCATCACCCTGCGCAGCGGCCCGCGCTAAACCGGCGTTCCCTATATGTTCTTTTTTCGTGACAGACAGGCGGACCACCCCTATATTGCCCGCATGAGTTTGACACACATACGCGTGCGCGGCGCGCGCGAGCATAACCTGAAGAATATCGATGTCGATATCCCGAAAGACCAGCTGGTGGTCATCACCGGGGTTTCGGGCAGCGGCAAGTCGAGCCTTGCGTTCGATACCATTTATGCCGAAGGTCAGCGCCGCTATGTGGAGAGCTTGTCCGCTTACGCCCGCCAGTTTTTGGAAATGCAGCAGAAGCCCGATGTTGACCACATCGAAGGCCTGTCGCCCGCGATTTCGATTGAGCAGAAGACCACCAGCAAGAACCCGCGATCGACCGTTGGCACGGTGACCGAGATTTACGATTACATGCGCGTACTGTGGGCGCGTGTGGGCGTTCCGTATTCGCCCGCAACAGGTTTGCCGATTGAAAGCCAGACTGTCAGCCAGATGGTGGACCGCATTCTGGCGATGCGCGCCGGCACGCGCCTGATGCTGCTGGCACCCATCGTGCGCGGGCGCAAGGGCGAATACAAAAAAGAACTGAAAGAGCTGTCGGCCAAGGGTTTCCAGCGCGTCAAGATCGACGGCAAGCTGTATGACATTGCGCAGGCGCCGGACCTTGATAAGAAGTTCAAGCACGACATCAGCGTTGTGGTTGACCGCATTGTGGTGAAGCCCGACATCGGCAATCGTTTGCCCGACAGCATTGAAACTGCGCTGAAACTTTCAGAAGACGGCTTGCTGATTGCCGAAGATGCCGACAGCGGCGAAACAACCTTGTTCAGCAGCAAGTTCGCCTGCCCGGTGAGCGGCTTCACGATTGCCGAAATCGAGCCGCGCCTGTTTTCGTTCAACAACCCGCACGGCGCCTGCCCCGACTGCGACGGTTTGGGCGAGCAGCTGTATTTCGACGAAGAGCTGGTGGTACCCGACGCCACACTGAGCATCAAAGACGGCGCCATTGCCGCGTGGAAGGGCCCGCAAACGATGTTCTATACCCAGACCATCGCCGCCATTCTGCGCGCCCACAAGGCCGACGATAAAACGCCCTGGGCCAAGCTGCCCGCCAAAGTGCGCGACGTTATCATGAACGGCAGCGGTGACGATGAATACACGTTCACCTATAACGACGGCACGCGGAAGTTCCAGACCAAAAAGCCGTTTGAAGGCGTGCTGCCGAACCTTGACCGCCGCTGGAAGGAAACCACCAGCGACTGGATGCGCGAAGAATTAGAGCAATACCAAAGCTGCCAGCCGTGCGAATCCTGTAAAGG
>JBFWRI010000040.1:0-10811 GCA_050248995.1 Bdellovibrionales bacterium
AAAAAACGCCGCCACACCGCGGCCAACAATAATGGGAATGCGCTTCGCCATGCCAAGGTGCATAACATCGGCCACAGCAACGTTCTGCACGCAGTTCGTGAAAATCGCCTGCCTTACCGCCGCCGGCACGCGCGCCACGAATTCATTCGCGCCGGGCATGGGCTGCACGGCCGGGTCTTCCTGAAAAAAGAGCGGCGCGAATTCAGCCTGAATTTCATGGTTTTCGTCGGCACTTATACCCCAGATTTCGCGGCCACCTTCGTAACCGTAAGCGGTTGCCGTAGCGGCCATTTCCAGCGATACGGGCGGCAGGCCCCGCTTGGCGCCGATCTGCGTTAGAATCTTGGCAATGCGCGGGATGGAATCCTTCAGCGTGCCATCCAGATCATAGATGATGACGAGCGGCTGGTGAAGTTCGGGGCGTATGGGCATAGATAATGTCATAGCAGTATGGCGGGTATTATCCGTACACAGGCAGGCAAAGTAAACGGCTTATTTCGGCTGCAAATGCTGTATCTTTGGCGGACCTTAATCTTTCAGATTGGCAAAAACCGCGGCCAGTTCACGCAGGTCGCGGCACTGCAGGGTCGGTTCCTTCCCTTCATAAACATCAGCGCTCACCAGCACGGTTGATCCGCCGCCGCCAATACCGCAATCGACGTCAGCCGCCGTGTCGCCGATCATCCACACATCTACGCCCGGCTCAATACCCATCAACATACAGCAATGCACGAAGGACGCTGGATCGGGTTTATTCTTCGGCGCTTCGCCCGGGCAAACGGTTACCTTGAAGTAAGCGCCCCACCCCAGCTGCGCGATTTCAGGTTCCATAAAACTGCGGCGCTTACTTGTGTTTATGCTCTGCACAATCCCTGCCGCATGAATAGCGGCAAGCATGTCGCCGGCTCCGTCGCACGTTGCCAGATACTCCAGGTGCTTGGCGGCGTATTCCTGCACGTAAAGTTCGCGGGCGGCGGCAACATTCTCTGCGCCGGCCAGTTCGGCCATAATCACTTCGGGCGCCAAGGCGGTAAGGTTCTTGCTTTCCGTCACGCTGCGTTGCGGGCGGCCGAACGCAGAGGCCACCACATTGTGGCAGACATTGATCAGCGGAATGGTATCAAGCAGCGTACCGTCCAGATCCCATACGATGGCGCGTGGCTTACGCAGCGTTTTCATTCTTGGCATCGGCTGGCGATATCGGCGTGACGTTCCCTTCAGCTGCCGGCTCAGCCGACGCATCATCGGCCTCACCGTTGCGGCCGCTATGCAGGCCAAGCGACTTCAGCTTGCGGTGCAACGCGCTGCGTTCCATGCCGACGAATGTCGCGGTGCGGCTGATGTTACCGCCAAAGCGCGTCACCTGTGCCAACAGGTACTCGCGCTCGAACAGCTCGCGGGCTTCACGCAGCGGCAGCGTCATGATCTCGCCGCTCTTGTCCCAACGCAGAACAGCTGGTGCGCTACCGGCGATTTCCGGCGGCAAGGCTTCAGCCTTGATTGGGCCGGTTTCGCTGCCGTGCATGATCAGCAGCCATTCGATGACATTGCGCAGCTGACGGATGTTGCCCGGCCAGTGGTACGCCTGCAGTGTCGCCAGCGTGTCCTCGCCTAGTTCGCGCGGCGGCAGGCCGCTGGTGCCGATAAAGCGCTGCATGAAATGATGACAGAAAGCCGGGATATCCTCGCGGCGTTCGGCCAAAGGCTGCATGCGCAGGGGCACCACGTTCAGGCGGTAATACAGGTCCTGCCGGAAGCGGCCTTCGTCGATCTCGGCCTGGATGTTCTTGTTTGTGGTGGCGATCACGCGCACATCCACCTGGATTTTCGTGTTGCCGCCCAGCCTTTCGAACGTCTGGTCCTGCAGGACGCGTACGATCTTGCTTTGCGTTTCCATCGGCATATCGGCCACTTCGTCCAGCAGCAGCGTGCCGCCGTGCGCCATTTCCAGCGCGCCGATCTTGCGCGACTGCTGCAGCGTGGGCGCTTCCACGCCGAACAGTTCCTGTTCAAAGCGGTCGGGTGACATCGTTGCGCAGTTCAGGGTGACAAAGGGACCCTGCGCGCGCTGCGATTTCAGGTGCAACAGGCGGGCGATGATTTCCTTACCGCTGCCGGCCGGCCCTTCGATGAATACGCGCGACTTCGTCGGTGCCACCTTGTCGATGGTCTGGCGCATCAGTTTCACGAATGCACTTTCGCCCAGCAATTCGGGTATGGAATCGGCCTTCATGCGCAGTTCATTCACTTCACGCTTCAGGCGGCTGGCTTCCAGCGCACGGTTGATGATGTGGATCAGGCGATCAGCCTTGAACGGCTTTTCAATGAAATCATAAGCGCCGATCTTGATGGCACTGACGGCGGTTTCGATATTGCCGTGACCGCTGATCATCACCACCGGCACATGCGGGTAATCACGCTGCATCAGTTGCAGGATCTGGATACCGTCGATCGCGCTGCCCTGCAGCCAGATATCAAGAATGATCATCGACGGCGCACGCGCCTTCACGGCAGCCAGCGCTTCGTCAGCGCTGCCAGCCTGCCGCGTTTCCATGCCTTCGTCGGTCAGGATGCCGGCAATCAGCGAGCGGATATCGGCTTCGTCATCAACAATCAGGATCTCATGCGCCATATGAACGTTTTCCTAGGTAAAATAAGGCTGGTATAAGCAGTGTCGCTTTTATGCAACATATACTGTTGTAAGGCGCTTTATGCAACCTGTAACGATGATTCGTTAACAGCGTAAGGCTGGTTAACGATTCACGTGCTTGGGATTGAAGATTTCTCGTAATTCAGCCCGCGTCGGTTTGAAGGGCGGCTCATAGATACCCATACCGATACGCTCACCTTTCCGATAAAGCTTCTCTTTGCCAAGCGGCAGCATGCCTTCGTCGATCATCCTGATGATGCCTAGGGCACCCCGCTTGGTCGGCAGATCACGGATATGGCCATTCAGCATACGACGCTTCATGCGGCTTGGCCCGATGCCTGTTGTCATATGACCATCCGTGCGCACATACATGCCGCGGTTTATGTCGATGACTTGCAAATCAGCCGCGATATCACCTGGCCGCGTCGTGCGCACCTGGCCGCGCGCACGCAGCAGCCATGGTAGTCCGGTGATAAGATAAAGTTCCTCATTCCACATCGTGAAGTTATTGGGCCGGATGATGTACCCGCCACGCGTGGCATAAATAGCCGAGCCATTCTTCTCCGCGATTGGTGCCACCAGCGGCTTACCCTGTTCATCCCGTTCAAGATCGTAGAGTTCGTAAATATGGTGAGGCTTGGCGTAATCCTTGTTGTATGTGTTCTTTGCCATGGCATGTACTGTAAACAGCGGCTCCCCTTTGTCCGGGTTGCCTTTATAGAGGCGCTTGCGGCTGCTGTGATCGATACTCACCTCATGCTTCCGCATCCATGTGCACGCATCAAGGTTGGCCTCGAACGCGCTATGCAGCTTCGCCAGACCCTTATTGATCGTGCTCGCATTATAAAAATCATAGTCCAGATAAAGACCGCTCAGCGGACTCGCTGCAACAATCTTCTTGTCTACTTTTGCGTATTGGCCGATGACGGCATCATCAACGACAACGGTGCCGGCAAATTCAGCCTGCAACCCGTTTTTCACATCCAGGAAATCAATTTCAGTGCGCTCTAGATCAACCGACGTACCGCGGCCTTGGGGACAGGGCTTATAATCAAGTACAGGCGCATACTCGCGCTCTGGCAAATCAGCATACTCATCACGCGGCCGCACCTGGGCCACCCAGCCTTCAGCCGGATTGTGATAAAGCACCGTCGATTTTTGGTATGAATTCGTTTTAATGGTAATTTCTGTGCCGTCTTCGGTCTTCAGCAAGACGGGATTCATGAACAGGTTGAAGCGGGTGTCCTTTCCCAGCTTGCGCAGCGTCGGCAGCTTGATAGTACGGCTACCATCCAGCGCGGCGATGACATAGCTATCAGTGCCGAAATCGTATGAAAAGGAATAGGCAGATTGCTTCTGTGCGGCCATTGAAATTTCCCTGCTATCAATAGAAATTATGGTCTTGGTATAATCCTGTTCGGGAAAAAATTACAACCTTAATCAGGCAACCTGCAGGCTGCTTTCAGGCGTTAATGGCATTCTTAGAGTAATGCGGGCGCCGCCGCCATCATTATCGCCCAGCTGCAGTTCGCCCTGATGAACTTCCATGATCTTCTTAACGATTGCCAGCCCCAGCCCCGTGCCCTTGGCCCGTGTCGTCACATACGGTTCGGTCAGGCGGCTGCGGCCTTCTGCCGGCAGACCCTTGCCATTATCCGTGATAACGATGTCGATAAACCCGCTCGGCCGTTGTTTGACGGCAATATGGATGGCGCCTTCTGGCAGATTGCTGCCTTCGCGGCCTTCAATCGACTCGACGGCGTTCTTCAGGATATTTGTCAGGGCCTGCGCGATCTGGCGGTTATCACATGTCACATAAGGGGTCGGCTCGGGCAAGTCCGTGGTGAAACTTATCGTGCTGCTGGTATTGCTCATCAGGAAGACAACCTGCCGGATCAAATCATACAGGTCATGCGGTTTCATCTGCGGCGTCGGCATGCGGGCGAAGCTGCTGAACTCGTCCACCATGCGTCCGATATCTGCCACCTGCCGGATAATCGTATCCGTACAGGTTTTAAAGGTCTCGCGGTCGGTTGTGATTTCATTCATATAGCGGCGCTGCAGGCGCTCGGCCGACAGCTGGATTGGCGTCAGCGGATTCTTGATTTCATGGGCGATGCGGCGGGCGACATCGGCCCATGCTGCCTTGCGGTGAGCTGATTCCAGTTCGGCGATCTGTTCGTTCAGCTGTTGCGTCATGCGGTTGAAGGCGCGTGCCAGCTTGGCGATTTCGTCGTTGCCGTCGGCCTGCTGTTCGGGAATCTGCACATCAAAGTTGCCGGTACGCACTTTGTCTGCGGCGTCAATCAGAGCCGCAATCGGCCCCAGCAGGCGGTTGGCGAAGTTAAGGCCCACCCACACCGCGATGGCCAGCAGCAACAGCGCCACTACAACGAAAATGGCTGTCACCATAACCTGCACCGTGTTCCGGCGCGATTCCAGCGACGTATATTGGGCCACCGCGCCTTGCGCGTTCTGCATATGGTCCAGCACCTGCTGGTCGACAAGACGACCGACGAACAGGAACGTGTCCAGAATCTTGTCCAGCTGCACCAGCGCACGCACGCGGTCGTCATTGTCGTCAACGATCAGCACCACATCGCCGCGCCGCGCGCGTTCCAGTGTCGACTGCGGAATCGGCTCGAATTCCAGTGCGAAGCTGAAACCACTGCGGGCCAGGATAGCGCCCTGCCCGTCAATCACCATCGCTTCGGTCAGCGACCGTACCTGCGTCTGCGCCTGCACGAACGCATTCAGGCGTTGCGGATTCTGGTACATCATCACGCCGTCACGATTAAGATCGTTCGCCATCGCCAGAATGTCGCCCTTAATCACCTGCTGGTGTTCGTTCAGGTAGGCGTGGGCAACCGCCAGCGACTCATTCACCGCCGTGCGCACGCGGTCGGAAAACCAGCCCTGCACGCCCATCACAAAGAAAACAGCAGCGAATATCGCCACCAGAATGGCCGGCGTAATGGCCAGTGCGCTGAATACGCCGATCACACGCAGGTGCAGGCGGCTACCGGCGCGGCCTTGTCGCTGCCGCACCACCAGTTGCGCAATGCGGCGGGCGATGAAGAAGCCCAGCAGCAGGAAGATACACAGGTCGACAAGCAGCAGCACGAAGATGGTTTGTGAATTGCGGCCCAGCGGCGGGCTGTCGGTCAGCGCGGCATAGGTGGCAAGACCGGCGACACCCGCAGCCACCACCAGCAAAAACATCAGCTTGTTGCCAAGCTTGTGGCGGCGGGCCCATACAGTGAAAGCGCGACTGGTCAGCGTCATTCCGATGACCCCGCTCCGGGCACCACGGCTTCACGCTTATCACCGGCGGCAATCAGGGGCTCATAGAAAGCTGCAAGACGGTCACGCACGGCGACCGGGTCATCCATACGGTTGATATCAGCCCGCACCGTGGCGGAATCACGCAGACCCTTGGTGTACCAGCCCAGATGCTTGCGGGCGATCTTCACGCCGTTCAGCTGGCCGTAATGTTCCAGCATATCGTTGTAGTGCATGATAATCATTCGATATTGGTCGGCCAGTTCAGGTTCTGCCTTATGTTCGCCGGTGGCCAGATAGTGCATGACCTGCCCCAGAAACCACGGGCGGCCATAGGCGCCACGACCGATCATCACGCCATCAGCACCGGACAGGTGGCGGGCGTTATCAACGTCTTCCAACGTATTAATGTCGCCGTTGGCGATCACGGGCAGATCCACAGCATCCTTCACCGAACGGATAAAGCCCCAGTCGGCATGGCCCTTGTAGAACTGGCAACGTGTGCGGCCATGAATGGTAATCATCTTGATGCCGCAGTCCTGTGCAATTTTGGCCAGCTTCGGCGCGTTCAGGCTGTCGTGATTCCAGCCCATGCGCATCTTCAGCGTCACGGGCACCTTTACGGCTTTTACCGTGGCTTCCAGAATTTTAGCGGCCGTCACTTCGTCGCGCATCAGGTGCGACCCGGCATGACCGTTCACAACCTTTTTCACGGGGCAACCGAAGTTGATATCAATAATCATGGCGCCGCGGTCTTCGTTCACCTTGGCGGCTTCGGCCATCACCTCGGGCTCGCAGCCAGCCAACTGGATGGCGAACGGTGCTTCCTGCGGCACGAAAGCGGCCTTTTGCATGGCCTGCCGCACTTCGCGCACCATCGCCTGCGACGCAATCATTTCCGACACAACCATGCCCGCGCCGCATTGCTTCACCAGCTTGCGGAACGGCAGGTCGGTCACGCCCGTCATGGGTGCCAGAATAACCGGCGCATCCACGCGCACCGGGCCGATGTGGATTGGCGTCAGGGGGCGTTTTTCGGCAGTGACTGGAAACCCGTCAAACATGCGGGGAAAGTAGCAGAATCGAGCCCGCGCAAGCAAATACAATGCAGGGTATTACAAGACTGAAAATGCTGGTTTTTAATGGGTGTGGCCATCAAGCCCACATGGCACCTCGTGCGGGCTGGTTTCGATTTGCAGCGTTGAATGCACGATGCCGTATTCTTTAGCCAGCGTCTGGGCCGTATCGGCAAGGAATTTGTCGCCCGGATGACCGGCCGGAATGACAAGGTGCGCCGTCAGCGCGACTTCACGCGTGCTCAGCGCCCAGACGTGGAAATCATGCACGGCCGTTACACCGGGTAGCGACTCCAGATAGGCTTTTACCTTATTGGCCTCAATCTGGCGCGGCACGGCGCTAAGGATCAGGCGGAAACTTTCCATCAGCAGTGAATACGTCGCATAGACAAGCGCCACCACGATCAGCAGCGTGAAAGCCGGGTCGATCCATTTCCAGCCTGTGGCACTGATTCCAAGGGCCGCCACGATGACGCCGACCGAAACGGCAGCATCGGCCATCATGTGGATATAGACACCTCGTAAATTCAGGTCTTTCGCTTGCGAACGGTGGAAAAGCAGCGCCGTGATGATATTCAGAATCGCAGCGGCGGCCGCCACCCAGATCATCAGGTCTGTACTGATTTCAGCATGCGCATGATCTTCTCGGCCCAAAAACACCTGAAAGCGTTCGAAAGCCGCCCATCCCAGCAGGGCTGCAATAACCAGCAGGATAATGCCGTTGACCAGCGATGCCATGATGGTGCCGCCGCCAAGACCATAAGTAAACTGTGGGTCAGGACGCTTTCGGGCCAGATGCATGGCAATCCATGCAAGGATAAGTGACATGACGTCAGAAAGGTTATGCGTGGCGTCGGCCATCAGCGCCAGAGAATCCGCCAGCCAGCCAAACGTATATTCACCAAGAACAAGAACGATATTCAGGCCGATCGCCCACGTCAGCAGCCGCAGGTCGCCGCCTTCCCATGCGCTGGTATGGTCATGGTGCCGGTGATCGGCGCCATGGCCGTGATGGTGGTGATGGTGCCCATGGGAATGGTGGCCGTGCATGCCTTGTAATTTCGGTGTTTAGGGCATTATTGTCAATCACTGCCAAATCGCTATGATGCCGCCATGATCGAATTATTCTCGCAACCCGAAACATGGGCCACGCTTGTCATCCTGACCGCACTTGAAATCGTGTTGTCGATCGACAACCTCGTTTTCATTGCCATCCTCTCGAACAAGCTGCCTGCGCACCAGCAGAAGAAAGCGCGGCGCCTTGGCCTGCTGATGGCGGTGGGCTTTCGTATCGCTCTGCTGACGACCGCAGCGTGGCTGGTACGCATGAGCGAACCTTTCATGTTCATTGCCGGCTACGGCTTCTCGGTGCGCGACGTCGTTCTTATCCTTGGCGGTCTGTTCCTGATCTGGAAGTCGACTATGGAAATCCGCGAACGCATCACGGTGGACATCCATGTAAAAGCCGTTACGGAAAACACAAAAACCAAATTCATGGCTGTCATTACACAGATCGTCATCATCGATATGGTGTTCTCGATCGACTCCATTATCACGGCCGTCGGCCTGGCGCAGGATCTGCCGGTCATGATTATCGCTGTACTGATTGCGGTTGCCACCATGATTCTGGCATCCGAACCGCTGGCCAAGTTTATCGGCAACAACCCGACCATCGTCATGCTGGCCCTCGCCTTCCTGATTATGATCGGTATGGCGCTGATGGCCGAAGGCTTCGGGCACGAGATTCCCAAGGCCTTTCTGTATGTGGCCATGGCCTTCTCGCTGGGGGTCGAAGTCCTCAACATGATGCAGCGAAAGGCCGAGGCGCGGCGTCACAGCAAAGGCTAAGGCTTACAGTCCCAGAAACGGAAGCGACTGCCGGTAATGCCCGCTGGCAAAGTAAGTAATATTACGCTTCACGTCATCATCGCCGCCGGTTTCAGGGAACATCTGCTGTGCCAGACCTTCATATGCCGTAACCGGTGTAAGCGCGAAGCGATTCACCGCATCATTAACACCTGCCCGGAACTGATGATAGCGATCGCGTACCATCATCTGCGCCACAATCTGTTGCACGACATGCTGGAATAGCCCAAATGGCACCGGCATATGCAAGCCACCGAAATCGACAAGGCGGCCATCGCGGTGGCGAGCATCTCCTTTTTGAATCAGCAGGTCGTCACTCATATCCAGGCAGTTACAGGCCAGGCGCGCACCCAGCAGTTGGCCTGCTTTGAAGGGGTCCATTGAAAACACGCCCTTATAAAAAAGTGTCTGCTCATAATCCGCACCCGCATACTGGCTGTAGCCGCACCCTTTTTCATCAAGGTACATGTCCTGCACGGGCAGATCGGGCATCACCATTTTGCAGGCGGCGATACGGAAAGCCTCGGCTGCAGTGTCGCCCGGCTTGCTGACGCATGTAAGTGTGCGGTCATTAGTAAGCCGCACCTGAACCACGGCATACTTCTGCCTGTCACCCACCCGCTGTTCCGGCATGGCCTTATCCCAGCCGATAACGCGCCATTTATCACCAATCTTCATGGGGGAACATTAGCAAAACCCAAGGAAAGTATTTGACCTTATTGCTTTTAAGGGCCGGTTTTTGCTCTGGTGACCCTATGTCTGCCAAAGAACCCTATTTGCACGAAGTTCAGATTGACCGTGCCTGGATCAAGGAACTGAACAGCCACCTGAAAACCATGCGGGTGACTGCCAGCGTGCGTAAGCTGCGCGCGTTTCGTAAAGTCTGTGAAGAGAATACTCTTGAAGCGGTTTACAAATATAAGGTCACGCCGCTGGTGATTGCGAAGCTAAAACCGCGCACAGCAAAAAGCTTTAATCATCCAGAAGAGCCCTTGGGATTCCCCGAGCGTGGGGAGTATTACCGGGAAAACAGTCCAGCCAAAAAAGATATACAGGCCGATATCAAAATTATTAAGACCGCGCTTTTCGGGCCGGGCGTGTATCACAGAATTGGCGGTAGCACGGCTGATTTTCGTGATGCCCCGCCTGGAAAGGGGCAACGCCTTTACACCAACTTTCATATAGATCGCACCGGCATCAGGACCCGCGATGTAAAGGCAAACGTAAAAAGAGCCCTTAGAGAGGGGCTCAAGCACAACATTATGGTGATGGTAAACGGTGACGATGACCGCTGTCGCACTATTCTGTTAAAAGACAGGTCTCGCCGTGTATTAACTGCTCTTGATCGTGCGCGGCGCGCACGCCCCAAAGACAGGAAGTGGAGGAACGAGTCGTTGATGAGCAGCGTTGGCGATATTGTCCGCCCATGGATGGCGCCCAAGAATTCGGTCGTCTTCGGGTTCTATGGGATTACCGTACATCGTTCTGCCGTAAACCCTTTTCCGTGGTTTATTCAGCGCAGCTTTATGCGGCTTTAAGCCGAGGTATCAACACTGCTGGATGAACTGCTGCTTAGCGTGAAGCTGCTGGCGGTCTTATAAGAGCCACTGGCCTGCTGGAAGCTCGATGTATCATTGTTTTGTGATGTGGACGCAGGCGCTTCTTCGGTATCGCTGCCCTGATCTTCCGGCACCAGCGAATCCACCTCTTGCAGAAATTCCAGCGATGACGTATCGAGCTTCTGCGCCGTGCCAGCAAAGAATTCAGCCGCCTGGCTACGGCTGACGTCGGCCAAGCCCCCGATGGTGGTCGCACTACCGGTATTATCGGCCACCAGCGCGGCCAAGGCAGCGGCCGATGCTGAAAGGTCATCTGTCGTAAAGGCAAAACCTGCGGCCTGCGAAGCTGTCCCAACGCTGTCGACAGCTTCATTGATG
>JBFWRI010000041.1:0-10598 GCA_050248995.1 Bdellovibrionales bacterium
CGCTGTATAAGGTACTGTATGTCACCATCGAAATGCGGCACGCGCCGTTTTGGGGCTGGATTCACGATCTGTCGGCACCCGACCCGACCAGCATCTTCAACCTGTTCGGCCTGCTGCCTTATGACGCGCCGTCATTCTTGATGATCGGCGTATGGCCGATTGCCATGGGTGTCACGATGTACCTGCAGCAGAAGATGTCGCCGGCGTCGCCCGATCCGATACAGGCCGCCATGTTCAAGTGGCTGCCGGTTATCTTCACCTTTATGCTGGCGCACTTCCCCGCTGGTCTGGTGATTTACTGGACATGGAGCAACCTGCTGAGCATCACCCAGCAGTACGTGCTGTTAAAGCGGCATGCCTGACGCCGGCATTGATACTGAAGCCGCCCGCAAGCTGTTTGCGGGCCCGTGCGACTTTGTGGCCGGCGTGGCCACGTTGGAGCAGCTGCCGGATATGGAGCTGCCCGAAATCGCACTGATCGGGCGCTCGAACGTCGGCAAGTCGTCGCTGATCAATGCGCTCACCAACCGTACGGCGTTGGCCCGCGTCTCGCAAACACCGGGTCGCACGCGCCAGTTGAACTTCTTCAATCTTGGCGATGTCATGTATCTGGTTGACATGCCCGGCTACGGCTATGCAAAAGCGCCGAAGGACGAGATTAAGGAGTGGAACTTCCTGATCAAGGATTACCTGCGCGGACGTGCCACGCTGCAGCGTGTATTGCTGCTGATCGATGCGCGCCATGGCCTGAAGGACGTCGATGCCGAGTTTTTAAAAATGCTGGATACGTCAGCTGTCACCACGCAGGTCATCCTCACCAAGGCCGATGCGGTAAAACCCCCAGCACTCGAAAAGATGAAGGCCGACACGCTTGCCGCCTTGAAAAAGCACCCGGCGGCCTTCCCGGCCGTGCTGGCCGTAAGTGCCGAAAAAGCCTCGGGAATCGAGGAATTGCGCACCTATATATATAGTGTGGCCCGTTCATAACCGTTCCGGGTTAACCCCCTGTTAGGCCGTCCCCCGTATTCTAAGGAAAGTTCAACTTTTCATTGCTGGGGCGAGCCATGAACAATAAAGACGATACACAGGATATCCTTTCCTTCCTTGAAGGTCCTGACGCGACGCTGGAGCGTCTTGTCCATATGACCAACCAGACAAGCATGGTCGCAGTTACAAAGGGGCTGTCAGCCATCAAGCGCACCGGCCCGATGCCGATCACGTCAACCATGGCAGCGGCCGAACGCGTGAAGCATATCGCTGAACGTGTATCGCGCGCAGCCGAGGAAGTTGGCGCAACGCTGCCGGAAAACGACGCGCTGCTGAAGAGCAAGAAACCGGCTTAAAGCCCCGTCAGCTTACAAATCTTTTTGTATTCGTCCGCAGTCACAGCGCTGACCGACAAGCGCGACTGTTTGACGAGCTGCATATTCTTCAACAGCGGGTCTGCCTTGATGGCAGCCAGCGTCAGCGGCGTCTTTGCCTTCTTCACGGGCTTGATATCGACCATCACGAATTTGCCGGTTGTGTCGGTCGGGTCGGGATAGGCTTCTTTTATAACTTCGGCCAGGCCGACAATCTCCATACCTTCGTTCGAATGATAGAAGAAAACGTGATCCCCGCGTTTCATGGCCTGCATGTTGTTGCGGGCCGTGTAATTGCGCACACCGTTCCAGTTTGTTTTCTTGTCGCGCACAAACTGGTCCCAGCTATAGACCGAAGGTTCCGATTTCATCAGCCAGTACTTCATAATCACTCGCTCTTTAAGGGGCGGGCCAGCAGCTCCTGCAGCACATCGGGCAGCGGCCACTTGTCGTAACATAACTTGTAAAGCGCGTGCATCAGCGGCATGTCGACGCCATGCTGTGCGCTCAGAGTGCAGGCGGCAGCAATCGTGGGCAGCCCTTCAACGGTGAATGAAGGTAGCACATCGCCATGCGCAAGTGCGTATCCGTACTGGTAATTACGGCTGCGCGCGCCAGTGCAGGTTAAAATCACGTCGCCGATGCCGGCCAGCCCCATGAACGTTTTCAGCTGCGCGCCGCAGGCAAGACCAAGACGCGTGATTTCGGCAATGCCGCGCGTGATGAAGGCGGCGCGGGCGTTTTCGCCCAGCTTATGGGCAGCGGGGGCACCGGCGATAAGTCCGGCGCCGATGGCCAGCGGGTTTTTCAGCGCACCGGCCAGTGCTACGCCAGCTACATCGTCGTTCGCGTACAGGCGGAAATTCGGGGTGCACAGCAGCCGGCACAGGTCTTCGGCAGTAGCCAGCTGCGGCGCGGCCATCACCACGGCGGTCGGGCCGTCGGCGGCAATCTCGTCGTAAAATCCGGGGCCCGACAGCAGGGCAAAGTTTTGTTCGGGCCGCCAGTCACGTACAATCTCGTCCAGCCGCGCGCCGGTATTTTGCTCAAGGCCTTTGCTGCAGATCACCAGCGGCACCTGCGGGTCGATATAGCTTTGCGCTGCTGCCAGTACCGTGCGCGTTGTCTGTGCGGGCGTTACCAGCAACACGGCCGCTGCATCAGCCATATCATGCAGATGTTCGGTTGCACGTATGGTTTCCGGCAACACAACATCAGGCAGGTACGCGTCATTCTCACGCGTTACCATAATGCTTTCCACAATGCCGGGGTTGCGCGCCCACAGCACAACATCGTGGCCGGCGCGCGCCGCTACGGTGGCCAGTGCCGTACCGAATTGCCCGGCACCGATGATGGCGATTTTCTTTCGTGCGCTCATGCTTTTCTCCCCCGTGTCAGTTCAGCTTCAGGGTCCAGCGGCCAGCGCGGACGTGGCGCGATGTCAAAGTTGTCCTTCAGACCCAGTGCCAGCCGTTCATGCCCGGCCCACGCCACCATCGTCGCGTTGTCGGTGCACAGCTTCAGCGGCGGCGCGATAAACGGCAGGTCGTGCTGCGTCGCCAGTGCCGTCAGGTCTTCGCGGATGGCGGTATTGGCGGCAACGCCGCCTGCCACGACCAGCGCGCTGACGGGAATGTTCTGCTCGCGGCAGATCTGCAGCGCGCGCGCTGTACGGTCGTTCAGCGAATGTACAACGGCGGCCTGGAAACTGGCGGCCATGTCGCGCACATCTTGTTCGCTTAATGTGCCTAGTTTTTCAACCTGCAGGCGCACAGCGGTTTTCAAGCCCGAAAACGAAAAGTGCGCTTCCGCCCGGCCCAGCATCGGCACCGGCAGCGAAAAGCGCTTGGCGCTTCCTTCCTTCGCTGTGCGTTCGATAACCGGCCCACCAGGGTAACCAAGGCCCAGCAACCTTGCGACTTTGTCGAACGCTTCGCCGGCGGCGTCGTCAATCGTCGTGCCAAGGCGCTGGAACTTATCGGCGTTGTGCACCACCAGTAACTGGCAGTGACCGCCCGACACCAGCAACAGCAGGAACGGGAATTTAATATCGGCAACAAGCCGTGGCGACAGCGCATGCGCGGCCAGGTGGTTGATGGCCAGGAAAGGTTTTTGCATGCTGGCGGCCAGCGCCTTGCCCATCATCGCGCCAACCATCACGCCGCCGATCAGGCCGGGCCCGCAGGTGGCGGCAATCGCATCAACATCCTGCAGGCGGATATTCGCCTTTTCACAGCAGATGTTGATAAGATTTTGCAGGTGCAGCAAGTGCGCGCGCGCGGCGACTTCGGGCACAACGCCGCCAAAAGGCACGTGGTCCTTCATCTGGCTGGCCAGTGCCTCGGCCAGGATGCTTTTATCCGCAGCCACCAGCGCAGCGGCGGTTTCGTCGCAGCTGCTTTCAATGCCAAGAATGATCGCGTTTTTGTGGGTCATAATGGGGCTTTATCTTTACCCGATGAGAGGGCTATAAACAACAGCAGTTTAAAGGAGTTTTTCGTTCGATGCTGCCCCCGGCCTTCAAAGTTGTAACGCGTTCCAGCCGTCTGGCCCTAACCGATACGATGGAAGTGATATCGGCCCTGATACAGACGACGTATAAAACAACGCCGTACACCTTCACCATCGTGCCGTTTGACGCGATCGGCGACCGCGAGCGCGAACGCTGGCAGGAATTCGCCGCGACAGCGGGCGAGGAAGTGCGCAAGCGCAAGTGGACGTATGATCTGGAAATGGCGATCGTTGAAGGCGCCGTCGATATCGCCGTGCACTCGGGTAAGGACTTGTCGTTTGATACGACGCCGCGCACCCTGGTTTATCCGGTGTGCGACCGCGCTGATCCGCGTGATATCTTCATTGGCCTGAATGTGCAGCGCATGGCCGATTTGCCGCCGGGTGCGAAAGTCGGCACCAACAGTCTGCGCCGCCGCGCGCAGATTCTTGCCATGCGCCCCGATCTGGATGTTGTGCCGTATGGTGGCAATATCACGACCCGCATCGACCCCAATAACATGCGCCTGAAGAACGTCGACGGTATCGTTATCGCTGCCGCCGGGTTGCAGCGCATGAACATGAACAACGTGGCGCGTGAATATCTGGCGCCGCTTGATTTCATGCCCGCCGTATCGCAGGGCATTCTGGCCGTGCAGATCCACGAACGCGACCGCGAATTGCTGGAGCCTGTCCTGCAGGCCACGGTCGATCCGGCAACCGCCGCCATGTGGGTGGCTGAACGCGAACTGACGCACGGTCTTGAAGCCGGCTGCGACAGTGCAATCGGCGGTTACGCCATCGTTCAGGGTGACCAGTTGCGCCTGTATGGCCGCGCGCTAGCGGTGGACGGTTCACAGTCGCTAACCGATTCCGAAGTGGGGCCGATGGCGGACGCAGAGGCGATCGGCCGACGTCTGGCGCAGCGCATGGCCGCCAAGGGCGCCAAAGAAATCATGCAAGTTGGTCTGGAAGCGCTTCATGCTACTCGTAACGCGGCCTCAACCAAGCGCGGCTGATACCGCCGCGCGTCTCAAGCGCCGCGGTTTTCGCGTTGTGGTGTCGCCGCAGCTGCAGGCGTCCTTCAAAAAACCACGTGCCGTTTCCGCCGCCGGACATATCGTTGTTGTCACCAGCCCGCAGGCGGCCCGCGCGCTTGCGAACTGGCCGCAACTTCATCATTTGCCGGCACTGGCCGTTGGCGACGGCACGAAAAAGCTGCTGCTGGCCGCCGGTTTCCGTTCTGTCGCCAGTGCTGCTGGTGATGCGGTCGCGCTTGTTCAGCTGGTGCGCAAGAAATACAAGAAACGCAAGTTTTTGCTGGCTGTCGCGCCGTCAACCGGGCAGGCGCTGGCAGCGGCCCTGCGCCGTTTAGGCCACAGCGTGCAGCGCATCAGCGTTTACACCATAAGCCCTGTAGTTGATTTGCCTGCGGGGGCGCGCCGCTTTCTGAAAACCGGGCGTGCCGGCGGCGTGCTGTTTTATTCGCCGCGCACGGCGCGCGCTTTCGCGCAGGCCGTAAAAAAAGCGCGATTAACGGATTGTACAAAACAGCTAAAGGCTTATTGTCTAAGCGCAGCAATCGCCAAAGCCGCTAAAAGGCTGTCGTGGAAAAGCGTCGCGGTTGCCAAACAGCCGACCGAAGCGGCGCTTCTGGCGCTGCTGCCACAACAAGGTAGACATGATGAGCGACAACGTTCCCAGCCCCGCCGACCAAAAGCCAGACGGTAGCGCAGCGTCTTTGGGCGCGGCGACGTTTATCAGTCTGTTGGCGCTGCTGGTCGTGCTGCTGCTGGCGTCGGCGCTGTACGTTCCTTCGCTGCGCACATGGCTGCCAGAATCGAAAACGGTCGACCTTCGCCCGCTGCAGGAACAGCTGGCGGCAACCGACCGCCGTGTCGAGGCTTTGGCGGAAACGTTTGTCACCCAGCGCGAAACGGAAACGGCCACATCTGACAGCACGGTGCTGAACCGCATGGCGGATCTGGAAGCGCGCGTGCAGTCGAACAACGAAGCGCTGACGGTCCAGCAGGTACGTGCCCAACAGGCGGCCGGCGTGCCCGTGGCGCTGGCGCTGTTCCGGCTGGAAGAACGGTTCGAGCGCGGGCAGGATTTCACCGAAGCCCTGGCCTTGCTACAGCGTTTGCTGGCGGCGGACTTAAGCGCGGAAGACGCAGCGACATTGACGGGTGCCGCAGCTGGCGTTCCGTCATCGGCGCTTCTGACCGACCAGCTTGACCAGAATGAACGCGCGTTGCGCCGTGCAGCGCGGCTGGCGGGCGCTGATACGCCGCTTGAGCGCATCTGGGCCGAGCTGCGCAGCCTTGTGCTGATAAAAACAGATGAGGTTTCCGAAAGCGACGTTATGGGTCGGGCGCTGGCTGACATGAAAGCGGCGTTGCGCCGCGATGACACCGTGGCCCTGCAGCGCGCGTGGAATACCCTGCCGCCGTCGGGCCAGCAGAAGCTCGCCGACTGGAAGAAAAACGCCGACCAGCGCATGTCGGTGCACGGTGTCCTGCAGAAACTGATTGAAGGCGTGCTGATCGTGCCGTCGGGCACCGGTGCGGCGCCGCAGTAATGCTCCGTTTTTTCCTTAATCTCATCCTTATCTGCGCGGCGGCCGTGTTCATCAGCATGCAGGACGGCACGGTGCAGCTGCGCTTGCCCGGCCGCTTTATCGAGCTTGATGTTCAGACAGCGCTGGCGCTGGCGTTTATCGTGCTGGTGTGGTGGTGGGGTATTGCCAAACTGTGGTTCTACATCAAGTACGGCTTCAGCCGCCGCCGTGAACGGCGTCTGCGGCAGGCGCAGGACGAAGGTATCGCTGCGTTCACGCTTAGTTTGAATGCCTTGGCCGGCGGCGACCTGCGGCTGGCCCAGCGTGCCTTGAAAAAAGCGCACAAGCTGTTGGGCGACAAGCCGCTGGTCATGTGGCTGGAAGCGGAAATGGCCATGCGCCGTGGCGAAGAAAAGGTTGCACACAAAGCTTATCAGGTACTGGCCAGCAGCAAGGAAGGCGCCACGCTTGGCTGGCGTGGATTGCTGCGTCAGCAACCCCAGCAAGGTATTAGCGATGTCTTGCGCCTGACCGGCGAGGCGCTTGCGGTGTCGTCCATCGCCAGCCGCGACTTTGCGCACGAACTGCGCATCATGGCGTTTGCACAGCAACGTGACTGGGCGGAAGCACTGGGCGCCCTACGCGCCGCCGAAAAATCCGGCGCGTTTACCCGCGCGCGGGTGCAGCGGTTGACGGCGGTACTGTCGCTGAAGCAGGGCGAAACATTGTTCGATACAAACCGCGATGATGCACTGCGTCTGCTGCGGGCGGCCCATAAGGCGCAATCCGATTACCTTCCGGTCGTTCATGCCTATGTAAAAGCGCTGCTGCGGATAGAAGATGAAAGCCTGGCGCACAAGGTCCTGGTGGCGGCATGGCTGGTGGCGCCGCAGCTTGATCTGCTGCCGCTATTCCGCGAAGCTCATGCCGGTGACGATTCATTAGCGCGCTTGACTGCTTTCGAACGTTTTGCACTGAAGCGCAAAGATCATGTGGCCACGCATCTGGCGTTGGCACGCCTGTGTCTTGACGCTAAGATTCTGGGCCGTGCCCGCACGCATGCCGAAAAAGCACTGGATATCCGCGCAACGCGCGAAGGCTACATGATGCTCGCCGATGTCGATCGCGCCGACGGCGCGCACAACGCCGATGCGGCGCGCCGTGCGCTGGGGGCGCCGCCCGCCGGTCTGTATGTGTGTTCAGCCTGCACGTATGCCGCGTCGGTGTGGGATGCCGTGTGCCCGCATTGCAGTAAGGTCGGTACGCTGGAATGGCAGGACGAGCTTGATGAACGGACATTGGCACGCGCTGTCGATGACGTGGCGCGCCTGCAGGCGCTTTCCTAATTCCCTGTTTTTGCGATGGCGCAGGCGGCCAGTGCCGCCGTTTCGGCGCGCAGTATCCGCCGCCCCAGCGATATCGGCTTCACGGCCGCATGCTGTTTCAGAAGCGCGATTTCATCGTCGCTCCAGCCGCCTTCAGGGCCGATCAGGATGGCGATGTCGCGGCTGCGGTCGGGCGCGAATACGGGCGCGGTGTCGCGCTCGGTCTCCAGCGCCGCGTAAAGCGGGGTGTCGACGGGCCATGCCTGCAAAAAGTTTTTCAGTGGTACACAAGCATCCAGCTGTGGTGGCGTGAACCCGCCGCATTGCTCAACGGCATCAACAGCGATCGCCTGCAAGCGGTCTGCATTAAGCGTACGTACCTGCGTGTGGTCGGTAATAACCGGTGTCAGCTGCGCCGCGCCCAGTTCGGTCGCTTTCTCCACCAGCCACTCGGTTGCGGCGCGCTTCAGCGGCGCGAATGCCAGATGCACACGCGGCGTGTCGGCTGCGGGTGCCGGCTGTGTCTGACTCTCAATGTTCAGCGTGATTGATTGTTTTGTCACGGCGGCAGCTGATGCGCGCCACTCGCCATCGGTGCCGTTGAAAACCAGTACGCTGTCGCCGGTCTTCAGGCGCAGCACGTCGCGCAGGTGATGGACGCGGTCGGCGTCGGCAATCGGCAGGATTGCGCCCGCCTTGATGCTTTCCGATACCCATAAACGTGCTATATGTTGAGCCATGGCCGTATCCCACCATAGTGTCCCGCCGCTGACAACAACCGACATTAATATGCGCGGCTGGTTTGCACTGTTGCCGCTGCGTGTACAAGTGCTGGGGTTGCTGTCACGCTGGGACAGGCCGATAGGGATCTGGCTGCTGTTCTGGCCGGCAGCATGGGGCCTTGTGGCCGCGGCGGGCGGCATGCCGTCGCTTTTTCATATCTTCTTGTATTTTCTGGGTGCTGTGGCGATGCGCGGCGCTGGCTGCACGATCAACGATATTCTGGACCGTCGCTTGGATGCCGGCGTCGCCCGCACATCAACCCGTCCGCTGCCGTCTGGCCTGTTGGCACCGCGCGCTGCGTGGGCGTGGCTGGCCTTGCAGCTGGCTATTGCCGCCGCCATCCTGTCGCAACTGCCGCCGCAGACCTGGCCGTGGGCACTGGCTTCGGTGCCGCTGATCCTTTTGTACCCGCTGATGAAGCGCATCACCTGGTGGCCGCAGGCATGGCTTGGCGTCACCTTCAATTGGGGTATTTTTCTTGGCGCCACAAGCCTGGGCGGCGTTGTCGATGCAACCGTGCTGCTGCTATACGCCGGTGCGTTTTTCTGGACCGTCGGTTATGACACGATCTATGCCACACAGGATGCCGACGACGACGCGTTGCTTGGCATCAAGTCAACCGCACGCCTGTTCGGTTCAAAAGCCCGCCTCGCGGTCGGCACCTGTTATGCGACGACGACATTTTTCTGGCTCGCTGCCGGTGTTTACGGCGCACTGCAGCCTGCCTACTTCGCAGGCCCTGTTATCTTCCTGCTTCTGGTCTGGCACCAGATGCGGCTGTGGAAGCAGGGCAACGCGCGCGCTGCTTTCGTCAGCAACCAGTGGGCGGGTGCTGTCATGTGTGCGGCACTTGTGGCAGGCTACGCGCTATGATGAAGCTTTACAGTCTTGTATGGGTTCTTCTGGCGCCGCTGGCCGGGTTCGTCTGGCAGTCGCGCTTGCGGCAGGGCAAGGAAGATCCAACACGGCGGCACGAACGTTTTGGAAGGCCGGTGCTGCCGCGTCCGCATGGCACGCTGGTCTGGCTGCACGGCGCCAGTGTTGGCGAAAGCCTGTCGCTGCTGGTGTTGATCGACGAAATGCGCCGCGCGCACCCGTCATGGCGGTATCTTGTCACCACTGGCACGGTCACGTCGGCCCGCTTGATGGCACAACGGCTGCCATACGAAGCCGTGCATCAGTACATCCCTTATGATAATCCCGCATGGGTTGGCGCTTTCATCGATCACTGGAAACCACATGGGGTCATCTGGTGCGAAAGCGAAATCTGGCCCGGCCTGCTGACGGCTGTGCGTCAGCGCGGCATTCCGGCCGTGTTGCTGAATGCGCGCATGTCGGAAACATCGGCAAGCCGCTGGCAGTGGGTGCGTGGGTGGGCGCGCCAGCTGATCGGCACCTTCCAGTTCATCGCTGCGCAAACACCTGCTATCGCCGTACGCTTCCGCCAGTTCACCGATGCACCGGTACTCGAGCTTGGTAATCTGAAATTCGTCAACGCCCGCTTGCCGGTCGATCATGCGTCGGCAAGCGCCCTGCGTCCGCTGCTGCAAAGCCGCAAGGTGTGGCTCATCGCCTCGACGCATCCCGGCGAAGAGCAGCTGGCAGCCGACATCCACCAGAAATTGAAGCATCTTGTGCCGGGCCTGCTGACGATTATCGCGCTGCGCCACCCGCAACGTGCCGATGCGGTCACTGCCAGCCTGCCATCCGACAGCATCATCACGCGCCGTAGCCAGGGCCAGCTGCCTACCGGCGATATATACCTATGGGACACCCTTGGTGAAATGGGCACGCTGTATGATTGCGTGAAGCTGGTGGCCATGGGCGGCAGTTTCGCGCACATCGGCGGCCACAACCCGATCGAGCCGGCGCAATTCGGCTGTGCCGTTATCTGCGGCCCGCATATGTTCAACTTTGCCGCGATCATGGAAACCTTCAAAGACCAGAACGCCATCCTGCAGGTGCCAGACAGCGGCACGCTTTCCGCCATGCTGCAGGGTTTGCTGGCTGTGCCTGTTGAAATCACTGCGCTCGGTGCACGTGCTGAAGCCGTATGTCAGACGCAGCATGAAACGCTGC
>JBFWRI010000042.1:0-8475 GCA_050248995.1 Bdellovibrionales bacterium
TTCATGGTTTGAGCCGCTGCGGCTTGCACGCCGTGCACGGACTTACGTCAAGCACGTCACTTTTAACGCATTCGGCCTGATTGCTGGCGGCGTGGCGTCAGCCCTGGGTAATCTGGCCGTCAAACTTCCAGTTGTTATCGCTGCCTTCGTCTACTTTCAGGTTCCGGTTCCAGCTTCGGCGTGGATAGCTTTGCCGGGCGGCATCGGGCTTCTCGCCCTCGGCGCAGGTCTTGCCGCTCTGCTGTTGCCGGCCAGTCTCGTTATTGCCGATGTCCGTTACATGCAGCCGTTCATGCAGTATGCCGGCCTGTTCGCGACGCCCATTTTTTACGACATGCGGACCGAAGGCGTTCTTGGCTTCATCAACACCTATAATCCGTTGTCATATCTGGTGCCGACAACGCGTGACCTGATCCTTGGGTTGCCCGGCGACCATCTTGCAGCCATGGGGGTATCAACCCTGTGTGGCCTGTTGCTGGCTGCGGGTGGGTTCCTGTATTTCCACAACAAGTTCCGCCTTATCGTGGCCCATGTGGGGCGCTGAGATGACAGTATCGCAGCAGCCCATTCTTCAACTAGAAAATGTATCGCGGGTTTTTCCACGTGACGCGACACATATTCCCGCCACCGCGCTGCGTGAACTTGTTCTGCCGCGGTCGTTTTACGGCCAGGTCCGACCACACAGCTTTTATGCCGTACGTGACGTGAACCTTTGTTTGCAGCAAGGACAATGCGTTGGCGTAATCGGCAGTTACCGCAGTGGAAAGTCAACGCTTGCCGCCATTGCCAGTGGTGTGTTGGCGCCCACTTCGGGCAAGGTCACCGTCAGGGGCAGGGCTCATCTGCTTGGTAAAGCCAACGCTTCCTATCGTCCCATGTTGAGTGTGGCTGAGAATATGCGTTTTCGCGGCCGGTTGGCGGGGCTACAGGGCGCGGAACTTGAAATCTTGGTTGAAAAGTGTCTGCAACAGGCAAATATCGGCCCCGATCGTGCATCTGCACCGTTCATCAACTTACCGCCGCACACCGCGCGCCGCGTCGGTGTGCTGCTCGCCCTTAATCTGCCTTGTGACCTGCTGGTGCTGGATGGTTCGTTGGCGGGCGGGCGCATGCGCTATGAAGTCGAGGCCATTGTGCACGAACGCATGACGCAGTGTGCAGCGCTTGTTGTTTCCGACGACTCGCAGTTTCTGGGCGATGTGGCGCCGACATCGTTGCTGCTGCATGCCGGTCGCGCTTACGGTCCTTTTCCAACCACAGACGCGTTCGACCATTTCATGTACTTGCCGTCATACGAGGAAGATGAAGACGCCGCCCGTACCGAAGACAATGCACCCTATGATCCCATGCATCCGCCCACTGAAGGCCAGCAGCGTCGTGCGGACCCCGGCGGCGACGCGCTGGATGATATGGATGATGACGATCAAGACGAAGAGAGTGTTGACGACGAACACATCCTAAACAAGAAAAAGCATATGCCGGCGGTTACGATCGAAGCAATTTTTGTGGACGGTGCGCCGTACCGGCATGCCCATCATAGCCCGCTGCGAGCGCCCGGAGAAACCCTGCGGGTTTCATTGCGATTGCTGGCTGCCCGTGATACTGAAATCGGCGGTGGGGTTCTGACGTTGCATGGCGGCGCCAGTGGTGCGGCTGCCGGATCCGCCAATCTGGAGTGGCCGGCGCAAAGTCTGCGTCGGGGGCAGCATTCTGTTCTGTCGTTCGAGTTCCCTTTGCCAGAACTTACCGAGTCTTTTTATGGGCTGTCATTTACACCGTTCGCGGATGACGGACATGCCCATGTTCACAACAGACTAAAAGTACTTATATTCGGTACGGCCGCATTGCATAAAAAGCAGGTGGCGCCGCCGCTAACAGTTGCTAATGTCTCCCTTAAGAGTGCCAGCTGATGTTTATGATTTCGTCCAACCATGCCAACGGTAAGAGAGAACGATGACGTACGCGACAAACCCGAAATATCGCGAAACGCTTTCGCCGGAAACGGTAGAGAAAAAATTCAACCGGCCGAAAGCGGAAGAGTTCTCTTTGCCCCGCCTCACGAAAGAGGCCGGCTTCTCGTGGCGTGCGGCATTGCAGGCGATGTTGAAAAAGCCCCGTAAGTTTATGGCTGGCGGCCTCGCCGCGGTATCGAAAAGCAAAAGCCTGATCGAGGATCCGCAGTACCGTGACCGTTGGGCGGCGACGCTGGGAGAATACGCCGACTGGTATTTTTGCGATAAGTCGTTCCTGCATAGCATTCACTGGATGGGTGTGCCGACGCGCAAGATGATTTTTGATATCTGGGTGTATCACGAGATTATTTTTGAAACTAAACCCGACGTTATTCTTGAAATTGGCAGTTGGTTCGGGGGCAGCACTCTTTTCCTGGGTAACGTATGCGATAATATGAATCATGGCGAAGTGATATCAATTGATATTAACCATGATGCGTTCCGTGGGCACCATCCACGCGTCACCACCATCACCGGCGACTGTTCTGATCCGCACATCGTGCAGCAGGTGAAAGACAGGTTGGTTGGCAAAACGGTAATGGTCATCCACGATGGTGATCACCAGCGTTTTGCTGTGGCACGCGACCTTGAGATTTATGCACCGTTGGTAACACCGGGTATGTATCTGGTGGTAGAAGATGGTATTGTCGATCTGTTCGCGCCGGAACATAGCAAGCTACGCCGGGCCTATCCCGACGGCGGCCCACTGCAGCCGGCTCGCGACGTCGCTGTCAAATGGGCGGACGACTTTGAGCTGGATATGACGCGCGAGCGCTTTATCCTTACCACCAACCCCAGCGGCTACTATCGCCGCAGAGTGAAAGGCAATTAAATATGGCGTCCGCAAATGTAATGCCATGGATTCTGGACAACATCGCCCATGTGAGTGGAAAGTGTCTGGAAATCGGCTCGCGCCGCTATAAAGAACACGCGTTTCTTGGTCTGCGCGACGGCCTACTGCCCAGTAAACCGGATCTTGATCTGACTGGTTGCGACATGCAGGACGGCGAGAACGTGAATGTCGTGATCGACCTGTGCCTGCCATGGGCAGATGTTGACGCTGCGTTTGGTGGCCAGCGTTTTGATACGATGTTCTGCATCAGCACGCTGGAACATATCACCGATATCTTCACAGCATCACGCAACATCGCCGCGCTCGGCAGTCCCGGCAGTTCGCTGTTCGTCTCGGTGCCGTTCGTCTTCCGCTACCACGGCTATCCCGGCGACCTCTGGCGCTTTACGCCCGAAGCCGTGCGCTACCTGTTTCCGGATTATGAATTCCCGGAAGGGCCAGGCTGTGTGGTAACGACGCTGGAAGAAGAAGATAACCGCATGTTGTTGTTGTCCGAGAACCCGTCAACGATCAACAAATTTCTGTTCCGCCCTAAATCGCGCGATGACAAGATCGAGCGCAAGCGCCTGAAGGCTGAAGGCAAGCCGTCGCCCTATTCTCTGGCGCCCGCCATGATCAATATGCTGGGGTTCAAGAAGAAAGCCTAGAGATGGCGCTGCAGAATGTCTTTGATTGGCTGAAAGCGCACCCCGATTTGGTGGCGCGTGACTGGCTGGTGATGGGCAAGGGGCCGTCGTTCGCCCGCCGTAACCAGCTGGATATATCAGCCTATGCAGTGCTGGCGCTGAATGACACCATCCGCGATGTCAAAGCCACCATTGCGCACCTGATCGACCTAGAAGTCGTTGATCGCTGCGCTGATGCGCTGGAAGCCAATGCCCAGATAGTTGTGATGCCGTATTATCCGCACAGCGAGTGTCTGCCAGGGGCACGCGCTCTGCCGGACCTGGTCGGTGAATACCTCGTTCTGGCCAAGTTGGCGGCGTCCGGCCGCCTGTTGTGGTACGATCTTGATACGGTTCCGCAGCGCAGCGGCGGGCCGGTTGTGGCGGCGCGCTACTTCAGCATCGAAGCGGCCGTACATATGTTGGCTTTGGCCGGTGTTCACATTATAAGGACTCTTGGTGTTGATGGCGGCACAGCCTATAGCGAAGACTTTGCCGCGCTGAACGCTGTATCGCGCCTGCAGAACGGTCATAAAGATTACAACCGCCAGTTCGAGGGCGTGGCGCGCGTGAAAAACGAATTTGGGCTGGATCTGTTGCCGCTTGATGACGAAAACCCCGTGCGTGTATATGTGGCAGCGACGGCCAGCGAAATGCTGCCTACCAAGGTGCTGGCGTATTCGATCCAGAAGCACGCTAGCATCAATGTTGAAGTCATGCCGCTGTGCGATGCCGGAATCATCATTCCCCAGCCGCAAAGCGCGGCCAATAAGGCGCGCACCCCGTTCTCATTCCAGCGCTTCCTGATCCCACAGCTGGCGGGCCGGCAGGGCCGGGCTATCTATCTGGATTCCGATATGCTGGTGTTCAAGGATATCCGCGAGATCTGGTTCCTTGATATGCGGGGTGCGAATGTCGTAGCGGCTTACGCCGACTCGAAATCAGGCCGCAAGCCGCAATTCAGCGTCATGCTGCTTGATTGCGGAAAGCTGGACTGGGATATCAACAAAATCGTTGCCGATCTTGACTCTGGCAAACTTACCTATGAACGGTTGATGTATAATATGGAGTTGGCGCAGGTGCGGGCCGATATCGGGCCCTATTGGAACTCGCTTGAAAGCTACACTGAAGACACGACGGCATTGCTGCACTTTACCGATATGAATACGCAGCCGTGGGTTAGCACTCGCAATCCCCATGGTTACCTGTGGGTGCGCGCATTGCGTGAAGCCATTGCGAAGGGTCTGATCACCCGCGCATACGTTGCCGAAGAAATCGAAAAAGGGCATGTACGCCCCTCGTTGTTGGCGCAACTGGACGCCGGTATCGATGACCCGCTATTGATTCCACGCCATATGAAGGATATGGATAAATCGTTCCGTGCGCCCTATCACAGCCTGCAGGGGCACCTGTCACGCCCGTGGAATAGCCCGGTCGTTTATGCAAAGGCTGTTCTACGTGCTCTTTACCAGCGCACCCCCCTGTATCCGTTGGAACGCAAGATCCGTCGGCGTCTGAACGGCTGATTTACGCTCGCTTGACGCCAGCACCCTGCCGCCTGCTTTCCTTTTTATCTCAAACTTACGACCCTGATGGTGTAGCCAAAAAGGAGAATTGCCATGGCAATCAAGAACACCGTAAAAGACCTGATGCAGGCTAATCCTGTCATTGTATCACCGGATGCGACGTTGCAGGAAGCGGCGGCGCAAATGCGGTCGATTGATTGCGGCTGCTTGCCGGTCGGTACACGCGACAGGGTGGAAGGTGTTATTACTGACCGAGATATCGTACTGCGTGCCGTGGCAAGCGGAACAGACCCAGCAGCGGCCAGAGTGCGTGACCATATGACGCCGAATGTGTGCTTTTGCAGTGAAAGCGATACACCTGAACATGCCGCAGAGCTGATGCGTGACAATGGTGTCAGCCGCCTTCTGGTGCAAGACGCCGCAGGTCGTGTCTGCGGCATCCTGACATTTGGGCGCATTCTGCGTGAAGACGGCAGTGTGCGCGAGATTATGAAGGTTATTGAAAGCGCGGTTGGTAAGAAGGCGGCCTAGTTCGCAGCCATTTTAAGCGGGCATAACCAGAAAGGTGGCCGACTTTCGATTATACGACTTCAGACGTGTTGCTTTCAGTCGTGGATTGGCTTCCAGGAATTCGTTGAAGGCCTTGTATTCACCAAGACCCTTGATGTCGAGATCATTCAGCTTCCAGTCATCAAGGCACATAATCAGAGGCGCGCGGATGATCGGAGCCAGAAAATCAAGCACGGCTTTTGACGAACTATAGGTATCGCAATCGATGAACGCTATGGCGATGTCGTGCAAGCCCAGTCGTTCGGCGGTTACTGGCGTCAATGTTTCGCTATACCAGCCTTTTACCCACTCGATACTGTCCGGATTTATACCTCGGCGTTCAAGGCATTGCTGCATGTTCGGGAAAGAGCAGTGGTAGAAACCCTTCTTCCAGACGCCATCGTCTTCTTTTTCGGCATTGGCCGGCAGCCCCTCGAAGGCATCGAAACCGAACAGGCGCACCGATTCCAGTCCTGCCTGTTTACAGGCGATATGCATGCTGCCGATCGAATTTCCGTTAAAGACGCCGAATTCAACATAGTCGCCCACGGTGGCGCCTTTCAGATGCTGCAGTTGTGTAAGGCAGCATGCAAAGAATTCAACCAGCTTTTCGGGCGGTACAAGGTTGATTGCGCATATATCCGTAACGGCGCCGGCGGTCCACGGTGATGCCGGGACCGGCCGAAACTTACGGTACAGCTTTTTCAGAAGTACCGTCAGCGGGGAGTAGCGGTAAGACATGAGCCTCATACAAAAATGGCGGATGGGATGAGATTCGAACTCACGATACGGTTTCCCGTATACACACTTTCCAGGCGTGCGCCTTCAACCACTCGGCCACCCATCCGCACTACAGAAGTAATAATGAATAAAGCCCTTTAACGCAATCAGCTTGGCAAACACAGGGTCTCTGGTACCCTCTGGCCTATGAATAAGCCCGAGCGCCCTGTTCCCAAAGAAACCTTTGCCCACCATTACGGCGCCAACCACCCGGCCATGCAGAAAACCGGCTTGGGCCTGATGATTGGTGCCATCGGTGTCGTGTTCGGCGATATCGGAACCAGCCCCATTTATACCCTGCGCGAATGCTTTGTGCAGACAGGACTGGGCGTTGATGCGGCGAATGTATACGGATTCCTGTCGCTTATCTTCTGGGCGCTTACCATCGTCGTGACTATAAAGTATGCGATGCTTCTGCTGCAGGCCAATAACCGGGGTGAGGGTGGCATCATGGCGCTGGGGGCTTTGGCGCTGCACGGTGTGCGCCGCAAACCTTACCTGAGGCCCGTTATCTTCTTTATCGCCATCGCCGGCATGGCGCTGTTTTACGGCGACGGCATGATTACGCCTGCTATTTCAGTTTTGTCGGCGGTCGAGGGGCTTGAAATCTTCTCAGCTGACTTGCATGACTTCGTAGTGCCGCTGTCGATCCTTATCTTGGCCGGTCTTTTTGCTGTACAAAGATTCGGGACCCGGTTGTTGGGTCTTATTGCCGGCCCGGTAACTCTCGTCTGGTTTATAACGCTGGGGATACTGGGAATCGTACAGCTTTCAAGCATGCCGGGGGTGCTGGCAGCTTTAAGCCCCCATTATGCGCTGTTGTTTTTTACCGGCCATCCCGAGTTTGCTCTGGTGGTCTTGGGCGCAGTTGTGCTGTGCGTTACCGGGGCAGAAGCCCTTTATTCAGATCTGGGGCACTTTGGCCCGCGACCCATCCGACGCGGCTGGGTGTATGTTGTATATCCTTGCCTGTTGCTGAACTACTTTGGCCAAGGCGCTCTGCTGTTGGCCGATCCTTCAGCTATCGAAAGCCCCTTCTATAAGCTTGTCCCTGCATGGGGCGTATTACCACTTGTTGTTCTAGCAACATTGGCAACAATTATCGCCAGCCAGGCCATGATCACGGGTGCTTTCTCGTTGACGCAACAGGCCATACAGCTTGGCCTTCTGCCGCGCATGCAAATTTCCCATACTGATCTTGAACATCGAGGGCAGATATATATCCCGCGCGTTAACCTGTTTCTGGCCATCGGTGTAGTTCTTCTTGTCCTTAGCTTTCAAAATTCAAGCTCACTGGCGCATATGTATGGTTTAGCCGTTACAGGTACGTTCCTGTGCACCACACTGCTGTTTCTGGTTGTTATGAAGCGCCTGTGGCGCCGCGGCTGGCTGTTTACAGGGGTGCTGGGTGGAACATTCCTGATTGTTGATGCCGCATTCTTCAGCGCAAACCTAATTAAAGTTCCGGACGGCGGCTGGGTGCCGCTTCTGGTTGGGCTGTGTATTCTTATAACAATGCTGACATGGAAGCGTGGGCGCGCGGTTCTTGTCGCCAACCGCAGATCTGTCAGCGCCACTGTGCCCGAGTTGATGCAGCGCATCGAGGTTGAGCGTCCAGCGCGCGTACCCGGCACCGCTATCTATATGGCTTATCTGCCTGATGTTGTTCCGTATCCGCTTTTATATAACCTGGACCACAATAAAGTTCTTCATGACCGTGTTGTTCTTCTGACGGTGCGTATGGAAGACCGCCCTGTCATACATGAGGATGAGCGCATTATCATCGGCGAAGAGGGCAAGGGCATCTGGCACCTTGTTATTAGGTATGGATTCACAGAATCGCCGCGCATCCTCAGTGCGTTGGCCATCGCGCGCCGACAGGGGTTCCAGGTAAATGTGGCAGAATCGACCTTCTTCCTTGGACGCGATCGCATCGTGGTCGGTCGCAATCCGCCGATGGCTCGCTGGCGCATGATGTTGTTTGCATGGATGGCGCATACATCAACTAGCGCCAGCGATTACTTTAATCTGCCACGTGCCCGGGTTATCGAGCTCGGCGCTCAAATCGTTTTATAATTTAAGCTTGGGTC
>JBFWRI010000043.1:0-7463 GCA_050248995.1 Bdellovibrionales bacterium
ATAATTTAAGCTTGGGTCGCCTTGCGCTGTGGCAGCACCACAACATTGGGGGCGGTCGTTCCGCCCGGTTGGTATTCCGGCACCAGAGTGGTGATTGATGCCGCAAGTTCGGTATCGGTTGCGCCGCCGTTGGCAATCGTAATCAGGTTATTGACAGCGGGCGTCATTGTCGTGGCATCCTGTACACGCGGCGCTGCTACAAAAACGCCATCGACATCAGCCTGCACCAACTCGTTCGGGTCAAACAGCTCTTCGTACAGCTTTTCCCCGGGGCGCAGGCCTACAATATCGATCTTGATATCGTCGTCGGGGCGCAGGCCGGCAAGGCGGATCATCTGGCGGGCAAGGTCGATAATCTTCACTGGTTTTCCCATATCCAGCACGAAAATCTTGCCCCGGTCGTTATTGCGCGAAAGGCCATAGGCTGACGCCTGCAGAACAAGCGAGATAGCTTCCTTCACCGTCATGAAATAACGTGTGATATCCGGGTGCGTCACCGTCAGTGGACCACCGCGCTGCAATTGCTTCTGGAACAGCGGCACAACAGAACCGCTGCTGCCCAGTACATTGCCGAAACGCACGGTTAAAAAGCGGGTCGGGCTACCGGGGACAAGGTCCATCGCCTGACAGTATGATTCCGCAACCCGCTTGGTGGCGCCCATGACGTTTGTGGGATTGATCGCCTTGTCAGTCGAGATCATCACCATCGCCCGGGCCTGCGCCAACCGTGCAGCGTCGGCCACGTTGCGTGTGCCCTGTACGTTTGTCAGTACGGCTTCGCGTATGTTGGTTTCAGCTAATGGTACATGCTTTAGCGCGGCAGCGTGGAACACCACGTCAGGCTGTTCGGTAATGAAAATGCTTTCCATACGCGAACGGTCACGTACGTCGGCCAGCAGTGTATGAACATGGATGTCGCTGAATGTATCGCGGATATACTGGTCGATCGTATACAGGTTGAATTCGCCGTTATCGATCATCACCAGTTTGTGGGGATGCAGGGCGGCGATCTGCTGCACAAGCTCGCTGCCGATGGTGCCGCCAGCTCCGGTAACAATCACCCGCTTGCCTTGAACAAGCGCGCGAATGTCATCGATACGCAGATTAGTTTCGGGGCGGCCCAGCAAATCTTCCACTGCTATAGGACGAATTAGCGCAGGGCCGGCTTCCAGCGACAGGCGTAATTCGGTAATGCTTGGCAGGCGTCCCAGCGGCAGGTCTAGCCGGTTTGATATATCCATCGCCTTGCGCAGCTGGTCTGAGCTGTAGTTCGTCGGCGCCCGCGTCAAAATCAGTTTTGCCGGCCGGTTCCCCGCTCTTTCGAGGCTTGTTATCAATGCTGGCAGGTCATCGATCGTGCCAAGCACGTTGACGTTATGTACCTTACGGCCGACACGGCCACCCTTGTCGTCAATCAGGCCGACAATGCGCCATGCTGCTTTCGGATCGCGCGCAGCGGTGCGGATAAAGATTTCAGCCTCGTCGCCAACGCCCAGCAGCAGGATAGGACTGGCCTGACCCGTACGGCTCCAGATCCGCGTCAGGCGCTGTTCGCGGAACAGGCGGTAGCCGATGCGGCTGGCAGCCAGCAGGCACGGCAGGATGAAAAGCAGCAATGCGGGTAACGAACGTGGCACGGCGTCGCCACGCGTGAGCACAAAAACCGCGACAACAAACAGGAAGATACTGGTCAATGACGCGCGGACAATCACCGTCATGTCGTGCAGCGATGTATAGCGCCACACGCCGCGGTACAGGCCCATCGCACAGAAAGTGGCTGCGCACATACCCAGATAAATACCAAAAGCGATCCATGCTTCGGGCTGCGGCAGCTTCAGTGCATCCACGCCAAGGCGCAGGTAAAGCGCCAGCGCATAAGCGACAGCAGCCATCAATACATCGTGCGTAATGATGATGCTGTGACGCAGGATAACGCCCTGGAATTTCATACGATTTATGTAGCAAATAATCAGGGTCGGCTGTAGGGTAATTTTATGCCGCAAGCCCTTCAATTACCTATGGATTTAAACGAGTCGCTGCCGTTTGTGCCGTACCAGCTGCCAACCCTGCCGTGGAACGGGCTGGCGTTATGCGGCGAGGCACCGGGCGCCGAGGAAGTCCGGCAGCAGCGCCCGTTCTGTGGCCGCAGCGGCAAACTGCTGGATGAAGTTCTGGCAGACCTGAAAATAGAACGGCATGCGCTGCTGATTTTAAACGTGTTCGGCTATCAGCCGCCCGGCAACAAGGTCGGGCATTTTTTCGCCAGTAAACGCAGCGGTATTCCGCTAGATGAATCGTATGGTAAGTACGGCAGTGCCTATGTGCAAAAGCAGCATGCGCCTGAACTGGAGCGTTTGCGCGCAGCCCTGAAAGAGCATAAGCCGAAGGCTGTGGTTACACTGGGCCGCACGCCTTTGTGGGCGTTAACCGGCTATAATGGGCCTATGGGCGTTATCCGGGGTCAATGGCAGCAGTGTTCGCTTGTTGAAAGTATTCCGGTTATGCCATCATGGCACCCGAGCTTCATTATCCGTGGTAACTGGAGCGAGAAGAAGATACTGGCTGAAGATATTCAAACTGCACTTAACAAGTAATTTTTTGAAGGACTTCGAAAATGTATAAGCCTTATGACAATCAGGGTGGCGGTGACATGCCGTGGGGGCCAAAAGGTCCACGCAAGGGCATGGCTTGGATGCGTGGGCAGCGTCACTATGGCCCGGCACTGTGTGTTCAAGTCCCAAAAGAAAATAAGCCTTTGAAGCCAAGGTCAGGCAGTGGCGTATCGTGCAGCACAAATGTGGCGGCCAATAGGGCCACATTACCCAACGCTGCCCGCTGGTAAATTATCCCCACACATCTGCACCGTAGGGCAGCAGCATATCGTTTTCAAATACAAGGGATGGCGTGGAATCAGCGCCCAGCAGGCGTGCGCCGTCCAGGTCGGCAATCTCGGCGCCCTGTGCCACCAGGAATGCGGGGGCAGAGGCCAGCGATGGTTCCACCATGCAGCCGACCATGATTTTCAGGCCCATGCGTTTGGCGCTATCCTTCAGGGCCAGCGCTTCCGTCAGCCCGCCGGTTTTTGGCAGCTTAATGTTGATGCCCTGATAACGGGCGGCGATGCGCGGCAGGTCGGCGCGCGTGTGCATGGCTTCGTCGGCATAAATGGGGCAGGCGGCATGGATATCCAGCAGGGCTTCGTCCTGCGCTGCCGGCAACGGCTGTTCCAGCGCAATCACATTGACCCTGGCGATTTCCGGCAGCATGGCTTTCAGTGTTTCAACACTCCAGCCTTCGTTGGCGTCGATAATCAATGTGGCGCCGGGTGCTGCTGCGGCTACAGCGTGCAGGCGTTCAATATCGTCCGCCAGCGTACCGCCCAGCTTCAGTTTCAGCTGGCCGGTCATGCCGCGCGCGCGTTCGGCCATCTTGTCGACGGTATCAAGGCTGATGGTGGTATGCGATACGCGCACGGCTTTGGGGGCCGGCAGGTTCAGCATTTCCCACACGCGTTTTCCAGCCTGCTTGGCGCGCAGGTCCCATAAGGCACAATCCAGCGCGTTGCGCGCACCGCCCGCCGGCAGTAGCTCCTGCAGTTCGGCGATGGTTATATTGCTTTCCAGTTTCGGGGCGGCGCGGGCGATTTCAGCGCTCACGCTTTCAAGGCTTTCACCATAGCGGCTGACCGTAATTGTTGCGCCATACCCATATGCATCATTCATGCGTAACCCGGCGTGCACGGCATTGGCCTGCGTATAGCTGCCGCGCGCAATGGCAAAGCCTTCGCCGGCGATGGGGTATGCCTGAACATACTGAATTAGGCCCAATTTCTGCATGATTAAGCAGTAGCAGCGCTATGCGTTTTTTGCTAGATAGATGCGCATGAGCGAACCCATCCAGACAGACGTTATTATCATTGGCGCTGGCCCGTGCGGCCTGTTTGCCGTGTTCGAACTTGGCCTGAACGACATGCGCGCGCACGTTGTCGATATTCTTGATAAGCCGGGCGGCCAGTGCGCCGAATTGTATCCGGAAAAGCCGATTTACGACATTCCGGCGCTACCGATGTGCACCGGCGCCGAACTGGTTGAAAGGCTGATAGAGCAAGGCAAGCCGTTCAATCCCACGCTTCATCTGGGTCATATGGCCGAAAAGCTGGAACGCGTGAATGACAAGTGGCAGCTGACAACCGATCAGGGTTTGGTGCTGGCCGCGCCCGTCGTGGTTCTTGCGGCGGGCGGTGGCAGCTTTGTGCCGAAGAAGCCGCCATTGGCCGGTATCGAAGCTTTTGAAAATGAATCAGTGTTCTACGCCGTGCGCCAGAAAGACCGCTTTGCCGGTAAAACCGTGATGATTGCCGGCGGCGGGGACAGCGCGCTGGACTGGACGTTGGCCCTGCAGCCAATCGCACAGAAGATTATCCTTGTTCACCGCCGCGACGAATTCCGCGCTGCGCCCGACAGCGTGGCAAAAATGCGGGCGCTGGTGGCAGCAGGGCAGGTGGATTTGCAGATTGCTCAGTTGGCGGCTGTCAGCGGGCAGGGCAACAAACTGCAGCAAGTTACGTTGAAGCGCGACGATGGTTCAGAGGCCCATATCCTGTGCGATGCTTTATTGCCGTTCTATGGCCTGACCATGAAGCTGGGCCCGATTGCTGATTTCGGCATCAACCTGCATGAAAACCACATTCCGGTAGATACCGCGACGTTTGAAACCAGCACACCGGGTATTTTCGCGATTGGCGATATCAATAACTATCCGGGCAAGCTGAAGCTGATCCTGTCGGGCTTCCACGAAGCCGCGCTGATGAGCAAGAAAGCGTTTGAATACGTACATCCCGGCAAGCGTTTCCGCTTCCAGTATTCAACCAGCAGCAGTGATTTGCATAACAAGCTGGGCGTTAAAGACGCGGGTAAGGCAGCTTAGTCGAATCCCCAGACGTCGAAGTCCAGTCCGCCAACGCGTTTGGGTGCTGCTGCAGTCTTGGGATGCAATACGGTAACAGTTGCGCCTAACCGCGATGCATTGCGGTAAAAATTGTCATGCACACGACCCGCTGCAGCCATCACTTCGTTATAGTTCTGGACACGGTTAGGGCCCAGACTCTTGAGAATCTCAATGGTACGCGGCATCGCATTCATGAGTTCTGTAATGCTGTCGGCGTTCAGGTTTGCGCTTGTAGCAAGCGTAAGCGCAACTGTTCCCAGATCGTCTATATACGTAGGCTGTTCGGGGGCTTTTTTGTGGGCATCAGAAAATTGAACAACCGACATGGCCTTAGCCTAGATTATCGCCGGGGGGTTTGCGAAACCCGAAGGCGCCCCAGTCTTGTGAAAGCGTTGGAACAAAAGCATCCGGGTCTTCAAAGCCGTCATCCGAAATTACCGGACGAGTATCATGAAGTAGTTGTTCGGGCGCATATGTCTCTGATGGAAGTGTATGGCGTGGCGGGCGGGCCAGATGAGAAGGGAAAGCGGTAACAGTGTCTGCCACGCCTTCTTCTACAGTGGTGTTGGCATGAACTTTCTGGGCAACGTCATCTGTCATGGCGCCCTAGATATCACTTTTCGAGCTGATGCGCAAAAGTCGGAATTACTTGCCTTATTAACCCCTTGAACTTTTGGCCAAATTCCGGCACAACCACGGCATGAAAATAACGGTTATAGATGAAAAGGGCGCTGCCCGCGAACTTGAAGCTTCCCCCGGCATGAAGGTGCTGGAGGCCATGCAGGATGCCAACTTGCCTGTCTTAGCCCAGTGTGGCGGAAGCTGTGCCTGTGCCACATGCCACGTTTATGTGGATGCTGCGTGGGTTAACAAAATTCCGCAGCCCAGTGAAGATGAATCCGCCATGCTGGATGGTGCCTTTGACGTTACCAACGAGTCGCGCCTGGCCTGCCAGATCGAACTGACCGACGAATTGGATGGCCTGAAGGTCACCATGGCGCCCGGTTCGTTCTAGGGCCTACTTCCAGATAATCCTGCACACCAATCGTGGAAACGCGATGATCTGCGCTTCGGGCGTGCCATGGTGAAAGAAGTTCTCAAGCGCGATATCCAGCTGCTTATCGCGTGCCGCTTGGGCTGCAATCATCTCCAGCGTAAAAAGCTCGCAATCAGAATCGAATCCGGAACCCATGCTGCCCCCCATCCGGGCATAACAGGCAATCGGCATGCCAGCGGCAAGTGACTGAAAGGTAACGGTTGGGGCATTCGCAATTTGCGAAACCCTGCAAGTTGCATAGGCTAAAATCAGACGTGGTGACTGTGCTTGTCGGGCAAAAACCCGCCGACCTGCGTATCCCATAGGGTCTTGAAGATACCGCCCTTGGCCAGCAGGTCATCGGCCCGGCCGTCTTCCACAATGCGGCCTTCGTCGAACACCAGAATGCGGTCCATATGCTTTAGGGTCGACAGGCGGTGGGCGATCACAATCGTGGTGCGGTCGCGCATCAGGTCGGTCAGGCTGTCCTGCACCTCGATCTCGGTCACGGAATCTAGCGCGCTGGTCGCTTCGTCCAGCACAAGCACGGGTGCGTCGCGCAGGGCAACGCGGGCGATGGCGATGCGCTGGCGCTGGCCGCCCGACAGTTTCACGCCGCGTTCACCGACTACGCTGTCATATCCGTTCGGCAAGGCGATGATAAAATCGTGCGCGCGGGCACGGCGCGCGGCTTCCTCGATGTCAGCTTGTGTGACGCCGGGTTTGGCGACGGCGATATTCTCGCTGATCGTGCGGTGAAACAGTTCCGGGTCCTGCGGGATAAAGCTGATCGCGTTGTGCAGCGAATCCTGCGTCACGGCGGCGACATCCTGCCCGTCAACTTTGATCTGGCCGCGCTGGATATCGAACAGGCGCAGGATGAGGCGCACGAACGTGGTTTTGCCGCTGCCGGAATAACCGACAAGGCCGACCTTCTGCCCGGCCGGGATTTCCAGCGACAGGTTGTCGAAAATAACTTTGTTGCTGCCATAGGCGAAAGTAACGTTATCAAACGTGATCGCGCCCTTGGTGGCCTGCATCACGGCGGCATTCGGTGCGTCAACAACCTCGTGCTTTTGCATGATCGTATCCAGCGCTTCCTGGATGGTGGCAAAGCGGCTGAAGAAGAACGTTGAAACGTGCAGCAGCCACCAGATATTGGCGGCAACCATGGCGGTGATACCCAGTGCCGTCGCAACATCCCCCACCGATATGGCCGATTGCTGGTAAAGCCAGACGGCCAGCAGCAGGACGGTAATTTGCAACAGCGCGTTCATCCCATGGATGCCGCGCCAGAACACGACGAACTGGCGGCCTTCGTTATGGTCGGCGCCGCCGGCCGCCTGCAACACTTCCGATAACAGCCGGTCTTCCTCGCGGGCGCGGGCGAACAGCTTGACCAGCAGGATGCCGCCGATGCTGTCGATATAATGGCCGCGCATGTTCTGCTTCAGCGCAGCGGCGATTGCTGATTTCGCCG
>JBFWRI010000044.1:0-7098 GCA_050248995.1 Bdellovibrionales bacterium
ATCCTGAACACCGAAGAGATGAACGCCTTGCTGCGGCAGATGGAGGCCACGCCCTTCAGCGGCCAGTGCAACCACGGCCGCCCGACGTTCGTCAAACTGAAGCTGGACGATATTGAGAAGCTGTTCGGCCGCCACTAGAGGGGGGTAGGGTCGCGGAATCGGCGGGCTTATTCAACACGTTAGTTGATTTAACCCCCTGTACTTTCGCATACAGGGATAGGAGCAAACGCGGGTCTCACCACTCAAGGCTCTATGTCAGATAGATTATAACAGAAAGCAGAACCGGAATCAAAGCTTACTGCATTTACATAAGGTGGTATGCGCCTAGCGCGTCAGCTCTCTGAGTAGAGACGGGATACCAAAAAGTTCCATAGATTATTCTGCAGCAGGCGGCGCATCGGTTGCCGGCGCCGGGCTGCCAAGGCGGATTTTGCAATCAACAACCCAGATGTCATATACGGGATGCTCGAGCGGGCTCATCGCGGCGGATGACGCGAACATCCAGCCGGAGAACCAGCGTTTGCCGAAAGCGTCAGCCTTTATTTCGTCGATCTCTATGAACGCCGCTGCTTCCGGTTGTTCTTCAGGCGGGGTTTTCTGGCAGGTGCGCACGGTGATATAGAGCGTGCCGAAACGCACGCCATCGTTCAGCGTGACATCCATTTCCTTGACTTGCCCTGTAATCTTGTCGACCCCACGCAGTACAGCGGCCTTGTACAGGTCATAGGTAACGGCCTGCGCCGTAGCGGCGTAGAAAATAATAAGTGCGGCAACAAAGGCGCGCACTGCGTTACGGATGCGCCGGTTCGGCAGTCGCCGTACCTGTTGCGGGTGCGGCCGCAGGCTGGCTGTCTTTATTACCGCCGGCACTGAAGATCACCTGGCCCAGCAGCTGTTCAAGGTTAGGTGATGTTTGCGTATACTGGATGCGGCTGCCGGGCTCAAGCACCTGTTCTTCGCCGCCAACTTCCAGTGAGATGTACTTGCCACCCATAAGGCCCTCGCTGGCGATCAGCGCCACTGTATCCTTCGGCAGCCTGATATGGCCATCAAGCGTCAGCGTCAGCTCGGCCATGAAGGTTTCCGGGTTCAGCCGCTGTTTCAATACATTGCCGACCTTGACGCCTGACAACATGACATCGGCACCTGACTTAAGGCCATCGATGCGCGTGAACTGTGCTGTCAGCATATATCCGTCATCAACGACGCCGCTGTCGCTTTTTTGGTAGGCCATGGCCAGGAAGCCGATGGCGACAACCAGCACCAGTGCGCCAAGGATTGTTTCAAATACACTGCGTCCCATTCTGTCTCTCCTAAGCTGGAATCCAAGGTTCGTAATCACCGGTAGCTTTGGCACGGCGGCCGCCTTCCAACTGTGAACCGGGCGGGCGGTATGCCGCCGATGTCGCCGTCATATTCGGCTGGTGTGGTATCTGCCACGATTGCTGGTAAGTGCTATCAATCAGCGGCGCATCAAGTGTGTAATGCAGCCAGCCGTGCCATTCGGGCGGCACCATGCTGGCTTCGGGAACTCCGGCGTAAACAACCCAGCGCTTGCGGCGGCCACGAACTTCGCGCCGCGCTTCGTAATAATTATTACCGGCAGCATCGCGACCGACACGACGGCCGCTAACCAGTGTCGTCAAATGCGTGCCCAGAAGACACAGACGGCGGTAAAGGCTGGGTTTTTGGCTCATGTAACTCCCTTGGCGCCGTATAATATGGCCCATATTCAATAAGTCAATTTGGCGTTGAAAGAATGCGCGGAAATGCGTAAAAACAGGGTCACTTCAGGGCGGCCGTGGCGGAATTGGTAGACGCACTACCTTGAGGTGGTAGCGGGGCGACCCGTGCAGGTTCAAGTCCTGTCGGCCGCACCATATTTCCCTAATCAGCCTTTATAAACAGTATCTGTGCAGCGCCGTACCGGCGTGCATCCAGCTGCACAAAGCCTTCGGGCAGTAGAATGGTTTCGTCGCTAGCGGTCTCAACAACCAATAAAGCGCCAGCTGCCAGCCAGTTTTTTAAGCGCAGCTGCTCCAATGCAACGGGCACAAGATTTTGGCGATACGGCGGGTCAAGAAACACCAGATCACACGGTTCGTCGGCAACCGGTAACTTCTCGGCGCTTGAAAGAAGGACTTTTGTATCGTCCGTGGCGCCGAACTTCTCGACTGTTGTCTTGACCAGCCGCAGGGCATCGCCGTCGTTATCGATGAACGTGCAGTGCGTGGCGCCACGCGATAGTGCTTCAAGACCCAGCGCGCCGGTGCCGCAAAACAAATCGAGCACACGCGCGCTTTCCGGCAACCCGTAATTGCTGAACAGGATATTGAAGATCGACTCGCGCGCGCGGTCGGCTGTAGGCCGGATGGCGCTATCGTCAGGCGGTGTGGCGATAGCCCGCCCCCGCCATTTGCCGGCGACGATTCTCATGCCTTGCCCTTGAACGGGCAGGTATCCCGCAACACGCGCTGCGGCACTTCTTCCACATCCTTGCGTGGTAGTTTGCCCAGCTGGAACGGGCCGTACGCAACGCGGATCAGGCGCGTGACTTCCAGCCCGAAAAAGCCCAACAGTTTTTTGACTTCGCGGTTCTTGCCTTCGGTCAACGAAATAGCTACCCAACTGTTGCCGCCCTGCGTGGATTCAACTTCCACCTGCGCCGGGCGGTAGCGGATGCCTTCGACCGTCACGCCTTTTTTCAGGCGGTCGATGATGGATTGCGTGATCTTGCCGTGCACACGCGCACGGTAACGGCGCGTCCAGCCTGTATCAGGATGCTCAAGCCAGCGCGCAAGGTCGCCGTCATTCGTCAGCAGCAGCAGGCCTTCGGTATTGAAATCCAGCCGCCCGACGGTAACAACACGCGGCAGGCTTTTCGGCAGGATATCGAACACGGTGGCGCGGCCGCGCGGATCCTTGTTTGTGGTCAGCGTGCCGGATGGTTTATGAAAACGCCACAGGCGCGCTGGTTCCTCGACCGCTACAACATTGCCGTCGACCATGATCTTGTCGGCGGCGCTAACATTCAGCGCGGGCGATGTGATTTTCTGGCCGTTGACCTGCACGCGGCCTTCGGCGATCCAGAGTTCGGCATCACGGCGGCTGCACAGCCCCGCGCGGGCCATGAACTTGGCTATTCGGTCGCCCGACTTCGCCAGGACTCGGTCACCCTCACGGGGAGCGTCTTTCTTTTCCATGGCCGCGAGTGTAATGTGACAATCATGGAAACACAATCGTTCCCCTTGGGGATTGCCATGGCACTTGAACTGGCACAAAGCGCCGCCGAAAGGGGCGAAGTGCCAGTCGGCGCCGTTGTTGTGAAAGATGGTGTTGTGCTGGCCACCGCACAGAACCGTGTGGAGCGTGACCGCGACCCGACGGCACACGCCGAGATGCTTGCCATTCGCGAGGCCACACAAAAACTGGGCAACAAGTTTTTAAACGGTTGCGATTTATATGTGTCGCTGGAACCCTGTGCGATGTGCGCCGGTGCGATTGCCATGGCGCGTGTGCAGCGCGTGGTATTTGCCGCCACTGATCCCAAGGGTGGCGCTGTTCTGCATGGCCCAAAGTTCTTCGACCAGCCGACCTGTCATCATCGTCCGGTGATTGAACAGGTTACCGAACACGCGGAGGCAGCGGGTAATGTTTTAAAGGAATTCTTCAAGGCGAAGCGATGACCGACGAAACTCCTTCCCTGCTGGATACCCCACGCCCCGGCCAGAACCTGCCCGAGTTCACGGTGAGCGAGCTGGCCACCGGTATCAAGACGACACTGGAAGAAACGTTCGGCCGCGTGCGCCTGCGTGGCGAGATCAGCCAGCCGAAGATGTATCCGTCGGGTTTGTACTTTTCACTGAAAGACGAGAATGCCGTCATCGATGCCGTGTGCTGGAAAGGCACGCTGGGCAAGCTGGCCGTCAAACCCGAAGACGGCATGGATGTTGTTGTCACCGGCAAGGTATCGTCGTATCCCGGGCGCTCGAAGTACCAGATTATCGTCGACAGCATGACGCTGGCGGGCCAAGGTGCGCTGTTGAAGATGCTGCAGGACCGCAAGGAGAAACTGCAGAAAGAAGGCCTGTTCGACGACGCGCGCAAGAAATCGCTGCCGAAGTATCCGCAGACCATCGGCATCATCACGTCGCCGCAGGGCGCGGTTATTAAAGACATTCTGCATCGTCTTGAAGATCGCTTTCCGGTGCGCGTGCTGCTGTGGCCGGTGGCCGTGCAGGGCGAAAAAGCGGCGCTGGAAGTCGCCAATGCGATTGCCGGCATGAATGCGTTGGAAAACGCGCCGGATGTGATTATCGTGGCGCGCGGGGGCGGTTCGCTGGAAGACCTGATGGCCTTCAATGAAGAGATTGTCGTGCGCGCGGCGGCGGCCAGCCGCATCCCGCTGATCAGTGGTGTGGGCCACGAACCCGATTACACGCTGATTGATTTTGCCGCTGACGTGCGCGCGCCCACGCCGACAGCGGCGGCCGAACTGGCAACGCCGGTGCGGCGCGAGCTTCTGCAAGGCCTTGCTTCCGCGCAGCAGCAGCTAAACTATCACCTGCAGAAGCGGCTGGAAACCACCGGCCTGCGCCTGGAGACACTGAGCCACAAGCTGGGCAGCCCGGCGCGTTATCTTGAACAGCGCCTGCAGGCATTTGACTTCGCCACTGATGGGCTGAAACAGGCGACCGCACGGTTGCTGCAAAACCGGCTGCAGTCACTGGCCGCTCTGCATCTGCTGCATCCGCGCGCACTGTTAAAACAAGGCGCCTTGCAGCTGGGACATCATGCCCATCGCTTGCAATCTGTTACGCGCGCGATGGACCGCGCCAGACAGAAACTGGAGCAAACCGCATCGCTGCTTGAAAGTTATTCATATCAGCGCATCCTGAACAGCGGCTTTGCACTGGTGCGCGGGAAAGACGGTACTGTTGTTACCGCCGCAAAAAGTCTGAAGGCAAAAGACGATATCCAGCTGACATTCGCTGATGGCAGCAAGGAAGCGGTTATCAAGTAACTATTTCAGCTTCCAGCGGTCGTGCATCCACAACCACTGCTCGGGCCGCGCACGGATCCATTCTTCGAAGACACGGTAAATCGATGCCGTCATCGCCGTGATACGCTGGTCATCGGTGCCTTCGGCTGGTACCTGCAGCGGCGGGTACACCGTGCCGCGCTGACGTGTGCCGCCCAGCCGCTCAACCCGCGTCGGGATAACTGTAACCCCGTATCTTACCGCCAGCATCGCTGCCAGCGACGGCGCCAGCACAGGATGTCCGAAGAACGGCACCTCGACACCTTCAGTCAGGCGCTGATCCATGATAACGCCGCCGTAACCGCCGGCGCGCACATGGCGCATAAAATCCATCGCTCCTTTGGCGCTTTTGGGAAACAGTTTTTGGCGGCTGACGCGGCGGGCGAAGTGCAGCAGCGGCATGATGAACGGGTTGTTGGGCGGGCGGTAAAGCCCGGCGATATCCCAGCCGTTCTTGGCCATCACCAGTGGTCCGATTTCCCAGTTGGCAAGGTGGGCAGCCACAAACACCACCGGCTTGTTGCGGTTCGCTTCGGCGATTTCAGCGCCGACAACCTGCAGCCGGCCGCTATCCCACAAACGATTAAGATGCGGATATTCGAACAGTACGCGGCCCATGTTGCGCCACATGCCCTTGATAATATCTTCATGTTCTGCCGCCCGTTCGGGCAGCGCCAGCTGCAGGTTCTTACGCGCGCGGCAGGTGCCGGGGTGCACATAATAAAACAGCTGGCCAATGCCGGCGCCCAGCAACGACGCCAGTGGCGTGGGCAAAACCCACGCAACGGCGAACAACGGATAAACCAGCGCCGCTTCCAGCGCATAGCGCAGCATGGGCTTTTTTCTAGCCATGCGAGACCTGCTTCAGCCACAGGCGCAGCGGTGCACGGTCGTCGAACGTCAGCGCAACCGGCAGGATACGCAGCTGGCCGCGCTGGCGCGGATCGAACCGAGCAGCATCCTTGGTTGTGGTCAACAGATGGGCGTCGCATTCACGCGCCATGCGCTGCAGGGAAAGCCATTCGCGTTCACTAAGTATGTGGTGATCGGGGTATTTGAACGTGGCCACCACGTTCAGACCCGCCACGCGCGCAGTGGCGAAGAACTTTTCAGGCCGGGCCATGCCGCTGAACGCCACATAGCGCTTTGACACATCAAGGCCGGCGATATCGGGCATCAAGACGGCACGGAACACCGGCTTGTCTTTCACAGCGTCGGGCACCGGAGCGTTGATTGTTATGACAGCGTCGACACGGGGCAGCAGCGCAGCCAGTGGTTCACGCAACGGGCCCGCCGGCAGCAGGCACCCGTTGCCGAACGCGGCACTGTCGACTACCAGTAGGTTTGCCGAGGCCTTGATGCGCGGGTTCTGTAAACCGTCATCCATCAAGATACAGGTGGCACCGGCAGCGATAGCCGCCTTGATACCAGCCGCGCGATCACGCGCCACCCACGTGGGCGCAACGGCAGCAAGCAACAGCGCTTCGTCGCCGACATCTGTGGCTGTGTGGACGGGCGCAACCTGTAGCGGGCCGCGCAGTTTACCTTTATAGCCGCGCGTCACAATGTGCGGCGTGACCCCGCCTTCGCGCAGCATGTGGACAAGGGCCAGCACGGTTGGCGTTTTGCCGGCGCCGCCGGCAACGGCATTGCCGACACAGATAACGGGAACGGCGAACGTTTGCGGACGGCTGCACAGCACGTGCAGCCAGCGCCCGAAGCGGTAAAGCAGGCTGAGCGGCCATAAGAGCGCGGAGACTGCGCCACGCGGCTGGTACCAGAAGGCGGGCGTGTGCATCATGCGGCACCGCGCAGTGCTGCCGGATCAACCGCCTGCCGCCAACCGGCCAGCGCCGCCCACAGACGCGGCAGCGTTTCATGCTGCGTCTGACATACGGCTTCAGCACGTGCACCGAGCGCAGTGATTTCATCAGGCACAGCCAGCAAACCCTGCAGCATGGCGGAAAGCGTGCCGCTGTCTGGCACCTGCAGGATGGCGTTCTGGTCTTTGAAGGTTTCCATGATCGCGGCAAAGTTGAACATATGCGGGCCGCAGA
>JBFWRI010000045.1:0-6964 GCA_050248995.1 Bdellovibrionales bacterium
TTAGCCTAGCGGACATATTTCAGCTCTTTATTGTTTTCCATTTCCAGCGCCGGCTTGGTCAGCAGCGGCGTCGGTACATATTCCGTCACCCCGGTCACCTTGCCCGCTGCCGCATCCTGCGCCAGTTCGACGGCGCGCTTGCCCATCAGGTACGGCAGTTGCGCCACATCCGCAGCGATACGGCGGCCGCGCACCGCCTTGCGCGCGTCGGCGATGCCATCAACGCTGACTATGGTAATCTGCCCTGATTTACCGGCCACGCGCACAGCTTCCACCACGCCCATCGTCATCACGTCGCTGACCGAATAAATCACATCAAGGTCGGGCACGCGCGTCAGCGTGTCGGTCGTGATTGTCATCGCTGCCTGTCGATCCCAGTTGCCGGCCAGCGACGCCACAATACGCGCTTGCGGCACTTTTTCGCGCAGCACATCCACAAAGCCATCGCGCCGGTTATCGCTGACAATACTGCCCGGCAACCCCTCGATAATCAGGATTTTTGGATCGGACCTGTCCAGGTTCTGCGCAACATAGCGTGCAGCGCGACGGCCGATCTTTACATTGTCCGATCCCACCGAAAACGCCAACGGAACACCAGCAGCCTTCGCATCATCCATGGTCACGTTGCCATCGATGTCGGCTACGATAATCCCGGCGGCATGCGCCTTCTTGTAACATTCAATCCCAACCGCCTTGGTGGCGGCGCCTAGCACAATCACCTTCGGTGCGCGTTCGATGACGGTTTCGCAGATCGCCAGCTGCGCTTCGGGCCGTTGGTCGTCATCGGTATTATAAACCAGCACGTTAATGTCGTTCTTCGCGGCCGTTTCGCGTACGCCCTGGTCGATTACCTTCCAGAAGACATTGCCGCGCCCCTTCAGGATGAAGGCATAATCATCAGCGGCGAACGCGGGCGATACCGACATCATGATGGCGAGTAACAGCAGGTATTTCATGCTTTTCCCCTGTTGCTTAAACAACCTCAAAAAATCCGCGCTTGCCAATTTTGATTTTCACCGGCGCCGGCACTTCCATTTGTGCATCATTGGCAGGTTTGCCGTCGATGGCCACACCGCCTTGCGCGATCAGGCGCTTCAGGTCGGAATTGCTGGTTTCGGGCATCAGTGCCTTGCATAAATCCAACAGCGTCGGCGTCGCGATAGCGCCAAGACCAAGTTCGCTCAGCGTCTTGCGCTCGTAATCCTTGGCGGCAAGGTCGCGGTTCTGCACATTATTGTAAAAGTGCTGGGCAGCCACTTCGGCCGCATCGGCGCCGTGATATTGGCGCACGATGTTATAGGCAATCGCCTTTTTCACATCCATCGGCTTGGCCTTGATATCGGCCAGATGCGCCTTGCGCTCGTTATCCAGCCAGTCGGTTGCCAGGTGTGTCCATTCTTCCAGCAGGCTGTCGGGTATGCTCATCGCCTTGCCGTACATGGTTTCGGGCGCCTCGGTGATGCCGATGTAGTTGTTCTTCGACTTCGACATCTTGTCGTTGCCATCAAGGCCGCGCAGCAGCGGCACTACCATCACGATCTGGCCTTCCTGCCCCCAGCGTTCCTGCAGGTGGCGGCCCATCAGGTTGTTGAACAGCTGGTCGGTGCCGCCGAATTCGATATCGGCCTTGATGGCAAAGCTGTCATACGCCTGCACCAGCGGATACAGCAGTTCATGCAGGGATACCGGCACATCTTCAGCCATACGGTTGGCGAAATCCTCGCGCTGCAGAATCTGCGCCGCGGTCGCTTGCGCAGCCAGCTTGATCATGCCAGCGAAATCCAGCTTATTCAGCCATTCGGAATTGTAGTGGATCTTGGTATGCTTCAGGTCCAGCACTTTGCCGACCTGGTCGAAATACGTCTGCGCGTTCGCCTTGATCTCTTCCGGCGTCAGCGGGGGGCGCATGCTGTTGCGCCCGGTCGGGTCGCCGATCAGCGATGTTGCGTCACCGATGATGATGGTGACCTGATGGCCGGCTTCCTGAAACTGGCGCAGCTTACGGAACACGACGGCATGGCCGATGTGTAGGTCGGGCGCGGTCGGGTCGAAACCACACTTCACCACCAGCGGGCGCTTTTCTTTGGCCGCCGTCACCAGCTTGGCTTTCAACCCGTTCGGGGGAACGATCTCGGCAATACCGTGAGCTAATTCTTCATATGTCATGATGGTTCCCACACTAGACGAATTTTCTTGTTTTCCCACGGGCATCCTGATATACTTTCCAATTAGGAAATACTGGTGTAGGAGCTTCCTACATGCGCAGGTTACGGCTACAGGGGGTTGAATCAACTAACGCATTGAATGGAAATGACTAAATCGCGACCATCCCCCCCCTCTGAAGACGCTGTCATCGACCCCTATCTTGATGGCAAGCGGCTTGATCATGCGCTGGCCGCCCTGTGGCCACAACATACACGTTCGCGCCTGCAGGGTCTGGTGGCCGGAGGACATGTCAGCATCAACAATGCGCCCGCTGCCAAATCGAACCTGAAGGTGAAGGAAGGCGACGTTATCACGATTATTATCCCGCCGGCGGTTGATGCCACACCCAAGGCACAAAAAATCCCGCTGAATATCGTGTATGAAGACAAAGATATTCTGGTTGTCGACAAGCCGGCTGGCATGGTTGTGCACCCGGCCGCTGGCAATTATGACGGCACACTGGTCAACGCGCTGCTGGCGCACTGCAAGGATTTAAGCGGCATCAACGGCGTGAAGCGTCCGGGCATCGTGCACCGGCTGGATAAGGAAACATCGGGCCTGCTGGTGGCAGCAAAGAACGATGCCGCCCACAATGGCCTGGCCGAACAGTTTGCCGGCCACAACCTGCGCCGCACCTATCTGGCGGTCGTGCACGGTATGCCGCCTGCCAGCGGCACGGTTGAAACGCTGATTGGCCGCGACCCGAAAAACCGCCAGCGGCAGGCCGTGGTAACGAAAAACGGCAAGGAAGCGGTGACGCACTTTAAGCGTGAAAAAGTGTTTGCCCCCGATGCCGCGCTGGTGCGCTGCGAGCTGGAAACCGGCCGCACGCATCAGATAAGGGTGCATATGCAGCACATCGGCTTTCCGCTGGTCGGCGACCCGCTGTATGGCAAAAAACGCGCGTTGAAAGCGTTGCCCGACGCCATGCGCCACTTTCCGCGGCAGGCCTTGCACGCGGCCGAGATCGCGTTCACCCACCCTGTCAGCGGGAAGAAGTTGAAGTTTACCAGCGCGTTGCCCGATGACATGCGGGCGTTGATTACGGCCCTTGAAGCACCTACATTAAAGCGATGACAAATTCCCTGCCCGCCCTGTCGAACGATGCAGGCCTTGCCCAGTATCTTGCCGAAATCCGCAAGTTCCCCGTGCTTAGCGCAGAAGATGAATACATGCACGCGAAAGCGTGGCAGCAGCACCAGGACCGGGGCGCCGTCCAAATTCTTGTCACTTCGCACCTGCGCCTTGTCGCCAAGATCGCCATGGGATACCGCGGTTACGGCCTGCCGGTTTCCGACCTGATCGCTGAAGGCAACATCGGCATGATGCAGGCTGTGCGTAAGTTTGATCCTGATAAAGGCTTTCGCCTGTCAACATATGCCATGTGGTGGATCAAGGCCGCCATTCAGGAATACATCTTGAAGTCGTGGAGCCTTGTGAAAATCGGCACCACCGCCGCGCAGAAGAAACTATTCTTCAACCTGAAGAAGATGAAGAAGCAGATCGAACTGGCCGAGGGCCGGATGCTGGAAGGCGATCTGACGCCCGCGCAATCGAAAGAAATCGCAACCGCGCTGAACGTGCCGGAACACGAAGTAGTTGATATGAACCGGCGCCTTGGTGGCGACCGTTCGTTAAACGCGCTGGTGAAATCCGACGCTGATGAGTCGACCGAGTGGCAGGACTGGCTGCCCGACGAAACCGCCAATCAGGAAATACAGCTTGGTACCGCGCAGGATTTGCTGAACCGGCAGGAAATGCTGAAGAAGGCGCTGGTGGCGCTGAACCCGCGCGAGCGGCACATTCTGGCCGAACGGCGGCTGCGCGAACCGCCGACCACGCTGGAAGACCTCTCGCAGCACTACGATATCTCGCGCGAGCGCGTGCGCCAGATCGAAAACCGTGCCTTTGAAAAGCTGCGCGCCGAAATCGCCAAACAACTGCTGACCACCGATGTCGGCAAGCAGAAGATGCTAACCGACAGCTAATGCCTTACGGCGATACATCAACATGGCGAACGTGCCGACATTCATGAAGAACAGTGCGGCCGGAAAAACAAGTGTTGTCAGCGTTGTGTTCGCCATCGCCAGCATTGTCAACGTGTGCCGGATCATCCCAAGACCGTACATCAACGCCGGCTCCTCATGCGGCTTCAGCCACGATTTGCGCAGCATGGGCCAATAAGCAACAACATCGATGACCGTCACAATAATAACCGACCATAGGGGGTCGCCCGTCGCCAGCCACACCGGGATTGCCGACAGCGCGATGATAAATGCGACCCAATCGCTGCGTGTGATGCTTTTTTCGCCCATACGCAGAGCCAGAACAGCCACTATAAGCGATAACAGCGCCGTAACACCACTGACGACAGAACCAACCCCGCCGCCAGCCGCAAGCTGGCCCGCGAAGGCGATGAACGTCATCAGCGCCCACAGAAACCAAGTGAATACATGTGGTTTGGCAGTCCCGCGATACATCGCCTGTATGTATGGAATATGCGCATAAATCGACAGCAGCGATGCGATAAGCGCAAATAATTCCTTATACTCGGCCACGTGACAATACCTTCCGCCGCCAGATGAAGTAGATCATGCAGCCCCAGTCGCTGGCCATCAGGAATGCAGGATATAGCAGCGTGCTGATCTTCGCATCGGGAACGGCGAACAGGGCAAGGAAGTAGCGCAGACCTGCCCAGAAGTATGATCCCGGCGGTTCGCCCCACGGATCATTCCACGACTTGCGGATCGTCGGCCAGTAACTAAGGCAATCGACCAGAATGACGCATACCAATGCCAGGATTGGACTGGATGTCAGCTGCCAGACAACGATTGCTGCCAGCGCGCCGCCAAAAGTGATCTTATCACTGCGCGTGATGTTCTTCTCGCCGACGAAAACAGCGACAACGGAAATGAACAGACATGTTGCAGCCACTACCGTCAGAACCCATACCGACGGGCCGCCATTCAGCTGGGCCTGTGCTGCCGCACCGATGCCAGTGACAAGCCCCCACAAGAACCATGAAAAGGCATGCGGACGGGTTTTACGCTGATAGATCGACCACAGATAAGTAATGTAGCGAACAGCCGCCACCACAATTGCCAGTCCTGCAAAAATCTCCGTGCGGCTCAGGCCCTCAATCATACCAGCAGCTCCGCAGTTCAAAGCCCGTCATCGGCGGGTTTGCAGGGCACCGGATATGCTTCGAACGCGCCACCAGATCAGCGCCCAGATGGAAGAACGGGATCACATAGGCGCCTTCGATCAACTGACGATCCAGCGTGTGCGCGGCGTCAATCACCTGCTGGTAATCGGTTGCCGTCAGGAACGTGTTCAACACAGCGTCGATCTTCGGGTCTTTCACGCCGGCATAATTGCGCGTGCCGGGCGTATCGGCGGCGGCACTGCCCCAGTAAATGCGCTGTTCGTTGCCCGGGGACAGGCTGTTGATCCAGCGGAATACCATCGCGTCGTAATCATAATCGTTCAGCCGCGCCTGAAACTGGGCACTATCCACCGTGCGCACATCGATGTCGGCGCCCAGCGGGCGAATGGCTTCACGCCAGCTTGTTACCAGTCGTTCATCGGCAGCATCGCCCAGTAAGATCTGGAACTGTACCGGCTGTCCATCCGGCGTCATCAGTCGCCCGTCTTTGTAGGTGTAACCTGCCTGCGTCAGAATGTGCTTGGCCTTCTGCAGGCGTTCGCGGCGCGTCAGCGTTTCATCCGCCGTATCCGGAAGTGCCAAAACAGAATTCGGGAAGCTGCTCAGACTTCTTTTATAAATGCCGCCGAACAGGGTTTTGTTCAGCGCATCAAAGTCAGCCGCAATGCTCAAGGCCTGACGCAGTGCCTTGTTGGCAAATAGCGGACGGCGCGTGTTGAAGACAATGCCCTTGTACGGCTCGGGCCGCCGGTGCGACACGGTCACCAGCTCCACCGCGCCGCTGTCAATAGCGGCGCCCTGATACGCCTGCCTCATCTTCAGCGGGTCGCTTTCAAAGCGCAGATCCAAAGCGCCGGCCAGCAATGCCTCGCGGGCGATGGTATCATCACGGAAATAGTCGATCGTAATGGTGTCGAAGTTCTGCAGACCGCGCATCACGGGCAGGTCGGCCGCCCAGTAATCAGGTACGCGTTCCAGCATGATCTTCCGACCTGGAACAATCGATGCAACCTTATAAGCGCCACTACCCAATGGTGGCTCCAGTGTCGTCTGGGTAAAATCCTTATCGGCCCAATAGTGCTTTGGTAAAATCGGCATCAGGCTGATGATCAATGGCAGTTCGCGGTCATAACTGCCGTCAGCGAGTTTTTTGAAAGTGAACGCCACAGTACGCTCACCAAGCTTCTCGACTTTATCGACCTTGCCGTAATAAGCGCGGTGTGCCGGGCGGCCCTTGGTCTTCAGCGTTTCAACTGTGAACAGGATATCATCAGCGGTGACGGGCTTGCCATCCTGCCAGCGCGCCTTCGGGTTCAGCGTGAATGTCGCCTTGCTGCGCTCTGTATTCACGGAGAGGCTTTCAGCTAGCCAAGGGTATAAGCTAAAGGGTTCGTCTGCGCTGCGGTACATTAGCGCCTCAAACACGTAAACATTATACTGTTCGACTCGTGGAGCTGCGCCTTTGATGATATACGGGTTCAGAGTATCGAACGTGCCCAGCGCATTCAGGCGCAGCACCCCACCTGTAGGCGCATCGGGATTTACATAATCAATATGTGCAAAGCCGGGCGGGTACTTCGGCGCGCCTTGCAT
>JBFWRI010000046.1:0-6577 GCA_050248995.1 Bdellovibrionales bacterium
CAATAATATGGTAGAAGCGCGGCTGGCACTGTACGAAGAAACTGTATTACCACTCGCTCAGCGCTTACTCGCTTCGCTCAACGCTTGGTTAGTGCCGATGTTCGACAAGAAACTGCGCCTTGATATTGATATGGACGAAGTTTCAGCACTCGTTCCGCGCCGCGACCGCTTATGGGAAAAGGTCGGCAGCGCCGACTTTTTGACCGTCAACGAAAAACGCGCCGCACTGGGGTACGACCCTGTTGCCGGCGGCGATTTATTGCCCAGCTCAACCGAAGAACAGCTCCTTCCCGGCCTTCTGCAGTAAGGATTATATATGATACTTACCAAAACCGCCTTCGTACCCCTCACGAAGAATAATAATGCCGGCACTATCGTCGGCTATGCCAGCGTGTTCGGCGTGCGTGACGACCAGAACGACATCGTACCGCGTGGTGCGTTCGCTGCGGCCCTTGCCAATTACAAAAAATCCAAACGCGCGCCTGCCATGCTGTGGATGCACGACGACCGGCGCCCGTGCGGCGCGTGGGTGAAGGCTGCCGAAGACCACATCGGCCTGCTGGTGCGCGGGCAGATCAATCTTGGCACCAAACTTGGCCGCGAAGTTTATGCGTTGGTGAAACAAGGCGCCGTTACCGGGCTTTCGATTGGTTACCGCATCATCAAAAGCCGTTATGACGCCACGCGCCGTGCGCGCATCCTGGAAAGCATCGAGCTCGACGAAATCTCACTCGTCACCCAGCCCGCCAACCGCGCCGCCAGGATCAGTGGTGTAAAGCAACATAAAGCATTTTTGAAATACGACCCGTCACAACCGCGTGTCCCAGCCGGAAACTCCGACGGCGGACAGTGGACAGAAACCGGCGCCAGTCGCGAGGGACCTTCGTTTGCCACACAACAATTGCGCAGTCCGACTGCACGGCAACCCAGAACTTTTACAAATTATGGTGATGGGTACGAACGCGAACCGGGCCTTCAGGGCCTCTATCCTGAATTGGCCATTCCGGCCTTGCGCGCTATCCGCCCTGCCATCAGCGGCGCTATAGCCTTGCGGCGTACTTTGGAAAAGCCCTTAGCAAGACTTACTGACCATGGGCGCCAGCGCACTGGTGAGCGCACCATCACTCAAAAAGATATACGGGAAGCAATGCGGACCGCTCATGCAACAGGAAATGTAAAAGCTAAGATCGGAAAGTATGGCACTATTCAGTTTGTATACCGTGGGGCCAATGGCATTACTCTAGCTATCGAAACATATGGTAGAAATGCTGGAAAAATTATAACATTATTTCGCCACTAAGGACACGCCATGACTTTATCTTTTCAATTACTGGATCAGGCTTTGCGGGATGAGGACATCGAAGGCTTTATTGCTCTCGGCGCCCCTGCTGATGAGTATACATCTGAAGCACACGAGATCGCTTCGATAGTCAATGGCACCAGCGAGTCACAAATGTCGGAAGCCGCCATTCTGGAAGCTTTCGTCTCGGTATGGGCACGCTCATTCAACCTCGGCCCAGAGGAAATGGAAATGCGCCTGCCCGCTATCAGAAAAGTTGTTCAGCAGGTCACCACTAGATAAAGTCAATCACACCAAAACACCCCCGCCGGGAGCCGAGCGCCCGTGCGGGTTTTTTAGTGCTCGAATTTCAACAACCTCAACACGGAGACTCTATGGATTACGATCTCATGGAAATGAAAAGCGGCCAGAATGCTTTGGCAGACGCTTTTGAACAGCACAAAGAAGAAAGCGATGCCGCTTTCAAGAACGTGAACGACACGCTGCGCCAAATCAAAACGGCTGCTGCCCGCCCGGCCACGCCTACCAACACCGCACAACCAGAAAAAGGCGAAGAAACCCGCCGCTTTCTGAAATACGTCAAAACCGGCATCATTGAAGACGATAATATCGGCGGCACGAAGTCGCTGCTGGTCGGTTCTGACCCTGATGGCGGCTTTGCCGTTAGCGCCGAAATCGGCGAGATGGTGCTGAATCGCCTGAACGAAGCCACGCCGATGCGCCAGCTGGCTAATGTGCTGTCAATCAACAGCGACGCCATCGAACTGCTGCGCGACGCATCAGACGCTGCCGCCGACTGGGTGGGTGAAACCGAAAGCCGTGCCGAAACCGATGCCGGTTCGTTCGGCCGCATTCGCATCGCGGCGCACGAGCTGCACGCCCAGCCACAACTGACGCAAAAGCTGCTGGATGACGCCAGCGTGAACATGGAAGAGTTCATTGTGAACAAAATTGCCGACCGCTTTGCCCGGCGCGAGAACGCTGCGTTCATCAGCGGCACCGGCGTCAACCAGCCGCGCGGCATCGCCACCTACAGCACAGCCGCCACAGCCGACGACAGCCGCGACTGGGGCGTGTTCGAACACGTGAAAACCGGGGCCAACGGCGCGTTCGCTGGCAGCAACCCGGCCGACACGCTGATCTCGGTGATGTACAAGCTGAAGTCGGGCTATATGAACGGTGCGTCATGGCTGATGCCGCGCGCCGTGGCCGACGATATCCGCAAGTTCAAGGACACGACGGGCCAGTACATCTGGCAGCCGGGCTTGTCGGGCGAACAGCAGGCAACGCTGCTGGGCTTTCCCGTGGTGCTGTGTGAAGACATGCCGGCCAAGGGCACGGGTTCGCTGTCGGTTGCGTTCGGCAACTTCCGCGAAGCCTACACCATCGTCGATCGCCTGGGCCTGCGCATCTTCCGCGACCCGTACACGGCAGCACCGTTCGTCAAGTTCCGCTGCAGCAAGCGGGTTGGCGGCGATGTCACCAACTTCGACGCGATCAAGTTCGTCAACTTCGCTTCATAAAGAGTTTGCAAGGCGGGGGTGAATGCAGCGGCCATGCGAACAACGTTCGCAGACAGGCCGCGAAGTCCGTTACCCGCCCAAACTGAAAGGAAAGAATATGCTTAAAGATATCAAATCACAAACCAACGCCCTGCTGTCGCTTAGCCCGGCGGCGCGCACGTCGTCAGCCGACGGTAGCACGGTCGACCTGCGTGATTACGGCAGCGCGGCGTTCGTCGTGCTGTTCGGCACGCATACCGACGGCACGCACACGCCTTCGGCTGAAGAGTCGGACGACGGCAGCAACTGGGATGCCATTGCCGCCGGCGATCTGGCTGGCAGCTTTGCCGCTGTCAGCTCGTCGGCAGGCAACGGCACCGTGCAACGCGTCGGCTACCTTGGCAGCAAGCGTTACGTGCGTGTTGTCATGACGTGCGCGGGCACAACAACCGGTGCGTTGTCGTCAGCCATCGTCGTTGCCGGCCACGCCGCGCAGCAGCCTGTCGCTTAACACCTCTCCCCCGCCCCGTCCGTTCTCCCCCTGCGGACGGGGCATTCTTTTCAGGAGTTTCTTTTATGCCCGGACTTATCCGAGTGACTGCGCCTGCATCCGAGCCGCTGACGCTGGCCGAAGCCAAGGCGCACCTGCGTGTTGAACACAGCGCCGACGACACGCTGGTCACGTCGCTGCTCACCGTCGCGCGCGAAGCGTGCGAAGATTACACCGGCCGCGCGCTGATCACGCAAACCTGGCGCCTGTGGCTGAACAATCTGCCGGAGTCGGCGGTTCCGTGGTGGGATGGCGTGCGCGATTTACCTGTTAGCGCCTATGCCCTGCGCACCATCACATTGCAACGCGCGCCGCTGATTGCCGTCACGTCGTTTTCAACGTTTGACGACGACGATAACGAAAGCGTGCTGGACAGCGGCGATTACATGGCCGACACAGCCCGCACACCCGGCGCCGTGGTGCTGCGCGACGCAGTGTCACTGCCCCTGATGCGCAACGTCAACGGCATCAAGATCGACTTCACCTGCGGTTATGGCGCCAGTGCATCCGATGTGCCCGCCGCATTGCGCCACGGCATGCTGGTGCATATCGCCGCGCTGTATGAGCGTCGTGGTGACGAGTCGCTGGAGCTGCCGGCAGCAACGCGCCAGCTGTATTCATCCTACCGCGTCATACAGGTGAAGTAACACGGCGGGGGACGGTTGCGCAAAGTGCAGAGTGTACCCGCAAAAGGAGTCCATCATGATCAGCATCGGCTCATTATCCGAACGCATAACTTTTCAAAGCGAGACCCGCACCGCCGACAGCGAAGGCGGTGCCAGCGTTTCGTGGAGCACACTGGCCACAACCTGGGCGCAGGTGACGCCGCTTTCCGCACGCGAGAAGTGGGATAACGGCCAGAACATCGGCCAGTCGTCATACCGTTTTACCATCCGCACGCGCAGCGACATTTCTGTCGCCACGCGGCTGCAATGGGAAGGTGTGAATTACAACATCCGAGCGATCCTGCCGCGCCCGGGCTTTATCTATACCGACATCCTTGCGACCGAAGGCGGTGCCGTATGAAGGTCGACGCTAAGTTTGTTGAGGCTGTGCACCATGGATTACTGAAAGAAGTAACAACGCATTACTGCCACACTGGCATCATCCCACTGTCGCTCTCGCAGCAACTTGTACGTGTCATGGCAGTAAAGGCTGGCTTCGACCCGTCGCAACCGCGTGTTCCTGCTGGCAATGCCAATGGTGGGGAATGGACAGATGCCTTTGCATCAGGCGGCAGCACTGGCGCAGGATATCAGAATGCGCCGTTTACACGGGACCCTGCATCACAAAAACCATTGCCACCCGCAAGTTACCAACCGCTGCAGATGACATCGATACCCGCTACTCGCCGCTCTGTCAGCCGATCTGGTATTGATCTCCTAATCGAGCGCGAAGGGCTAGAGCTCCGACGGTATCCTGATGCAGGTTTGAGGCCGACCATTGGTTATGGCCACCTCATCTTGCCAGGCGAGTCGTGGCCCAATGGGATTACTGCCTCAGAAGCGCGGTTGCTTTTCAATGCTGATTTAGGTATTGCGCGACGCGCTGTTCAACGACTCGTGCGCGTTCCCATGACTCAGAACCAGTTTGATGCCTTGGTTTCCCTTACGTATAATATCGGCGAGGGAAACTTCGCGTCATCTTCTGTCTTGAAGTTCCTTAATCGTGGGGATTATAATGCCGCTGCTAATGCATTTCTGTTGTGGGATAAAGTTAAAACCCCTCAAGGGTACAAACCTATCCTGAAACCACGGCGAGTAGCGGAACGAGAACAATTTCTCAAGAGGTAGAGCTTGCAGTTTCAAACCATTCTTTTCCTGGCCGCGTTGCTCACTGTCTCTCCGGCATGCTCCCAAGATTTCAGTGATGAGCCATGTGATAATGGAGTATACAGCGGCGACCCCGAACAGGACAGCTGGCGCGAAGAAGTTCCAATTATCAGAAAGGAAGAGGAAGAATACTTCAAGAGCTTGCAGTCTGCCTTCAGCACGAATGACAAAGACAGGATTCTTGATCAGATGGACTGGCCCGTTGAAGGTCTTGCCAATGGCCAATACTTTGCAATTTTCTCAAGGCAAGAGTTTATAGAGCACTACGACAAGTTACTAACGCCTGCCTTGCAAAAGGCCATTGCACAATCAACCACGAAAGATCTGGTGCGCAACTATTGCGGAGTTAGCATAAATTATGGCTTGCTGGTGTTCCATAATATCGAGTTGGATGAAGCTGCGAGGCCCGATTACAAAATAAAACTCCTATTGTCCGTTGAAGATAGCAAGCTCTCAAAGCCTAACGCCATAGAGCGCTGGGAAGCTGTTCACAAACATATGACTCATTACGGAATGGAACATTATTCCAAGATAACTCCTGCCGAGTAACCCCTAAGGACCCCAACATGACCTACAACATCCGCCTTGTGCAGGCGGCGGTGCACGCGCGCCTGTCGGCCGATAGCACGCTGCAGTCGCTGCTCGGTTCGCCCGTGCGCCTGTACGATCACACGCCGCCCGCCACGCAGTATCCGTTCGTGCGCTATGGCGACCAGGGCGCCGCCGCGCTTGATACGCACAGCACATCCGACCTTGCCATTTCGTTCACGCTGGAGATTTACAGCCGCTACCGTGGCCGGCATGAACTGCGCACGATTGAAGAAGCAATCTACGCCAGCCTGCACATGCAAACGCTGAATCTGGCCGGCGGCAGCACCGCGCAAGTGACCTTTGCCAGCGCCGACCAGTCGCTGGACGGCGACGGCCTTACCTATCGCGGGCGCATGCGTTTCCGCGTTTTGACAAATAATTGATAAATCAAACAGTTATCAATGAAACTAAATAGGGCCGGCAATCCTGTGGTATGTTGACCCTGTAAGAACAAAGGATATATCTCATGTTTTTAGATGATTTAAACTTCCGCGGTGAACGCCCTGAACAATCAGGCCAACGCCCACAACCTATGCGCTATGTACCGCTGCATACACCAACATACGATCCCGACTGGGCTGAGCGCCTTTTCCGTAAAAATAACACAGCGCACAAGCCAAACGGCCAAAGTTAATACATTTAAATACCCACATTTAAACCTCGTCCAGGAAATAAAACCGGGCGAGGTTTTTGTTTGTTCCGTGTTTCCGGAGACGCCATGCCGACACTTTATGAAATGGTCGATCGCATCGACCAACGCCTTGCCGCGCTTGAAAACCGCGTTGATGTGCAACCCACTGCC
>JBFWRI010000047.1:0-5191 GCA_050248995.1 Bdellovibrionales bacterium
TCGTTACTTTCTGTGTTCATATCATCATTAGCTGATTTCTTGGATTTTGTCGCTTTGCCTTTGCCGCTGCCGCCCTTCTCGGCTTTCGCTGCCAGAATCTCGACTGCGCGTTCAAGACTGAGCGTTCCATCACGGTCTTCCTTTGGTACGGTCGCCATGATCTTGCCCCACTTCAGGTAGGGCCCAAAGCGGCCGGTGGCCATCAGGATCGGTTTTTTATTCTGCGGGTGCTTGCCAACTTCTACTGCTGGCGTTTTCGGCTTGGCCGTCGACAGCAGGTCGACCGCGCGGTTCAAACCGATTGTTAACACATCATCGCCCGCTGGAATTGATTTATATGTCGCACCCCACTTCAGGTACGGACCAAAGCGACCGATACCGGCCGTGATCATATCAGCATTATCGGGGTGCAGGCCGATATCACGCGGCAGCGTCAGCAGTTTTTGTGCCATTGCAAGGTCAAGATCGGCAGCGTTGATGCCGCGCGGCAGCGACACGCGCTTGGGCCCGGGAATCTTTTCAGCCTTCTCGCCCTTCTTGCGTTTGGGTTTTTCTTTGGGCTTTTCAGGCGCCTCGCCCAGCTGCACATACGGGCCATACGGGCCGCGGCGCAGAGTGATCATCAGGCCGGTCTTTTCATCAACGCCCAGTTCTTTCGGCCCGTCACTGGCAATCGGCGCTTGGCCGTTTTCGTCGGTTGCCACGGCCAGTTGTTGCGTGTGCTTGCATTCGGGATAATTACTGCAGCCGATGAAAGCGCCGAACTTGCCAAGCTTCAGCCCCAGACGGCCTGTTTTACATGCCGGGCAGGTGCGATTACCGTCGGGGAAGAAGTGCGGGCCCAGTTCGGCATCCAGCACATCCAGAACTTCGGAAACGCGCAGGTCTTTCGTACCATCAATGGCTTTGTGAAAACCGGCCCAGAACTCCTTCAGCACTTTCTTGTACTTTGTCTTCGCTTCAGCAATTTCGTCCAGCTCTTCTTCCAGCTTGGCTGTGAAATCGTATTCGACGTACTTCTTGAAATACGTCATCAGGAATGTCGTCACCAGACGGCCACGGTCTTCGGGTGTGAAGCGACGCTTGTCCAGCTTCACGTAATTACGATCCTGCAATACTTGCATGATGCTGGCATAGGTTGACGGGCGGCCAATGCCGAGTTCTTCCAGCGTCTTGACCAGCGACGCTTCCGAATAGCGCGGCGGCGGCTCAGTGAAATGCTGGTCCGGCGTAATGTCGGCCATATCCACCGTTTCATTCTGCTGAACGTTCGGTAGGCGGCGATTCTCCTCGTTGTCTTCTTCTTCCTTGGCGTCCTGGTAAACCGACAGGAAGCCCGGGAACTGCACAACTGATCCAGTAGCGCGGAACATGGCTGCTTCTTTATTCGCGATGATATCCACGCTAACCTGGTCCATCACGGCGGCAGCCATCTGGCTAGCCATCGTGCGCTGCCAGATCAGCGTATAAAGTTTCTTTTGTTCGTCATCTAGATACTTGGCCACATCCTGTGGACGGCGCGCGATATCGGTGGGCCGGATGGCTTCGTGCGCTTCCTGCGCGTTCTTCGTTTTGGTTTGATACACACGGGCCGCCGGCGGCAGGTAATCGTTGCCGAAGTCCTTGCCGATCTGATTACGGATCGCATTGATGGCGTCGGCGCCAATGGTAACACCGTCAGTACGCATGTAGGTGATAAGACCGACGGTCTCGCCGCCGATATCCACACCTTCATACAACTGCTGGGCAATGCGCATGATGCGCGTGGCGCCAAGGTACAGCTTGCGCGATCCTTCCTGCTGCAGCGTCGATGTCGTGAACGGTGCATACGGGTTACGGCGCACCTGCTTGCGTTCGACACTGCCGACATTGAATGTAGCGCCCTGCAGGCCGTTCACCACGGCTGTGGCAGCGGCTTCGTTGTTGATATCGAACTTCTCGAGCTTCTTGCCCCGCCACTGTGTCAGGCGGGCCGGGAATACCTGTCCGGTACTGGTCTGGAAGTTAGCGCCGATGGTCCAGTATTCTTCGGCCTTAAAAGCCTCGATCTCGGATTCGCGTTCGCAAATCAAGCGCAACGCAACCGACTGCACGCGGCCCGCACTGCGCGAACCTGGCAGCTTACGCCACAACACCGGCGACAGCGAGAAACCGACAAGGTAATCCAGTGCGCGGCGCGCCAAGTAGGCATCGATCAGCGGCTGGTCGAGCTCACGCGGATTGGCGATAGCGTCCTTGATGGCCGCTTTGGTGATTTCGTTGAACGTGATGCGCTTCACATCCACGTTCTTCAGCGCGCCTTTGTCGCGCAACACATCTTTCACGTGCCAGGCAATGGCTTCCCCTTCACGGTCAGGGTCGCTTGCCAGATATAAAGTGCCGGCGCCCTTCAGGGCCTTAGCGATATCGGACAGCGGGCGCCCCGCGCGCTCCGACAGTTCCCAATGCATGTTGAAATCGTTATCCGGCTCAACCGAACCATCTTTCGGCGGCAGGTCACGCACGTGACCGAAGCTGGCCAGCACGGTGTAACCGCTGCCCAGATATTTGTTTATGGTTTTGGCCTTTGCCGGGCTTTCGACAACGACGACCGAGTTCTTGCTCATGACTCTCTTATATATATTAGGCGATTAACGCGACCTTACCGCCAGGCTGCCTCGCCAGACGGCCGGCAAGCTCTAGCTCAAGCAGGACGGTTAAGACAAGCGCCGGACTGTAACCGCTTGTTCTTATTACATCATCGACTGCGTTCGGCGTAGGCGACAGCAGGTCGGTGATGGCGTTTCGCGCCGTACCGATATCTGAATCGAATGACGAATTTTCAGGCGATGCGAAGCCGGAAATATTATCGTTCTCTGCCAGCGAAGGCAGCTGCGGGCGCAGAACACGCAGGATATCGGCTGCTGATTCGACCATACCCGCCCCTTCGCGAATAAGGTTGTTGGTGCCTGCCGCGCGCGGATCCAGCGGCGAACCCGGCACCGCAAATACTTCGCGGTTTTGTTCCAGCGCCATGCGTGCAGTGATTAAAGACCCTGATTTCAAGGCGGCCTCGACAACCAGCACACCTAGCGACAGGCCCGAGATGATGCGGTTGCGACGCGGGAAATCATGCGTCTGTGGCGTATATCCCAACGGCGCTTCCGAAATCACAAGCCCACGTTCGATCATTTCTTCATACAGCTTGGTACTTTCTTCCGGGTAGATTACATCAACACCACCACCCAGCACGCCGATAGTACCTGTATTCAATGCCGTCTGATGCGCACAGCCGTCAATGCCCCGCGCAAGGCCCGAGACAATCACAAAGCCCGCCTCGCCCAGATCAGCCGTCAGTCTGTCTGTCAGCTTGCGCGCATTCAGTGATGCGTTACGTGTGCCGACAATGCCCAACGCCGGTTTTTCCAGCAACGCTGTATGGCCACGGCACATCAGCAGGGGCGGCGCATCATCAATATGACGCAGCAGGCGCGGATAGCAGGCTTCCGGCAGGCACACAATCTCGACGCCCATCTTTCTGGCGGCCGCAAATTCCTTTTCCACCACGCCGCGATCAGCGATTTTAATGGGCTTTTTGGCCCCACCCTTCTGCGCAAGTTCGGGCAGCATACGCAGCGCTTCAGCAGGGTTACCATAAAATTCCAGCAGGCGGCGAAAGGTGACAGGACCGACATTCTCGCTGCGTATCAGCTGCAGCCAGTCGACTTTTTCTTGTTCTTTAAGTTCGCGATACATTATGCCTCGCCGATTTTTGGTTCCGTTCCTTTTATAATGCGCTCAATATTCGCTCTGTGACGAAGCGTAATTAGCGCCATCATAACCAGCGCAACGGCGAAATACTCCGGATGCAGGAAGTAAGCAGCAACCGGTGAAGCGGCTACTGCCGCCAGCGCGCCGCACGACGAACGGCGGGTGATAAACGCGCCCAGCAGCCAGGCGATTCCCATAATGGCGAAGATTGTAGGCGACAGACCCAGCCAGATACCCAGCGCCGTGGCGACACCCTTGCCGCCCCTGAATTTGAGCCATATGGGATACAGATGGCCCAGTAAAGCGCATAGCGCGGCTAACGCCATAAGATCGGGCTGAAGGTATTCGGCCAGCAATACGGCAATCGTGCCCTTCAACGCGTCCAGAATAACCGTGCAGAGCGCCAGCGCCTTGCGGCCAGTGCGTAGCACGTTTGTGGCGCCGATATTACCGCTGCCGATATTGCGGATATCGCCAAGACCGGCCAAACGCGTCAGCAGCAGGCCGAACGGGATGCTGCCAAGAATGTATGCGGCTAAAAGAATTTGCCAGTCGGTCATACCGCTACCTTCAGCTTCCGCGCCGCGTCTGTCAACGCGGCCATCAGTTTGTCGAAGGGCACACTAGCCGCAGATGTGCGGCCGATGAACACCACGTCGTAACCGGGCTGCATGATTTCGGGCAAATGGTTGCGCACTAGCTCACGAAGACGGCGACGGGCGCGATTGCGGGTAACCGCATTACCGACTTTGCGGCTGGTGGTGAAACCGACGCGCCACGCGAATACATCATCTTTCAACGGACGGACCTGCATAACAAAAAAAGGGGTAGCCCAGCGGGTACCGGTTTGGAGTGCCAGATAATCGGCACGCTTCGTCAGCCAGCCGATGGTACCTTTTGGGGTCTTGGCTGCACGCATTAAGATTGTCCTTGAATATTTAGGTCGAAAGACGCTTGCGGCCCCGCGCGCGGCGACGGGCAAGTACCTTCTTGCCGCCTGTCGAGGCGCTGCGCGTACGAAAACCATGACGACGCTTGCGGACGCGTTTGCTGGGCTGGTAAGTAAGGCTCATCGAAAACTCCGAAAATCATAAAAGCAGGCGTTGTTGATAGTCGAAGAACAAGCTATAAGTCAACAAAAGGGAAGTTAAACCAGTCAGGAACCTTCTAACCTCTTCTTTATTAAGGGTTTTCATTGAACCTACCGCCCCTTTCCCATCTCGATGTCAAAAACAAAACGGTACTTTTACGTCTCGATCTCAATATCGAGACAACGGATGTGGCAGCGATTGCCGGAAATTACCGCACCCAGGCATCCCTGCCCGTTTTGCGCGACTTGATTGCCCGGGATGCCAAAATTGTCATCCTTGCAAACCGTGGCCGCCCCAAGGGTATTGATCCAGCGCTGACCAACGCGCCGCTGGCCAAAGCGCTGCAACAG
>JBFWRI010000048.1:0-5148 GCA_050248995.1 Bdellovibrionales bacterium
TTTATGGTTTTTCATGGCGTTCGTTTTAGGCGCTTTTGGCCCCGATTGCCAGAATTGTCTGAGCCGGAAAAATGGTTGGGTGGCCGAGTGGTTAATGGCAGCAGACTGTAAATCTGCCCGCGCGAGCGTACGAAGGTTCGAATCCTTCCCCAACCACCACTTCCCCCGGCATTTATATATCCTTCTTTATAACTAAAGGCCATCAATGAGAATTAATGATAGGGAAAGCCAGTTTGAGGGCGGAGATATAGAAATCCCTGACGACAAAAATATGTTTGTTTTTGTTGGCAGTAATAATTCGGGTAAATCTACATTCCTTAGATCAATCGGAAAAACATTTGGGCCCACTTGTTATATAGTAAATGTGAACAGAACTATTCTAGCTGGCGAAGGAGCACAGGATAGAGGCTACCTTAAAAGCTACAATAACTATGTGAACCAAGCTTTAGGGGCGCAAGATGATAATATGCAGAGGCCGATGCAAGCGCTGCAAGATCTTTTCAATTTAAAAGATGCCCAGAGAATGCCGATTATTGAATGGTATAATAAGCATTTTCCAACAAAGGTTTATGAAGAGAAGGAAGACCCCGAAAATAGCGCATCCCCATCACTCTTAAAAATTAACGGCCACTCCATTACTAAGCAAGGTTCAGGCATGCGCGCAACGCTTGAAATCTTTATCAAGCTATTTGATCCAAATATAAAGATGCTATGTATTGATGAGCCAGAGTTAGGGCTGGAGCCCACGCTCCAAAAGTATCTTTTTCAAGCGATTAAGAGTAAGGCTTCGGCAGAGAAACGGATATTTCTTGCTACTCATTCTCATCACTTTTTAGATTACGAGACACCGCAGAATAACTACGTATGTAGCCGAAGTGCGGCCGGCAAGATAAGCGTTGAACCTGTGAGCGATTTAAAGCCTGTAATCTTTAGGCTGCTTGGAAACACTCTTTCGAGCCTGTTGCTACCTGAAAATGTTCTTATCCTGGAAGGAGTCTCAGACAACACTTTACTTAACAAGTGCCTCATACTACTGGGCAAAAAGCATTACTCAGTGCATAGCGCCGATGCAGATGGAAATATTAAGTATGCGCTAAATGCGATTACTCAATTTCTTCGCTTCAATAGCCAAACTAACTCTGTGTATGCGCAGAAAGTATATGTGATCGCAGATCATGCTAAAGACATTCTTGTGAGAGAGTGGAGAACACTCCTGCCCGAACCCAGCCGCCAGCTAAAAGTCCTAAATAAAAATGGGATAGAGTATTTCTATCCCGAAAGAATACTGAGAGCCATCTTCTCTACTACTGAATCAAAAGATGTCATCATCAGCACTTACTTAAGCGCTAATCCATACGAATATAATGGCATACGACTGACGAAAGTTGAGCTAGCGAATAAAGTCGCTGAACAATTAGAGCTTAGCGATTTAGATGATCCCGCAAACGATCTTTTTACTTTCTTAAAGGGACTTAGCTAACCAACCACAACGGCTTTTTTTCTTTTATTATTGCGCTATATTCAATGTATGACAACCTACGTCCTTACCGGCATGACCTGTGAAAAATGCGTGGCCAAAGTCACGGCAGCCGTCACGCGCTATTTCCCCGACGCGCACGTTACACTGAACCCGCCGCGCCTGACGGTACCGGATGACGCCAACCTTGCAACCATAAACACGCACCTTCATGCTGTTGGCGATTACCAGGCCGTGCCACTTGCAAGTGCCAACGAAAATGAGAAAACAAAATCGTGGCTGCAGACATACCAGCCCCTGTTACTGATTGTTGCTTACATCTTTGGCGTTAGCTACCTTGCGGCGCCCGACACGCAAACGGCGGCACGCTACTTCATGGCTGGCTTCTTCCTTGTGTTCTCGTTCTTCAAGTTTCTTGACCTGCGCGGCTTTGCCGACGCCTATTCATCGTACGACCTGCTGGCCAGCCGCTGGCGCCCCTACGGCTATATTTACGCGTTCGTCGAACTGGCGCTGGGCGTCGCCTACCTGGTCGATTACCAGCCTGTGCTGGTCAACACGGTAACGCTGGTCGTCATGCTGTTCTCGGGCCTTGGTGTACTGAACGCGCTGCGCCAGAAACGCACGATCCGCTGCGCCTGTTTGGGTACGGTACTGAACCTGCCGATGAGCACGATTACACTGGTTGAAGACTTCGGCATGGCACTGATGGCCGCCATGGCGCTGCTTTAATCTTCCACCAGCTCCTGCGACGCGAAGAAGTCGTCAGGGTTGTCCACCTCAACTAACCTCGACTCGCCACGTATTTTCTTCACTTCGAAAAAGCGCGTTGCCGCGGCCCGCACAAAGTAACGGTCGTGTGATACGAACACGCACGACACCTCGACATTGGCCAGTTGTTCTTCCAGATCTTCCTGCCCTTCGATATCCAGGTGGTTGGTCGGTTCATCAAGCAGGTAGAAGTTGGGGCGCAGCAGCTTCATACGCAGGAAGCACAGGCGCGACTGTTCGCCATAACTCAGCGACCCGATCTTGGCTTCGGCGCGGTCGTAGTCAAACCCGGCCTTGGCCAGCAGCGCATTGGTGCGCGTGCGGTTGCTGACATCACCATCTTCGATGTAATCGCGGATACTCGTGTTGACCGGCAGCAGCTTCATGCGCTGGTCGAAATACACCATATTCACCGCCGGGCTGAAACGAATGGGGCCCGTCACATCGTAAAACGTGCGCGAAGGTTCATAGGATGCCGCCAGCGCGTTCAGAAACATGGTTTTACCAACACCGTTCGGGCCCAGAATAACGATGCGGTCGCCCGGCTTTACAGCCAGCCGATCGACCTTGTAAAGCACGCGGCCATCGGGTGCCGTAACTGTATAGTCTTCAACGCGCAGCGCCGTCTTGGCGTCCACCGCTTCATCATTCAGCGCCAGCTGGCGGTCACGCTTCACATAATTGTCGGTGCGATTGTCCTGGATGCGCTCGATGCGCTTTTCGGTCGTCTTCATCTTCTTGTGGAAGTTGGAATTCAGCACGCCCCATGCCTTGTACTGGTTTGCCATCTTTTTCAGGCGCTCGAGCTCTTTTTCTTCCTGCGCGGCAACGGCCGCGGCGGCGGCATCGCGCTGCAAAAGCTCGGACCGTGCATTGGAAAATGCGGTTTTGAAGATATGCGCCCCGTCGCGCCGCAGGAACAGCGTCCGTGTGGTGACTTTTTCAAGGAACGCACGGTCGTGCGATACAATCAGCATCGGCGCTTTTGTCTGGTTCAGCAGCCAGTCTTCCAGCTTGTTCAGATGCATGAAATCAAGGTGGTTGGTGGGCTCGTCCAGAATAAGGATTCCCGGATCCTCAAGGCTGGTGGCCGCTGCGATCAACAGCAACCGCTGCCAGCCGCCGCTGAACGTGCGCAGTTCGCGCCCCGCCTGTTCGGGTGTTACATTCAGTTCGTGCAACAGCACATCGATCTTCCAGTCTTCGTCGCTGCCGATTTTCGCCAGCGACTTTTCCAGCACCCGGCGCACGGTAAGCGGCTGCAGCTCTTCCGGAATATCCTGCGGCAGGTACGACACACGCAACCCGCGCGACTTCACAACCTGCCCGTGTGTCAGTTCCAGTTCGCCGGTCAGGCACTTCAGCATCGTCGTCTTGCCGGCGCCGTTTTCGCCGACCAGCCCGGTGCGCGCGTCGTCCAGCTGGAACGACACGCCTTCAAAGACCCTCTTCAGGCCGTAATAGAATTCGCCGTTCTCGATGCCCAGAACAGCTTTAGGGGCAGCCATAACATCCTCAATGCTTGTGTGCAGTGGTGATAGAAGAACAGCGCCCGCGGCGCAACAACAAACGCTATTTATAAAGTCCGCGTGTGGCAATAAAGCTGGCTACGGACGGGTCAAGATAGGGGGAAGCCTCACCCCGCGCCAGCGCCGTCCGCACATCGGTCGCCGAAAACGGCGCCGTGAAATCTGTATCCAGATACCACCCCGGGCTTTCCAGCAATGTTTCTGGCGTCGTGGTTTCAAGCGCCGCAAAGCGCTGTGCCGGTTCCGCATGATGAATAGGATCAACTTGGTCCTTACGCGCCAATACAAACAGCGGCGTGGTCGTGATAATATCTTCCCAGCGCTCCCAAAGCGGCAGCGAGACAAAACTGTCAGCGCCCATCACCCAGATAACGCGTCTGTCCGGCTGTGCGGCACGATACGCATCCAGCAGATCGACCGTTTGCGCACTGTCGACATGTTCAGCGAAGTCACTGACAGTTACCTGTGGCATATTGTCATAGGCAAGGCGCGCCATATGCAGCCGGTCAGCAAACGGCGCCAGAGTCGCGGGATCTTTATGCGCCACCCGCGGTGCGGGCAGAACAACAACCGGGACACCCTGTAGGGCATCCTTCACGGTCTCTACGACCAGCCGGTGGGCGCGCGTCGGTGGGTTGAATGAGCCACCGAATATAGCAATCGTCTGCATTGTTTCTGTACCAGAATAAATTTCTTTCGCTTCCGCAGGCAATGTGCTACCACATCTGCCTGTCAAACCTATCAGGATTTTCTATGCCAACCAATAAAGATGATGTCGCTTATATCCGCGATCTCGCAAAGCTTCTGAAAGAAACCGAACTCAGCGAAATCGAAGTTACCAACGGTGACAAGACTGTGCGCGTGAAGCGCGAGCTGACCTCGGGTGTGCCCGTGGCTGTTGCCGCTGCGCCCGCCGCCGCTCCGGCTCCCGTTGCCGTTACCGCAGCTGCTGCGCCGCCCGCAGCCGACGCCGCCGGCACACTGACATCCCCCATGGTCGGCACTACTTATCTGGCGCCGAAACCCGGTGATCCCGCTTTCGTAAAAATCGGCGACGGCGTCAAAGAGGGTCAGACCGTGATGATCATCGAAGCTATGAAAGTGATGAACCCCATCAAGGCGCATCGTAGCGGGAAGATTGCCGACATCCTGGTACGTGATGCCCAGCCGGTTGAATTCGGCCAGGCCTTGCTGGTGATCTCGTAAGCCCATGTTTGACAAAGTTCTCATTGCCAACCGCGGCGAAATCGCGCTTCGCATCCACCGCGCATGTCGTGAAATGGGCATCCGCACTGTGGCCGTACACTCAACCGCTGATGCCGATGCCATGCATGTGCGCATGGCGGATGAAAGTATTTGTATCGGCGCTGC